>NZ_JAIVEM010000060.1 GCF_020404765.1 Paenibacillus sp. BJ-4
AGTAGAAAAGTTCAACAAGCTGCTGTACAAAGAAAAAGGAACAAGCCTGCATAACCTGTACGGACCAACAGAAGCAACAGTAGATGTATCCTACTTTGGCTGCTCCACGGAAGAAGAATTGGAGCTTGTACCAATAGGAAAGCCCATAGATAACATTAAGTTATATGTTGTGAGTAAGGAAAAGGGCCTGCAGCCGATAGGAGTAGCGGGAGAACTATGTATAGCAGGGGATGGACTGGCAAGAGGGTACTTGAACAGACCGGAACTTACAGAAGAAAAATTCGCAGCAAACCCATTCGCACCGGGTGAAAGGATGTACAGGACAGGTGACCTGGCNCCTGGGCAGGATCGACCATCAGGTAAAGATAAGAGGCTACAGGATAGAACTGGGTGAAATAGAGAACCGGTTATTAAAGCATGAAACAATAAAAGAAGCAGTGGTATTGGACAAAGAAGGAGCTGACGGAAATAAGTATCTTTGTGCGTACGTCGTACCGGATCAAGAAATAACCGTACAGGGGATGAGGGAACACTTGTCAAAAGAGCTCCCGGACTACATGATCCCTTCTTACTTTATGCAGATGGAAAAGCTGCCATTGACCCCTAATGGAAAAATAGACAGGAAAGCATTGCCCGAGCCTGACGGAAGTATGAGTACGGGAACAGAATATGTAGCGCCGCGGAATGAAGTGGAAGAGAAACTGGTTGAAATATGGCAGGAAGTGCTTGGAGCAAAACAGGTAGGAATAAGGGACAACTTCTTTAAAATAGGCGGAGATTCTATACGTGCAATATCATTAGTCAGCACAATATGCAAAAAGTTGGATATAAACATCCAAATCAGGGATATATACATGAATCCTGATATTGAGAGATTGTCTGCATTCTTAAAAGTAAAAGATACGGAAGCTTTTAACAGTAAGATGGGTAAAGCAAGGGAAGAACTGGAGTTATTTAAACAGCGAATATTGATGAATGAAACTCTCTCAGAAAAGTTACCTTCGGACATGGAAGATATATATCCGATGAGTCACATAGAGCTGGGTATGATTTATCATTCCAAAAAAGACTATGAAAATGCAGTTTATCATGACCAATTTGCATTTCATCTGAATGACAAAGACTTTGATTTCCCAGCATTTAAAGAAGCGATGCTTCTAATGACGTCAAAACATGATATTTTAAGGACGGTTTTTAATTTAGAGGATTTTGAAACTCCTGTGCAAATTGTTTACAAGGGCAGTAGTCTTGATATTGAGCAGATAGATATCATGAATTTTAGCAGGACAGGGCAGGTTGAGTATATAAACAAATATTTGGAAAATGACAGAGCGAATCCGTTTGATATATCAAAGCCCCTTTGGAGGATAAGAATATTCAAACTTGACGCAAACCATATTTGTCTGGTTCTGATATTCCACCATGCTATCCTGGATGGCTGGAGTGTTGCTTCATTGATTACGGAAGTTTCAAACCTATACTCTAAGCTTAAGCAAGAAAAAGATTATATACCAACACGGCTTAAATGCAGCTATAAAGATTATATAGCAGACCAAATGACAATTAAGGACAACCAGGAAGTAATTAATTATTGGAGAGAGGAATTAAGTGAATATAAAAGGTTGAATATGCCTGCAAATATTCATGGAAAAACAAAAAAATCTTATAAAGTAGACCATGTAACACGCCATTTAAGTCAGGAATTTTTAGGTGATTTAAGAAGTACTGCCAGAAGATATGATGTAAGCTTAAAGACACTTTGCTTTGCTGCATACACTTATATGCTCAATATGCTTTCATACGAGGATGACTTTGTCGTAGGTTTGGTAGAAAATAACAGACCTGTATGCGAAGATGGAGATAAGATGCTGGGGTGCTTCTTAAATACGGTTCCCGTCAAAATGTGTTTTGATAAAATCGATATATGGGAGGAATTGATAAAAGTTGCAGAAAAGAAATTAATAAACTTAAAGCTTTATGGAAGACTGCCTTTATTTGAGATCATAAATATCCTGGGCGGAAAAGAAAACAAAGAGGAAAATCCTTTATTTGATACCATATTCAATTATGTGGATTTTCATATATATAACGAGATAATAAACAAAGAAATCGGTGATGTTAAAGATAGAATTTCAGTTGATGAATATGAAGCAACCAATACAAGTCTTGACTTTACAGTAAGTAATACATTCGATGATCTTAATATAAGCTTGATCTACTCGGACAAAGTATTGGAAAGAAAACAGGCAGAAGAGTGTATAGACTATTTTATTAATATTTTAAATATGTTTATCCATAACCCCAAAGGGTCAGTTGACAAGCTTATTATATTAAGTCATGAAGAAAGAAAGCAGTTGCTGATAGACTTTAATGATACTAAGAAAGACTATCCGCAGGACAAAACCATACATGAGCTGTTTGCTGAGCAGGTGGAAAGGACACCTGACAACATAGCTGTGGTATATGAAGACAAGCACTTGACTTACAGGGAATTGAACGGAAAGGCAAATCATTTGGCCAGAGTATTGAGGAACAAAGGGGTAAAGCCTGACCGTATTGTAGGAATTATGGCCGAACGTTCATTTGAGATGATTGTGGGGATATTTGCCATATTGAAAGCTGGAGGGGCGTATCTGCCGATAGATCCTAATTATCCTGATACAAGGATAAAGTATTTGTTGGACGATAGTGGTTCCCAGATCCTTTTGACCTCCAGGACCTTTATGGAAAATAAGCAGATTGATGCGGATATTATATATCTGGAGGAAGAATATTTAAATGAAGAGAACTCAAAGCTTGAAAATGTAAACAAACCCTCGGACCTTGCGTACGTCATTTATACATCAGGTTCGACAGGGAAGCCCAAAGGTGGAATGATTGAGCATACTAGCGTTGTAAACATAATTACAGCCCTCCAGGCCATGTATCCGCTTAAAGCGGAAGACGCTTTTCTATTTAAAACAACTTATACCTTTGACGTATCCGTAGCTGAGATATTTGGCTGGTTCCTCAACGGAGGAAAGCTTGTAATATCACGCCAAGGTGTGGAAAAGGAAGCTATGGAGTTAGTAGAGGTAATAAACAAGCATAAGATAACCCATGTAAACTTTGTACCATCAATGCTGAATATAATGGTACAAACTTTAAAAGATAATGGTATAAAACTGCCATCAACTCTCAGGTATATTTTTGCTGCTGGAGAAGCGCTGCCCAAAAAGCTTGTCCATGAGCTTTTCGATGTCTCAGAGAACACATCTCTGGAAAATATCTATGGGCCTACAGAGTCCACGATATATGCAGCGGGTTACAGTATAACAAAGAAAATAGCAGAAGAACTTATAACAGTACCTATAGGGAAAGCTTTACAGAATGTATACCTTTATATACTGGACAAGCACAACCAATTAACTCCTGTAGGAGTGGCCGGTGAACTTGTGATAGGTGGAAGCGGTCTTGCAAGGGGCTATTTGAATAGACCTGAACTGACAGCAGAAAAATTTGTACCTAACCCGTTTATTCCCGGCGAAAAAGTGTACCGCACAGGGGACTTAGTAAGGCGGCTTCCTGATGGGAACATCGAATTCATGGGCAGGATCGACCACCAGGTAAAGATAAGAGGCTTTAGAATAGAGCTTGGAGAAATTGAAGCACATCTGGTGAAGCACACTGCTATTAAGGAAGCAGTGGTTATTGCAAAGGAAGAGCAGCAAGGGAAGAAGTACCTGTGTGCATATATTGTAGGGGAAAATGAATTGACCATTTCCGAGCTAAGGGAGCATCTCTTAAACGAACTACCTGACTACATGGTACCAGCATATTTCATGAAGCTGGAACAGCTGCCATTTAATGCCAACGGTAAAATTGATCGGAAAGCATTGCCTGAACCACAGGGGAATATTAATACCGGAGTAGAGCATGTAGTTCCTAGAAACGAAAGAGAAGAAATACTGGCCAAAGTATGGGAAGACGTACTAAAAACTGAAAACATCGGGGTAAAAGATAATTTCTTCAGCCTTGGAGGAGACTCAATAAAAGCCATACAGGTAATGTCGCGTCTTAACGTCCATGGGCTAAAGCTTGAAATGCGGGACTTATTCAAACATCCTGTAATTGAGGAACTCGTCGAATATATACAATCTACAAGCCGAAGAATTCATCAAGGCCCGGTAGAAGGCATAGTACCGATAACACCTATACAAAGATGGTTGTATAAACAAGACAGCAAGGATATCCATCATTTTAATCAGGAAATAATGATATATGGGCGTAACGGATTTGAAGAAGCTATTATTCGAAAAGTATTGTCAAAGCTTGTAGAGCACCACGATATTTTTAGAACAGTGGTAAAAATAGAGGATCAAAATATACTCCAATACAACAAAAACCTTGAAGGTGAACATTTTTCATTGGAAATTGTAGACCTTAGGGACAGCTATAATTACCGGGAAAAAATAGAGCTGGAAGCGTCGAGGATTCAGAGGAGCATGGACTTGTATAACGGTCCTTTAGTTAAGGTTGGTCTGTTTAAGACTAAAGAAGGGGACCACCTGCTAATAGCTATTCACCACCTTGTAGTTGATGGGGTATCGTGGAGAATCATACTGGAAGATTTGGACATAGGATACAGACAGGCGCTAAACAATGATGAAATAAAATTCAGCAACAAGACCGACTCTTTCAAAGATTGGGCACAGAGGCTTGATGAGTATGCCAATAGCCCTGAACTATTAAAAGAAATAAATTACTGGACCAATTTGGAAAAAACTGAAACAATACCGCTTCCAAAAGACCGAGAGATTGAAGAAAGAAGGTATATGAATAACAATAGCGTCAAGATCGAGCTGAGTATTGAAGAGACTGAGAAGATGCTAAAGCGGGTAAACCATGCTTATAACACAGAAGTAAACGACATATTGCTTACCGCCTTGGGATTAGCAGTGAGGGAATGGACCGGAAATGATAAGGTTCTGATCAGTCTGGAGGGGCACGGCAGGGAGGAAATCATTAAAGACATTGACATAAGCAGGACCGTGGGATGGTTCACCACCCAGTATCCCGTGGTGTTAGATGTCAGCGGACAACTCGATATTTCCCGCATGATCAAATCGGTAAAAGAAAACATCAGGCATATACCTAACAAAGGGATAGGTTACGGCATACTAAAATATCTTACCTTGCCGGAAAACAAAGCCGATTTAAACTTTAATCTAAACCCTGAAATAAGCTTCAATTACCTCGGTCAATTCAACCAGGATAATGTAGACAATTTATTTGGAGTGTCTGATATTCCTGCCGGAGAGTCTACAGGACCAAACTATAAAAGTGAGTATTGTATTGATATTAACGGCGGAACTGTAGAAGGCGGGAAGCTGGAATTAAACTTTAGCTACAACCAGGGCGAGTATGAGAAGAGTACTATTGAAGGGGTAGCGGTGAGTTTTAAAAAGCATTTAGTAAACATAATAACCCATTGTGCAGAAATGGACTATTCAGAAGCTACACTCAGTGATTTTACAGTAGACGATCTGAATATGGATGAGTTTGAAGACGTATTGAATAACTTCGAATAAAAAGAGTTTGTATTTAAGGAGGAGTACTTATGAGTGATTTGAAGAAACAAAACATAAAAGATATGTACCGGCTCACTCCTATGCAGCAAGGGATATTGTACCACTATATGATGGATAAAAATTCAGACGCCTACTTTGAGCAGATATCACTTTCTATAAAAGGCATCCTGGACATTGATTGTGTTGAAAAGAGCGTTAATATCATTATTGAAAAGTATGACGCTTTGAGAACAATTTTTTTGTATGAAAATGTAGCCAAGCCCTTACAAGTAGTCATGAAGGAAAGAAAGCTGTCTGTCAGCTATGAGGATATTACCTCCCTTGCCGAAGAACTAAGGGATAGGTATATAGAAGAATACAGGGTTAAAGACAGAAAAAAGGGCTTTGACTTATCAAGGGATATTTTAACAAGATTAAGTGTAATTAAAACAGGCTACCAATCTTATAACATGGTATGGAGCTTTCATCACATCATTATTGATGGGTGGAGTCTCGCAAATATATTTAGAGAATTTATGGAAAACTATGAAGCCCTGATGAATAGCCGGGAGCCGGAGTCAGGAAAGGTATATCCTTACAGCCGCTATATCAAATGGTTGGAAGGCAGAAATCAGAACGAGGCCGCAGATTACTGGGAAACCTATCTTAAAGGTTACGAGCATCAGACAGTCCTTCCCCAAAACGGCAGGTCTGCAAGTGATGATTTCAGGATTGAAGAAACGGAGTTTAAAATATCTGAACAAATAACTAGCGATCTTGAGAAGTTTGCAGCCAAAAACAATACAACCATGAGTACCATTATAAAGACCATATGGGGGATATTATTACAGCGGTATAACAATACCGATGATGTGGTGTTTGGTGAGGTGGTATCGGGAAGGCCTCATGAAATACAGGGAATTGAGAGCATGGTGGGTTTATTTATAAATACCGTTGCAGTAAGGGTGAGTTGTGATGAGGATAAAACTTTTACCGAACTGATCAAAGAGATGCAGCAATCGGTGCTTGAATCTGACCGGTACAGTTTCTATCCTCTGGCGGATGTGCAGTCAAAAACATGCTTGAAAGATGCCTTGATACATCATGTCATGGCTTTTGAAAATTACCCTATGGATGAAGCGGTTAATGCTTCATCCAGTAATGGCATTTTAAATGTAGTTGGAATGGAAATATTCGAGCAGACGAATTATGATTTTGGGATACTCGTTGATGGCGGTAAGGAATTATCTATTAAATTCAGTTACAACTCACTGGTATATGATGGTAATTTCATAGAAAAAATCAAGGGACATTTTCAGTCGGTAATAGAAATTGTAACCGATAATCCCGATATGCATATTAGGAATATTGATATACTCACCGAAGTGGAAAAGAAAGAAATAGTACACTGCTTCAATAATACAACGGAGGAATACCACAGGGAAAAGACCATTCACCAACTATTTGAGGAACAAGCGGTGAAGACACCTGACAATGCGGCAGTGGTGTTTGAGGGTAAGCAGCTAACCTATAGGGAACTCAATGAGAAGTCAAATCAGCTTGCAAGAGTGTTGAGGGATAAGGGAGTTAAACCAGACAGCATAGTGGGTATTATGGTAGAACGCTCACTGGAGATGGTCATAGGTATATTTGGCATACTTAAAGCCGGAGGGGCATATATGCCTATAGATCCTGACTACCCTAAGGCAAGAATCGAATATTTACTCGAGGACAGCGAGATAGGGGTGCTGATTTCCCAAAAGCAATTCCTGGAGAAAGTGGAGTTTTACGGGAAGTATATAGACATAGAAGATGAAAGCCTTTATGCCGGAAACCCTATGAACCTGGAAGTGGTATGTTCACCGCAAAATTTGGCATATATCATTTATACATCTGGGTCTACAGGAAAACCTAAAGGGGTTATGGTAGAACATAAAGGGGTAGCAAATCTGGAGGCGTTTTTCAAGACCCGCTTAAATGTAAGTGAAAGCGATAGGATTATTCAATTTGCATCAATTTCATTCGACGCTGCAGTTTGGGAAATATTTATGGGACTATTGGCAGGAGCAACACTATATATATCTTCAGGCGATATTATCAATGACTATCGAAGATTTGAAGAATACCTAAATGAAAATGAGATAACTATTGCTACTTTACCACCTCCGTATCTGGCAAATCTGGACCCGGAAAAAGTAACTTCCTTAAAGAAGGTAATTGCAGCAGGTTCGGCTTCCACTCCCGAACTTTTAAAGAAATGGAGCAACAGGATTTCATATATAAATGCTTATGGACCTACTGAGACAACCGTATGTGCAACGGTATGGAAAGCAGATGATTGTGAGACGGCCGATAAGTCGGTACCTATTGGTAAACCTATTACCAATACCCGGGTGTTTATAGTTGATGAAAACAATAATCTTAAGCCCATAGGTGTTGAGGGTGAACTCTGTGTTTCCGGGGCAGGATTGGCGAGAGGATACTTGAAAAAACCGGAACTTACCAGGGAAAAGTTTGTACCGAACCCATTTATGCCTGGAGAACTGATGTATAAAACAGGAGATCTTGCAAAGTGGCTTCCTGACGGGAATATTGCATTTGCCGGCAGAAAAGACCACCAGGTTAAAATAAGAGGGTATAGAATCGAGCTTGAGGAAATAGAAGCAGCCCTTTTGAAGCATGCTGATATAAATGAGGCGGTGGTCATTGACCGGGAGGATTCAAGTGTAGGCAGGTATCTTTGCGCTTATATAGTGTCTGACCGAGAAGTGACAGTGACCGAAATAAGGGAGCTTATATCTAAAGAGCTGCCCGATTATATGATTCCATCCTATTTTATGAGGATAGCAAAAGTACCGTTAACCATAAATGGAAAATTGGACAGAAAGGCGCTGCCGCTGCCTGATGGAAGAATAAATACAGGAACAGAGTATGCAGCGCCTTCAGGTGAAGTGGAGGAAAGGCTTGCGCTGCTGTGGCAGGACATCCTTGGAATAGAGAAGGTAGGAAGAAATGATAACTTCTTTATGCTCGGAGGACACTCGTTAAAGGCAACAAGCCTTGTAGCAAGAATTCACAAAGAGTTCAATGTAGACATACCTCTTAAGGAAATATTCAAGACACCAACCATCTTAGAAATTGCCAGCTACATTGAAGACTCAAAGGAGAGCCTATATCAGTCCATTCAACGTGCTGGGGATATGGAATATTATCCCATGTCATCCGCCCAGAAAAGACTATATATATTAAACCAGCTTGAAGGAGCTGGAATCGCCTACAATATACCTGGCATAATATTGCTGGAAGGTACTGTTGATAAAGCACGTTTTGAGCAGGCTTTTCATAGTCTGATAGAAAGGCATGAGAGCTTTCGAACCTCCTTCCATATGATCGAGGAAGAGCTGTCTCAGAAAGTCCATGACAAGGCGGACCTAAGTATCATGTACCTGGAAACCAGTGAAGAGAAGGTTCCCGAAATAGTGGAGAAATTCATAAGGCCCTTTGACCTTGGAAAGGCTCCACTATTAAGAGTTGGACTTGTAAAGATTGGAGAAGCCAGACATATTATGGTGTTTGACATGCATCATATCATATCGGATGGAGTGTCCAACGACATACTGGTAAGAGAGTTTATAAGCTTATATGAAGGGAAAATACTTCCTCCACTGCGTATACAGTACAAGGACTACTCAGTTTGGCAGAGGGAATTGTTTGCAGGAGCTGCCATAAGTAAGCAGGAGGAATTCTGGCTCCAGACCTTTCAGGGAGAGATCCCTGTGCTGGATTTATCCACCGACTACCCAAGACCCGCAGTACAAAGCTTTGAAGGAGACTACATCAGCTTTGAAGCTGATAGCGAGCTTGCGGTTAGACTTAACAAGCTTGGATCAGACAATGGAGCTACATTATATATGACGCTTCTTGCTGCATACAATGTGCTGTTATCTAGATACACTGGACAGGAAGATATTATTGTGGGAAGTCCTATAGCTGGAAGGCCTCATGCTGACCTTCAAGACATCATAGGTATGTTTGTAAACACTCTGGCCATGAGAAACCACCCGCAAGGAGAAAAGACTTTTATTGAATTCTTGAAAGAAGTTAAAGAAAATGCTTTGAAAGCATACGACAATCAGGACTATCAGTTTGAAGAATTAGTGGATAAGCTGGACATAAGGAGGGATATGAGCAGGAATCCCCTCTTTGATACCATGTTTGCCATATACAATGTTGGAAAAGCAGAGCTCATAACGTCTGATCTAAGCTTCAAGCCGTACAACAAAGGGATAGAAGGCAGAATATCAAAATTTGACATCACCTTAAATGCATTTGAGACTGAGGATGGTATAGCCTTTGAACTCGAATACTGTACAAGACTGTTTAAGAAAGAAACAGTTGAAAGACTTGGGGCTCATTACATCAATTTGCTGGAAGAAATTGCAGCATACCCCGAAAAAAGGCTTTATGAAATCGAAATGTTATCACAGGAAGAAAAACAGCAAGTATTATACAGCTTTAACGATACTGCTCTCGAATATCCCCTGGATAAAACCATACACCAAATGTTTGAGGAGCAAGTGAAAAAGACTCCTGATCATATTGCAGTGGTTTTTGAAGGTAAACAATTAACCTACCGAGAACTGAATCAAAAGGCAAACCAATTGGCCAGGGCATTAAGAGAAAAGGGAGTAAAGCCTGATGATATTGTAGGCATAATGGTGGACCGCTCGCCTGAAATGGTTATAGGTATAATGTCAGTAATCAAGGCTGGGGGGGCGTACCTTCCTGTAGATCCTAATTATCCATTGGAAAGAAAAAGGTATATGATGGAGGACAGCAAGGCCAAAATTTTACTCACCCAAAATCATCTTATGGATCGTGATGATTTCGATGGTGAGATTATTGATTTATCTGATTATGATTATAATTTTATAAACGATGTGAATATAAAATGTATAAATAAGCCTGGTGATACAGCGTACATCATCTATACCTCTGGCTCAACGGGAAACCCTAAAGGTGTTTGCATTGATAATAAGAGTGTATTAAACCTGGTAGAGGGTCTGTTCCAGAGAATATATAGCAAATATGAATCACCGTTGAATGTTTGCCTCATTGCCCCTTATGTTTTTGATGCTTCGGTGCAGCAGATTTTCGCAGCACTGCTAATGGGGCATGCATTGTACATTGTACCGGAGGAAGCAAGGAAAGACGGTAAAAAGCTGCTGGACTTCTATAGTGAAAATAGGATTGATATTTCGGATGGAACGCCCATACACGTAAATATGATGTTAAATTCTCCTCCTATAGATAATAACCTAAAAGTGAGACATTTTATTATAGGCGGAGATGTTCTTCCATTTGATGCAGTAAAAGACTTCCTAAGCAGATTTGAGGATGTGCAACCTTGCATCACAAATGTTTATGGTCCTACCGAATGCTGTGTGGATTCTACGGAATATTTGATTACTGCGGCGGGGCTTAGTAGATTGGATAATATCCCCATAGGCCGTCCTTTGCCAAACACCAGAGCATTCATACTTGGTAAGAAATTAGAAGTAAATCCTATAGGTATCGCTGGGGAATTATATATATCTGGGGATGGTCTTGCCAAAGGCTATTTAAACAAGACGGGGCTTACTGCAGAAAGATTTGTATCTAACCCGTTTATAAAGGGAGAAAGAATGTATCGTACTGGGGACTTGGCAAGATGGCTGCCTGACGGGAATATAGAATTTTTAGGCAGGATGGACCACCAGGTAAAGATAAGGGGATTTAGAATAGAACTTGGAGAAATAGAGGCTCAGCTATTAAGACATGCTTCAATAAAAGAAGCTGTGGTTATTGTAAAGGAAGACCAACAGAAGAACAAGGATCTGTGTGCATATTTCGTTGGGGAAAATGAACTGACAATAACTGAACTAAGGGAATGCCTTTCAAAAGAATTGCCCGAGTATATGATCCCGGCATACTTCATGCAGCTGGATGAAATGCCTTTGACAGCCAATGGTAAGATAGACCGGAAGAACTTGCCCCACCCTGCTGCTCATTTAAATACTGGAGTAGAGTATGAAGCACCTTCAGGTGAAGTGGAAGAGAAGCTTGTACAATTGTGGCAGGATATCCTGGGGGTTGAGAAAATAGGGAGAAATGATAATTTCTTTGTGCTTGGGGGGCACTCATTAAAAGCAATAAACTTTGCAGCCAAAATTCACAAAGAGTTCAATGTAAATATATCTCTTAAGGAGATATTCAAGCTGCCGACAATTGCAGAAATTGCCAAGTACATCCAGGAAGCCCAAGAGAGTATTTATCAATCTATCCAGCCCACTGGAGAAATGGAATACTATCCTATGTCGTCTTCCCAAAGAAGGCTGTATATATTAAATCAGCTTGAAGGAGCAAGGGTGGCATACAATATGCCAGAGTTTATGTTGTTAGAAGGCAGTATTGATATAGAACGTTTTGAGAAAGCCTTAGATCAGCTGGTAAAAAGGCATGAGGCTTTCCGGACCTCCTTCCATATGGTAGATGGTGAACCGGTGCAGAAGGTCCATGATGAGGTGGAATTTAGTATCATGTACATGGAAACCGGCGAAGAAAAAGCCTCAGAAGCAGCAAATGAATTCATAAGGCCATTTGACCTTGGCAAGGCTCCTTTACTAAGAGCAGGGCTCGTAAAAATTAGAGAAGACAGGCATGTCATGATGCTTGATAAACACCATATCATATCTGACGGGGTGTCGGATGAAATACTGGTAAGAGAATTCATAAGCTTGTATGAAGGAATGAATCTTCCAGCACTTCAGATTCAGTACAAGGACTATTCCGTATGGCAGAATAAATTGTTTGCTGACGGCACAATCAGTAAACAAGAAGAATACTGGCTCCAGGCATTTAGGGGAGAAATACCAGTACTTGATATGCCGGTAGACTACCCAAGGCCGGCTATACAGAGTTTTGAAGGCGATATGGTCAGTTTTGAAACAGGCCGGGAACTTGCACATAAACTGAACAAGCTTGCCGTGGATCATGGAGCAACACTGTATATGGTGCTTCTAGCTTCATACAATGTGCTTCTTTTCAAATACACCGGACAGGAAGATGTCGTAATTGGAAGCCCTATAGCAGGAAGGCCACATACAGATTTGCAGGACATCATAGGCATGTTTGTCAATACCCTAGCTATGAGGAATTACCCTCAAGGTAAAAAGAATTTCAGCGAGTTTTTGATGGTAGTAAAAGAAAATGCTCTAAGGGCTTATGAAAACCAGGATTACCCATTTGAGGAACTTGTGGAGAAGCTTAGCATTAAGCGGGATTTGAGCAGAAATCCGCTGTTTGATACTATGTTTGTCTTGCAAAATAAAGAGGCATCAGAATTTAAGATGAATGGGCTAAGGTTCATGCCCTATGATAATGAGTTCAGGGCGTCCAAATTTGATTTGACCCTAAACGCCCAAGAGACCCAGAATAATATTGTATTTGGGTTAAAGTATGCTACTCGTCTGTTTAAGAAAGAGACAATAGAAAAACTTGGGGTCCATTTCATCAATGTACTGGAAGAGATCACAGCTTACCCCGAAAAGATGCTGTCCGAAATAAATATACTATCTCAGGATGAAAAACAGCAAATACTAAATAGTTTTAATGATACAAAGGCAGAATACCCTAGGGATAAGACTCTACATGAGCTGTTCCAAGACCAAGTGGAAAGGACACCTGATAATGTAGCTGTAGTGTTTGAGGACAAGCAATTAACCTACAGGCAGCTCAATGAAAAGGCAAATCAGCTTGCCAGAGCACTTAGAAGTAATGGTGTAAAGCAAAACAGCATAGTTGGAATAATGGTAGAAAGATCCGTAGATATGCAGGTTGGAATACTGGGAATTTTAAAAGCAGGAGGTGTCTATTTACCAATTTCAACCAAACTTCCTGAACTAAGAATAAAAAAATTACTGGAAGATAGTAATGCAACTATGCTGTTGACGCAATCACATTTAGCGGATAAAGCAGAGTTTTACGGTAATATATTACTGCTTGATTCCCCTGAAATATACATTGGAAGTGCTGAAAACCTTGATAAAATAAATAAACCAGAGGACTTAGCTTATATCATTTATACATCGGGATCTACTGGAGTTCCGAAGGGTTCAATGATAGAGCATCGAAGTGTAGTTAACTTGGTTTATGGACTAAGAAAGCTTGTCTATGAAAATTATGATAATTATTTAAATGTTGCCCTTGTGTCCCCTTACTTTTTTGACGCATCTGTAAAACAAATATTTGCGGCTTCTCTCCTTGGCCATACGCTGTTTATAGTTCCTGAGGATACAAGGCTAGATGGTGAGGGCCTTCTAAAGTACTATAACAGGAATTCAATTGCTGTTTCAGACGGAACACCAGCACATATAAAGCTTTTAACAGATACTGCCAGGCCTGGCGAAAGTCTTTCAGTTATGCAGTTTATTATCGGAGGGGAAGAACTTTCATGTAAAGGTATACAAGGTTTCTATGATCGGTTTAAAGATAATAACCCTACTATAACAAACGTTTATGGTCCAACAGAATGCTGCGTAGATTCAACTTATTACCATTTAAGCCGTGAGAAGGTGAGAAATCTAACAAGTATACCTATAGGTATGCCATTGCAGAATTATAAGATATATATACTTAATGAAGACATGAATATCTTACCGGTTAATACAACTGGTGAAATATATATATCTGGAGATGGGCTGGCAAAAGGCTATTTGAACAAACTTGAATTGACTACGGAAAAATTTGTAGCTAATCCTTTCAGCTCTGGAGAAAGAATGTATCGTACCGGTGATCTTGGAAGGTGGCTTCCTGACGGAAACATCGAATTTATAGGCAGAGTAGACCATCAGGTAAAGATTAGGGGCTTTAGGATAGAGCTTGGGGAAATAGAAGTGCAGCTATTAAAGCATCCTTCAATAAAAGAAGCTGCGGTAATTGCAAAGACAGACCAGGAGGGCAACAAGTATTTGTGTGCTTATATAGCAGGGGAAAGTGAATTTACAATATCAGATTTAAGGGCGCTTCTCTTAAAAGAACTTCCCGATTACATGATACCACAATACTTTGTTCAGCTGGAAAAGCTGCCTTTGACAGCCAATGGCAAAATAGATCGGAATAATTTACCCCAAAATGACGGTACTTTAGCTACATCAGTAGAGTATGTAGAGCCTTGCGGTGAAGTTGAGGAGAAGCTTGCACTGCTGTGGCATGATGCCCTTGGAGTACAAAAAATTGGTGTGAATGATAACTTCTTTGAACTGGGAGGATACTCACTGAAGGCAATATCCCTTATAAGCAGAATTTATGAACAGTTAAATGTTGAGGTACCACTAAAAGACTTTTATATGGCCCCAACCATAAAGGAAATTGCCCGTTTTATACACAATACGTACGCCAATGATTATATTACACCAAGTCCGGCAATTCATTTTAATTCAGCAATGGAGAGTCTTATGTTTGCATTCCCTCCAGGAGGAGGAAATGGAATAGCTTATGGTAGTTTATCAAAACAAATGAATGCTTATTCCATATATTCCTTTGACTTTATAGAAAATGAGAGCAGGATGGAGGAGTATGTGAAGGCAATTACTTCTGTCAAACCCGAGGGCCCATATATTCTATTTGGTTACTCGGCAGGAGGTAATCTGGCATTTGAAGTTGCTAAAGTATTAATTGAAACTGGACATCATGTATCCGATATAATCTTTCTGGATTCGGCTAAATCATTTGTCCTTATTGAGGAAGAAAGCGAAGATGCTAAGAAACTTGCTGAGCAACAGGATAAAGAATTTATAGAAGAAAATGAGAAACTTATAAAAGGCATGTTTGGAGATAACCAGGCAGTTATTGAAAAGGCCATTGAAAGAATGAGAAATTATCATAAATACACTAGAAGTGTTATAAACTCGGGACAGATAAACTCCAATATCCATCTTATTATATCACAGCAGCAAGACAATGAAGGTGAAGCTGATTTATGTGAAGGATGGAGAGAGGCAACAACGGGAGAGTTCAAAGTATATAACGGATTTGGCAGTCATTTTGATATGTTAAGTACAGGATATATAGATAAAAATGCGGCTATTATTAAAGAAATATTGGAAGAGATCAACCAATAGTTCAGATATAAGGGGTAGATATAATGGATAAGATTAAATTGTTTTGTCTGCCGTATGCAGGAGGTTCTGCAGCAGTATATAAATATTGGGAACAATACTTGCATGATAGGATTGAGCTTTTCCCGATTGAGCTTGCGGGAAGAGGCAGCAGGATTGGTGAACCGTTTTACGGAAGTGTTGAGGAAGCGCTTGAAGATATACACCGTATTATCATAAGCAACCTTGAAGAACAACCTTATGCGTTGTTTGGCCACAGTATGGGCAGTGTACTTGTATATGAACTTGCCTATAGAATAAAGGAGCTCGGACATCCATATCCTGTCCATATGTTTATTTCCGGCAGATATCCTCCGGGTTTTGTAAGTAAGAAGAAGGTACTCTATGATTTGCCGGATAAGGAGTTTGTGGATGAGGTATTTAAGCTGGGAGGCACGCCCAAAGAGGTTCTGAAAAGCAATGAATTAATGGAGTTGTTTTTACCGATACTCAGAGCGGATTTTAGAATTACTGACACATACAGGCACATTGAAAAAAACGCTAAGCTTGACTGCGATATAAGTGTATTGTGGGGAAAAAGAGAAAAGGGAGCCACTATTTTTGACGTTGCAAAATGGCATGATTATACGTCCAAAAGTTGTAAAATTCATATGTTTGACGGGGATCATTTTTTTATACACGATTACAAAAAGGATGTAGCAGCAATAATAAATAGTAGTCTCATCGACTTTGCAGACAATGGTATGTGAAGACTGAAGTTTATTTAAAATTTAATATGAAATCAAGAGGCTAAGTTTTTAGGTTGACTTTAATGACCTGTAGACTTAGCCTCTTTCCAGTCTAATCAAAAATTTCAAGAAAGTAGAACCTACGTCCTATTGGAATTATTTTCATGTTTCTGTATTATCAGAATTGTAATCATTTGTTTAAGCGCTTTAATTATGGAATGAACTTGAAGTATTTGTGAAAACAAAGGGGGGAAATAGTGCTGATAAATGTTGAAAATGAGCAACACAGGAAAATATCAGAAGAAAAATACAAGGAGGTTTGAAAATGACTAGCAAAAAGTTTTCTTTTAAAGCCACATCACTTTTGGTAGTTTTAGCAGTATTCTTATCCACCTTTTGCGCAGTCTTGCCGGTGAGCGCAGCCGCTAGGGGAGCATGGGCACCAAATACTGCCTATGCAGTAAATGATACAGTAACATATAGTGGAAGTACTTATACCTGTCGTCAGGCACATACTTCCCTCGTAGGTTGGGAACCACCTATTGTTCCTGCTTTATGGGAGAAAGGCGGCAGCGGAACTACGCCACCTACAACACCGCCAACAACGCCACCAACAGGTCCTTCAGTAACAAAGCCTTCCGAAGTTCCAAGCCACATATGGACAT
>NZ_JAIVEM010000130.1 GCF_020404765.1 Paenibacillus sp. BJ-4
GGTCATCTTATTGTGCATCAATGGGATGGAACCGAGGTTGGGCGAATTGACGTAAGCGGAGGTACGGTTGCAGGAGGCACGGTACGTATTAGTGGTCAGGACGTGTTGATGAAGCTGGATCATCCGTTGTCGGACAATACCCGGTACTATGTAGAAGTCAGCTCGGGCATGTTTGTGGATCGCGGTGGCCAGGGATCGAACGGCATCTGGGATCTGAGTAGCTGGAATTTCGTGACAGCGGATGAGACGGCGCCGCAGCTGGTGTCGAAGTCACCGGAAGGTCTTTATTTAAGTGGAGTGGGTCCAGGGAAAGCGTACTTTAACATGGAATTCGACGAGTCAGTGAAATGGAATCACGGGTATGTAAGACTGCACGAAGCCTCGGGAGGANGAACAGGGTATATACGGTGTCAGGCCAGGAAAAAATAGCACAATTTACGCTATCCGGCGGACTGGAAGAAGGGAAGCCTTACTATGTGGAAATCACCTCGGGAGCACTGACGGATTCGGCGATGAACCCGTATGCAGGAATGCATACGCCGCAGGACTGGACATTCCGTACGGGAGATATGCAGCCGTATTATACGCAACTGTATCCGCAGGGAAGCGGACAGACGCTTACGCCGAACTTG
>NZ_JAIVEM010000165.1 GCF_020404765.1 Paenibacillus sp. BJ-4
GCCGATCGGCAAAGCGTGGCTGAATGCGAAATTCTACATCGTGGACGCGCATCTGAACCCGGTGCCGGTCGGGGTGCTGGGCGAGCTGGTTATCGGCGGAGTCGGGGTAGCGCGCGGGTACTTGAACCGTCCGGAGCTGACAGAAGAGAAGTTCGTAGACAGCCCGTTCGCCGCGGGCGAGCGGCTGTACCGCACGGGAGACTTGGCGCGGTGGATGGAGGACGGGAACGTGGACTTCATCGGCCGGATCGACAACCAGGCGAAAATCCGGGGCTACCGGATCGAGACGGGCGAGATCGAGTCGCAGCTGCTGCGGGTGGAAGGCGTGCGCGAAGCGGTGGTGCTGGTTCGAAGTGACGCGAACGGGCAGAAAGCGCTGTGCGCGTACTACACAACGGATGGCGAACTGACGGCGGCAGACCTGAAACGGGCGATCTCCAGCGAGCTGCCGGGTTACATGATCCCGTCGTACTTCGTCGAGCTGGAGCGCCTGCCTCTGACGCCGAACGGGAAAATCGACCGGAAGGCGCTGCCGGCGCCGGAAGGGGGAGCAAGCGCAGGCCGCGAATACGTGGCGCCGCGCACCGAACTGGAGGCGAAACTGGTCGCCATCTGGCAGGACGTGCTCGGGCCGGTCACGATTGGCGTGACGGACAACTTCTTCGACCTCGGCGGGCACTCCCTGCGGGCGACGACGCTGGTCAGCAAGGTGCACAAGGAGCTGAGCGTGGACCTGCCGCTGCGCGATGTGTTCCGGCACTCGACCATCGAAGCGATGGCCGAAGCGATCAGCCAATTGGAGCGGCAGGAACACCTTTCCATTCCGGTTCTGGATAAGAGGGATTACTATCCGCTTTCCTCCGTGCAAAAACGGCTGTACATCCAGCAGCAGATGGAAGGCGCCGAGCTTAGCTACAACATGTCCGGCATGACGGTTCTCGTCGGGCGCTTGGAACGGAATCAATTCGAGGCGGCGCTCAAAGGATTGATAGCTCGTCACGAAATTTTGCGAACCGGCTTCGAAATGGTCGACGGCGAACCGGTACAACGGATTTATCCGGACTTGAAGTTTGCCGTCGAGTATACGAAAGCGACGGAAAGTGAAACGAAGAGCATCGTAGACGGCTTTGTACGCGTCTTTGATTTGGAGCGGCCGCCGCTGCTGCGTGTGGGCTTAGTCGAATGGGAAGCGGAACGGCATCTGCTCATGCTGGACATTCATCATATCGTCACGGATGGCATGTCGATGGGCATCTTCGTCGAAGAGCTGCTGCGCCTGTATAACGGCGAGACTCTGGAACCGCTTCGGATTCAATACAAGGAATTCGCCGCTTGGCAGCAGTCCGAACCTGTAAAAGAGCGGCTGAAACGTCAGGAAGCCTACTGGCTGGACGTGCTGGAAGGCGAACTGCCGACGCTTGAACTGCCTACGGACTTTGTCAGACCTGCCGCTCGCAGCTTTGAGGGAGATGTGCTGCCTTTCAGCATCGACAAGCAGATGACCGACAGCTTGCAGCGCATCGCCGATGAGAACGGTGCCACCCTTTATATGGTGTTATTGGCGGCCTATTCAATCCTGCTCAGCAAGTACTCGGGACAAGAAGACTTCATTGTAGGCACGCCGGTTTCGGGCCGCACACATGCCGACCTGGAGCCGCTCATCGGAATGTTTGTCAACACTTTGGCGATTCGCCATTATCCGTCCGGGGAGAAGACGTTCCTCGCTTACTTGAACGAAGTCAAAGAAACGATGCTGGGGGCCTACGACCACCAGGATTATCCGTTCGAGGAGCTTGTGAAAAAGCTGCAGGCGCCGCGAGATCAAAGCCGCAATCCTGTATTCGATGTCATGTTTGTTCTGGAAACCAAGGAAGATAACGTTCAAAGCTTCGGGGATATCAAGATCGAATCTTATCCGGAAACTCATACGGTTTCCCAATTTGATCTTACCTTGGTCATTTCGTTGCTGGATGAGGGAATGAACGGGCAGTTTGAATATGCCACCAAGTTGTTTACGCGCAATCTGATCGACAATTTCGCTCAGGACCTGCTCGTGATCATCACCCAAATTTGCGAACAGCCTTCGGTGCTGTTGAAGGATATTTCCCTGAACGGGCAATCCGAACAGGAGCAAGATGTGCTAGAGGCCATTGATATTATTTTCTAATCCCTTACCCGGCTTGGGTGTATGCCGTATTTCTCTCGGTACGCATCCTGCCGGGTGTTTTTTTCCAAATGAAAGGGAAAAATCCACCACAGGAATCTGACGTCAAGTGCCGCTGAGTAACTATTTCAATTTATTGGAAAATCGACAAAACACAACAGAAATCGTAGTTTACCTTTGGTATACTAAGAATCAAACCATTTAAACAGAGATAATTCCACCATAAAATCCGAATACCCGAAAAACGAAAAGAAGTAATTGCCGATCGTTGCAGACGAGTTTAATCTTTTGACTATGACACCAGAAGAACAACAAAAGGCACACGAAGACTACAGGAAGAAATACAGATATCTAAAACGTGCGCCGCGGCTACTCGTTTACTACTACCTCATAGGGGAAAAGTTCCGAAATACAATGGCCGAAATAGGCCGCAGGAAGGGCTGAGAGAGATAGCCGACGACGTTCTGAGTAAGGAATTTCAACAGGAATGCTAGGCTTGGAAATCGATCTCACCGGCACAATTATGCCGCAAGCATAATCAGGTGGATCAGGACCTGCTCCAGCAGGTTTTCGAGCGGCTGGCTATGCAGATTTTGTTTAGGCATGGCTGTTCGATAGCAGACCGCAAAGCACTCCGGATTATCGACTCTACCACCGTTGCTCTTTGCTTGCGGAGGTACAAGTGGGCCGACTTTCGCAAGACCAAGGCTGGTATAAAGCTTCACCTCCGCCTTGCTTTTGCAGATGCTCATGAGGTCCTGCCAGAGAAGGCAACCATTACGACAGCCAAGAAAAATGACCGGACACAGATGGATGACCTTATCGAAGATGCCGGAATCACCTATGTGTTGACCGTGGTTACGTGGACTACAAAGCATTCGATCGTTATTGCTCGAACGGGATATACTTCGTGACTCGCTTGAAGGAGAACGCGGTGATCGAACCGCTCCAATCGCTTGAAATTCCAGAGGACAGCAAGGTCACCATGGATGAATGGGGGCTGGTAGGTTCCACGCAAAAGCGGATGAAGCACAAGCTTCGCATGATGGAAACAACCGATTCACAGGGCAATTTTCTCATTCTGCTCACCAACCGTTTCGATCTGTCTTGCGATGAAATCAGTGAGATGTACCGCAGCCGCTGGGCCATTGAGACCTTCTTCAAATGGATGAAGCAGCACCTGAAGATTAAGCATTTCTATGGAACAAGCAAACAGGCCGTGCACAACCAGGTTTGGCTGACACTCATCGCTTTTTGCCTGCTTATGCTGGCCAAACTGGACGCGAACGTAGAGCACTCCCTCCTGCAAATCCAGCGGTGGCTGAAGGCTCTGATTTGGAAGCCCTATGCACAGTGGATCGGGCGTATGAAGCGAAAACCGAGCCGCAAGTCGGCAGGACGAAAGCGGTTAGAACCCACGTAACTGAGCCGGCCCGAAGGGCGTTGTCTGACGCAAAAGCTAAGTAAATATACATAAATTTTCAAATGGACAGGGCTACCTTTAGTGGCTGCTCGACCTTTTGGTTCTCATGGTAGATGCTAATTATCTGAATTGTCTGTCAATGTTTTATGCAACGCTAGTGAGAATATCTAAGGCATTGGAATAACTACTGGATAAAACTACCACCCAAATCTGCTTGGTAGTTTTTTTTTTGTAAAAGGGGTCGAATAAGCTGAATTGAGATTTTTAAGACTCTCTTTATATCCTGCATTTCCTGCATAAATCCCATTTAGATTTATCATAAAATGATGCTGTTTTTTCAAGGCTTATCCATCGAGATATTTTTTGTGCCAGTTTTTTTGTTTTCAGATCATTATCTCACTCACGGTTAATTGAACGAACAATAGGCTCACCTCACACTCTGCGGCTCCCGTGACACTAGATACCTTGGAAGCCTTAGAACAACAAATAAAAAGTAATAAAGCACGATAATGGAATTTATAAAGTTAGAACGATTACAGACGAAGAGGATATAATACCTGTACCTGCAATTGGTAAACTGGTTTATAACATTGAAGAGGAAGAATCAACAATTAGAAAAGAAGACGTTAACGGAACTGAACTCGATTACGAAGAATATGATGAAGGGGGTGATTACTTTGTTCCATTACCTACTAATATTAAACCAATAATAGATAGTTTGAATTCACTAGATGACAGAAGAGTTCAAACTGTTATAAATTCTTTAGCCTTGGCAACAAAAGAGAATTTTGAAAATTGGCTTCAGAACTTAAAAATGAGTGAGTTTGAATATTTAATTACACCTTCAAATAGTTATCCTTATAAAAGGTATATAATCAGGAAAATTATTGCTAATTGTTGCGTATCACATCTTTCGTTACTTATAAATACACTTGTCTCAAATATCTCGAACGAGAGCCAATTGTCAGTTTATTATGACAATTTAATTGAGAGAGTAAAAAAATTTAAGGAAGATCAGAAGGAAGAGTTTATCGGTTTAATGGTGGATATAATTGATTCACTTAAGGACTATGTTCACAAGGGTCAACTTAATGGGAAAAAGACTTTAGCGAAACCAAACTTAGATAAATTGAGCTACCTTTTAACTATTTGCGGAAAATCAATCTATAAATCTGCTGAATTAGAGTACAAAGATGTCCAAACCGAAGTATGTTTAGTTCCAGGGTATCAAGAGATAAAAAGGAAACGTGAAGCTCTTGGAGAAGACTTTTGGTATTATGCCGAAACGTTTTTTTCAGTATTAGAATCAGGAGGCTGGAATAGTAATCTACCTTCCATAAGTTCACTATTTAAAGAATTAAGTAAAATCAAGTTATCATTCGAACAAAAAAAGAGAATTAATAAACTAGCTAGAGATATAATGGCTTCATTGAAAGAAGTGAATAATGAATTAGTAAGAGATTTGATAGAAGAATTTAATAAAATAAAAATGGATAATAACCTAACTTTAGTTCAAAAAGAGCATCTGAAGACAGCACTTCTTGAACTCTCACGAACTACAGGGCGGTTAGTTCAAATATATGGACAATGGACTAAAGATGGACAGATTATTAGAGATAATTCTTTGAAAAAGAAAATTGATCATTTAAGCACGTTATATGCGACATTCAGTATATTGAGGAAATGGTTATGAAAATTATATTATCGTAATAGTACAAGTTTCCAACTTTCTTTTTATGGTAATTTGTGGTGGTTTCAGACTTTTTATTTTTCGTGTTTATCACGTGCTCTGGCAAACGCAGTAAAATCAACAAAATTGGTTCACGACTTTTTTATCACCTGACAATTTGTTGATCAAACACAATAAAGATGAGTTCTGAACAATAAAGTTGAGTTCTAAAAATTCAAGCTTATTTATTGTTGTACGGATGTACTAAAGTTATGGAGTTTATAAAAAGTAGTAAAATAGCATATTGAAATCAATTAAGTGATTATTTGTAAATAAAAACCCGATGAGTAAGTTTCATCGGGTTTTTATTTAAGTTAGGAATAGTCTTGTATAATAATTAAAAATGGGTAAGCGAAACGAATTTATATTTGAATGAGGACGGGAGAGAGAAAGTTGGACGGAGCTATATTGGAACTTGCTAAAACAGATGTACGTGAAGCGATGAGAAAAGAACTACAAATGAACCAATTGTTTGTCGAAAATAGCGTCGTTTACCGCAACACACCACGACTGTTTAAAATTCAAGTATTTACGGCTATGGCACGTAACGAAGTTCTTCGCCATTTTCTCAATCTGGAAACCTCCCTGCAGACTCCGAACAGTTTAAAACCCGACCTCCCAATGAGCGAAGCATATCATCATTTGATGTACAAAATAGGTGCTACCCGATATGCACAACATGTGAAAGTAGAAGCGGAGCATCAATTGTTTCTGGATTACACGCACGCTGATTATAAAAGGAAGAGACATTTCCTCGATGAAGTATTACCGGAGCAACCGAAATTATCAAAGATATGGGGAGCATTTTTAAATGGGTTAGGTGTCGTCTTTAGCATAGTTTACGATTATCGGGGGATTCCACTTCTAGTCGGATTTGGACTAAAGGGGGGCATTCTTTATCAGGAAATGAGCCTACTTTTGAGGTAAATGAAAGTACAAATATAGGTAACCCAGATGAAAAGTCAGTTTCTGATACGTCACAAGTAATCGATGATTCGAATCAAACTGGCTTTGGAAATGAAGGAGACAGCGGGCATGATTCTCCGAGTTCTGTTAACGAATTTCAAAAGATCAATAACGATGGTAGTAAGAAGATTACATCTTCAGATGTGGTATGCAATGAGAAAGAGTTGACAGCTTCTTCCGAGAAAAGCATGGTTATAGAAGAAAATACTAATTTTTTTACTTTAGGATCTCCAAAGGAAAAGGTGATCGATGTTATGGGTACTTCGACGTCGATCATCGGAAACTCATGGGGCTATGGGGAATCAAATGTGGTATTAGACACTAATTACCATGTCATTGGTTGGAATATATCAACCATAATTTGAAAGTATCTATTGGCTCAAAGAAGAAGGGGGCAACTCCATTTACGATAGGTTCTTCCAGGCAGCAAGTGATTCATGCTATGGGTACCCCTACATCCGTGATTAGGGATTCGTGGGGATATGGTTTTTTTGACGGTTCAATTCGATTTAAATGGTAAAGTTACGGGTTGGTCAAAGGACAGATCCTGCTATCCATATGGTTTAGATCAATTTTTCCATAATCATTACGTCTACATATTGGCCATCCATAACCCCTTGTTTTTCAAAAATGCCGACTTTACGGTAACCCATTTTTCGATAAAGTCCTTGGCCATTTTCATTAAAGTGGAAGGTAAACAGGACAATTTTATAAAAATTGTTTTCTCGAGCCTCTTTCTCTAACTCCGAGTGAAGTGCGCTGCCAACGCCTTTACTGCAGAAGGTTCGATCTACGTAAATCGATAGGTCTGCTACACCATCATAAGCACAACGATGAGAATAACGATTCAAAGAAGCCCAACCAACCACGACCCCATCCGATTCTGCGACCAAAACGGTGTAGCGGTTTTGATGCTCCCTAAACCAGTCAACTATATAGTCGAAGTTCTTGGCCTCCATTTCCAGTGTAGCTATCCGATCTTCAATCCCTTGATTGTAAATGTCTAGAATACGATTCAGATCTTCTGAGGTTGCTGTCCTAACGTTTAATATTGGCATGCTGATCCCCCTACGAGTACATTAGGCTTTCTTGGCCTTAATGACCGCAGAAACAATGTAATTATCCACGTTTGCACCAGGTACCCAATCTTTGATGAATGATTTGGACTCATCTTTAGGCTCGATGCTAATACTCGTACGTCCACTTTGCAGAAGCATGGATTTCATTTCTTCCAATGAAGAGGCGCCGGAAATACAGCCGGAATACAGCTCGTTCAGATCATTTTTTATTTCAGAAGGAAGCTCTGCAGTGGTAATGATATCGGAAATTGCTAGTCTGCCGCCCGATTTCAGAACACGAAAGGCTTCGTTGAAGACCTGCTGTTTATTCGGTGAAAGGTTGATCACGCAGTTGGAGATAATCACATCTACTGTGCCATCTGCTACCGGTAGATGCTCGATTTCACCTAGACGAAAATTAGTGTTCGTGAAATTCCCTTTAACCGCGTTACTGCGGGCGTGGCTGATCATATCTGGGGTCATATCGACTCCGATGACCTTGCCGTTGTTCCCTACTTGGCGAGAAGCTAAAAAGCAGTCGAATCCGCCGCCGCTGCCCAGATCGAGAACAACTTCTCCTGTTTTTAATTCTGCAATAGCTTGCGGGTTACCACAGCCAAGTCCAAGATTTGCTCCTTGGGGAACAGCTGTTAACTCCTCTGTGGAATATCCCATTTGCAATGAGAGGATATCCATATCGGATGGAGTTCCACAGCAGCTGACTGCTGCGGGGGGATTGACTTCCTTAACAGCAATCTGTTGGTAATGGTTCCGTACATTTTGGCGTATTTCATCATTCGTAAGTTTATTTATATCAAAACACTCCTTTAATTTGGATTGAATAGGTGGAACAGAGTTTGAACAGCTCTTATATTTAAGTTAGCAGCAAGTCGCGCAGCAGATGGAGGTTCGCACTGGCTTTGGAAGAAAAAAGTCAAATGACAACCGGCTTTTTTTACGATTTGAATGTGACCATTTCCATACGGATTGAGATCGGCGCTGCTTTTCCAATTCGCGAACTTTCATCAGGTATTCCGCAACATAAATGTTTTCGTACATTTTTAAAAACCTCCATTTGTATGGACTTAAATTTGTAAATTGCAAATATTATAGGAGAGTATTATCCTGTTACCGGAAAACAACATTTGCTGGACTTTGCCATGGCATCGTTAAAGAGTTTCACAGACCGAATCACCGTTTCTCTTTCGAAATCAGTCAAATACGAAAAAACTTCGTTTAAGTATTCATTCATTTGTGCATCAATAGTGGTTGCTACATATTTACCTTCCACGGTGAGGGACAGGGTATAGACTCTACGATCGCTAGGGTCCGGTGTTTTCTCAACCAGATTCATCTTGGTCAAGCTCTGAACCTGTCTGCTGAACGTTGTGATATCTGTTCCAAGGGTTTCAGCAATTTGCTGCATGGAAGGTTTATGCTGGCGATCAATCTCATAAAGAATATGGCTTTGAACCGGTGAAATGTCGTGTCCACCCACGGTACAACAGTTTTTGTTTAATAAGCCTAAATAACGGGTCATGTTTTGAAATAACTCTCGTGTATTTTCCATGTATATTTCACCTCATGCCTTAGTTATACATTATAAACTTGCAAATTACAAGTAATATTCTTGCTTGATTTTAGAGCAGGGTTGAATTAGCATATAAGCATATAGTTATATAGTGGAGAGGGGGTTACACATTGGAGCAACTTGGTTATGTAGCCGATCATTTAAAGCTACTGGGGGATAAAACCCGGTTGGCCATGCTTTCCCTACTAAGAGAAAGAGAATGGTGTGTTTGCGAATTCGTGGATATCTTCGATATGTCGCAGCCTGCCATTAGCCAACATTTGAGGAAATTGAATTCGCAAGGGATCGTAAAAAAAGAAAGACGAAGTCAGTGGGTATACTATTCCTTAAACGTAGATGACAAGCCTCATATTCAAGCTGTGCTAGAATGTATGCCGGATTTAAAGCATATTTTAAAATGGCTGAATAAAGAGGGACCTATAGCATCTTGTGGGCCGGATTCCCCCGCTTGTTCCTCCTAAGTTATTCAGTTTATCTCCTAGCGGGGACAAATGTTTTTTTTATATAAGTATATGTTTATAAGGTAATGGAGGTTTTGAACATTGGTTTTGTTGGCATGCATTATATTTTTAATCACTTTAGTGTTGGTGATCTGGCAGCCTAAAAACCTGTCTATTGGCTGGTCAGCCTGCGGAGGAGCCATACTTGCTCTACTGGTGGGTGTCGTCGATTTGCATGATGTTTGGGAAGTTACTCGGATTGTCTGGAATGCGACTTTGGCTTTTGTATCCATCATCCTGATTTCGTTGGTGCTCGATAAAATCGGCTTCTTCGAATGGGCGGCGCTTCACATGGCACGAGCTGCGCGGGGAAGCGGAACCCGGATGTTTGTGTATGTGACTATTCTTGGCGCCGTTGTCTCTGCCTTTTTTGCGAATGATGGTGCGGCCTTAATTCTGACACCTATTGTACTTGCGATGGTTCGGGCACTGAAATTGGATGAGAAAATGGTATTCCCTTTCATCATAGCGAGTGGATTTATTGCGGACACGACGTCACTTCCGCTTGTGGTAAGCAACCTGGTGAATATTGTATCAGCCGATTTTTTTGGCATCACCTTTATGGAATATGCGAGTCGTATGATCGTCCCTAATTTATTTTCCTTAGCGGCTAGTATCGTGGTACTGTATCTCTTTTTCCGCAAAAGGATTCCCAAAACGTTTGATGCCGCACAATTAATAGCACCTGCAGAAGCGATTAAAGATCCAAAAATGTTCCGCATGTCCTGGATCGTTCTCGCGGTGCTGTTGCTTGGCTACTTTGCAAGCGAGTTTTTTAGTATTCCTGTCTCGGTCGTAGCCGGTATCATTGCCGTCTTTTTCTTGCTGCTGGCTAGAAAAAGTCCTGCGGTACCGTTGAAAGAAGTCATCACGGGTGCTCCATGGGCTATCGTATTTTTCTCTATCGGCATGTATGTAGTGGTATATGGTCTGCGTAATGCCGGTTTGACGGATCTGCTGGCTCATGTGATTCAAGCGGCTGCCGATCAAGGTATGTTTGTAGCTACTATGGGGATGGGTTTTATCGCGGCGGTTATCTCGTCGTTGATGAATAACATGCCTACGGTCATGATTGATGCGCTTGCCATTAATGCCACTCATGCAACCGGTATGGTCAAAGAGGCGCTGATTTATGCTAATGTGATTGGATCGGATTTGGGACCGAAAATAACCCCGATTGGTTCATTGGCCACATTGTTGTGGCTCCATGTGCTTAGCTCTAAAGGTGTGAAAATTTCTTGGGGAACTTATTTTAAGACAGGCATTGTTTTAACAATTCCTACACTTTTCATTACCCTATTGGGCTTATATCTGTGGTTAGTCATTTCATAATTGAACATTAAAGGAGACGTTTCTCATGGAGAAAAAGACAATTTACTTTTTGTGTACCGGTAATTCTTGTCGGAGTCAAATGGCAGAAGGATGGGCTAAAAAATATCTAGGAAGCAATTGGAACGTATATAGTGCAGGTATTGAAGCGCACGGCCTTAACCCTAAAGCGGTGCAAGCGATGAGTGAAGTAGGTATCGATATTTCTGGTCAAACTTCGGATATTATTGATCCTGTCTTGCTGAACAATGCCGATTTGGTTGTGACGTTGTGCGGGGATGCTGCAGATAAATGTCCCATTACACCTTCACAAGTTCGTCGTGAACATTGGGGATTTGATGATCCGGCCAAAGCTGAAGGATCGGAAGAAGAGAAATGGGGCGTCTTCCAGCAGGTTCGTGACCAGGTGGGTGAACGCATTAAACAATTTGCAGCAACCGGAGAATAGCAGTTACTGCTATGAACTCGATAGAGGGAGGATGATTATGGCGAATTATCACACGCTTGTTGAGAACAAAGTATATATTGGCGGAGAGAGTGCATTGTTCCAAGCTCTTCGAGAGCAAGAGATCACAGATGTTTTTGATCTGCGAGATAACGGCACAGAGGCAGAAGGATTTCCGGCAAAGGTAACGCGTCACCATTATCCGATTATGGAACATGAGACTGGGCAGGAGACTTCTGTGCAAGCTGCTATTCAGGCTGTTAAAGAAGCGGTAAACAGTGGGAAGACGGTGTATTTCCATTGCGCCGGTGGGCGCAATCGAACAGGAACAGTAGCAACTGGAGTATTACTTGAGTTAGGTTTGGCCACCACATTGGAAGAAGCAGAAGCCTTGGCCAAAGAAAAACGGCCGGATATCCACATCAAGCAAGAAATGCGTGATGTATTGAAGGGATTTTATCTTTTCCAGTAATTAAATCGATACAGCAAAGGAGCTACTTCCAATGGGAGATAGCCCTTATTTTTTTAAAAAGTTCATCCAAAGGAAGTACTAACTCAGTAGGCATTAGATTTGATGTCTACGAAAAAAATAAAAACTGCTCTAACTTGTACCGAAAGGACAGTGGCAGACTTGAAAATAAAGTATTAGACTGAGAAAATGTGCTCTATGCATGGCTTCGCAGAATGGCGGAACTCCATAAATAATCCTCTGTATAAAATCGGATATTTCAACCATATTAAGACGGTATTTTATTCCAAACGTACAGAGGAGCAGATGAATGTGAAAAAAATTGGTTGAAGGCGTTGCTGTTAACCTTGGCGCTCGTTTTTAGCGTGACGCCGGCAGTATCAGTGCAAGCGAAGGTAGGCGAGGAGAAGGATACTGCTTGCCTAAGTCCCAAAATGGTACAGCTGAAAGGCGATATACAGAAGGTATGGATCGACCATACGATATGGACGAGAAGCTATATTGTCAGCGCCTTGTCTAATCGTCAAGATCAGAAGGACGTATTGGACCGGCTTTTACGGAATCAGCAGGACATAGACAATGTGATCAAGCCTTATTATGGGCAAGTTGCCGGAAATAAGCTGGCTGATCTTCTGAGAGAGCATATTCTGATCGCAGGGAAAATTGTAGTGGCTGCCAAAGCGGGAAATCAGGCGGATGTGAAAAAGTTAGAGGCGGTTTGGCATAGAAACGCCGACGATATCGCCAAATTTTTAAGCGCAGCGAATTCGAACTGGCAGTTTAAAGCGCTGCAAGATATGCTGTATACGCACCTTCAGTTGATTAAGGAAGTAGTCCTTGACTGTATCAAAGGAGATTGGAAAGCGGATATTGCAGCAACCGACAAAAACGAGATACATATGATTCATTTAGCGGACATCTTGACAAAAGGCATTGTCAAACAGTTTCCTGGAAAATTTTAAGCGAATGCTATAGACGATTCAAAGCAGATTAGCTTTTTATAATCACCCGAAAGGGTGGCTATGGAAAGCTTTTTTTACCGGTTTAATAAATTGTTGATCGTTAATTATTAATAATTGAGTTTTCATAAAGAAACAGAATGGACCAGCATTCCTTTTATTCATATTTTCCGCCAGAACACAAAAGTACGCCATTGTTTTGGCATAGTAGACCCGCTCCTGATTATGAAGTTTTCATTCTACTAGCCCTTAATTTTTCTGTCCAATTAGGTGTAGCCGATCCAGTGTGGTAACTTCCATTTTACACAAACCCATACATGGGTTTTTGCTTTTTTAGCTGTCGCACTTCATATTACAATCTGTCTTATAATAAAAAATTCGAAGAAAATCTCCCGAACATGATACAAAAAAGGAAGAAGGTTCGTCTTCCTAATAGCTGCAGCTTAAAAGGAGGCAATTATAAAATGAGTATTCCGGAATCCTCAGCATTCCGCAACATATTTTATGAGCATTATCCAACTGTACGTAGAAAACTGGCCGCGCTGGTACGTGATGAAGCCGCAGCCGACGATCTGTCGCAGGAAGTATTTCTGAGGTTGTACAGGAATCCGCCGGATAACCCGGCAACCCTGGGAGCATGGCTGCACCGGGTACTGACAAGAATCGGATACGATTATTTAGAGAAGAAAGCAAGAGAGAGAAAGCTGCAGAACAAGCAGGAGATGATGTATGAAGGGGAAGCCGCTCCTGAATCCGGCGAAGAGGCGCTAATGCGTCAGTTGGATCATGAAGAGGTTCAGGCTTGGCTGGACAGGCTGCCCGAACGAGACCGCCAGGCGCTGCTTCTGCGCTACTCCGGCTACAGCTATGCGGAGATCGCGGAAGAGCTTAATGTCAGGCCGCCGCTAATCGGCAGTCTGCTGCAAAGAGCGACACGCAAGCTGCAGGTCACAGCCAGCAAGGCTATGGCACGGCAGGACTAACCTAACATTCGGAAAGGGTTGAAACGATATGACTACCAAACCGCAGCATTCAGAAGCGGAAAAAAGTACACACGAAGCCTGGGAGAGGCTGCAACAGAAACTGGCCACGGAGCCGGTAAACGCCAAATGGGAGACCTGGGGCGTAATTAACAAAGAGGACGGTCTGAAGCCTGATGATACCCTTACGCCGTCAGCGGACTCAGCCGCAATTCAGGATTCGGCATCCAGTTTGAAAGTTAAGGCTCCGGCTCCGGTTGCTTCTTTCCGACGGCAGGCAGGCAAAGGACGGAAGTGGGCCGCAGCGGCAGCGGCAGCCGTTATCTTCGGCGCCGTACTTGCAACCCCTGTGGGAAATAACGCGCTGGCGGCGATTTTAAATCAATTCCGGGTACAGGATATCGCTACAGTTGACGAAAGCACGCTCGAAAATATGTTTAATCAGCTGGCCCCAGGAAAATCGGCCGACATGGAAAACACCTTTGGCCAGTTTACATCGGAAAGCGGAAACGTACAGGGGGAATTTACGCGTGAGCAGGCCGTCTCCAAGCTCGGATATCAGCTTCTTCCAGTAAATGTGGCCGGAACGAAGGAAAGTGTGTACGTTACTCCTTCGCAAAAAATTACAATGAAGCTGAATGTGGACGAGCTCAATAAAGCTATGCAGCGTGTAGGGGCAACGAAGCTGCTGCCGGAGTCGATGGACGGCAAAGAAATAGCATTTAGTACTCATGAAAGCGTAAATTACGATTTGGGTACCGATCAGGACCATTGGGCAACTCTGACACAGATGCAGGCTCCTGAAATTACGGTTGATCCGTCCGTTGATACAGGGGAAGCGGTGGATGCCGTTCTTCAGCTCCCGATTCTGCCTTCCAATCTGAAAGAACAGGTAAAGCGCAGCAGCATTCTGGCGGGTTCCATTCCTATGCCGTATGTGGTTAATGAAGGTGCTGAAACTTCTAAGATTACCGTTGGAGGAACCAAGATTTTGGTTACAAAGGTGAAGTACAGTTCAATGACGAATCGTACCGCTATCTGGATCAAAGACGGACAGTTCTTCTCCTTTGAAGGCGGGAGCGCCTATGAGTCGGAGGCTGATTTCATGAACAAGCTTAAGGAGCTGGTTGAGGCATGAGTAAGCCGGCAATCGACGCTAAAGAATTAACCAAGGAATACAGCAACGGGCGCGGCTGCCGCAACGTGACCATCACCGTAGGGAAAGGGGAAGCCATTGGCTTCCTCGGCCCCAATGGAGCCGGGAAAAGCACGTTTGTGAAAATGCTGGTCGGACTTATCCATCCGACGGCCGGAGAAGCGACCCTGATGGGTGCACCCATCGGTACGCTCGAAGCGAAACGGCAAATCGGGTATCTCCCCGAGCTGTACCGGTATCAGGAATGGCTTACCGGTGATGAGGTCGTCCGGTTGCATGGGCGATTATGCGGTTTGGACAAGCAGGTGATTAACAAGAGAGCTCCTGAGCTATTGCACATGGTAGGTGTGGGTCAGCGGGGGAAGGACCGTGTTAAGCATTATTCCAAAGGCATGCAGCAGCGGCTTGGACTGGCTTGCGCGCTGGTGAATGATCCGGCCGTGATTTTTCTTGATGAGCCTTCTTCCGCCATGGATCCGGTTGGACGAATGCATGTGCGGAGTATACTTGAGGAACTGAAGCAACAGGGGAAAACGATTTTCTTAAACTCCCATCTGCTTGAGGATGTGGAAGTATTATGTGACAGAATGGCACTCTTGAATAACGGACAGGTTCTCCGCCATGGGCGGGTAGCCGAAGTGCTTCAGAAGCGAGTCTGCTGGCGTTTTAAAGTCGGCGGATTTTCGCCTTTTTTGCTGTCTTGGCTTATGGATACGACAGGGCTCAGCTTTTGGGTAATAACAGATGGAAAAGCCGAAGGCGGATTTACAGGAGAGAGGGGCGCAGATGATACCGTCTGGCTTGAAGCGGAGCTGGAGAGCGAAGAACAGGCAGGCTGGATCAATATGCTGCTGATCGGACAGGGGATGACGTTATATGAAGTCACCAAAGTTCAAGAACGGCTTGAAGAGTGGTTCATGGAGGCTGTTGCAGGGCTAAATCATAGGGGGGAACAGGAATGAGGATTATTTGGACCATGACCTGGAAGGAGCTGCTGCGCAAACGGGTCCTCCTGCTGACACTTTTATTAACCGTTGTATTCCTGCTGGGTTTTTGGTTTATTGCCGGCGCCATCGGAGAAGATTCTGCCTCCAGGGTGATCACAGGCGGTACGGATAATGGAAATATGATCCAGGAATTTACGCTCGGGCTGTTTATTTTGATGCTCGGTTTTTTATTCGCAAGTTTTGTACTTGCCTTTTTAGCGATTTTCAGCTCATTTTCCGCGATTGCGGGCGAGGCGGAGCAGGGGGTCATGCAGGCGATGCTGCCGCGGCCGATTCCGAGGTGGAAATGGTATACGGGCCGCTGGCTCGGCTATGTTTCGCTTGGTGTAATCTATGCCTTGATATTGTACAGCCTGATTTTGTGGATCACCGATGTCCATGCTTCGATCCCGCGTGATCCGGTAGTACTGGTACAAGCTTTTTTGCTCTTTGCTTCAGTCGTTCCCTTGCTTGTGACCGTGTCCATGTTCGGGTCCGGATACTTGTCCTCGGTTGCGAACGGTGTCGTCATGACGATGCTTTATGGGGCTGGTTGGCTCGGTGGCATGGTTGGCAAAATCATTGGCTCTGTGGGTCTGGAGCCAGGTCCTATGCAGACCCTGAACAATATAACGGGTGTCCTGTCCCTGATCATGCCTGCCGATGGGCTACAGCGTAAAATGCAGGCAGTGCTGTTCAGCTTCGAGGATATTAATGGACTCATCCCGGTAAGCACGAGTGGACCGTTTGGTATCGGTGAGATTCCTTCAACAGCCTTTTTGGTGTACGCGGCATTTTACACGGCTGTGCTCTTTGGGCTCGGGCTGTTCCGCTTCGCTCGCAAGGATTTATAGGTTCTGCTTTGAAGCTTCCGGCTTCAGCAGCCATGCAAACTGTTCTGTATTGCCAAAGCATGTATGGAGGGAGGGTGATGGTGGCTATATCCTGCAGACGCTTGAACTTGTTTTCCCCATGGCTGTAGTCACACATCTTAAAGTTTTGGGAATTTTAAGTATTGTATTATGATAAACTTGATTCCATTATTTGATTCGAGCGATGGTATGGGACAGTGTCCCTTACTATTTACACATTTTAGAGAACAGTATACCTAAGGAGTGGCAGAAATGGCGCGTGTTTTATTTATTAATGGTGGATCAGAGGGACATATCAATCCAACCATTGGAGTTGTGCAAGAGCTTATTTCGCGTGGAGAAGAGGTAGTGTACTTTTCTATAGAAGCTTTTCGGGAGCGTATTGAGAAGACAGGAGTGTCAGTACGAACATTTGATGATCAAAAATTTATAAAAGCCTTTATCTCAGGTGGAAGAGATTATTTACTCGAAAGAATCAACGGTCTTTTACTTACGGCAGATATAGTCATACCAAGCGTTCTTGAACAGATCAAAGGAGAGCATTTTGATTACATCATCCATGATTCCATGTTTGGTTGTGGACGTTTACTTGCTCAAATTCTTAAGCTTCCTGCAATCAACTCTTGTACTTCTTTTGCGCAGACAAAAGGTTCATTCGATAAAATGTTGGAACAATTTTCTATAAAAGTCCCTGCAGAAATAGTTAAACCTATAAACGATAAATTTCAAAGCCTAACGGTAATGGTGAAGGAAAAATATGGTGTGGAGATCCATTCTCCTTACGAAGTGTTTTGTAATCCTGCACCCCTTACAATTGTTTATACAACAAGGGAGTTTCAACCTCATGGTGAAGCATTCGACCCAACTTATAAATTTGTAGGTCCATCCATTTCTTCACGATTAACTCAAGAAAACTTCGACTTTACTGCAATCAAGGGGAAAAACCCAATTTACATTTCACTGGGTACCGTCTTTAACCAAGCAATTGATTTCTATAAGCTTTGTTTTGAGGCATTTGGGAACACTGATCATACTATTGTTATGTCTATCGGGAATAAAACCCAAATTTCTGCTTTAGGAGAAATTCCCAAAAACTTCATCGTGAAAAATTATGTTCCACAAACCGATGTACTGCAATACACTAAATTATTTATTACACATGGTGGAATGAACAGTACCAATGAAGGTCTCTATTACGGGGTTCCGCTAATTGTAATCCCACAAAGCGCGGATCAGCCGATCATTGCGGGGCAGGTCGCCAATATCGGAGCAGGCATTAAATTACAAATGCAAAGCTTGACTGCAAATCAACTACGTGAAGCTGTAGATCATGTGTTAGGCCTCTCCTCTTTCAAGGAAGCTGCTGCAAATATTGGGGAATCCTTTCGAAAATCAGGTGGGTATCATCAAGCTGTTGATGAGATTTTCGAATTTAAAAGTCAATATCATATCTAATGGAAGTCATTACTCAGTCATTACTTTGATCTAAGGACTACACTACATTATTAGACTGAGAATCGTTTGTCACTATTTCCGCTAGTAAAAACGGGCTCCCATTAAACTGGCCTTCTTGGTATCCTGTCATACTTGTCGGGTGTACGTCATGATGCACCGTCAGTCTAAGACTTATGAATTCTGTATTCTTTTTAAAATTCACTTCCAAACCGGCTTTTTCAACTTCAATGGCTTCATAAATATAGGCTTTCAAGATGGTTTCCATTGCAACTATTTCTTGAACGTTGGTGAAACGAATCTGGCGTCCCGCCTGTACATTCTCCGTTTGTTTGATTATTCTTCCGCATCCCAATTTTGATTAGGCCTTCTCCTCCACGGTCTTATTCTGTCCTTTGCTACCTCCAATGTAAACGAACAAGTGGTTGTAAAAGTTACACCATTTACGTAAATCGTTTTTCCATTGAAGCCTCCGTATCTTTTTACGGTCTTAGTTCGTTTACAAGGAGAAATCAACTGAAAACAGGAAAGTGGGGGGTTAAAAAATGAGTGTTTATGTTCCTTATGTTGTCGAGCAAACTGCTCAAGGTGAAAGATCGTACGATATCTATTCCAGACTATTAAAGGATCGTATTGTGTTTGTAGGGGCAGCCATCGACGATCAATTGGCTAACAGTATTATTGCTCAATTATTGTTTCTGGCGGCGGAAGATCCGGAAAAAGGAATTTACATGTACATCAACAGCCCGGGCGGCTCTACTTCCGCAGGATTTGCCATTTATGATACGATGCAGTACATCAAACCCGATGTGCACACGATATGTACGGGATTTGCTGCTTCGTTTGGCGCGATCCTTTTGCTGGCGGGGGCCAAAGGGAAACGTTCGGCGCTGCCGAACAGTGAGATTATGATCCATCAGCCGCACGGCGGCGCACAAGGGCAGGCCAGCGATATTGCGATCAGCGCAAAACGAATTTTATGGACTCGTGAAAAGGCAACCCGTATCACAGCTGAACGGACCGGGAAATCTTTGGAAAAAGTCGAAAAAGATATGGATCGGGATTTTTACATGTCCGCTCAGGAGGCACTGGAATATGGTGTTATTGATCAAGTGATAACTTCTTTGTAGAGTATGCCAAAATCTAATGATCCGGCAAGAAACTTCAAGAAAATACGAGGTGATATCGTGTTAGCAAGCTTACAAGGCAAGGAAGTAACTATTCATTTTATAGATGGGACAAATGCATGCGAAGGGGTATTGGATCAGGTTGACGACCAGTTCGTTAAATACCTTACGCAATATCAGACGCTTGTTATTCCTATTACGTCCATTCGCACCGTATCCATAGACATTAAAGAAAGGCAACCCTACAGAGTTGGATTCACCCCATGATCCTATTATAGTATTACAGGCACTCGCCGATCCCACAAGTCACGCGATCCTTTCGTGATTTGTGGGATCGGCGAGCCGCATGGGTGGCAATTTCATTTTACGGAGGCCTGATATTATGGAAATTTCAAAGGGAGTAGAAATGCTTCAGCTAGATTTTCATGGGAATATGATTCACCCCATTCTTTTGTGGGATCGAGAAATGGCTGTTTTAATAGACACAGGATTCCCAGGGCAAATTGAAGATTTACGCGTGGCCATGGAAAAGGTAGGCGTGTCGTTCGACAAACTAAAAGTTGTGATTTTGACGCATCAGGATGTGGATCATATAGGCAGTCTTCCTGAGATTTTGCAGGAGTGTGGTAATCATATTAAAGTTTATGCACACGAACTGGATAAGCCGTATATTCAGGGGGAGATACCGCTTTTAAAAGACGGGCACCTTGAGAATCCCCCGAAAGGCAGAGTGGACGATACCTTGATTGACGGTCAGGAACTGCCGTTTTGCGGCAGGATTCTCATCATCCATACTCCTGGGCATACTCCCGGTCATATCAGCCTTTATTTAAGGCAAAGCAAGACTCTCATTGCTGGGGATTCGATGTACAGTGTAAACGGGATTCTCGGGGGAATTCATGTCCCGACCACACCGGATATGAATGCAGCTCGTCTCTCATTGAAAAAGTATTTAGACCTCGACATTGCATCCGTGGTTTGTTATCACGGGGGATTAAGTAATGTAAATGTTAATGATCAGATATTAGGACTTAGCCAAGGATTATAAATTTAAAGTTTCAGCAGATTATCTTTTGGTGAAATGTTGTTGTCGCTCCCTCCGCTCACAAAGCAAGGACCATCTTCAACGACTCTTGCAAGCGAAATAAAATCCGTTCGACTTAAGCGATTTTTTCTCCGGATTGACCGATGGTTCTGATGATGATTTCAGGAATGGCCAGCAGCAGCACAATGGAGCCATAAACGCCAATGGTATAGCTGGCTGCGTACACAAGACCGAATCCCTGATGAAGAAGAGAAGTGATGAGATGAATCATCATGTTCGTAAAACAAAAGGCGTAACTGCGGATCATCCAGTTCCGGTGCCGGACCATCCGTTTCTTTTTGATTTGTACGAGCGCCATAATGGTTATAAACGGCCATATCATATTTATCACATTGAACCCTATACTGCTGATCCTTCCTCCGGTGGCGTAAGGCGCCATGTAGCCGGAAGTCAGCACGACAACAAGTATGGACACGACATAAACGTAGCCGTTAATGCGATGGAACCTGCGGCTTTTTTCAAAGATTCGATTAGAAAAGTTGAGCAGCCCCGACGCCATGGCAATACATGCAAATGCAACATGAATGTACATCACGTTCAACCAGACCGGGAGATTAAGCTCGCGCTTCAGTCCGGTTTTACGGCTCAAAAATCCCGCCGCTCCGGGATCAATCACATAATTTTTCATCAACGCATAAAAAATAAATAGAATGCTGATACAGGCCAAAAGTCTGAATAGTGTTCTTCGTTTTTTCATGTCATCCAATACCCCCGCGGCTCCATATTTATTACCCATACATAATTCCAGTCAGGAAACTCGTTTTCCTGTTAATTTGGATGCGGGCAGTATACCGGCTTTGGCGATTCCGGTCATGTCATCCCCGTTGGCTGCAACTTCGAATTTCAGATTTAAGCACATGGGTTTCGTGATGCGAAGCGACCCTTAAGCGCCATTCCTGTTTCTCTCCAAACCGTCCCTCTCCGTTCAAATTCGAATAACTGTTCTACCGCATGTGCGATACGCGGTCCAAGCTCACGTTCCACCAGATACAACGCTACATCAAGTCCCGATGTGACGCCGCCGCCGGAAATCAGGTTGCCGTCGTCCACGACACGTGCCGGGACGGGAATGGCCCCGGTTGCTCCAAGCAAATCCATGCCCAGATGATTCGTTACCGCCGGTCTGCCTTCCAAGAGCCCTCCCATGGCCAGCAGCAAAGAGCCGCCGCATACCGTGGCGACGACGATGTCTTTCTGCCCGAGTGCCTGCTCAATCATACCGGTTAATTCTGTTTTCAAGGCTCGACCCAGAATAGCCGGGATGGAGTCAGGGCCATCTTCTTCGACGTCACCGGACGCGCCAGGCACGAGAATGATGCCCGCATGTTCCGAATTCAGGCTGCTGCTTGCTTCAATTTTTAACCCGTTGATGCCGCTAGTCACAGACCTCGCTCCTTCGGCGGTGACGAATTCCACGCTTAGCGCGTTGTCAGTATGCATCGCCGCGGCGCAAAAAACCTCGTAAGGCGCAATGGCATCCAGAAGGTCGAAGCCGTCAAAAAGTACGATTTGAACCGTTAACATCCATAAATCCCCCTTTATCCGTTTCCGTGCAGGACGAGTCATTACCCGCGGGATTGGCCGTCCGTGTACGCAAGAAGTATTGTAACCAACGAATATCTCAAACGAAGCTGTAAAATAGTCACAAAACAATAAACAATTCATCACAAAAGAGGTGGTACCGTTAGTTTACTGCGGCAAAAATGATAAACTGAAATCCGAAGGTGGGATATTCATGAGCGAAGCAACGACAATACTGGTTGTAGACGATGACCAAAGTATCGCCGAGCTATTGAGGGACTTTTTAGAGTTCGAAAATTTTCACGTGATCACCGCTTGGGATGCCGCTCAAGCGTGGGCCATGTTTGGGCAGAATTCCATTCATTGCATTATTCTTGACATCATGATGCCGGGACAAAACGGGTTTGAGTTATGCCGCCGGATTCGGGCGGAGAGTGATGTTCCTATCCTTTTCTTGAGCGCACGCAGCGATGATGTGGACAAGATTCGCGGGCTGACGCTCGGCGGTGATGATTATATCGTCAAAACTGCTTCGCCTGGCGAAATCGTAGCCAGGGTAAAAGCTGTAATGCGGCGTTCCGCTTCTCAGCAGCAAATAGGTGAAAGGATCCTGGATTTTGGTCGTATCCAGCTGAATCTGTCCACTAGAGAAGTGATCGTGGACGGCAAGAATGTCGTGCTCACGCCGAAGGAATATCAGCTGCTGCAATTATTTGCCGAACACCCCAGACATGTTTTCACATATGAACAGCTGCTTGCAAGATTTTGGGATGGGGTGGGCGATAGGCATACGATTCGGGTCCATCTCGGCCGGCTGCGTGAAAAAATCGAATCCGACCTGAACCATCCGCAATTCCTCGTCAACGTATGGGGAGTAGGCTACCGCTTCGAGGGAGGGTAACATGAGGACACTTCGCATTCGTACATTTACTTTACTGTGCTTTTTCTTCATACTGCTGGTGCCGTGGATCTTCTTTCTTACAGCTCACTTTATGGAAACCAATACGCTCAGGCTCCCAAATAATCAGCCGCAGGATGAGCTTATGCAAAGACATTTAACCGAAATTATGCACCTGATCGAAACAGGCTCGGACAAATGGAGGGATGCGAATTGGCAAAACGAATTGAGTAAAGAGTTGCAGCAAGCGAAGTTGGAGGCGGCTATTCTATCTGCGTCAGATCAGGAAATTTACCTTTCTAATCCGGAGCGCCGTAGCGCTTTGTCGTCAACCGAACGGTTCTCCGTCATCGAGGATGGTCAATTACTGGGGAGGGTTGTCATTTATCTGCCGAAGTCAACAAATACGGTTCAGATGATTTCGATATTTGCCGGGCTATCATTAGCTTTCTTTATTATCGGTGTTGAAATGCGCAGGTTCCTTCTGAGGCCACTCGAAAGGATGAGCTCCGCCGCCAGACAAATCGCCGCTGGAAAATGGGATGTGGAGATGCCCCGGTCCAGAATCACGGAAATTTGCGAAGTGCGAGATGGATTCGAAGTGATGGTGAAGGGGCTTCAGCAAGCGTTTCAGAAGCAAGCGGAATTGGAGGGAGAACGCCGGTTCGTGATCGCTGCTGTCGCGCATGATTTACGGACTCCGTTGTTCGCCTTGCGAGGTTACTTGGATGGGCTGGAGCAGGGAATTGCTCAATCTCCGGAGAAAATAGCCAAATATGTGGCGGTTTGCAAGGAAAAATCGGCACAATTGGACCGGTTGGTGGAGGAACTTTTCACATTTACAAAGATAGAATATTTGGAAAAGGAACTTAACAAAAAAACGGTTGATTTTAAACTTATCATCCAGAAATCGATGGACAGTCTGAGCCCGCCGGCTCGGCAAAAGCACATCTCGATCTTGAACCATGCTGCAGACGGCTGCTTTATTCGCGGTGACATGCATTTATTGGAGCGTGCCATCAGCAACCTTTTGGATAATGCGGTCAGGCATACGCCCCCCTATGGTGAAATTGTTGTTCAATGTGATATAGAAAGTGACCAAGTAAAGTTTATGATACGTGATACAGGGCCGGGTTTCTCATCGGAAGAACTGCAGCGGGTTTTCGAACCTTTATATCGGGGGGAAACATCCAGGAACCGTTCAACCGGCGGCAGCGGATTGGGGCTCACCATTTCACAAACAATTATCAGGCGCCATGGAGGTGAACTTGACGCAGGCAACCATGCGGAGGGTGGAGCGCTGCTGATCGGTTGGATACCTGCAAACCGTCCGGATTAATGGAAGCAGTACAAAATTGCCGCATCGGCTTTGGTCCGATACGGCGGTGTTTCGCAGAATGAAGCACAGGATTATGAAAGGAGCGCGACACCCTTGATTTGAAGGATAGAACCGGTCGGAAATGTATCCGTTCACTCTTTAATCAATGGTCAATTTCCGGAATTCTCTAGGGGTTTTTTTATGGTGTTTTTTAAATGACTGAATGAAGTGATTTGCATCATTAAAACCCACTCTGTGGGCTATTTCAGTTACTGTATAATGCGTTGAGATTAATAATTCACTGCTTTTCTTGATGCGGTATTTAATCAAGTAATCATAAGGTGTCATATGAATGGTTCTCTTAAAACTACGAGTACACTCTGAAACACTTAGATGTGCTACATCAGCAATTTCTTGCAATGTTATATTGTTTGTGTAATTTTGGTGGATAAAGCTAAGCATCAGTTGTAGTCTTTCCTGCTGCAGTTTCATATATTTAGGTGCTTCCTCGGCAGAAATCGAAATATTAGATATTAAAATTAACCATAATTGAACAGTTTTGATGGAAACCTCATATTCCCACCCCCAGTTTTTTTTCATATCAAATTTCTTTTGCATATCCCAAAGCATTTCTAGTACTTGACTTTGCCATTCAACATCTCCCTTTATTACTAGTGACACTAAGGAAGAGTTTGTATAAGGTAGTACATAATTTTTTTCCATCGCGCTATCTGCATAAAAGGCTAGCAGCTTCTCAGGGAAATTAAAACTGACATATTGGCCGTTATGTGTCAGGTGTGTAGTAACGTGAAGGACACCCTTATTAATTAAGATGGCCTGACCGGTTTCTAATTCATGATCAATCCCATTAACTTGTATAACTAGTTTTCCTTTAGTAACCAAAGTGATTTGTAGTTCTTCGTGCCAATGTAAATCATTAAATCCTCTACCTTCAGGGATACTTCTATGAATAGTATGGGTGTACATGATGTATGGAAATGAAACATCGGGATATAAAATGGTCTCGTGCAATTGTTTTTCCATTTTTGCGAGGTCCTTTCTAATGACGATATTTCTATATAAATTAAAGATATAGTTACACAAATAAAATAAAAATGGTGATATTATTATATCAGATTTTCGGCTTATCATTACAATCCTGTGCACAGACGATTGGATAAGACATCTTGGAGGCGTACATGTGAAAATAAATCAATCGTCGTTACCGTTTCATCCGTATATTTTGCTGTTCATCAGCATACTGTCTGTTTCTATCTCATCCATCATGATAAAATCCTCAGATACTCCAACCGCTGTGGCTGGGATGTACAGATTGTATATATCAGTAATCATTATGCTTCCTTTTGTACCCTGGAAAAGGCTCCGATCCTCAGAGATGAACAAAAAAGATTGGAGTACCGTTTTTTTAGCTGGTCTATTTCTCGGGTTACACTTCTTGTTTTGGATGGAATCTTTAGTATATACCTCAGTTGCGAGCTCCATGGTCATCTTATCATTACAACCTTTATTTGTAATGATTGGTTCATACTTTATGTTCAGAGAACGAACGAATATATTAACCATTCTTTGTTTGATAGCTGCTCTTTTCGGTTCAGTCATTATAGCCTGGGGAGACATCGGGGTTTCGCGGGAAGCGTTAATCGGAGATGGATTATCTTTATTAGGAACAATTTTGGTTTCAGCATATATGTTGGCAGGACAGAAAGTAAGTCGTAAAATTAACGCAAATTTATACAGTGTTATTGTCTTTTTTATTGGTGGGAGCGTCATGTTAGTCTACAGTTTGTTAAATAATATCACTTTGATAGAATATGACTCTTCGGATTGGACATATTTCTTTTTACTTGCAGTAATCCCAACTATTTTTGGACAATATATTTTTAATCTGTTGTTGAAATCAATAGGTGCAACTACAGTTTCGGTGGGTATTATTGGAGAACCTGTTCTCGCCATCATTCTCGCCTACTTATTCTTAGGTGAAACAATCTCTATATCCCAATTCACAGGTGGAATGATGACTTTATTCGGTATGGGGATGTATTTTTGGGCAAAATCTTTAGACTATACGTTTGTTAAACATAAAAAATATAACTGATTATTTGCGAAATTTTTAAAAAAAGTAAGAGAGGGAGAATGTTAAAATGGCAACGATTGATGATTTTTTGCAACTCGATATTCGTGTTGGAACAATTATAAAAGCTGAGTTTTTTGCAGAAGCAAAAGTACCTGCTATTAAACTTGAGATTGATTTTGGACAAGATCTCGGAATTAAAACATCGAGTGCTCAAATTACAAAAAGGTATACGGCTGAAGAAATTATAGGTGAACAAATCATTGGTATAGTCAACTTTCCTCCTCGACGTATAGCAGGCTTTAAATCAGAGGTATTAGTCCTTGGAGGAATACCCGAGAAGGGGGATGTAGTTCTATTGAAACCGGATATTATACTACCTGATGGAACACCTATTGGGTGAATTTAATCAGTGTAAATATCTGTAAAGCAGAGTGTTTCCTGACTAAGAGATTCGTTTCATGAATATAAAAGCCCATAATGATAATAATAGGTAGAAAGTGCAATCAAGGGGGTAGTTATAAAAATGATGAAAAACGAATCTCATACAATATTTCCGCAATTTCCGGAATCTTATTGGTTAGCATCAACTGACATCCCCAGCTTTCCCAAGCTTAGTGGGGATATTCAGGTGGATGTTGCCATTGTAGGTGCGGGAATCACCGGTATAACCACCGCTTATTTACTGTCTAAAAAAGGATTAAAAGTTGCGGTCGTTGACGCAGGGCGGATGCTTCATGGGACAACGGGTCATACTACCGCCAAAATTACCGCGCAGCATGACTTGATCTACAGCGAGTTTCTTTCACATTTTGGTAAGGAGAAAACCCGGCTCTATTACGATGCCAACCACGACGCTCTTCAATTCATTAAACAAACGGTAGAGGAGTACAATATCGATTGTCAATTTACAGAAGAAGATGCCTACGTTTATACATGTGCAGATACGTATGTGGAGAAAATCGCCGCCGAATATAAGGCCTACGAAGAATTGGGCATTCCGGGAAGTTATGTCGAGCAAACGCCTCTGCCGTTTTCAACGAAAGCAGCTATCATGATGAAAAACCAGGCCCAGTTCAATCCGGTTCCTTTCTTAAAGCATTTAGCAAATCAAGTCATCCGTCAGGGCGGGGAAATTTATGAGCAAACCACCGTTGTAGGGGTGGAAAAAGGAAACCCTGCCATCATTAGAACAAACGACGGGAATAAAATCACCTGCAATCATGTCGTATCCTCCTCCCATTTTCCATTCAATGATCCGAGCGGTCTTTATTTTGCACGATTGCATGCCGAGCGTTCTTATGCACTAGCGGTCAAGACCGACAGAATCTATCCGGGTGGTATGTACCTAAGTGCGGAAACCCCAAAACGTTCGCTCCGCTCGGTACTGGTAAATGGAGAACCGATGGTGATCGTCGGCGGGGAAGGTCACAAAACGGGCCAAGGAATTTGTACCTTCCAGTACTATGAAGCTTTAGAAAAGTTTGCAGAGAAAACATTTGGATTAAAGGAAATCACTTATCGCTGGTCGGCCCAAGACTTGTATACGCTAGACAAGCTCCCCTATATCGGGCAGGAACTATCCAACATCTCTAACATCTTCGTAGCTACGGGTTATAGAAAATGGGGGATGAGTACAAGTGTGGCGGCGGCTTTATTAAATACGAATCTGATTACCGGAGAGAAAAGCCCGTACCAGGATCTATTCTCCCCTTCAAGATTTCATGTGGACCCCGACGTTAAAACATTCGTGGCTCAAAATGCAAATGTGGCTAAACACCTGATTGCGGGGAAGTTAGAAATGAGCCACAAAAAAGCCGAAGAACTGCAACATGACGAAGGGGCAGTCATCCGGGTGAACGGCAAAAGGGCAGGCGCTTACCGTGACCTGCAAGGTGCATTGCACCTAGTGGACACAACTTGCACCCATATGGGCTGTGAAGTCGAGTGGAATGAGGCGGAAAGAACATGGGATTGCCCATGCCATGGCTCTCGCTATTCATATCAAGGTGAAGTCATTGAAGGCCCGGCCAAAAAATCGCTTGGCAAGGTTGAACTCGAATAGCTCCATAGAGGATCAAGAAAAAGCCCGCGATTTACGCGAGCTCATTTTGAAGATAAGCATCAATTTTGGCGAGGGCTTCCGCTGTACCGCCGGACTGCTGGAAGCTTTCTTTTATTTTTTGTACGCCCTCTTTATAGGCTCCGTTGGACAACACCTCACGTACGGCATCTCTTAATGATTGCACATTAATTTGGTCTTTGGTTATTCGATAGCCTGCTTGAAGTTCCGTTAACCGCTGCGCGACCATCGGCTGATCCTTGTCTTGAGGCAGGACGACCAAGGGGACATTGAAATGAATCCCTTCATTCACGCTGTTCATTCCACCATGCGTAATGAACACATCTGAATGACGTAATACCTCAAGCTGAGGAACATAGGGCGAGATGATAAAGTGATCGGGGAATGGATTGATTTTTGAAAAGTCAGCTTTCTCGCCGGCTGCAATCACGACAATACCCTCAAAATCGGAAAAAGCTTCAATACAGGTGTTAAAAAAGTCCTCAGTATGATCTAAAACCGTTCCCATCGAAATATACAAAACTTTTTTATCTTGTAGTGCATCGAGAGGAAATGAATTTTTCCCTTTGCGTTCTGGAAAGCTGGGGCCGATAAAAAGATTCTCGTCACTAAACAAGTCACCGTTTGGTTGGAAATATCGGCTGGTATATACCACATTCAGAACTCCTGAATTATTCATAAATTGAAACACATGCTTGGGCGCAACACCGAATCTTTCCTTCATGTGCTGCAGAGAGGTTGTGGTCTGTTCATCAATCTGAAACGGTACTTCAGCATCAGGACGAAAGGGGTTAACAATCATCTGATTGTTTGAAATAAGAAAAGATGGAGATGAAGCAATACCGAGGATATTCAAATAATCCCTAACTAATTCACCTGCTCCGAATCTATCGTAGAACACAAAATCAAAATTAATGCTTTCCGACAACTTCTGGGTTACTTCCAATATGTCTAGCGAAGTCTGAATTTGAATGTTCAAAAATGCGTTTAATCCAGCTGGAGAAGCGGCATTGATAGAAGCAGTTCTCACCAGATCGGGATGCAGATGAACCGTTGCACCAACTGCTTCGAGTCTATCCTTGTATTTCTCAGTTGTAATGTAATGCACCTGGTCTCCCCGTGCTGCAAAGGCTTGCGTAATCCCAATCGTAGGGTTCACATGTCCTTCTGCCGGAAAGTTAACCATTAATATGTTTAACATTCATCATCACTCCTTTTCGCTTCTTCGAAGATCGCAGTTTTCACTGAATCTCTCTATCTATAATAACAATAATATTTATTTTTTCAAATGATATCCTTTCTGCAAACGTATTTAAGTGTCCCAAATTAATCTGAGAGAATTATTGTACAGGGGCAAGTCGGTAAGAAATGTGTATAACAGATATTCTTCTTGTGCATAGTAAAGACGAACCTAATCAGCTAGGGAGGCCTTTCAAATGAATGTCCAAAGAGCACAAGAAATAGCGTCCTCTCCCATAATGGCGAATGTGCTGTGTGATGGGTTGCCGATTTATATCCAGCATGTGAACGAGCAGCGTGAGACGGCACGCATCTATGCGCTGAACCATCCGGAAGAGGAACGAGAAGTACCTTTGTACACGTTAACAGAACGGGATCAGACACTGGAATAAGAAAGGAGCACAATGAAAATGAAACCCAATCAACAGAAAGAAGTCGAGGCTGACCGTTTGAATTTTCGTGACCAGACTGATGATGTGGTCAGAGAAGTACCGGCTACGACGGATGCCAGCCAGGCCGTTGCAGCGATGACCTCACATATCAATAAATACGATGTACCGGATGAGTTGGAGGAAAAATAAAGAACGATCGAGCACGCACAGGATTTCCTGCTGCGTGCTTTTTATATGATACATAACTTGAATGATGTTGGCGTCTTCGTTGACAGAGTCCACAAAAATCCTTAATATAATTGTTGCATAAGTCCACTAAATAGGGGGAGTTATAAATCAATATAGATGCTGAGATCATCGCAGATATGAGACGTTTCAATCGATTTTATACGAATATACTGGGTGTATTAGATAGACATGTGCTGGATAGCGGGTATTCCTTTATCGAAGCACGTGTCATTATAGAGATCGGTATGATCGAGCCATGTATAGCCAATACATTGGTCGATTCTCTTAAAATTGACCGCAGTTATATGAGTAGAATCATAGCTAAACTTTGCAAAGAGGGCTTTCTTGTTAAGGAAAATTCTACAGTGGATAATAGAACAAATCTGATTCGTTTGACGCCTAAAGGAAAAGCGTTCTATCACCAACTGGATGAAAGATCTGACGAACAAGTCATAAAATTAGTTCAAGGTCTATCAGAGGAAGAGATTCAAGAGTTACACGCTTCTATGGTGTTCATTCAGAACAAACTAGAGAAATTGGAGAGAATACAAAATGATTCGATTTGAGTGCGACTATACCGAAGGTACCCACAAGCGTATATTACAGCGACTATTGGAGACGAATGACGAACAAACTGGCGGCTATGGTGTGGATGAGCACTGTGAAAAAGCCAGAGCTTATATTAAAAAAGCATGTGACTCCCCAAATGCAGATGTACACTTTTTAGTTGGGGGTACACAGACCAATACGACGGTTATCTCTTCTATTTTGCGTCCGCATCAAGGTGTCATTGCTTCAGTTTCTGGACATATTGCCGTACTTGAGACCGGAGCGATCGAAGCTACTGGCCATAAAGTACTTACTTTGCCAAGTGATGATGGGAAAATCCGGGCCGAACAGGTAAAGGGTCTGTATGATGCTCACTGGAGTCATGCCGCTCCTGAGTATAGCGTACAGCCCGGTATGGTTTTTATTTCTTACCCTACCGAGAATGGAACGATCTATACTAAATCTGAGCTGGAAGCGTTAAGTCAAGTCTGCCGGGAATGTGGCTTACCCTTGTTTATCGACGGCGCTCGCTTAGGGTATGGCTTAGTTGCAGTGGACAACGATGCATCTTTAGCAGATATAGCGAAGCTATGCGATGTATTTTATATCGGCGGGACAAAAATTGGAGCATTGATGGGAGAAGCGGTAGTCATTATAAATGATGCATTGAAAAAAGATTTCCGATACATGATCAAGCAAAAAGGGGGGCTGCTGGCTAAGGGAAGAATGTTGGGCATTCAGTTTGAAACTTTGTTTGAAGACGGTTTATACTTTGAAAATTCCAAACACGCTATAGATATGGCGATGTTGCTTCAAAACGGATTATCTGAGCAAGGCTTTTCTTTTCAATACCACTCTACAACCAATCAGCAGTTTCCGATTTTACCAGATCGTATATTAAAGGCATTGAGAGAAAAATATACTTACTCCTTTTGGGAAAAGGCTGATGATACACATAGTGTTGTTCGATTCTGTACCAGTTGGGCTACGAAGAAAGAAAATGTTGAAATGCTGATTCAGGATATCCAAGCCTTGCAGTAAAACAAGCAACACAAGGACTGTTATCCATCTCAAAAACGGTACGTAGCGTGAAAAAATAAAAGTGAATTCCAGCAAAAAAAATCTGAGCATTATCGGAGAAGATCGGGATAAAACGATCATTTCTTTTGATGATACGGCCAGAACCGTGGTGGACGGAAAAGAATTAGGAACTAGCAACAGCTATACAATGCGTGTGCAAAGTCCTGATTTCATACTGGAAAATGTGATGATCGCCAATACAGAAGGGACTGGGCAGGTGCAGGCTGTAGCGTTATATGCCGAAGGTGATCGCGGTAAGTATCACAATGTCAAAATTACCGGCCTACAGGATACGTTGCTTGTGAACCGTGGCAGACAGTATTTTAAGGACAGCTACATCAGTGGCAGTGTAGATTTTATATTTGGCAATGCACCTGCCGTGTTTGATAATTCGATCATACACAGCCTGCGTGCCGGATATGTGACAGCAGCTTCAACAGAAGAGAACAAGCCGGATTTTGTATTTATTCAATGTCGTCTGACAATGGAAGATGGCTTGACTGGCAAGGTGGATCTTGGGCGGCCATGGCGCCCTTACGCTCATGTTACTTTTTTGAAGACATATATGGATGACCATATCAAGCCGGGGGGCTGGAACAATTGGGGCAAGGAATCCAATGGGCAGACCGCAAGATTTGGAGAGTTCGACAACTTCGGGCCAGGTGCAGAGAGTGGCGGGCGTGTACCTTGGGCCAAACAGCTTACTGCCGACGAAGCCAGTCAATACACAGTTAAAGCCGTTCTGGGTGCGACAGATCATTGGAATCCGCAGTCGGATAAATAAATCGGCTTCTTTCAAATGTGATGTTCAATAGATAAGCGGGGTATGCGCTTCAAGCGTTTATCCCGCTTTTTTGTGATGGTTGCTATAGACTGTGATTTCTTTCTTGGAGAGCGGCCGATTTTGCAAACTCTAATTTTTTAGAAAGCGCCAGCAGACCAAGGGAGCAGAGAATCAGGGCCAGGCATACCCAATAGGAGTTTCGATACCCCATCCATTGAGCGGTTAATCCGCCCATCAAGCTCCCCACCAGTCTTCCGATGGTCGTCGCATTGGAATATAGCGTCGAGGCGTATCCAGGAAGGGATGGCAACAAATCCTGCATATAGCTGATGCCAATGGCCGAAATCACTGCAACAAAGAAGGCTAAAAGAAGCTGTCCCATTAATAGCTGCCACATTTCCGTAGACATAAGGACGAGAACATAATAGACAACTCCTGTTAAAGCCCCTAAAGATACAAGCAAACGGTTGGAGTATTTAGCTGCAAGTACACCCAGCATGAGCATCAAAGGTATTTCTAATAGCGCGCAAATACTAGATACTAGAGCGACGTCACTCGTGTCCCCTTTTAAATTGTGAATGATAAACAAAGAAATATTCAGATTATTCATCCAGTGAGACACATAGAGCAAAGTGAGGACAGAGAAGGGGATCAGAATTTCAATATTTTTATGTAATGTAATGTGGTGAAGTGAAAGCTGATCCTTACTTTTGAGTCGAGCAGGGGATTGCTTAATAAAACAAAATAGAAGTATAGCGATAATTATAAAAATAGAAGTCGTCCCTACAAAAATACCTTTAAATCCCGTATGTGCAATCAGAAAAGACCCGAAGAGTGGGCCCGTGATAAAGCCAAGAGAAAACATAGAACGAAGTGTCGAATTGGCAAAGGCATGATCAGCTGATTTGCTGCGATCTACCGCTTCACGTGCACTGGCAAATAACTGCGGCATTCCAGGTGCCCCCATGGCTGTGAAGACAGTCATATATACAAAAAGTACATAAAAATTTTGAATTACAAGATATCCTGCGAATGCTATCGCATTAAATAACGTACAAATAACCAAAATTTGTTTGCGATCTAATCCAGTATCAGAACGCTTGGCAATCAGAGAGCTTATCCATATACCACATATCAAGGTTACAGCTGTAAAAACACCAAAGGTTCCAACCGATACGCCAAGTGTATTTGTAAAATATACAGCCAAAAAAGGTGCACTGATGGATATGGCCATACCCTGCAATAACATACAGACCATAAATAACGGGTAATTAGGGATAACAAAAAGATTTTTAATACGCGTTAGCATTTCATTTTTACACCCCTTCAGATTTAGAAGCAGAACAATAAATATCTATCCTATCTAAACTATATATGACGTTAGCATAATTTGTATATTTACACTGTATAAAATATTATTTTTTTTCCTTTGATGAGTTGTCCATTTTTTGCGAGGTCATGTACTAAGAGTGTACCTTAAAGGCTGAAACGGTCTACGAACTGCTTGATCTGGTCGTTCAGTGGTCCCGCAGCCTTCGTAGGAAGGCGGTGATCGACCTTTTTAATGAAAACAAGCTCACTCTTTGGCAATTGTTGATATAACATGTTGGCATAAGGATGAAAGAGTTTATCATCCTCCCCATAAACGAGCAGGACAGGAAGATGGATTTCCCTGAGCCGCGAGGTACAGTTGTACTTCAGGCTGTATCGGTAATATTGTTCGACATTGCTGGAATTCCCCTGTTTCGCATCGTTAAATAACTCACGGAATAAAGAAAATTGTTTTGTTTGCGACCAAGCATTAGAAAGCGCAATCGAACCAACTGCTCCGATTTTGGAGAGAGCCATACCCATAAAAATTTTGTTTCTTAATCGCCATTCATTTACCTCCGACATTCCACTGATCACGATGCCTCCCCATGCCCGATCCGGATAGGTCAAAAGAAACTCAAGCACTATTGAGCCTCCGGTAGAATATCCACACAAAAAAGCTTTATCAATGCTCATTTGGTCCATCAACTGTTTGATATCCTGGGCGATTAGAGGGTAAGTAACCGTTTGTTTGGAAGGCTGACTTTTACCGTGACCTCTGATGTCAAAAGCAATAGTTCGAAAGTGTGGCGATAGCCCTTGGATTTGGTATGTAAAATTTAAGCTCGTGAGTACAGGGGGATGGATGAAGACGATAGCGATTCCTTTTCCAGAATCAATGTAGTGCATTGAGTATCCATTTATGTTTGTAGTAGTCATTGTTATACTCCCCTCCCTTTGGTGATTTTGGTTTTACTGAGAAAAATAATTCATGGTATAAAAAACATTTTCGGAATCGTTTTATGACCCTGCAATCATAATCATGATCTCTAAACAATCGAATATATTCTTCTTCATTACGAATATACTCCCCATTGTCGTACCATTTCATAAACCAGTTACATATCGGCTTTTTCTTGCATAGACAGGGCTCCATAACGATAACGGTTCCTTCCGGCTTTAAAATTCTTTGAAATTCTTTCATGTAACTTGATATTTCCTCTGAAGAAATATGGTGCAATACAGCGATAATAAGTATGTAATCGAACGACTCATTATCAAATGGAAACCTCTTATTATTCAATACCTGAAATGCATGGTGGTTATATAATCGCTTTGCATAATCAATTCGTTTGGCATCAGGATCAATCCCAACATAATACAACGGGTTAAACATCGAGCAATTTGCGCCAGTACCACAGCCAAAATCCAGTACAGTTTGGCCATCAAAAGTAAAATGGGAATGTACATGATCATGGATATATTTTTTAGTAAACCATTTCGGACGAACAAACCAATGATAAAGTCTTGGTGAGAACGGAATGTTAATGAGAATTCACCATCTTTCTAATTTAGTCGAGTCACATAGATAATTTGAGCCTATTAGATCAAAAAAATTCATGGAATTATAATTTGATTTTTATGGGATCACCTTTTTTGCTCAATGATTCAATTAGGAATAATTTTTTTAATGTAAGAAAAAATAAATAATCAAAGGGAACTGTGTTTTTCAAAGAAGGAGGCACACACATGGGAATAAAGAATAAATTGACCATTGTACTAGTGCTAGGTTTAGGTTTACTGATTGTCGGTTGCAGGGCGGACTCCAGTCAACAGCTCAATCAACAAAGTGTCAAATCCAATATCCCAGTGGATAATAGGGCCAAACCTGTCATAGTTATCATGATTGATTCTTTAATGAGCAAGCCTTTGCAAAATGCAATTCAAGAAGGCCGTGCACCCGCAATGCAATATCTCATGAAAAAAGGACAATACTTCCCGCAGGTTGTGAGTTCATTTCCCACGATGTCCGTGACCATTGACAGTACTTTATTAACAGGGACGTATGCAGATCAACATCATGTACCCGGACTTGTTTGGTACAGTGACCATAAGAAACGCATGATTTTCTACGGAAATGGTGCCAAAGAAGCTCTGAAGATAGATCAAATGCAAGTGTTTTTGGATGCTATCTATCAGTTGAATCAAGTTCATTTGAACAAAAAAACAAAAACCATTCATGAAGAGCTGGCCGACAAAGGAAAAGCATCTGCCTCAATTAACGCTATTGTTTATAGAGGAAGAACCGAGCATGTTCTAAAAGTGCCTCGCTTCATAGCGAACAGCAACCGTGTACCAGAACAATTGAAAATCACAGGACCTCAATGGTTTTCCTATGCAACTTTTGCACAACTGGATCCGAAGAATAGCTGGAATACTCCTCCGTGGAAAAAATTCGGGATGAATAACGAGTTTTCTGCAAAAGATATCGCTTTTTTAATCAATCAAAAAAAACTTCCCAGCGTAACCATCACCTACTTTCCAGAGAATGATAGCTTGGTGCATAAAAAAGGCCCTAATCAGCTAAAAGGAATTGAAAAAGCGGATCAAGCACTGCAAAGTGTGCTTAACGCATATGGTTCGTGGGAGCAGGCTGTAAAAAATGCTATATGGGTCGTCTTGGGAGACAGTGGGCAAAGTGCAGTTTATGATGACCGACAGGCAGCAACAGTAGAACTAAAGCCGCTGTTGAACCATTACCGCATAGCACAGTTAAACCAATCTGTAGGAATAGAAGACCAAATTGTCCTTTCTACGAATGAACGAATGGCTTATGTGTATGCGATTAATGATAACGTCAACTTATCCGACGTAGTGAAGTATTTACAAAAAGAGGAAAAGCTCGATATCATCGCAATGAAAGACGAAAACAATAATATACGTATTACAAAGGGGAAAGAGGTCGCCAGCTTCTCTTATCGTCCCGGTGGAAACTTCACCGATGAATATGGACAATCATGGGCATTATCGGGGGAAGCAAGCCTTGTCGATATGAAGATAAATAACAACCGGATCAAGTATGGAATATATCCTGACGTTTTGGCGAGGCTGTACGGGGCCATGAATTCTCATGAAGGAAAATACGTTGTCGTGACGGTCAAGCCCGGATATGAACTCGTTGGTGAAAGTTCTCCTACCCACATCGGAGGAGGGGCTCATGGTTCGCTGCATGAAAAGGATTCTCTTGTCCCATTAATTATTTCCGGAACGGACACACGTCCCAAATCATTACGAATCGTTGATATAAAAGACTGGATTCTGCAATTGGTGAACGGATAAAAGTTATACTGAAGAAGTATTTAACGGTAATCAGGCGTTATAAAGGTACAAGCAACGAGCATGTAGTACAGCATTCAAACAAGCACGCCTCCTTAAAGAGGTGGTGCTTGTTTGGCGTTTTTTTCCTTCACAGAATACTCTTCCAGCACCTTTGTTTTATCTCCATAGATCCTATCCAAATGATCTTCTCCCCATAAGCAAAAACGATCAAGCAGATCTTTAAAATCCCATCCATATTCACTAAGCTCATATTCCACTTTGGGGGGAACCTGGTTATAAATGATGCGGTAGATGATTCCATCCTTTTCAAGCTCTCTAAGCTGTTGGGTGAGCACTTTTTGGGTGATTTTCGGAATGAGTTGACGAAGTTCGTATGTACGTTTTCTGCCGCTGGTTAAATGGTGTAGGATGATGCTTTTCCACTTTCCACTGATGACCTCCAAAGTTGCCTCGATCCCGAGCATATAGGTTTTGGCTTTGTCTTCCATAGACTTTCCCCCTCTCCGATCTGTAGTACAAAAGGCACTAAGGTACCTTAAAGTACCTACAGTACATTGAAGTGCGTACTTCACACTTTAATGTATAACATCCATAATAGCATCTGTAGACAGGGTTCACCAATTATGAGGAGAAAGAAGGTTACGGATACATGAAAGTTCTATTGGTCGTCACGCATCCTAGAGAAGATTCACTTACCCTTGCGGTCATGAATCGTTTTGTAGAGGGATTGCAAGAGAATAAGCACGAGGTAGATATTTTGGACTTGGATCGGGATGGATACAATCCGGTGTACAGCGCTGCAGATGAGCTGGATTGGAATACGACCCATAAACAATATGCTCCTGAAACGCGGAAAGAGATGGACAGAATTGCAGCTGCGGATGCTCTGGTCTTTGTGTTTCCACTATGGTGGTACAGTGTCCCTTCCATGCTAAAAGGGTACCTGGATAAAGTCTGGAACAAAGGTTTACTTCAGGAATTTACGACGAAGCAGGTTTTGTGGATGTGCTTGGCGGGAGGGACTAAAGAACATCTGATCAAGTATGAATATCACGATTTGGTTACTCAATATTTGAATAAAGCCATTGCTGGTTACGCAAGAGTAAGAGAGTCCAAGGTGGAGTTCTTCTATGATACTTTGTCCGAATCGAAAGAATACATTGAAGGTTTACTGGAGCACGCTTATCAATTAGGTCTGGCATATAAGTGAATTTTATTCTGATAACAATGAGAATTTCATATTATTGAAAAAAGGGTTAAGGCTCGTTAGACGGCACTTAACCCTTTTTTATTTTACAGACGAGACTCTATCCTTTTATAGGCTCATGCATAGGTACTGACGGTGCCCCTTGCACAGATAACCCGCCGCTAGGTGTGCTTGCTGGAACAACGGGATGTGTTGCCCCCATTTCAGGAGCAGTACCCGTGGTGAGCTTGGCCAGCTTCTGTTTTTCCCACAGCGCTCTGGCGATAACCAGCATGGAGAGTACACCGACATATAGTAATAGAGAACCGAGTTCGGGAAGCATCTCCTGCAAAGGCGCCCCACGCAGCCCCATGGTACGCAGGAATTTGTACATCCATACAAATGGGAAGAAATCACCGATTCGGATCGCCAAAGGCGGAAACAGTGATCTTGAAAGCACGGCCCCCGAGAGAACAAAAGCAGGCATCAGTATCATAACCATTCTGCCGATGGCTACCCCCGGATGTGCAGCACCCCATGTAACCAGAATATTCATACAAACGGTACCGAATACATATAGGACAACCGGAATGATAAAGGCAATCGGATTAGCCTCGAAACGGCCTCCTCCAAACATTTTAAGTATGCCGAGAGAGAAGATTAAACCGGCCGTCGAAAACAGCGTATACGGAAGAATGCGTAGCAGTATATTGAACGGATGTTGTAGCTCGGCAGCCAGCCTCTTGGAAACCCTTAGTCTGGCGATCAGAGGCAAACTGTTTATATTCAGTATCATAAAAGAGAACATACAGGTAAATGCAAGTATCGTCGTATTCTGATAATCATTCGTTGGATTAAACAGGGAACGTACTTCTAATGCGATGCCATTAAGGGCTCCCTGAGCCTGTTCCGAGTTCATTCCGGTTTTCAAAATAGCTGGAACGGATAGCTCCATATTCTCGGAAACACTGATTTCCTGCATGGCTGTACGGATCGAAGTAATAGATTGAACATTAGTATTATCGAGAATCAGACCCACACGGCTGGAAAGAGAGCGATTGTGGTTATCCTCCAACCCCTGTGGCAAGGAAATAACAGCCAAATACTTCTCGTGATAAAAATACTGTTCAGGATTGTCTGTATACGAAACAATCTCTGCTACATTCATATACGGGGATGCATCTATTTTCTGAATCAGTTCACGGCTGTAAGCTGTGTTATCTTGATCCACTACTACTACGTTAGCATCGTTAATTTGGCTGCTTGGAAGCAGCAGTGAATACCCCAGCACTGCAATCAACGGGAAAATAATAGCTATGATCGGATACTTGGAATGAACCAGGTACGACCATTCGTCACGAAGAGATTTCATTCGTATTCACCTCAACTGTCATGCCTGGTAGCAAGGATGCTTCTCTTGTTACATACACACGTACTTGGAATGTAGCGGTATCCGCCTCACCTTTTTCCCGGGACATCTTTACATTAGCAAATTGTGGTGCAGCTGTTACATAGCGCACAGTACCCTTTAAGTCCTTATTTAGAGCAGATACGTGAGTTTTAACTTCCTGATTGGCCTTGAATTTTCCCGCCTGTTCTTCATTCACATAGAGGTCGTAATATAAATCATTGGTTTCCAGTGTCAGCACGGGTGCACCTTGTGCCACATTTTCGCCGACCTTTGTATGGATTGCTGTGACCTTGCCGTCCTGCGGTGCTTTTAACACCAGGCGTTCTTTTTTGAGCAGCAATGTTTTAAGCTGAACTTCTTGTGTGTCTTTTTGTTGCTTTAAAAGATCAATAGCCAGCTTCTGGTCCGCTAACTGTTGACGGCTCTGCTGAATGGTTTCCAGTTGGGTTTTGGAACGTTCGACGGACAATTGGGCACCACGGATTTCCTCTTCGGCTTGCTTTACTGAAACGGATACTTGTATCGTCTGTTCACTCGCTTGCATTCGTTCTTCAGGAGTTGCACCATTCAGCAACTTTTGAAGAGACTCTTTTTGCTGGCTCAGCTGATTGGTAGCTAAAGTTAATGCGGATTCGGTATCATCCAACACCGCTTTGGATACACTTCCTGCATCATATAGGGCTTTGTTACGCTTGTAGTTGGTCTGAGCTGTTTGAAAGCTTTTGGTAGCAGAAGCTACGGCAATTCGTTGCTGCTGAACATCTTCATCCCGAGCGCCAACATTGACCTGTTTTTCTGCCGCAGTGGCTTGACGCTCAGCCGCTTGCGCTCGCTGTAATGCCGCCTGACTTTTACTCTGAGTGACTTGAGCCTGCGCGATATCCAGCTGTGCCTGCTTTTCCTGAGTGGCAGCCCGTGAATAACCTAAGTCGATGGATTGTTGTTGTTGGTTAATCTGCGTATTGAACTGGGCAATTTGTGTTTGCAGCTGCTCAATTTGCAAATCTACATCTTTGGAGTCCAAAGCCATCAGCACAGTCCCTTTTTTCACCATAGTTTCTTCAGTTACCGGGATGGTGAGGATTTTGCCGCCTACTTGTTCAAAGGATACATGAATGCTATCGGAATTTAGCGTTGTGCCTTTAACGGATCGCGAAGCGTTCACTTGATCTTGTCCGTTGGTCTGAAGCAGAAAGCCTCCGCCAATCAGACAGGCAATAGAAATGAGAGGAATCATAAGACTGGTGACTTGTGTGCGATTCATGGGTAAATACGCTCCTTAAATTTATGAAATGAGTAATAAACATAAACGTGAATAAATAACCTGATATGTACATTTTATTTATTCCTTTTATTTAATAATTCAAAAGTTAGCGAGCTAACTAAAATGCGAAATTAAAACTTATTCTGGTTTTGCTGCTTTATATATCTCTTGTGCTTGAGGGATGCCGGCTTCTACTTTTTGCAATAATGCCAGCAGCAGCTCTTTTTCATCGGTGGATAGGTGGCTCATCAGCTTGGAGGTGCTTGTAAAATGTACAGGCAGTAGCTTTACCATCAACTCTGTTCCTTGATCGGTCAGCTTAATAATGCTCATTCGACGGTCAGAGGGATGATTTGATCTAGTAATAAGGCCATCTCGTTCCATACGATCAAGCAGACCGGTAACTGTAGGCTTGCTGACTCCTACTTTCTCTGCAAGCTCTGTAGCCAACAGTCCAGTCTGAATGTTCCGGTATAGGAGAATTAAAATTGAAAATTTTCCGTGAGATATACCGAATTTCTCAAAGCCCTCAAAACTGACTTTAAAGATACTGGAAGATACTCGCATAAAAAATAGCATAGCTTCTGTAGCTCTTACATCAATCTCGGGAATACGTATAGAAAATTCCTGCAGCGCCTCACGCGTAGGTAAGTCCCGTAAATCGAAATCCATAGGTGCTCCTTTCGTTAAACAGTTTATGACAGTCCCTAAATTAGTTAGCCGACTAATCTTAATATATTCAAAATTGAATTACAAGCTAAATTTTGCCAAGGCTCCAAACGAGGTAGTCCATTGTTAGGTCGTCAAGTAATCCCCTCCATTGATATTTACAATCTAGTGTTCGATAATAAAGTGGATGTTGGTGTGGGCCTGGAGATTCATTCAAATCACCGTGTGCATTGGATTCCGAGCCAATTGGGTGACAGTTTTATCGTGAAGCGACGTTTTTTAAAATTTAATGCCTAAAGCGAGGAGCTTTTAAATGACGACAAAATTATACTACGCTGCCCCGAACCTCACGGAGTGGGACACACATATTACCCGAAGTATGGAAAGAGATGATAAGTATTTTGTCATGCTGGAGGAAACGGCTTTTTATCCACATGGAGGGGGACAGCCGTGCGATACAGGAACCATTCAGGACATCCGGGTGATGGATGTTTTTCTGGAAGAAGGGGAAATCTGGCATCAGGTAGAGTATTTGCCGGAGGATGCGAAGGGGCCTGCCAACTGGATTGGGAGCGCAGATTTGACCATATGCAGCAGCATAGCGGACAGCATTTGTTGTCAGCAGTTTGTCTGGAGCTGTTGGGCGCGCGTACAGAAAGTTTTCATTTGGGACAAGAGTACGCCACAATTGACGTCAATTGTTCGAATGTAACATCTGCGCAGCTATCGGCAATCGAGCAGGAAGTGAATCGGCAAATCTACAGTAACCGCAGCATAAAAAGCTACTTTGTAACCGATGAGCAATTGAAGGATATTCCGCTTGTGAAAATGCCTAAAGTGACGGAGAATATTCGGATTGTTGAGATTGAAGGTATTGAATATAATGCTTGCGGTGGCACACATGTGGCTCAGACGGGGGAGATTGGAATCATCAAATGTCTGAAATGGGAGAAGCAGAAGGGCATGGCGAGAATCCATTTCAAATGTGGCGCTCGTGCACTTCAGGACTTTAACGAGAGTGTTCGGATTCTGGACGTATTATCTGCGAAGTTCAATACCGGGCGAAAGGACATTTTGACCCGATTTGAAAAGTGGGAGCAGGAGCACAAGCAGCTCAAGGCGCAAATGGAGCTTCTGCAGAAGGAAAATGCTTCGTATCAGTCGAAAGAATTGCTCGCTACGGTTCAGGGGCACGTTCTTGCTCATATGTTTGAACAAAAATCGTTTCAGGAAATACAGCAAATGGCTGTCAAGCTGACAGATGAACATGATTTGCTTGTTTTATTAGCCACAACAGCAGACAACAAAATCATTCTGACCCATAATGGCACACAGGCTGTCGCCTGCGGGACATTTTTTAAGGAGAATCTGGGCGCATTCCAAGGGAAGGGGGGCGGCAGCAACCAATCAGCTCAGGCCGCATTCCCATCCCGCGAGGATCTTTTAAGTTTTTTTGAAATGGCCCAGCACCAGTTTGTTCAGAGCTAATACAGGCTTAGTGACGCAGGGGCAGCTTCCACTTCTCTTTTTCCGTAAATAAAATAAATGAAAAAATGAGTGCAGCAACAGCGCCCCAAATGGCTTTATCCCCAATCGTCAAAGTCAGAAATCCCCCCAGTAAAGCCCCAACCAAAAAGGCTGCCAGGATGACACCATAACGCATCGCTCGAATGGCAGCATTCGTGTCCTTGGTCGTTATGGCGACATACACAGCCTCTGTAGCTGATCGGAGGTTTCCGGTGCTGACAGTGGAGGTGTACGGCACATCAATGAGCTTGCGGAAGGAAGTCATTTGGACGGAAGCGACGAACGAGACGATTACCACCACTACCGTATTGGGAACTCCTTGCGGAATCAGTCCCACGATGAAAAAAATTGTAATTTCCAGTAAAAGAATAGCGCGGGCCCAGTCCGGTGTTAGACGGTGGGTCGATTTTCTTTTGATTCCCTCGGCAACAAAAACGCCCAGTGAAAAAGCGATCAGGGGAGGAATATAGGCTAACGCCTGAATCCAGTTCCCCTGAATGATTTTGACAGCCAGCAGTACGATATTGCCTGTCTGTGCGTTGGCGAATACGCCGTCTCTTCCAACAAAGGTATATGTGTCCAGAAAGCCCCCTACTAATGAAAGTAAGGCGCCCAGTCGTAACGATTCGGACGTTACCTGATGTAAATGGATTTTGCCTTTCATAATCACGGCATAAGCCTCCTATGCTAAAACGTCGATTCTTTTAAGTTAGCACGACAATCCAGAACCGTACCATTAAATTAGTCACTTCAGCATGAAAATGGCACAAAGAAGCCGCATCAGGTCCCATACAAAAGAAAGGACATGAAGCGGCTGTTTGTGTTGCCTGCTTAGGGCAACCGCATAGGACTTCGAGCGCGACTTATTGCAGGGCTCGAACGAGGGCTTCGCCAAACTCCTGAGCGCCATCTGGACCATCGGCTGTAATAATGTCGCTATGCGCAACGACATGCTGAGCCACATATTCGGCTTGATGCGATTGGAGTTGATCTTTCTGAACGTCCACCGGATAGCACGCAGCCGTTCTGCCGGAGAGCAGTCCGGTTTGAGCGACGGCTACAGAACCTGCGCAGATACCGGACAATAGAATCTTTTGCTCATGGGTTTGTTTCAGCAGAGCTTGGAGATCTGCATTATTCCACAGATGATCATTTGTTCCTGATCCACCGATTACAGATACCACATCATAATCCGCAGGGACTGCGTCTGTGAACATAAGTTCTGCGGTCGCTTTACCGTTGTAGTCACCGATAATTTCGCCTGTTTTTGTACTAGCCAGTGTCACCGTAACGCCTGCTTGCTCTAGCGCTTCCTTGGGTTTAAACAATTCATCCTCATTAAAGCGCTCTGGGGGTATAATAAAAAGAGCTTTTTTACTCATACTTTATTCCTCCTTCAATGTGAAACGATATCTATTATTGTAGGATGACTTCGTCAAGCTGTGAAGAATGCACTTTCAAGTACGGAGGTTACCTGCAGGTTACTGTTAGGCTTAGGCTGTAAGAACATGATGAATTAAAAGGAGTTAACGATATATGTCTGATACGCTAAGAGAAGAAATACGGGAGAAGATCGTCAACGGAGACTATAACTGTGAAAAGGAATTGACCCTGTCGGTGTTAAGCGGAAAGTGGAAGGTTGTTATTTTGTGGCATTTGGGTGTGGAAGGGCCGCACCGCTTTAGCGATCTGCAAAGGCTGTTTCCGAAGCTTTCACATAAAGTGCTGACCAACCAGCTGCGCGAGTTGATGGAGGACGGTATTGTACATCGGGAAGTATATCCAGAGGTGCCCCCAAAGGTGGAGTATTCGATGACCGAGCTGGGAATGACGATTTTACCGATTGTAGAGATGATGTATGACTGGGGGAAAAAACGGGTGCAAGCCATCCGTGAGGAAATGCAACGCGGCGGCGATGGAAGCGTTGATGGGAACTGCAATGGTAACCTTGTAAATCATGAAAAAGATACATAAGTGAAATGTCTTATAAAGAAATAGAACGCCTTGCGTGATGAGTACGAATTGTACCCGGCAAAGGCGTTCTTTAGCATGTTAGGCGGATCATTGCTGTTCAATTGCTGGCACAACTTCAATCCAGCGGGTAGCCCAAGTACCGATATGGTCAAACAATGGAGCTAAATCGCGTCCTTTATCCGTAAGGGAGTATTCGATCCGAACCGGCTTCTCAGGGTAAACCATACGTTGTATGATTCCTTCTTCCTCAAGCTCCTTCAAGCGATCGGAAAGGACCTTCCCACTTAAATTGGGGATTGAATTTTCAATAGCGACAAATCGTTGCGGACCGTTAGTTAGTTGAAACACGATTAATACCGTCCAACGCTTGCTCAGTAACTCCATAGCTTTTTCAAACCGTGGGCACATTTGCGGAATGTTCATAAGATCACCTCATGCTCCTATTATTAACGATCCACTGTCAAAAGTAAATGATTTTACTTTGTATAAATTTATTACTTGACGAAATTGAATGATATAAATATACTTTGTTACATAAAGTAACTTGTTAGATTCGATATGGACATTTCTATATAAATGCTTAAAATTTGATATTATTTTGATATTATAATGATGCAATTAAATGGACAGGTACGGATTAAGTGTTGAGGTCATGGTTTGGGTGTAGGGGGAAGTCAGATGAAGCTGGAATGTGAAGTGTGTGTAGTTGGCGGAGGACCGGCAGGGACTTTGTTGTCCTGTTTGCTGGCGGAGCAGGGTATTTCTACAATATTGGTTGAGCGGCAGAGCGTGGCGGGAAAGGCTTTCCGCGGTGAAATTTTGAATGATGAAGGTCAGCAGGTGATTCAAAAGCATAAGCTGCTCGAACAAATTCATGAGGATTACATTCTTCCCTCAACGAGAATCGAATATTGGGTGCATCAGCAGCAGATGAAAACGGTCAAGCCGGGTTCAGCAGACGGGAATGTGGGGATTCACATTCCACAGCCTCGCTTTTTAGAGGCTCTGCTGAAACAGGCTTCAATGTATAAGTCCTTTCGTTACCTGGCTGGCACGACAGTAATTGGATTGCAAGGGGATAGCGAGCAGGGCTACACAGGTCTGACCGCTCGTGACCAGAGCGGCCGTGAGATTAAGATTCACAGCTCTGTGATTGTCGGGGCGGACGGTCGTTATTCAACGGTGCGCAAGCTGGCACAGATGCCTGTAACGAACATTCGGCACGGCTATGATCTGCTATGGGCGAAAATCACAGCACCTGTCGGATGGGAGCCTGTCACACGTTTGGCGCTGGTCAACGGACGGCAGCTGTCTTTATTTTCGCAGGCTGAAGGCTACATCCAAATTGGCTGGAATGTGGAGGAAGGCAGCTTTTCAAGTCTGTTTAAGCAATCTTTTGAACCGTTTATAGAGCTGTTTACGGAGGCTTTCCCGGATCTAGAGCATAGCGTGCATGATCACATTCCTTCATGGAAGGACTTCGTGCCGTTGGATATTTTCAGCAGCCGCAGTGACACGTGGACGCTGGGCGGACTGGTCCTCATTGGAGATGCGGCGCATACCATGACACCTACCGGAGCTTTTGGCCTGAACGCTGCCTTGAAGGATGCCGATGTGCTGGCGAGTGAGCTTCTTCGTTTACGTCAGGAGGGGGGGATACACCGCAGTGGGCTTGAAGGCGTTCGAAGACGGACGGCGACAGGCTGTGACCGAGCTTCAGGAACGGCAACTGACGATGGAATCCACGTTTCATGAACATTTTTTACCAGCAGAAACCCCAATCATATAAATCAGCGATTAGGCTTTGAATAACCGAGGCTTCCGGATAGATAGAGCTTATATAAAGGATGGTGCAAAGAGATGAACCAAAAAGATGTAGCTACGCTACTTAACGATAAAATTCAAACGATTCGTGGAGAGCAATCTTCGACGATTTTGGTAGGGCCGATCAAGCTGCCAGTTAATTTGGAAGGAGAAACCGTTGTTTTCCAATGGTACTGCTGGTTGCCTGTACGGGATGAGGCAGATCGTCAGGACTTGCTGAACGCAACCGCCGACACGATTGTGAAGCGATTGTCGACACTGAATTTGGCAGAGGGACAACAGTCAAGTGTACTGGTATATGGTGATCTTCAACAGTCGGAAAATGCACTTGTTCGTATGCATAGTATTTGCCATACTGGAGATATTTTTGGTAGCAAGCGTTGTGATTGCGGATTTCAGCTTCACCAATCCATGAAGATGATTGTGGAGCATGGAACAGGTGCATTGTTCTATCTGGCCAATCATGAAGGTCGTGGGATCGGTTTGTTCAGCAAAGCAATGGCATATATTTTGCAGGAAGAAGGCATGGATACTGTCGAAGCCAATCATCAATTGGGCTTTGAAGATGATACCCGCAATTATGTGGATGCCATCAATGTGCTGCGTCACCTGAGACAAAAACCGGTAACATTGATTACAAATAACCCTAAAAAGCTGGATGCCTTGAAGAAATCGGGTATGAATGTGGCGGGTCGTATGCCGCTGTGGGGCGATGTATCGCAATATAACGAACGGTATTTGAATACAAAAGTGGAACGGTCCGGCCATTTGCGGGATTTCGATTTCAGGGAGGTTCTATGACCACTCAGACCATTCACGAAAAATATATGCGCCTGGCGTTGGAAAATGCCAGAAGTGCCAAAGGGCAGACAGAACCGAATCCGCTCGTTGGATCAGTGATTGTTAACAACGGTCGTATTGTTGGGATCGGCGCTCATTTGAAGCCTGGCGAGCCGCATGCGGAGATTCATGCTTTGCGTATGGCGGGTGAACATGCTCGGGGAGCAACGATTTATGTAACGCTGGAGCCGTGCTCCCACCACGGACGGACAGGCCCGTGCGCAGAAGCGATTGTGCAGGCTGGTATTCGCCGTGTGGTGATCGCTGCGCTGGACCCGAACCCGCTTGTTTCAGGCAGAGGGGTACAGATTTTGAAAGATGCGGGCATCGAGGTCATTGTCGGAGTATGTGAGCAGGAATCCATTCGTATGAATGAAGTGTTTAACCAGTATATTGTAAGCAAGCGTCCTTTTATTACGATCAAATCGGCGGTGACGCTGGATGGTAAAATTGCCACCCGAACCTCGGAAAGCAAGTGGATTACGTCCGAGGTGGCACGGGAGGATGTGCATCGTCTTCGTCATGAGCATGTGGGCATCCTGGTCGGTGTGCAGACCGTGATTCACGATAATCCGCAGCTTACGACACGTCTGCCGGAAGGAAGGAATCCGATTCGTATCATTCTGGACAGCACGCTTCGTATTCCATTGGAAGCTCGTGTCATTACAGATGGAGAAGCGCCGACCTGGATATTTACAGGACGTGTTTATGATGAAGGCAAGCGAAGCCAGCTGGAACAGCTGGGTGTAAAGGTATATCCGACACAGGATGAAAACAGCGATTGGGTTAGTCTGCCGCAAATGCTGGATATTTTGGGTGCGGCGGAGGTGTCTTCGGTGTTCGTGGAAGGCGGTGCCGAGGTGAACGCTTCGTTCGTACAGCAAGGACTGGCAAACAAGCTTGTACTGTATATTGCGCCGAAGCTGGTTGGAGGGCGCGCAGCCCCGGGATTTTTGGGAGGGGAAGGCGTGTCCGCGATGAGCGATGCGGTTGGGCTACAAGATTTGAGTGTAACGCAGGTTGGCGTGGACTTGAAAATAGAAGGGTATTTTGAGCCGAAGAAGTGAGTGAAATTGTGGTGAGGGAGGCTCCGCGAAGGTTTTGATCTTACGATCGCTGTTGCCCCTGAATTTTTTGGATTGAATACACCCTTACAGGGTTAAAATTCAGGGGCAAAGGCGAGCGCATACGCTTCTCCAGATTCAACCCCTCCGCTCCGCTGCTGACCGCCACAAAGTAACTCATTTTTCCGAATTGGTGTGGAGCATGATAGAAGGGCAAAAGGACTCAAAGACTTAAAGACTTAAAGACTTAAAACTTATACTTCAAAAGACTGAGGATCTGAAGGGCTAGAAGCCTGGAAGATTCTTTTTTTATATACTAAACGTTTATTAGGGTGAATGGTTAATGGGATGAACAGCTCATAGGGTGAATGTTTTATGGGGTGAAGCCAAAGGAAAGAACGGATATAATTTCCCGGAAAAATGGTGTTCAGGTGCTCTGAGAGGATTTTCGGGCTTTTCATCCTGTTTTTTTTGCTTTTTTTTGGATACTTTCGCCTTTTTTAGTTGAAATATAGAAATGAAAGAATTGACCTAGAAATCAGGATAAAGCACATGAGGTTGAACTATAGGCTAATAACTAGGGCTTGCTGAGAAAAACATTAAAGTTTTGGAAAAAACATCCTAGTGGATCAGGCCCAAGATACGAACGTGACAGGTAGCTATAAAAAGAGTGACACGGAGTGAGCCAAATGAGCTTCTTCCGTGTCTTTTTTGTTTTTGTATAGGGTCGTAATACTTTCGCCATGTTCGTGAATGAGGTTGTGCGTAATAATGATGAAGGCTGACGCAGGAAGATATTACCGAGGCGAGGATTTCAAAGGGTCCCGCAGTGCCTGCCCTTATCGGGTGAGGTATCCTGTAAATCTTGTGTATCCACCAACATTAGGGTTCGATTCCCAATCGCCTTCCACGCGACTCCTGGTAGAGTATTCGAATGGTCGAATAAAAACAATGAAAAGACCCGGATGAGAGCATCCCATTTCTGGTCTCTATGACAGATGCCAGGGGATGGCTATGCGGCCAGCGGATACCGGAGAGAGCAAGCGCCGATAAGGCCCGAGGCTTCGGGGATACGGATTCACAGTCGATGTTGGGCTGATGAATTACATCCTCGAAACACGGAAACAGCGGCAACTTTCTCTTTCCTCAAGCTTGGCCCCGCCGTTCACCCCGAAGGGATGCTCTGCAAGGGTCACTAACCCTGCTACAACAAATAAAAATCAAAAATCCTCATTTTAAAAGTGTGTTGATTTTAAGCGGGCAACAGCGATCGGAAGATCAAATGGATCGCGGAGCCGCCACACGTAGAAAAAAGCACTCTTTTAAGTTGAGGATATTAAATACTAGGAGTGATACCATGTTTAAGAAAATAACGATTAAATCTGATGAACGCGGGCTGCTGTTCAAAAAAGGGAGCTACTACAAGCTGTTGCTGCCAGGGACTTACCTGTTGAAGACATTTCAGCAGGAGGCGGTAGAAATTTTGAATGTAGGTGAACCGTTTTTTGTACCCGGCCATGATATTCGTCTGTTTTTGACAGATCCCCTATTGTTGGAGCAATTGAATGTCGTAGAGGTTGAGGACCATGAATATGTCCTGCATTATGAGGACAATAAATTCGTGGAGCTGCTGACGGCAGGCAAATATGCATTTTGGAACGTGCTCAAGGAGCATCGCTTCGTTCATGCAGATACCCGCCAGCCGGCGATTGATAAGGCATTGGGGCAAGCCTTTTTGTCCAAGACACAAGGCTTCTGGAAGGCACTTCAGGTAGCCAGCTATGAGCTGGGCTTCCTGTATTATGATAACGTCCTGCAAGGCGAGCTGAAGCCGGGCAAGTATTACTTTTGGATGTCGACGATGAACACAGAGATCAAAACGATAGATATGCGCCAGCAGCAGATGGATTTGATGGGACAGGAAATCATGACGGAAGATAAAATTACGCTGCGTCTCAATTTCGTCTGTCAGTACCGTATTCTCGATCCGCTGCGGGCGCTGGAAATTCGGGCATTCGAGGAGCAAATGTATATTATGCTTCAATTGTTGCTACGTGAATACGTTGGCACTATGAAATTGGACGATTTGCTAAAAATGAAGCAGGAAATCGCTCAATATGTCTTGACTCGACTGAATGAGCAGAGCGGCGAATATGGAGTGACCTTTACGTCTGCTGGGGTGAAAGATATTATTTTGCCAGGGGACATCAAGGATATTCTGAATACAGTGCTGCTGGCAGAGAAGAAGGCGCAAGCCAACCTCATCACACGCCGCGAAGAGACGGCCTCTACTCGTAGTTTGCTCAATACGGCCAAGCTGATGGACGAAAATGCCACTCTCTATCGTCTCAAAGAGCTGGAGTTTCTGGAAAAAATCTGCGAGAAGATTGGCACCATTTCGCTGACCGGCGGGAATACGCTGCTGGAGCAGCTGAACACGCTGGTTCACATGAAAGAAGGGCAGGGACTCCAATAATTGAAAATACTCCCGAACGATGAGTGCAAGCTGGCTCAAGGGTTCGGGAGTATTTTACATGAAAGCTTTAAAGCTTTTTTAGTTTGTCTTGGTGGAAGCGAGAAAAGCGTCCATATCCAGCACCGGAATGAGGACACCATGATGCTCCAGCACGGTAGGAAACAGCTCGCGTTGCCACTCTTCCTCATTGCTCTGTAGCTGACTGTCCTCGGCAGAAGCCGTATCCTCCACCTGATCAACGACTAGAGCAATCTTCGCCCGGCTAAGCAAAATCATTTTGTCCTCGGAGGACTCGTTTGAAGCGGGAAGCAGTAGCTTTTTTCGTAAATTAAGGATCGTAAATACGCTGTCACGGATGGTGACCATTCCTTCATGCCATGCCTCGGAAAAGGGAAGTGGTGTCCCTTTCTTGGCATTCATGACTTCTTCTACTTCCAGAAAGTTTAAAGCGAACTTTTTGTCCGCCAGACTGCACACAATAAATTCAGACATAGCCATTCTCCTTACATATTCAGATAAGTCTTCTACAGGTGGTTGTGAAATGACAGTAAAACGGGTTAGCTATTGCGTTTTGGCACATGGAACTATAAAGTTGAGGATGCGGTGAGACTGTTTCAGTTAATCACAGAATATCACAAACAAGCAGTTTAAGTCTTCCAAAAGGGCAACTCAGGTGATGGCACTACATTTTAAGATAAGCGGGTTGAGGTAGAATGGATCATGATAAGCAGCGATTAAGTATCGAGGCAGCCAGGTTATACTATCTGAACGACTATAGCCAGCAGGATATCGCGGTCAGACTCGGGGTTTCGCGTCCTACGGTATCGCGGCTGCTTCAGGCTGCCAAGGAACAGGGATACGTGCGGATCAGTATTGTTGATCCAATGGAGGATATGGATGCGCTTGGAGAGCAGGTCAAAAAGAAATACGGGCTGGATACCGTGCTGGTTTGCTACTCTCCAGTCAATGAATATCAGGAGATTAAGAAGCATATTAGCAAAAAGGCAGCCGATTATTTGCATGAAACAGTGCAAGATGCGGATATTATTGGGGTGACGTGGGGAACGACGATGCATGCAGTGGCACTCCATCTCCAGCAAAAGCAGGTTAAGGGAGTTGAGGTGGTTCAGCTCAAAGGAGGCGTAAGCCATTCGCATGTCAACACATATGCCGTTGAGACGGTGAATTTGTTCGCGGAAGCCTTTCACACGATTGCACGGTATTTGCCGCTTCCTGTGATTTTTGATAGTCATGCCGTTAAGAAAATGGTTGAGCAGGATCGGCACATCCAGCGCATCATTGAACTTGGCAAGCAAGCGAACATTGCCGTGTTTACGGTGGGAACGGTCAAGGAGGATGCGCTGTTGTTCAGACTGGGATATTTTAACCAAGAGGAACAGAAGCTACTGCAAAAAATTGGCAAGGGTGATATTTGCTCACGCTTTTTTGACGATGAGGGCAATATATGCAGTAACGAAATCAACAGCCGTACCGTTGGAATTGATCTGCCAGAATTACGCAAGAAGGAGAAGTCTATTCTGGTAGCAGGCGGACAGCGCAAAGTGGAGGCTATCCGGGCATCATTGCGGGGCAAATATGCGAATATTCTGGTGACGGATCAGTTTACTGCACAAGCTCTTTTACAATAAGCATGTGGCATCACTTCGGCGTAAACATACGGTTTTGGCGTGCGCCTATAGGGTAACGTGAACTGTAGGTGACCGTCCCATGCATAGGCTTGAACATAATTTCAAAATGTGTTTTACATATGTTCAAAGCCATGCTATGATGGTCTCATCACAGAGAAATAAAGGACATTTGTCTTCACACTATTTATCAATTGAAGGAGCGTTCAGAACATGAACATTGCAGCATTAATTGATCATACATTGTTGCGTGCAGATGCAACGAAGGATGAAATTACGAAATTGACCGCTGAGGCGAAGAAATATCAGTTTGCTTCCGTATGTGTGAATCCGGCGTGGGTAGCTTATTCAGCAGAACAACTCGCAGGCACAGGCGTAGCCATCTGTACAGTTATCGGTTTCCCGCTGGGAGCGAGTACGTCGGCAACAAAAGCATTTGAAACGAAGGATGCTATTGCTAACGGTGCGACTGAGGTGGATATGGTTATTAACATTGGCGCCTTGAAGGCACGTGATCTGCAGCTCGTGGAGCAGGATATTCGTGCGGTCGTGGAAGCTGCTGCTGGTACACTGGTAAAAGTCATCATCGAAACCTGCTTGCTGACTGACGAAGAGAAGGTACTTGCATGTGAGATGTCCGTCAAAGCGGGAGCGAATTTTGTGAAAACCTCGACTGGCTTCTCTACAGGTGGAGCTACTGCGGAAGACGTGGCCTTGATGCGCAAAACGGTAGGACCTGAGATTGGTGTTAAAGCTTCTGGCGGCGTACGTAGTCTGGAAGACGTGCAAAAATTAGTAGAAGCAGGCGCAAGTCGGATCGGTGCAAGCTCCGGTGTGAAAATCATCGAGGGCGAGCAGTCTACATCTTCCTACTAAGTTCATTTTAAAGTCATGGAGGGATTCGCGGGTGAAGGATCAATTGATTCATGAAGCGCTTGAGGCGCGTAAACAGGCCTATATTCCGTATTCGAATTTTCAAGTCGGTGCTGCGGTTCTCGGTAGCAATGGCACGATTTATCGTGGATGTAATGTGGAGAATGCCTCCTACGGCTTATGCAATTGTGCAGAACGGACGGCGATTTTTAAAATGGTATCCGAAGGCTGTCGTAAAATTGATGCGATTGCGGTTGTAGCAGACACGGAAGGGCCTGTATCTCCATGCGGGGCCTGTCGTCAGGTCATTTCCGAATTTGCTCATTCAGATACCAAAATATATCTGACAAACCTTCATGGCAACACGGAAGAGTGGACGATGGAAAAACTATTGCCGGGTGCTTTTCGTCCCGCGGATTTGGGGAAATAAAAAAAGAATGCCTCTTTCGGGGGCGCGTTCTTTTTATAGCTAATGTAAGCGCTTAATGTAATGAGGAGGATAATAAAATGAAATATATCATCGCTTTAGTGGGACTGCTCGTTGTATTTGCACTGACTTACATCGCCAGCAGCGACAAGCGCAAAATCAGATATCGTCCGCTGGCGGTTATGGTTGTATTGCAGGCTGCGCTTGCCTTTGTATTGCTCCACACAGGTATTGGCGAATTTCTAGTCAAAGGCTTTGCAGCAGGGTTTAATAGTCTGTTGGGATATGCAACCGAAGGGATTAACTTTGTATTCGGCGGAATTGCGAATGAAGGGGCGGCACCGTTCTTCATTGGTGTGCTGCTGCCGATCGTGTTCATTTCTGCATTGATCGGGATTTTACAATATATAAAAGTGCTGCCTTTTATTATTAAATATATCGGGCTTGTCTTGAGCAAAGTAAACGGAATGGGTAAACTGGAATCCTACAACGCTGTAGCTTCAGCTATCTTGGGTCAATCCGAGGTGTTTATTTCCGTTAAGAAGCAAATTGGTTTACTGCCGAAACATCGACTGTATACGTTGTGTGCATCTGCGATGTCTACCGTATCCATGTCGATTGTGGGGGCTTACATGCAAATGCTGAACCCCAAATATGTGGTTACCGCATTGGTGTTGAACCTGTTCGGCGGCTTTATTATCGCTTCGATTATTAATCCGTACAAGATTGAAAAAGAAGAAGATTTGCTGGAGGTTCAAGAGGAAGAGAAGCAGTCCTTCTTCGAAATGCTCGGGGAGTATATTATGGACGGCTTCAAGGTCGCCATTACCGTAGCAGCGATGCTGATTGGTTTTGTGGCGCTGATTGCCATGGTTAACGGCATTTTCTCCTGGTTGTTCGGAATCAGTTTTCAGGCGTTGCTGGGATATGTGTTTGCACCGTTCGCCTTTGTTATGGGGATTCCGTGGAACGAAGCGGTTCAGGCGGGCAGCATTATGGCTACCAAGCTCGTATCCAACGAATTTGTGGCCATGCTGGATCTGACCAAGCAAACGGGCTTGTCTGAGCGTACAATCGGGATCGTATCCGTATTCCTCGTATCCTTTGCGAACTTCTCATCCATCGGGATCATTTCCGGGGCTGTGAAGGGGCTGCATGAAAAGCAAGGGAATGTGGTGGCCCGCTTTGGTCTGAAGCTGTTGTACGGGGCGACGCTGGTTAGCGTGCTGTCGGCAACGATTGCAGGGTTGTTTTTGTAAGAAAAAACAGCGAGTCAGGAAAGGATTTTTATGATGTCTAAATTTAAACGGATTCACTTGATCGTTTTGGACTCGGTCGGCATCGGCGAAGCACCGGATGCTGCCCAGTTTGATGATTACGATGTAGATACACTCGGTCATATCGCCCGCGAACGTGGGGGGCTGAACATGCCGAATATGGGTAAGCTTGGTCTGTCCAACATTCGTTCCATCGAAGGGATACCAGCGGCCGAAAAGCCGCTCGCATACTACACTAAAATGCAGGAAGCGTCCAATGGCAAGGATACGATGACTGGGCATTGGGAGATCATGGGCTTGAATATTGCGGTTCCGTTCCGCGTATTCCCAGATGGGTTCCCGGATGAGCTGATTCAGCGCATTGAGGAGCATACAGGCCGCAAAGTGATTGGCAACAAGCCTGCCAGCGGAACGGAAATCATTGATGAGCTGGGCGAAGAACATGTGAAAACAGGAGCGCTCATCATTTATACCTCGGCGGATTCGGTGCTGCAAATTGCGGCGCATGAGGAAGTTGTACCTTTGAAGGAGCTCTATGAGATTTGTGAGTTCTGCCGTAAAATCACGCTGGAAGATCCGTACATGCTGGGCCGCATTATTGCACGTCCGTTCGTAGGCGAGCCAGGGAAATTCTCCCGTACCTCCAATCGTCATGATTATGCGCTCAAGCCGTTTGGTCGCACCACGATGAACGAGCTGAAGGATGCAGGTCTGGATGTGATCGCTTTGGGTAAAATCTCCGACATTTATGACGGTGAGGGTGTAACGAAGGCGGTACGCACCGTATCCAATATGGACGGCATGGATAAGCTGGTCACTACGCTGGATGAGGAATTTACCGGATTAAGCTTCTTGAATTTGGTGGACTTTGATGCTGTATACGGTCACCGCCGTGATCCACAGGGATATGGTCAAGCCTTGGACGATTACGATGCACGTTTGCCGGAGGTATTGGCCAAAATGGCGGATGACGATCTGCTGATCATCACTGCGGACCATGGGAATGACCCAACGTATCGGGGAACGGATCATACCCGTGAATATGTGCCATTGTTGATGTATTCCCCACGTTTTGCAGCTGGAGGCAAGGAGCTGGCAGTTCGTAAAACGTTTGCGGATATTGGAGCAACGGTAGCGGATAACTTTGGTGTAAAACTGCCAGAACACGGAACGAGCTTTTTGGCAGAACTTCAGTAACGATATAAGCACGGACAAATGGGACGGAGGAATAGAAAAATGAGTGTACACATTGGAGCTAAGCCAGGAGAGATTGCAGAAACGATTTTGCTGCCAGGAGACCCGTTACGGGCGAAATTTATCGCTGAAACGTATCTGGAGGACGTGACCTGCTACAACGAGGTGCGCGGAATGCTCGGATTTACGGGAACATATCAAGGCAAACGCTTGTCTGTACAGGGAACTGGAATGGGGCTGCCTTCGATCAGTATTTATGTCAATGAGCTGATCAGCGAGTACGGTGTAAAAAACTTGTTCCGTGTAGGTACATGCGGCGGGATGAAGGAGCATGTGCATGTTCGTGACGTTATTTTGGCACAGGCTTCGTGTACGGATTCCGGTATGAACCGTCATATCTTTGGCGGCTACGACTTCTCACCGATTGCCAGCTTCCCTCTTTTGAAGGGCGCTTATGATCGTGGTGTTGCCAAAGGCTTGAACATGCATGTCGGAAACGTATTCAGCTCGGACAGCTTTTATCGTGATGACAAATCAGTGGTGCAAAAGCTGATGGAATACGGCGTGCTGGGTGTCGAAATGGAGACTTCGGCTTTATATACGCTGGCAGCCAAATTTGGCGTCAACGCGCTGACGATTTTGACGGTAAGCGATCATTTGCTGACGGGTGAGGAAACGACCGCGGAAGAACGGCAAACGACCTTTAAAGAAATGATGGAAGTTGCACTGGATACAGCAGTATCCCTGTAAACGATCATACGCACAGTGAGGAGAAATGACATATGAGAATGGTAGACTTGATTGAGAAAAAACGTGATGGAAAAGAACTGAGTACGGAGGAAATTAATTTTATTATCCAAGGCTACACTCAGGGTGAAATTCCTGATTATCAGGTCAGTGCATTGGCGATGTCCATTTTCTTCAAAGATATGACCGAACGGGAACGCGCTGATCTGACCATGGCGATGGTTCATTCAGGTGATACGATTGATCTGTCCGCGATTGAAGGAGTAAAGGTCGATAAGCACTCGACTGGTGGTGTGGGCGATACGACAACGCTGGTACTGGCCCCGCTCGTAGCAGCCTTGGACATTCCGGTGGCGAAAATGTCAGGTCGCGGCCTCGGACATACCGGGGGAACGATTGACAAGCTGGAGGCGATCGCCGGCTTCCACGTAGAAATCAGCAAGGATGAATTCGTGGAGCTGGTGAACCGCAGCAAAATTGCCGTAGTCGGACAAAGCGGCAACCTGACGCCTGCGGACAAAAAGCTGTATGCCTTGCGTGACGTTACAGCAACGGTCAACTCGATTCCGCTGATTGCCAGTTCGATTATGAGTAAAAAAATCGCTGCCGGCTCCGATGCCATCGTACTGGATGTCAAGACAGGAGCAGGCGCGTTTATGAAAACGGTAGACGATGCCAGAAAGCTGGCACATGCGATGGTAAGCATCGGTAACAATGTCGGTCGCAAAACGATGGCGGTTATTTCTGATATGAGCCAACCGCTAGGTCTGGCCATTGGTAACTCGCTGGAAGTCAAAGAAGCGATTGATACACTGCGCGGTGAAGGACCCAAAGATCTGGAAGAGCTGTGTATGGCTTTGGGCAGTCAGATGGTATTTTTGGCCGGGAAAGCAGATTCCCTCGAAAATGCTGAAGAGAAGCTCAAAGAAGTCATTCGCAACGGCAAAGCACTGGAGAAATTCAAGGAGTTTATTGCCAATCAGGGCGGTGACGCTTCTGTAGTGGATCATCCTGAACGCTTGCCGCAGGCACAGTATCTCATAGAAGTACCAGCAAAGCAGGATGGTGTGGTGGCCGAGATTGTGGCGGACGAAATCGGTACGGCTGCGATGCTGCTTGGAGCAGGACGTGCGACCAAAGAATCCGAAATTGATCTGGCTGTCGGCCTGATGCTGAACAAAAAGGTCGGCGATGCTGTTAAAAAAGGCGATTCGCTGGTTACTATCCATGCGAACCGTGAAGACGTAGCCCAGGTGCTGGAGAAAATCTACGCGAACATCCGTATTGCGGATCACGCGGAAGCGCCAGTGCTGATCTACGGAACGGTAACAGAATAAGCACCAGGTAGGCCAAGTCCATCCAAGATTTGATTGAACAGGTGATAGAGTCGGGACCCCTAATTCAGGGGAGTTCCGGCTTTTTTCATTTTTAGGGCGAAAAGGAGGGACGACATGACACTATTAAAAATCAAAACAGCTGGTTTGCATCAATTTGCGAGAAAGGGATACGATGCCGCTTCTCTGCAATTGATTGCTGATGAGGTAGGGATAAAGAAGCAGTCTATTTACAACCATTTTAAAAGCAAAGATGATTTGTTTTTGGATATATTTTCTGATGCGGTGAAGCAGGAAATTCTAGAGTTGGATCGTTATTTTCATGAGCAATCTGAGCAGCCGCTTGAAGCTGTTCTACGAGGGCTCATCACCGAATTCAAGGATCGTTATGAGAGCGCCATGAATTTGCGTTTGATTTTGTATGTCGGCTTTTTGATACCGTCCGATCTGGAGGGCCAAATTCAGGCCATGGTTATACGCTATGTCCAGCATAAGACGAATTTGGTGTATGAGCGGATCGCAGCCGAAACGTCGGTAAAGCTGCGTGTGCCAGCCCGGTCTGCCGCAACAGCTTATATGAATTTAATTGAAGGCATGCTGGTAGAGCTTGTGTATAACGGAACCGCCGATTTTGATCCGCGTCTGGAAAGCTCTTGGGATATTTACTGGCATGGACTAATTCAGAATTGAGTAAATGAAAGCAGGCATGGGCTATTAGTGTAGTAGGAGAGCATGAACGGGAGGATGCTGCAGGTTCATTTTACAACTTCTTGCGGCCTATCTCATGATTTTGTGATTTACAGTGTATTGGATAAGAAGAAGTCTCGTAACACGCTGCACATATAAGCCTTCTTAGGTTATTAGGTTATTAGAGGAATATGAGAGTAAGCTGGGTGGATGCTTTTGATCCGGTTTGAAAAATATGACAGCTGGACTCATAATAGATATGAGTTCGGCTTTTTTTGTGAAGGAGGACATAAAATGGTGGAGAAATGGGTTTGGATGGGCGTTGCGGGGGTGATCGTAGGCTATGCCACTTTTGCCAGTTACCATACCACGAATACTACATCAACATCAACGTCGAGTGTGACACACCCGGCAGCACCGCTTAACGCGCAGAGTGAGCAGGGAGGCGCAGCCAAGCGTATCGTACATGATCAAAGAATATATTTTGAAGGAAAAGGCGAAACGAGCTTTACATTTGAAGAGGGGCGCAAGCTGTACATCAGCATCAAAAATACAGGAAAGCAACCCGTACAATACAAGCTCAACAGTTCGAATGGATCAGACTTGGAAGGTACAACGAGCGGATTTACTAGACGAACGTTGCAGCCGGGAGAACGTCATGATCTGTTGTTTGTAAAGCCGGAGGAGCAGACAGAAGCGGGAAACGGCTCCTCGAATAAGTTGATCTTGAACGTAAGCACAGACGATGGATCGCAAGGAACCGTTAAAACCTTCGCATATATTACGCTGTAAGCTCCTTCCAAAATGGGCATGACATGCGGTCATTAGCCTACTATGTTACAATAGAACGGTTGAAGACTTAATGAACAGAATAGGTCAGAGCAGAAAGCAGAAGCAGAAAGGATGACCCGTTGTGCCCAAAAATCATGAATTCGGTAATCAAAAGCTGTCACGTAGGCTGTCGCTCACAGCCATTTTACTTACACTTACATTTGTAGCTCTTGCTGGCTGCGGCCAGGATAAGAATGCTGAAACCAGCAATACCGGAAGCAGTACAAGCGTGATGGAGAACGGAGCCGATGCGAATCGTAGCGGTTCAGCCCAAAATGACAAAGCAACCAAAGAGAGTGGGAATGCAGAAAACAGAAGCAATGACGCGCAAAAGTCCACTCCTTCGGTCCCGGCTACTTCATCGGATGCAGCTTCTTCCCTGACACCCTCCAATCCATCTCAAAATCCTTTTGAGGTAGCAGGCATTCAAGACCCTAAGGCGTTTTTAAACACGTTCAAAGCGTTACAGAAGGCTGTTGCTGACAATGACAAAGAGAAGGTAGCCAATTATATTTTTTACCCTCTGCGTGTCAATGATAGCGAGAAATCGCTAACAATTCCGAATAAGAAAGATTTTATTGCCAAGTATGATCAAATTTTTACGGATGCGATTCGTGAGGCGTTGGTGAATCAAAAGACGGATGATTTGTTTGTCAATTACCAAGGAGTTATGGTTGGCTCGGGTGAACTGTGGTTAAGAAGAGGCACGGACAATCCGAAGCTTTTTGGAGTCTTTTCGATTAATCTTGAAACCGTGGCCAACTAAGCAATACTCCGCGTGTGAAAATAACCCCTAAGCAGTCGGAAACATACTTTCATGTTTCTGGCTGTCCTCCCTTTGAAGCAAGCAAAGCACAGATAGCCCATGCCAAAAAAAAGTTTGACATTGTTCATAAACACTCGTATTATATTCGTATAACTCATTAAACAGGTAGGAATTAAAGATTTAAAGTATTAAAGTATGGTCATTATGATCACGCCATTGTGGCGGAGAACCTCTAGGAACAGCAGGCAGACACTGTCCACGCGACAGGTTTGACCTATCAGGGCTGCATCAGGGAATTCTCCGCTATTTTTCTGAATAGGTCTGTAAATAACAGGCGTAAATGAATGTGTTTTCACAAAATACATAGAATTAGGGGTGTCTTGATGAAGAGGAAATGGAAAAGTGGACTTATTCTCGGACTATCTTTGGTTTTAACGATTATGCTAAGTGCTTGTGGTGCAAGCAAGAAAGAGAATGGTAGCTCAGCTGCCGGTTCCAAGGATGTAGAGCTGCTTAACGTTTCTTATGATCCTACCCGTGAGCTGTATGAGGCATATAATAAAGCGTTTGCCGCGCATTGGGAGAAGGAGAAAGGGCAGAAGGTGACGATCAAGCAGTCCCATGGAGGATCTGGCAAGCAAAGTCGCTCTGTGCAGGACGGACTGGATGCGGATGTGGTCACTCTGGCCCTGGGCTATGATATTGATGCGCTACAGGAAAAAGGGCTTATTAAAGAGGGATGGCAAAATAAATATGAGCATAACAGCTCTCCATACACTTCAACCATCGTGCTGTTAGTGCGCAAAGGCAATCCGAAAGGGATCAAGGACTGGGATGATTTAACCCGTGGTGATGTGCAGGTCATTACACCAAATCCTAAAACTTCGGGTGGAGCCCGTTGGAACTATCTTGCGGCTTGGGCCTATGCGCTCAAGAAAAACAATAACGATGAAGCAAAAGCTCAGCAGTTTGTACAGGAGCTATACAAGCACGTGCCGGTACTGGATAGCGGAGCGCGCGGGGCGACTACGACCTTTGTGGAGCGTGGAATTGGCGATGTGCTGATTGCTTGGGAAAATGAAGCATTGCTCTCTGTAAAGGAGCTGGGTACGGATAAGTTTGATATCGTGTACCCGTCGATCAGTATTTTGGCTGAGCCTCCGGTGGCGATCGTCGATAAGGTTGTAGATAAAAAAGGCACACGTGAGGTGGCGGACGCGTACCTAAAATATTTGTACAGTGAAGAAGGGCAGACCATTGCAGCCGAGAACTATTACCGTCCAACGCTGGATAGCGTAAAGGCGAAATTCAAGGATGAATTTCCGGATCTGGAGCTCGTAACCTTGAAGGATGTTTTCGGAACGTGGAAGGAAACGCAGCAGAAGCACTTTAGTGATAAGGGTATTTTTGACCAGATTTATGTACCCGGCAGTTGATGAACAAGTCGTCTGTCAAGTCGGATAGTATCGGTAATACGCAAGCGTTTAGAGTGAAAGGATTTCAGAGAGGGATGGACAGAACATGAGTCAAGTGCAAGCCACCCGAAAACGCGTACTTCCCGGATTCGGGTTAACGATGGGTTATAGCGTGCTGTACCTCAGTTTGGTGGTGCTGCTGCCTTTATCGGCACTGCTCCTGAACTCGACCGGACTGACGTGGGACAAATTTTGGGATGTGGCAACGGATGTGAGGGTGCTGGCTTCCTACAAGGTGAGCTTCTTGTGTGCCGCGACTGCGGCTTTGATCGACCTGTTCCTCGGTTTACTGATAGCCTGGGTATTGGTACGGTATGAGTTTCCGGGGAAACGGATTTTTGATGCGGTCATTGATCTGCCCTTTGCTTTGCCTACCGCGGTTGCGGGTGTTGCTTTGACCGCCCTATATGCGCCAAATGGTTGGATCGGTTCGCTGTTCGAACCGTTGGGCTGGAAGATGGCGTATTCACAGACAGGCATTACACTTGCGCTGATGTTTATCGGCATCCCGTTTGTCGTGCGGACGGTGCAGCCAGTACTGGAGGAGATGGACAAGGACGAGGAGGAGGTCGCTGCGACGCTGGGAGCGGGCAGATGGCGTACCTTCCGCAGTGTGATTTTGCCGGAGTTGATTCCGCCGCTGCTGACGGGCTTTGCACTTGCGTTTGCCCGGGGCATTGGCGAGTACGGCTCTGTCGTCTTCATCTCCGGCAATATGCCGATGAAAACCGAGATTGCTCCGCTGCTCATTATGTCCAAGCTGGAGCAAAATGACTATGCAGGAGCAACGGCGGTAGCGATGATGCTGCTGGTAATTTCGTTCTTGCTGTTATTTGTGATTAACAGCATTCAACGCTGGTCACGGCGGCGTACTATTTAATTTAACATAACCATCTAATCTAAGGTAGGGCAGCGGTACAGCCGCGTTCTAAGGGGGGACATGATCATGTCACAAGCGATAACTGGGCAGGAGCTTGCTCATGCACCAGTGCCTTCATCCGCACCACCCCACAGGGTCACAAGCGAGGCACCTTGGGTGAAGTGGACGCTGATAGGTGCTGCTTTTCTGGCTTTGCTATGGGTGCTGGTATTGCCGCTGATCGTCGTGCTTACCGAAGCACTCAAGCAGGGCTGGAGCGTATACATCGAAGCATTGCAGGACCCGGACGCGATGTCTGCGTTGCAGCTGACGCTGCTGGTGGCAGCCATAACGGTGCCGCTGAATACGGTATTTGGCGTAGCCGCCGCTTGGCTGATCACAAAATTTCAATTTCGCGGCAAAGGCTTGCTGGTCACCTTGATTGATTTACCCTTCGCCATTTCACCTGTCGTCGGCGGACTGATGTATGTATTGGTGTTTGGCGCACAAGGCTGGCTTGGGCCGTGGCTGGATGAGCATGATATTAAAATAATATTTGCCTTGCCGGGCATTATTTTGGCGACGCTGTTCATCACCTTTCCTTTTGTGGCGCGCGAACTCATTCCCATGATGGAGGATCAGGGACAGCAGGAGGAAGAAGCGGCTGTCATGCTGGGCGCGCGCGGCTGGCGCATATTTTGGAAGGTGACGCTGCCGAATATCAAATGGGGTTTGCTGTACGGCATCATTTTATGTAATGCGAGAGCGATGGGGGAGTTCGGCGCGGTGTCTGTTGTCTCAGGGCATATCCGGGGAGAAACGAACACACTGCCGCTGCATGTGGAGATTTTGTATAATGAATATCAATTTTCGGCATCCTTTGCCGTGGCTTCGTTGCTGCTGCTCCTGGCTCTCGCTACCTTGATGCTTAAAAGCTGGTTTGGGCGCAAACGCGGGCATTAATTTTGGTCCTGTGCTCTTTCAGCGGGCTTATTGCATGATTGTACTTTAGGATAAATGTAGCAAACGAATGTGCTTGAGCCTATAGGGCCTCTCTTTGTGTCTATCGTCTTATTACCGACGAGAAGATGGGAAGGGAGGCTCTTGTTCTAAGGCGGCTTCTATGGATAATAAAATGATCATATCAAGGCACGTTGCTGTGCCCAGGAGGAGCGAAGGGAATATGAAACATCCGTTTCAGTCCTACCGTCAGCTGTTTCCGGTGCTGTCCTCACATATCCATCTAGGGAGCTGTTCCCAAGGGGCTGTATCGAGGCAGGTTTCTGCTGCAATTGAGGAGTACCATCGAAGCTTGCTGCAATATGGCCATAACAGCGAACTGTCTATGGCGCGCTTGGAGGAAGCCAGAGCGCATTTTGCCAAGCTAATCGGGGCGGAGCCTGACGAAATTGCAGTGCTGTCCTCAGTCTCTGAGGCGATTGCCGGGGTGGCGACTGCACTTCCTTATGTACCGGGAAAAGAAGGCACTGTATATGCGGACACCGACTTTCCGACGGTGGGACACATTTGGCAAGCACAGGAGTTGTTCCGTGATCACATCCGTTGTATCCCTTCCATCGAAGGAGAGGTTACGATAGAGCAGTATAAGGAGCATATTACGGAAAAAACTGCACTCGTTATAGCATCCCATGTGAACTACACCAATGGATTTCAGCAGGATCTAAAATCCATTGCAGCTATAGCTCACCAGAATCAGGCGCTGCTGTTTGTGGATGCCTATCAGTCTGCAGGAATGATTCCAGTGGATGTAAAAGCAATGGGCATAGATATTTTGGTCGCGGGAGCACGCAAATATATGCTGGGGATTCCGGGAGTGGCTTTTCTTTATGTAAGCAAGGATCGGATAGACCGCTTCAAGCCCCGTCTTACAGGCTGGCTTGGGCAGGAGCCCGCTTCTCGGTTTGATATTGCTCACCCGGTTCCGGCGGTGGGAACCCGACGCTTTGAGTCGGGATTGCCTTCGTTCATCAGCATTTTTGCCGCGAATGCGGCCTTAAAGCTGCTGCTGGAGATCGGGGTCACAAACATTCAGGCATATATGAGTGAATTGTTGGAGTTTTCCATTGAATATGGACGTCGCAAAGGACTAAACATACGTATGCCTGATGGTAAAGATGCAGTGCCGAGCCTGGTCGCTGTTGAAGCAGCTGATGCGTCGGCTGTAGAGAGGCATTTGAAGAGTCAAAATATTATCGTTTCGGCACGAAAGGATGTCATTCGTGTAGCTCCGCATTTTTACAATACAGCTGAGGAGATTAGGCGGACGATGGATGAGCTGGCGAGGATTTATTGAATAGGAAAAGCCTCTTCTGCGTGAATGGGAGTGTGACACTTCCCTTTTACACACGAGAGGCTTTTTTGGGCTTCTAGCTTATAAAGCGATATAAATAAAAGACTATACGATCCGTTTGCGCAGCCAGCCGGAAATCAGATCCGTCAAAATAATCAGGACCACAATGCCCAGCAAAATAACGCCTACGCGGTTCCAGTTTCGCATTTGGAGTGCAAACAGCAGCGGAGTACCAATACCGCCTGCACCGACCAGACCGAGCGTGGTGGCGGAGCGGATATTAATTTCAAAACGATAAAGCGAATAGGAAAGAAACTGTGGGATCACCTGCGGCAGCACAGCGAAGAAAATCACCTGCAGACGATTGGCGCCACACGCGACCAAAGCTTCCTGCGGCCCGTGATCGACGCTTTCGATCGTTTCCGAGAATAGCTTCGCCAACATGCCGATCGAGTGAATACCAAGGGCAAGCACCCCGGCAAACGAGCCGGGTCCAACGGCTTTAATAAACAGGATGGCGACGATCATTTCGGGAAATACCCGGATGACACTAAGTACAAATTTCCCACTGCCTGATAAGGGTCGCAGTCGGGTCATATTGCTGGACGCCCAAAAGGCGAACGGAAGACAGACAAACGCGGATACGAAGGTTCCGAGAATTGAAATGACCAGCGTATCCAGCAGCCCGCGCAATAAATCCTCTCCTTCAGGGATGTAGACGAATGACCAGTCGGGATGAAGGAAGCCGTCCAATATAGCGACAGAGACACTTTTGGCTGTTCCCTGTAATCCTTCAAACTGCATCCCGCGAAAAGCCCAAATATAAATAATGATTAGCAGAATAGCTATCGCCCATAGGCGCAGGCGGGAGCCAACAGGTCTGCGAAGCGTAGGATCATTCATAATAATTTCCTCCGTAGCAGGTTACTGCCGTAATCAATCGCAAGGACGATGACGAGGGTCAGTAGAATAATGATGCTTGCCCGGTCATATCGGAACAGCCCAAGGGAACGGTCAAGCAGCAGACCGATACCGCCAGCGCCGACCAGTCCCAGCACGGAAGCCGCACGCACATTAACCTCAAAGGTGTACAGCAAGTACGACACAAAATAAGGCAGTGCCTGCGGCACCACACCGAAGGCAATGACTTGAATGCGACTCGCGCCAACAGCGGTCATGGCTTCCAGCGGCCCGGGATCAATGGCCTCAATCGCTTCAAATGTCAGCTTGGCTATGATACCGAAGGAGAAGAATAGCAGGGCGAGCATCCCTGCAAACGGACCGATGCCGAACACCGCCACAAAGATGGAGGCAAACAGCAAATCGGGAATCGTCCGTACCAGATTCAGAATTGTACGCATCGGCAGCGAAATCAGCTTGCGCGGCATCACATTATAGGCGCATAGCAACGCAACAGGGATCGCCAGTATGGCTCCCAGTGTCGTACCCACGATGGCAATCTGGATCGTTTCCAGCATCGGTTTCCAGATGGTAGGCAGGTAGCTCCAGTCAGGTGGGAACATTTCGCTCAGCAATATGCCCATCTCCGGCAAGCCGATGATTAACTGGTAAGGTGTGGCATCCGTATGAATGGAGCAGGCTACCAGCACCACGATAAAAATTATCCAGGTGGCGTAACGCTTGTAACGTCCCGGCAAAGGTGGTCCGGCTGCGGGCGACTTGCCGGGCTGCGGCGGTCCGGCATGCGGTGATGGCGGCGTCGAAGGGAGCGGCTGGGCCGTAGAGTCGGGCTTCATGATCCCTCTCCCAACAGCTCATCGTGCTTGATAGCCCGGCCGTAGATTTCCGCAAAGGCCTCATCTGTAGCTTCCTCCGGCGTGCCGTCAAAGACGACCTCCCCGGCGCGCAGCCCGATGATCCGCGTCGCATATTCGCGCGCCAGATCAATGAAATGCAGATTGACGATGGTCGTAATCTGCATTTCACGATTGATCCGCTGGAGGTCGTCCATAACCTGGCGGGTGGTCAGCGGATCAAGCGATGCGACAGGCTCGTCCGCCAAAATAATCTTGGCCTCCTGTGCCAGAGCGCGGGCGATGGATACACGCTGCTGTTGACCGCCGGACAGCTCATCGGCCCGGCTGTAGGCTTTTTCGCGAATGTTCACGCGTTCCAGTGCCGTTAGCGCCAGCTCGACATCCTCCTTCGGAAAGAGGCCGAGAATGGTTCTGAGCGTTGAATGATAGCCGACGCGACCGGAAAGTACATTGCGGAGCACGGTTGACCGCTTAACCAGATTGAAGCTTTGAAAGATCATGCCGATATCACGGCGAATGCGCCGCAGCTCGCTGCTTCCGGCAGACGTAACAGACCTGCCGCCTACGACAATGTCGCCGGAGGTAATGTCATGCAATCGGTTAATGGAACGCAGCAGGGTGGACTTGCCTGCACCGGACAAGCCGACAATAACGACCATTTCACCCTCTTTAATCGTCAGATTAATATTGTTCAACCCTTTGGTGCCGTTCGGGTACGTTTTCGATACGTTACGGAATTCGATCATTTGCTCCCAACTTTCTCCCCGATGGGGTGGAATGAAAACAACACCGCCATGAATACATGGACGGTGCTGCCCTGTCATTCGTAATGCCTGTTTCGTAGCTGCTGCTTCATTACAATTACGAGTTTGCTCCTGTTACTTAACCGCTTGACCGACGGCTTCGGCATATTCACGTACAGAGTCGAAGTTTTTATCGTCGCCCTTTTCATAACCTACGTGTGTGTAGATTTCTTTAATGATTTCGCCACCCTTCGGGTCTTTGGCTATATCTATAAAGGCTTGGCTGATTTTGTCTCTCCACGCTTGATCCATATCGGAACGTACGCTGACCGTGTCATTCGGAATTTTGGCTGTGTAATGAATGACGCGTGTTTTTTCAAATACATCCGGAATTTCCTTCTTTACCGTGTTACGTGCATCCTGGAAAACAGCTACAGCATCAACCTGACCGTTCAGCAGCGCCAGAATAGCGGCATCATGGCCTTTGATCGTTACACCCTGTACATCCGTATCCGGGTCCACGCCGGCTTTTTTCAGCTCTGCTGCGGGATACACATGGCCTGCGGAGGAGGTTACATTTTGCCAGCCAACTTTTTTACCTTTCAGATCAGCCAGGCTTTTAATCGGAGAATCTTTTTTCACCACGATCATGGATTTATAAAAATTTACTTTTTCAGTTGTGTCCTTGCCTGTGGCATCATCAATGCCGTAGCGTTGGGCTTGCAGCAGCAAATCGGCTGCTTTGCGATTATCGTGTGCCAGCACATAGGCGTTCGGTGGAAGGAAACCTACATCTACCTGTTTGGAAGACATGGCTTCGACAATCGTGTTGTAGTCAGGAGATACCGTTACTTTCACCGGAATTCCCAGCTTGTCCCCCAGCAGCTTTTCGAGCGGCTTGGCTTTGGCTTCGAGCGTATCTGCATTTTGGGAAGGAACGAACTGTACCTTTAACTCTGTAGGGACATAGGCTGTGCTTTCGCTTTTCGTGCCATTTGTGCCTGGAGTGGATGCGCTGTTGTTATTGCTTGCATTGGAGCTGCAAGCGGCCAGACCTGCCGCCAGACCTGCCGCCAGTGTGAAGGTCATGCACAAGGTAAGTGCTTTTTTGAACAAAATAATTTCCCCCTAAACATAGTAATAAAGAAGTAATAAACGAAAAAAATTAAAAACTCTGTAAATTCTGTGACAAAGCAAATCTTAACAGCTAGTCCGACGGCTAGGGTTAAAACCACTCCTGACTTTGGTAAAAACAATGTAAAATTTATCATATAGTTACCTGCTTCTATTCATTTAACATTCTCTTAACAGTGGTCTGCTAGACTTGTTCAAGCTCTATGACCGAAGCTGGGGGAGAGAACAAGATTGGATACAAATGAAGTGATACGTCTGGAAACATCACGCCCTGTGATGGTAAAATTCCGCATCATGGTTACGACGGATCTACATGTCAGCTTGTGGAATTATGATTACTATGCAGATGAAGAAACGTTGCAGTATGGTCTGGCACAAACCGCCAGCTTGATTCAAACGGCCCGGTCTGAGGTGTCCAACCATCTCCTGCTGGATAACGGGGATGTCATTCAGGGGAATCCGATGGGTGATTATGTTGTGCAGCGTCTTCAACAGGACTCCAGTGCTGTACATCCTGCTTACAAAGCGATGAATCTTTTAGGGTACGAGGCAGGAAATATCGGTAATCATGAATTTAACTATGGATTGGAATATTTGCAGACCTGCCTTCGGGGAGCGCGATTTCCTTATATGAATGCCAACATTTATGTAGCGGGAGAAAATGAACAAAACTATTTCACACCATATCTGCTGCTGGACAAGACGGTAGAGGATGAAGCAGGCGGTAAGCATCTTTTAAAGGTGGGGATAATCGGCTTTGTGCCTCCACAAATTATGCAATGGGACAAGGCATGGCTGGAGGGAAAAATCATCGTCAAGGATATGCTGGAAACGGCAAGACGGTTTATTCCCCAAATGAAGGCTGAGGGAGCCGATCTAATCATTGCCATGCCCCATGCGGGCTTTGAGGATATTCCTGAAACGCCATATATGGAAAATACGGTGCTGCCGCTAAGCAGGGTGGAGGGAATTGACGCCATTCTGTTTGGTCATGCGCATAAAGTATTCCCCGGGCCTTTGTTTGTCGGTAAAACGGGTGTTGATACGGAGCGAGGCACCATCCACGGTATTCCGGCGGTAGAGCCGGGCTTCTGGGGGGATCATCTGGGTATTATTGACCTCGACCTTACTCTTATGGAAGGAAAGTGGGAAGTGGTCGCGTCTTCTGCCGAGGTACGCCCGGTGTATGATCCGGTACAGAAGAAGGCGCTGGTGCAGCCGGATACTGCAATTCAGCAGTTGGTAGCGGAGGAGCACGCCGGGACACTGGAGTATATTCGCGCTCCTGTAGGCCGGACGACGGTGCCGGTGAACAGCTTCTTTGCCCAAGTCATGGATGATGCTTCAGTTCAGCTCGTAAATGATGCACAAACTTGGTATGTGAAGCAGCAGATGCAGGGGAGCGAGCACGAAGATTTACCCGTTCTGTCGGCAGCGGCTCCATTTAAGACGGGCGGCAGATACGGCCCTTCGTACTACACTGATATTCCGGCAGGGACGTTGGCGATCAAGCATATCGCCGATTTGTACAACTTTCCGAATACACTGCATGTCGTCCGGCTGACCGGAGCGGAAATCCGGGAATGGCTTGAGTGGTCTGCTGGACAATTCCGGCAGATTGTTCCTTTGGCAGAGCATGAGCAAGAGCTGATTGATTCTGATTTTCCGAGCTTTAATTTTGATATCATCGACGGGATCAGGTATCAGATTGATGTAACGCAGCCTACCAGGTATGATATTGCCGGGAAATTAAAGGAGCCGGATGCGCACAGAATCCTTCATATGTCTTTCGAAGGAGAGCCAATGGATATGCAGCGAAGTTATCTGGTGGTCACGAACAACTATCGGGCGTTCTCCTCCACGCTCGTTAATCCGGGTGGAGAACGAATTGTACTTGCTTCACCGGATGAAAATCGGCATGTGCTGACCGAGTATGTGCGACAAATAAAGACATTGACGCCAAAAGCAGATGGTCACTGGTCCCTTGTCCCATGGGAGGGGCGTCCACATGTGACGTTTCTGACCTCTCCGCAAGCCACGGAGGCCGCTCAAGCCTATTCAGAGCTGCTTTATGAAGGATTAACCATAGAAGGTTATGCCAAGTTTGCTATTGATTTTGGGCGTCTATAAGTCTACACCAAACTATTTTCTACCCTCATAGTCTACAGCATCACGACATATGAACAGACCAAACCTTCGGGGGCGGTCTTTTTTTATAAAACTGTTTTAATATCGTACGAAATTCGTGATTTTATATGTCCAGAGTCGCGTTTAAGTTATTGACCTGCCGTATAATTAGACATATACTTTGATTAAACAAATTTTGGTTTAAAAGGTAAAGAAAAAGTCATCATCATTCGTTTGAGGGGGTGTCCCTTTGGAAAAAAACACCACGATTCGCGCAGAAATTGAAAAGTATATTCAAAGTGAAGGCATTTCGATGCAGTGTTTTGCAGATGCTTCCAAGGTAAATCCGGGTACTCTCAGCGGTATTCTTAACCGGAACCCTCCACGGCCTATTTCAGTCAATCAGCTTGATCTAATCACCGAGGCCATGGGATTGGAAGAAGGGGCTTTGTTCGAGATGTATGTGGATGAATGCTTTGTCCATTCCTTACCGCACTGGCGGAGGCTGCGTCCCTTTCTTCTCCGTTGCTCGGAGTTAAACAAGCTGGACTGCATACGTAGTGTGCTTGGCTATCTGATGGATGATTTATCGAACATTCCGGCTATTTTTGAGACAGCAGAAGAGATGTTTGAGAATGATCGACATGAGGCCTCCATGCTTCTGTATGATTGTGTTATCGAGAGTGAGAAGTATACCCATTCCGAACGCTTGGCGATCAGTTATTTTCGTATTTTCCAGGTTCAGATTAAGGATAACAAACAGAACTTGAAGGCTGCTGTGCAATTCCATTTATATCGTAGCCGTTTACCGGAAACGTACGCATTGGAAGGCTTACATATGCTGTCCCAAGTGTTTGCGTCAAAAATGCAATGGTCCGAGATGGAAATGTATGCGGATGAGCTAAGAGAGCTGGCGCAGGCGTTGTATCGTAATCGGAATCGATTTGGGGATGAGCACCTGGAGCTGCTTAAGCCGCTCGTTTATTACTATGCCCAGGGACATCTGCTGAAGGCCAGCTGCTATGAGTTTCAGGGCAGATATGAGGAATCCAAGCAATGGATTGAAGGTTATGCAGATTTAAGCTGGTTTGAGGGCTTGGACGAGGAAGGCTGGAAAGTAGTCGAAATGCACCGTGTATATGCTCAGGGCAACCGACTTTGTATTGAAATTAAAATGGGTAACACTGCTGCAATCTATGAGTATATTACTTATCTGCGCGAACATCCGGATGAGACCCTGGAAGGCTTGAACACATTGCTCGAATCAGCGAACCGGTTCGGTTATTTTGCGGATGCCGAGCTGGGACTGTTCAGTCAGCAACTCAAGAGCTTCTGGGAGCTTGCACCGGAACAATGGGACACTCATTATCGCAAGCACTTTAATGCATTTCGCTTTGCATCCTTTTGTAAGGTGTATGCGGAATATCATTTTCGAAAGGGCGATTTCACTGAAGGGTTGGGACAAACACTGCATTGCTTACAGCTGTCTGTAGATAATAGCTATACCGAGCATATCATCGGTTGTATGGCCTTATTTGAGCAGCACCGGAATTTTGCTACTCTAGAACAGCAGCATTTGTATCAAAGCCTTTGTCTCGGCGTACGAGAAAATGAAAAGAATCATGCCTATGATCACAGTACCGGTGGGTATTCGTAATTCTAACTTTTATGCGAACTCTTCATATAACACGTTCTTACGAGGATGTTCCCGTTCCAAAGGGGAACATCCTCGTTTTTTTGCCGTTGCGGATTTCTGTGACTTTTAGCATGGAAAAGACGCTTTGCGCGTTGACAAGTTTCGTATGCGGGATTAGGATAAATGCAGCACAGAAAGTGAAGGTGAGCATGTACAAATGACGATTCCCAAAACATTAACGATAGCGGGCTCCGACACAAGCGGAGGAGCGGGTATTCAGGCAGACCTGAAAACCTTTCAGGAGCTTGGCGTATATGGCATGACTGTATTGACAACCGTAGTTGCGATGGGTCCTAAAACCTGGGATCATCTTGTATATCCTGTTGCGTTGGATGTAGTAGAAGCGCAGTTGCGTACGGTATTGGAAGGTATCGGCTTTGATGCGATGAAAACCGGTATGCTTGGTTCCGTTGATATTATCGAGCTGGTAGCCAGCCATTTGAAAAAACATGATCTGAAGCGGATCGTAATTGACCCGGTTATGGTCTGCAAAGGTACGGATGAAGTGCTTCAGCCAGAAAATACAGAAGCAATGCTGGAATTGTTAATTCCTGGCGCTGACCTGGTAACGCCAAACCTGTTCGAGGCTTCGCAGTTGGCGAAGAATGGACCGATCACGACGCTGGAGCAGATGCAGGAAGCAGCTGCCATTATCCATGAGCGCGGAGCGAAGCACGTACTGATCAAGGACCGTGGTAAAATTCGCGCAGGCAAAGCGATGGACCTGCTATATGACGGAATCACGTTTGACTGGTTTGAGGCCGATGTGGTAAAAACGAGCTTTACCCATGGTGCAGGCTGCACTACTTCGGCAGCGGTAACGGCTGGTTTGGCTCAAGGGCTGACTGTACGTGAAGCGGTGGATCAGGCCAAGAAATTTATCACACAGGCAATTGCGGGCAGCTTCAAGCTGAATGAATTCGTCGGTCCGACCCTGCATGCCGCACACCGTTTACAAAATCAATAAGCAAAATCAATAAGCGTATAAGATCATTAAGCATGGATGTATGTAACCAAGAAGGTCTTATAAATCTCCATTAAGCTGCATATATATAATAATTGCTTTAGGCAAAGATGTCCCTGAGATAAAAAATTAGCTTAGCTCCAAAAGCCGCAATATATGGTATTGCGGCTTTTTAGGTTGTCTTTTTTTGGAACTACAGCTTCCAGTTTTGTCTAATCGTACTGTATAATAGGCATCAGGTTTATTACACTTAGGGGGGAACGAAAGCAATGACATTATTCAGCCAAATGGCTTACAGCCGACCAGAGCAACCTGAAATTGAACAGCGGTTTAAAACGCTGTTGCAACAGTTTCGTGAGGCAGACAGCGTAGAACGTCAAAATGAAGTGATTCATGCGATTAACAAGCTGCGCAGTAATGTGGAAACGCAATTGCAATTGGTGGAAGTTCGGCACTCCATTAATACGGAGGACGCCTTTTACAAAGCAGAGCAAGAGTATGCTGATGATTTCATGCCGGTCATTCAGGAGTATGTAACGGATTACTACCGGGCATTGGTGGATTCTCCGTTCAGAGCCGAGCTGGAAAGCCAGTGGGGCAGCCAGCTTTTCAGTATTGCCGAGGTAGCACTCAAGTCGTTCCACCCGGATATCATCGAGGATTTGCAGCAGGAAAATAAGCTGACCTCCGAATATGCCCAGCTTATTGCTTCAGCCAAGATCCAGTTTGAAGGGCAAGAACGCACGTTAGCGCAGCTTTTGCCTTTTGAATTGGATACGAATCGGGAAACACGCAAACTGGCCTCCGAGGCCAAATATCAATTTATGAGCGAGCATGAGGACGAGCTGGATCGGATTTATGATGAATTGGTCAAGGTACGCACACGCATGGCACATAAGCTGGGCTACGACAACTTCGTAGAACTGGGCTATGCCCGCTTGGGCCGTACAGATTACAATGCCGCGATGGTTGCCAACTTCCGCGAGCAGGTGCTGAAGCATATCGTTCCCCTGGCAACAAAGCTGAAGGAGCGTCAGCGCGAACGGATCGGTGTAGATCGGCTTCGTTACTATGATGAAGGCTTCAACTTTCTGTCAGGCAATCCTACGCCGAAAGGTGACCCGGAGTGGATTCTTCGTAATGGAGCACGTATGTATGAGGAACTTTCACCGGAAACGCATGAATTTTTCAGCTTTATGGTCAAACGAGAATTGATGGACCTGATCAGCAAAAAGGGCAAGCAAAGCGGAGGCTATTGTACCTTTTTGAGCGAATATGGCACACCGTTTATTTTCTCTAATTTTAATGGTACATCCGGTGACATCGACGTATTGACACATGAAGCAGGTCATGCCTTCCAGGTCTATGAAAGCCGACATTTTGAAATTCCAGAGTATCACTGGCCTACTATGGAGGCGGCTGAGATTCATTCCATGAGTATGGAGTTTTTTGCATGGCCTTGGATGAAGCTGTTCTTTGAAGAAGATACTGACAAATATCACTTTGAACATCTGTCCTCTTCGTTGCTGTTCGTGCCTTACGGCGTAGCCGTAGACGAATTCCAGCATGCAGTATATGAGCATCCGGATTGGACCCCAGCCGAACGTAAAAGCGCATGGCGTTCCATTGAACGCAAGTATAAACCGCACCTGGACTATGAGGGTAACGAGTATCTGGAGCAGGGCGGATTTTGGCACAAGCAGGGACATATTTTTCAATCCCCGTTCTACTATATTGACTACACACTCGCGCAATTGTGCGCATTCCAATTCTGGAAACGTATGAGCATCGACCGGACAGCTGCGTGGGAGGATTATTTGAAGCTGTGCCGTGCCGGGGGGAGCCGATCTTTTACCGGATTGGTTGAACTGGCTGGACTGATCTCGCCGTTCCAGGATGGCTGTATCGCCTCTGTGATCGGAGAAATCGAAGCGTGGCTGAACAGCGTGGATGATCAAAAGCTGTAAGCATAACCAAAAAGGGCATTTCGCTTACCTGTTATAGCCTGTCTAGTCGAAGAGCTTGTAGATGAGACGCTTTTTGGAATGAAGACAGAGCAGTGCACAAAAAAGCCGGGAACCTCTACATATGTAGAAGTTCCCGGCTTTGTGCGATTCTAGGGCAAATATATCCTATTCATGTTTGGTGTTGAGTGGTTTGAGATTGGCTTCAATAGATGCACGACGCGACTCCAAGAATGGAGGCAGTGACAGGGATTCGCCCAGAAACTCTAATTCCTCGTCGGTGTCAAAGCCAGGTCCATCGGTAGCCAATTCAAACAATATGCCGTTTGGCTCACGGAAATACAAGGAACGAAAATAAAAGCGATCTACAAAGCCAGAGTTGGAAATTTGCAGTTGTTGGATACGGTCTACCCACTGTTTGAGCTCTTCCTCGGTTTCAACACGGAAAGCGACGTGATGCACACTTCCGCGTCCTGGTCGCTCTTGTGGCAGATCGTTGCGCTCTTCCAGATGAACTTCAGTTCCCGTACCACCTTCACCTGTTTCGTAGATAACCACATCCGGTTGTCCGGCAACGGTAGAAGGGTAAGAGCCCTTTTTGCGGAAGCCCATAACCTGTTCAAGAATGAGAATTGTATGCTCCGCTTTGGGAATGGTCAGATGAACCGGGCCAAGTCCCACGATGGCATATTCAGCAGGGACAGGGCTTTTCTCCCAAGGAGTACCTCCGCGCACTCCATTATCATGCTCATCCGACACGAGGAAGAAGCGTTGACCTTCAAAATCCTCGAACGAAAGCGCCAAGCGTCCTGCTTGATCCGTAATGTCACCGTGTTTTACATCCAGTTGCTCAAAGCGATTTTTCCAGTATTCCAGCGCCTTGTCATTCGGTACGCGCAAAGAGAGTGCTGAAATGCTGTTATTCCCTGTACGCGTTTGTCCGGCATGTGGAATTTCAAAGAATGTAACTTCCGTTCCCGCAGTTCCACGCTCATCACCGTAGAAGAGGTGATATACGCTAACATCATCCTGGTTCACCGTTTTCTTGATCAGCCGAAGTCCCATAACCTGAGTATAAAAATCAACATTTTTAGCCGCCGCCGCTGTAATCGCCGATACGTGATGCAATCCTAACAATTTCATGTCATTGTCCTCCTTGGTTTTATATGATTAGTTTTTTCAAAGCAAAATAAACAGTCGCAAACTTTCTTTGATATTTATTATCTTGATATTAAGATAAATGATTTTTGATTGTTTGTCAACACATATTATTATCATAACCAAAGGGCAGATTTGTGATTTGGATTAATGCTAGAAATAAACGTTTTTTGTCGACAATAGTCCTATAAATATAGTATATTTTCCCTATGCAAATGAAGCTAACAAAGAGTAAAGGAGAGATTATGATAAAAAGTAATTATTATATATCCTCGGATTTTAGAACTATAAGTAATTATAAGCAATAGTTCGAATTTTTTGGACTTATTTCATGGCAAAGAGGCGCCCTACAAAGCTGATAGAAGCATCGTTTATCAGGGAAATTGGATGAATGTCAATGTGAAATTTAATTCAGTTTTGGTATTTTGAATTACGATCCACGTATGTATGCTTATTATTTTAACTTGTTATTATATAAAATTGAAATGAAATAGGAGAATCTACAATGGATACAAGAGAAATAGATACAAAAAAAATTTTTAATGAATTGAAAAATAGTCTTGCGAATTTTGATAGTGTTGAAATAACAAGAGCAGATTTAGCAGCAGCTGAATTTAACCCTAGTATATATAGCGAAGATATATATTTATATAGATCAGATGACGATCATTTTATTTATATTTATGATAATGATGATGAGACAGCAGGAAAAATCACAGTAGATACATTGAAAAAAATTCTTATGAGTGTTGCTACTCGTAAAGCAGAAGAAGCATATGAGTTGCGTGAATTAGAAGAATTTTTTAATTCGGAAGAAGTTGAGTAAGTGTCATGGAGAATTTGATATTTCATTATACAGGAGCCGAAGCTCTAAAAAGTATTATTTTGAACCAGAGTTTTTGGATTACTAAAAGTGATTACCTAAATGACTCGACTGAACAATCAGTAATTAAGCAGCTTTTGCAAACATTTTTTAAAGAGCAGGCCAAAATGAGTAAGGAAGTACAAAAATATATAAGTGAACAATTGGATAAATACTTAAATGACTATAATCATTATATACTATCGTTCTCTCAAAGCGATGATTCGTTGCCATTATGGAATTATTATTCACAAAATGAAGGGTATAGTATAGGAATTGACAAATCTGAGTTTATTAGTCAATTAGAAACGTATTTTAGAGATCAAGACCAATCATCAAGAGTAGTAATAACTTCTGTAGGGTATGTTCAAGAATTTGATGATAATAAAGCAATAAACGATCTACTATTACCATTTATCCATTTTACTAAAGAAGACTTGGTGAACAAAAGTGAAAAGCTTGACGAACTAGCGTTGGACTTAGCTAAATTATCATTTTCCATTAAACATTCTGCGTATTCTTCAGAAAAAGAAGAGAGGATAGTAATTATATGCACCAAAGACAGTGAGATTACAAAAAGGGAGGAATTTAGGGTTTTACGAGGGTCGTTTATCCCATATATCGTATTTAATAAAGAAAAAATACCTAGTTTATTAATTCCCATCAAAAAAGTTATGTTAAGTCCTTACCATACATTAGATGTGACTAAAAAGAGTGTATTATATTTACTTAGCAAAAAGTACGAAGAATTTATTGGGACAGAGATTTCAAAGTCTGAAATACCATCTCGATATTAATTGAGTTAGGAGTATGAGGTGTCTTTGTTATTTTTTTAAATAGCTTTTCGCAGATTAGGTTCATTGAGTAGCCTAATGATGTGACATATTATGTTCCATTATAATTAAAATATAGCATCGACACTTTAGTGTTATGATTCGACTCGTAGCTTTTGCGGAAATGTAATAGGAAGCTACCAGTCTCCATTGAATCAAGCGAAGCGATGAAATCCGCCTTACCTCCTTACGCAGATGTGTAGTGAAACGGCGGGAAGCAGCGAAGCGGAGGATTTGAATCTGTAGAAGCGTCAGCGTTCGCCTTTGCCACGGGATTCTTACCACTTTATGCCCTATCCAATCCAAAGAATCCCGTGGCAACAGCGATCGTAAGATCAAATCATTCGCGCAGCGCCACTTCCCACGAAACCCACCACCACACTCTGCAAACACACATACCATCTTCTTGCCACTCACCCGTAAAACAGCTACGATATAGCCAAAGACAGGCGTGGGATCGATAACCGCCGTCCTGCAGACAGATCAGGAGGAGTATTTTCATGTATACAATTGGAGTAGTGGGTCCGAAACCCTCAATTGATCGGGTAGTAGAGGTGGGACGTGAGTATGTAGATACGGCGACGCTCATCCCTTATCCGTATGAAAATCTGGCGGAAGCAGCGGCTATCATCCCGGCTCATCGTGGAGAAGTGAATGGATGGCTTTTTACCGGACCTATTCCTTATATGGCAGCGAAACCGCAGCTTATAGACTCTGACAGTATCGTATATTGCTCCCCGACAGGGGCCAGCCTGTACAAAGGTATTCTCCATCTTTTAAAGGATTCATCTCCTGCAATTACGTGCATGTCGCTGGATATGGTGGAGCTGGAGGAATTTAACCTGCAAGAATCGCTGGATGAGTTGGAGTTACCGGAATCCATGTTTGCTATCCATATGTTCGAGGTAAGGCAGGAAGGATATCGAGGTAAGCAACATGAAACGGAATTGGCCGATGCTCACATAAAAATGTGGGAGAGCGGGCAGACGCAAGCGGCTTTGACTTGTATGCATGCAGTGCATAAAAGACTGCTGGAACGGGGAGTGCCGTGCAGCAAGATTGATGTGACTCGCATGGAAATCCGTCAGGCGCTTCGCATTAGCATCGAGAAGCAGCGAGCCTCCTACTTTAAAGATAGCCAGATTGGCGTGCAAATCGTAGAGATTGAGAATCTGGACAAGGTGTCGGGGCGCTCAGGCACAAAATACTATGTCCAGCTGCTGGAATTGGAGATCAAGCGTGTGCTGCTGGAGTTTTGTGACAAGCTGGATGGCTCCCTTTTGGAGAATGGAAATGGTCGATACCAAATATTCGGCTCACGTGGGGCGATGGAGCGTGAAATTTCTGCTCTACGTGAAGCGGTATTTCGACTGGAGGCAGAGGTAGGCCAGCCTGTAGCGGTTGGTATAGGCTTTGGCGAAACAGCCCTTTCGGCGGAGCAGCATGCACGCAAGGCGATTCAGACGGCCAAAGACAGAGAAGTGGGCGATATTATCATCGTGAGGGCAGACGGAACTGTGGTCGAATCCGCTGGAGGCCAGGATGAACTGGAGTATGAATATCGTACGGAGGATCAGGAACTGCTGGATCGCTTAAATCAGGCTGCAGTCAGCATTCGTACGTACCGCAAAATTGAGGCGCTTGCCCGGCGCAAGGGATGGGGAAGCTTTAGCGCATCGGATTTGGCCACCGATTTGTCCATGACAGTCCGCAATGCACAGCGCATTATGCTGGGGCTGGTGGAAAATGGACTGGCCCTTGCCACAGGCGGCGAACTCCAGACGAGTCGGGGAAGACCGCGTAAAATTTATCAGCTCAAACGATAACGCGCAATAAACACGGAATACGATAACCTTATAAAAGCGCTGATCAAAGCTCTTGGAGAGCAGGTGAAGTAACCTGACCTCTGGGAGCTTTTTTTGTAGATGAATCTGCTTAAAATGAGGTTGGTAAAAAATATACATAACGCTGTTATGTTATTAAATATAACAAAAGTATTGTAACGTCTCCAAACCAAAGATATAATATGTCAAAACAATTAAGCGAAATAGTCGTTAAATATTCGCTTAATAGCGCGAAGAGGGGGACAAACATGGAAAACGTAGAGCAACAAACTGGCATCTTCGGATGGGTCGAAAGGGTAGGCAACAAGCTGCCTAATCCTTTTTTACTGTTTGTTTATTTGATTATTCTTCTTTTGTTAGGCACTGCTGTGCTGTCTGTCTTTCATGCCTCCGCCGTTGATCCGATCAGCCATGAACGGGTACAGGTCAAAAACCTTCTTAGTGCCGAAGGTATTCAATGGTTATTGCCCAACATTGTCAAAAACTTTTCCGGCTTTACCCCGCTAGGTTCTATTCTGGCACTGATGCTGGGCATTGGATTGGCCGACAAGGTGGGGCTGCTGGAAGCTGTCATTCGTAAAATAGCACTTGTTGTACGTCCCAGCTATGCCAGCTATTTGGTCGTGTTTATTGCTTTTTTCAGCTACGTGTCTTCTGATGCCGCTCTCGTGATCATGCCTCCTTTGGGCGCGCTTATTTTTCTGGCCGTTGGACGTCATCCTGTAGCTGGTCTGCTGGCAGCCATTGCAGGGGTGGGCTCCGGGTTTACGGCCAATTTGCTGATTGTATCCACAGATGTGCTTTTGTCTGGTATAAGCACCGAGGTAGCCAAGTCAGTCAATGCTGCGATTTCTGTTAGTGTACTGGACAACTGGTATTTTATGATGGCCTCCGTATTTGTGCTTACATTGCTCGCTGGTTTGATTACTGATAAATTTGTGGAACCGCGACTGGGCACGTATCAAGGTGGAGAAAGTCCGTTCAAGCTGGAAAAGCTGTCTTCTCATGAAAATAAAGGGCTACGTGCGGCCGGAATGGCAGCCTTAGTGTACATTGCCGCTATAGCCGTGATGGTTGTTCCAGCTAACGGGATTTTACGCAACCCGGAGACGGGAGGCATCATGGGTTCACCGTTTCTGTCAGGAATTGTCCCGGTGATCCTGTTGTTCTTTTTCGCTGTAGCTATCACCTACGGTATTACGACAAAAGCGATCCGAGAGCAGAACGATATCCCCAAGCTGCTTGTCCATCCGATTAAGGACATGGCAGGATTCATTATTATGGTTTTCCCGTTGTCCCAGTTTGTTGCCATGTTCAATTGGAGTAATATGGGGCGTTTTATCGCATTGTACATTACGGATATTCTAGAAAAAATCAACCTGACTGGCGTGCCCGTCTTCGTGGGCCTGATCTTCTTGGCGGCATTCCTGTGTATGTTTATTACCAGTGGCTCAGCCATTTGGTCGTTGCTTGCCCCTGTATTTATACCGATGTTTATGGTGCTGGGCTATCATCCTGCTTTTGCGTAGATGATTTTCCGCGTGGCGGATTCCTCTGTCATTCCGCTTGCTCCGGTATCTCCGTTTATTCCTTTGTTTGTCGGTTTTCTTCAGCAGTATAAAAAGGATGCGAAACTCGGAACCTATTACTCTCTCATTCTTCCGTATCCTATTTTCTTCTTCATAGTGTGGACGCTTCTGGTCGTGGTTTGGTACCTGCTGGGTCTTCCGATTGGACCGGGTGTATATCCCAAATTATCCTAGTTAGAACGGTTATAGTCTGTCATAATTGAGAAATACGCATTTGTAAATTCTACTATTTTTATGTAAAAGGTAAGGTGGTATATATGTTAGATTTGATCGAGCTGCGCCGGGATTTACATCGTCATCCTGAGCTGGGCTTTACTGAATTCCGAACAGCATCCAAGGTTGTAGGCCTGCTGCGGCAATTCGGCTACGAGGTGATTTATGGACAGGACGCGATGGAACCGAGCTCCGTGCGAGGCTTGCCGGCAAAAGAGGTGCTGGAGGCCGCTTATGAACGCGCATTGCGGGATGGAGCGGACCCTGAAATTGCGGCCCATATGAGGGGGGGCTATACGGCTGTTGTTGGTATTCTGCGGGGTGTGCAGGAAGGACCCACCGTGGCGTTCCGATTCGATATGGACGCGCTTCCGATTACGGAAAGCACAGAAACACGTCATGTGCCGCAGGCCGAAGGCTTCCGTTCACTGTATGAAGGTCATATGCATGCTTGCGCTCATGACGGACATACGACGATGGGCCTCGGCTTGGCGGAGCGATTAAGTGACCGCCAGTTTGCGGGCACGGTTAAATTGATCTTTCAACCGGCAGAGGAGGGCGTTCGAGGCGCTTATGCTATGGTGCACAAAGGAATGCTGGACGATGTAGACACGCTTTTTTGCCAGCATCTGGGCTGTGATGTGCCGTTGGGTGAAATTCATGGCAGTTCGGCAGGCTTTCTGGCGTCTACCAAACTGGAGGCACGCTTTCACGGTGTGGCGTCACATGCGGGCTCCTCGCCGGAAAAAGGGAACAATGCCCTGCTAGGCGCTGCCACCGCGCTGCTGAACATTCATTCGCTGCCCCGTTTCAGCACAGGGGAAACACGTATTAACGTAGGTGTGCTGGAAGGAGGCACGGCCGCCAACATCATACCTGAAAACGCGCGTATGATCATCGAAACACGCTCAGTGGATGAGCAGACGAATGAAGAACTGGAGAGACGGGTACGCAATATCATAGCCCACAGTGCAGGAATGCACGAGCTGGAGCATGAAATTCGTGTCATCGGCGGCGCAATCCCGATTGTATGCAGCCCGGAATTGGCGGAGATGGCAGCGGAGGAAGCACAGCATGTTGAGGGCTTCGTGAACCAGAAAGCGATGGGACAAACCAGCTCGCTGGGCAGTGAGGATGCCAGTTACATGATTCGGCGTGTGCAGGAGCTGGGAGGAGAAGGCACATATATGATTATCGGCTGCGACCTGCCCGCCCCTCACCATCATCCAGAGTTTGATATTCAGGAAGAGGTGCTGCCGCGTAGTGTGGAGCTGTTGGAGCGGCTGGCCAGACGGGCGCTTCGTTGAGAAAGGTGGGACACCAGTCATGAAGCATATAGAGCTATTGTCCAAAGATATTGAACGACATCGGGATAAAATCATTCGCATTAGCGAGCAAATATGGCAATTTGCAGAGACGCGCTTCGAGGAATATCAATCTGCTGAGCTGTTATGCCGCAGCCTGGAAGAGGAGGGCTTCGCTATAGAGCGTGGTGTGGGCGGTATCGAAACAGCGTATGCCCGATCCCACCGGAAATCCAGCCCGGTGCTAATCAGGTGCGAACCCAGTAGTAAAACAATGATGGTCAGGGGTGTTCTCCATCTACACGGACAAGGATTTAACCATTAGGCCTGTAAAAGAAGAAGACTTACATGCTCTTTGGACGCTAAACTATAAAGAAGAAGCTCCAAAATGGAAGCAATGGGATGCGCCTTATTACGAACATAGGGCGCTTTCCTGGGAGGATTATTTACAAGGTAAAGAAGATCGAGTCGAACAAGATGACTTTTGGCTTATTGAAGTGGAAGGTAAGATCATTGGATCAGTAAGCTACTATTGGGAGCATCGGCCTTCATATTGGCTTGAAATGGGCATTGGCATCTTTGATTCGCAGTATTGGAGCGGGGGGTATGGTACCAGGGCCTTGCGACTGTGGATTACGCATTTGTTCCAAACGTTACCTTTGGTAAGAGTGGGCTTTACAACCTGGTCAGGGAACCATCGGATGATGAAGGTTGGAGAAAAGCTGGGCATGACCCTGGAGGCCCGACTTCGAAAGTGCAGATATTATAATGGACAGTATTATGATTCGATTCGAATGGGGCTTTTGCGGGAAGAGTGGGAACTGTAGGCGTTCTGACAAAAATATCTTTCCAAGCATAAAAAGATGACTTCTGAATTTGATCAGGAGTCATCTTTTTATTCCCACTGCTATCTTGGACTTTCTAATATTTACGGTAAATCTACTCTGACTCCCGAAGCTGCTCTACAATACTTTGTTTGTTGTTCAATGAGTAAACCACTAATGGAATAAATATCCCAAGCAATAACAGTAAAGGCAATAAGACTAGAAGTGGCCAGATTATAAAGTGATAGCTCAAAAACCATATCATACTGCTTAGGGGTTTCACAATTGAAATAGAGAATATGATCCCTAACAAAATGGAGAATAGGGCGGTGCCGAGAACATAATATAGCCCTTCATAGATCAGCATACCCCGCAATTGCTTTTTGGTCATGCCGATACTTTGCAGCATGGCAAACTCCTGACGCCGTGTCAATATACTCGTCAGAATTGCGTTTACAAAGTTGAGGATACCAATTAGGCCGATAATCAGACTGAGCGTGCCACCGATCATCATGATGGTGTTTTGCATACCGGAAAACTCATTCATTGAAGTGAATTTGGATGTGTAGTTCATTACCGGCTCTGTAGTTTCGGTGTAACTTTTTAAAAAGCTCTCCATGGCCTCTTCCTGATCAGGGGATACATTAAAGGCGTAGCTCATCACAGCAGGCTGCTCCGCAAGCGGCTTGTAAATATTCGCCGGAAGATAGAAGTTATACTTACTTGAACGGCGATCAGAATTGGTACTATATTTAATTGCAACATGACCAAGCACTGTGAATGCATGCGTAGTATACTTTTTATCCAGCGGAGCTTCTGCTACTCCGATATAACTGTGAAGCGTGACCTTTTCACCCACCTTATACAGAGCTTCTTCCATATAGGGGATGTCATGGTCATCTAAATCTACCCCTTCCAATATATACTTACCGGAAGCCAGCTTTTCAAAATCAAGCTCACCGTCTAGTAATCGCAACCGGTGCAGTGGTAAATCTTCCAGCCCATATACTGCCGCAATGAAGTTGCCGCGAGAATCAGTCTCATCGTCCTCATTGGTGTATTTTCCATTCTCGACAGTAAGCACTAATCTGCCGCCGTACAAGCAACCGCCCTCTTCAAAGCCGGGCTGTGTCTGTACAGCCTGAATAAAACTCTCGGAGGTCTCATTTTTAGGGCCGCTAAAATAGGGACTATGAAAATATTCAGCATGAGCAATGAGAAAGTCAGTGTCATTGAATTTGGATACAAACTTATCCATATCAATGCTCTGAGACAGGGTGAACGCCGTGTTAAGAAGTACAAGGCTTAACGAAAGACTGATGACTACCAACACGGTACGCTTTGTATTGCGCCCCAAGTTGGAGCGAGCCATGTGGATCATTTTAGCGCCTTCAGTGGATTTTTTCAGCTTACGGCCGCCCTTGGTATTACCGTCTGTGTATCTTACTGCCTCAACTGGCGAAACAGCTGCCGCAATTCTGCCTGGCTTGAAAGTGCTGATCATTACGGTAATGAGCGCGAACAAAGCCGATCCTATAAAAATCCATGGGTTGGGAGATACCGATACCTCGGTACCAGCAAAAGTAGTGTGGTTTATAAGAAGTGGTATAAGTGCTTTACCGACAAAAAAACCTGCTATTAACCCAAACGGGATTCCTATCCCTGAAAGAACTAACGCCTGTCTGCGAATGATCCGGCGGATCTGCTTGCCGCTTGTGCCGATCGTCTTTAAAAGACCATAAAAACGAATATCTCGCATCACTGATATTTGGAAAATATTATATATAATCAAATAACCGGTAAACATGATCAGCAACAGGGCAGAAGTTAACGCTATGATTGTCTCTGTATCCACACTAAAATTGGTCGAGATGTATGACCAATTTACATTATTCGCGATATAGTTCGGTGCTTCTTCGTCAAGCGAATACCCGCTTTCGGTAATCACTTTACTGAGCTTTCCCCGCAAATCAAGGCTATTGTCGAACATCATATATGCACTAATGGTTCCTGTATAGAAATGATCTTTTTTATAGGTGCTTTGTAATTCCTTTGCATGAGCATCGACATAGGATCTGGAGGCGAATATTTGTCCTGTGTTAAACACAGGATCGCTTTTCCACCAGCCGGAGAGGATAAAGTCACGCTGTACTTCTTTACCTCGTATGTCAAGCTTTAGCCTCAAAGGTGCTCCAACCTCCAGTGGAACACCCAATAGCTGCAACGTCTTGGAGTCTGCGATCACTTCATTTTCCGCCGCAGGCTTGTGCCCCTCTTTAAGCTCAATAAAACCAAGCTTCATCCCTACATCGTCGTAATACCAGAACTCCGTATGGCGTTTTAGGAATTTATCGTTCATAACTCCATCGCTTAATATGCGGTTATAAGCTATTTCCTTGATTAACGGATGATCCTTGACATGATTAAATTCGTCATCTGTTATATATTTAAGTACGGCATGTCCATCTCCACCGACCTGTCGCATGGTTGCCCGTTGTATGTTTTCAACAGCGCCAAGTCCCATGGTGTACAATGTTGTAAATAACAATGAAGTGAGAGCTATGGCAACAATGGCAAAGAGGTTACGGGCTTTGTTTACTTTGAAGCTCTTATCTGCCAGATTGCGGATCGCTTTTTTATTTCTAACCTGGATCATTTGTCTTCACCGCCGACCATTTTACCGTCCTCAATTCGGATGATCCGGTCGGCCATCTGCGCAATTTCCTCGTTGTGCGTAATCATCACCATCGTTTGGCGGAACTGTTGACTGGACACTTTGATTAGTCCCATCACATCCAGACTGGTTTTACTATCCAAGTTCCCGGTGGGTTCATCTGCTAAGACAATCGCGGGTTTCGCTGCTAGCGCTCTGGCAATGGCTACACGCTGCTGCTGGCCCCCCGAAAGATGGTTAGGCAGATTATTCAGCTTATGGTCAAGGCCCAAGGTATGTACAATTTTATCTATGTGGGTTTTGTCCGGTTCTTTCCCATCCAGTTCAATGGGAAGCACAATATTTTCGTAGACATTCAAGACAGGCACCAGATTGTAATGTTGAAAAACGAAGCCAATCTTTCGCCTGCGAAAAATAGTCAATTCTTCGTCTTTCAATGTGAAAATATCTTTGCCGTCAATCGTGACGCTTCCGCTTGTCGGACGATCAAGTCCACCCAGCATATGGAGAAGGGTAGATTTGCCGCTCCCGGACGTACCGACAATAGCTACAAATTCACCGCTTTCCACCTCCAGGTTTACACCGTCTAAAGCGTGGACAGCAGTATCTCCGTTGCCGTAGTACTTTTTTAACTCCTGAGTTTTTAATAGAGCCATACACTTTCTCCTCCATAAAAAAGTCTGTATTGTGGGGCCTTGCAATACAAACTTTACCATATCAATCTTTCCAGAATCTTTCTGAAATCTAACAGCATTGAAAGAACTACCTTTCCATGGGAAGAAAAATAGAGAAGATGGAGCCACGGCCGTAGCGTGAAAACACCTTGATATAACCACCCTCAGCCGCGAGGATCTCTCTTGCTAAAAACAGTCCAATCCCTACACCCTCCTGCGAGTTAACAGTGGGGGAGCGATAGAAGCGGGTAAAAATTTTACCTTGTTCTTCTTCTCCAATGCCTATGCCACTGTCGGTAATATCAATTCGGCAAAACAAATCATACGCGATCACTTTTATGGTGATGCTCCCACCGGCTTCTGTATATTTCACAGCATTGTCCATAATATTGTAGACTGCTTCGGCCGTCCATTTCAGATCAAAGCAAGCATGAATCGTTGTATTCTCCATAACAACAGAGATGCCTTTGACTTCCGCCTTCGGCATAATTTGCTCCCGTGCAGTGCACAGAAGCTTCTGAACAGGTTCCTGTCTTGGCGATACTGTGATGATCCCCGTTTCAAGCTGCGATGTTTTCAATAATGCCTGGATAAGAAAGTTAAGCTTTTCGGCCTGTGTGGAAAGGGCTTTTGCACAAATAGAACCATCCTCCGGCAGTTCGTATTCACTAAGCAGTTGGGAATAGAGTAGGATATTAGCAATAGGCGTTTTCGTTTGATGCGAAATGTCGGAAATCAGCTCGTTTATTTTATTCTTTTCTGCCAGCAAATTCTTCGAGGAAACGGAACAAATAGAAAGAAATTGCGCAAGCTTGGTCTCTACAGCAGATAAAACGGATTCGTCAAAAACACGCTCCGAAAAGTTGCCATCTATTGCAGCATCAATCATGTCCTCAATAGTTTTCATGGTTTTATACATGTTTTTACGATATAGAATGATTACAGCCGTTGCGGTAAATAGAGCAGTAACAGTAATTCCAATACACATATAAAGGAGTGTTGTCATCTTATTTCATCGCCCATGTGTAACCAATACCATAAACCGTTCTTATGTATTGGGGAGAGGAAGGGTGATCCTCCAGCTTGTCTCGCAGCCTTTTTATCGTAACGGACAAGGCGTTTTCACCTACATACTCAGCCCCGTCAGTCCAGATGCTGTCTATCAAATGATCGCGCGAAACGGTATTTCCTCGATTGTTGATTAGGATGCGCAACAATTTTTGCTCAGTTTTACTTAGTTCAATGGGTGTACCTTTCTTAATAAATTCCATCCTCTCGAATGAAAAGGTAAAATCGTCAAACTGAATGGAGTCTGCAAGTGAGTGTCTGAATTTCTTAAGCTGAACGCCAACTCGTGCTCTTAGTACCATAAGACTGAAAGGCTTTGTAATATAGTCGTCTGCACCCAACTCGAAACCCGTTACAATGTCCGTCTCCATATCATGAGCAGTCAGAACAATGACTGGCAAATCTTTTGTTTTACGTATATCGGTTAAAAGATCGAGTCCGTTCCCATCTGGTAAATTAATATCAAGAATGACTAAATCAAAGGCAGTAACGTTCAACTGCTCTTTTGCAGCAGCAATGTCATTTGATTGCACAAATACGTTGTTAGGTTCTTTAAGGGCAAGGACAATACCATTACTCAAGGCGATATCATCCTCGACGATTAATATGTAATTCATTATTTGCCTCCTGTTTTTTTATACCCAAGTCATTGAATCCAAATTCTCTATTTCCATTTTACAGGGTATTGCTCTGAATTGCTCATTCGCTCTTCAGGTGCTTGCCATTACCTCTTTTACATGTTGCACTCATTCCAAAAAAATTGACAGAAACGATATCACTGATATAATTTATGCTAGTTGTTTTTGATAATGATTATCATTATTGAAGGGAGGACAGGGCCGAAGCTTGGTACAGGTTTATGGAGAACAGGCTCCCTTGGTAGAACATGAAATTACGTTATTTAATACTGGCTTTTCTGGTACTGGCTTTCGCCTCGGTTTTTATTGGTGTTCATGATGTAACTCCACTTGATTTGTTCCACTTAACCAACGATCAGGCGCAGGTACTCCTGATTAGCAGATTCCCACGATTGGGTGTGCTGATGGCTATTATGGTGTTTGGAGCGGCGGGATTCTGGACGAAGATGCTGACGGCTTTCGGATTTGCTCTAGGGGGAACACTGATTTTCATGAAAATACTGGATAAAATCCGTTTCAAGGACCCGGTATTTATCCCGCTTGTCGGTTTGATGTTTGGAGGCATTTTAAATTCGGTAACGACCTTTTTTGCTTACAAATACAATCTGATCCAGGGCATTTCTTCGTGGATGCAGGGGGATTTTTCTCTAATCATGAGTGGTCGCTACGAGATGCTATATCTTAGTGTTCCTTTGGTTGCGTTGGCGTACATATATGCGAATCGTTTTACAATTGCAGGCATGGGTGAGGATTTTGCGGCCAACTTGGGTGTACATTACAAGCGCACCGTCAATGTCGGTTTGGTGATCGTGGCTTTGGTTTCCTCTGTTGTCATCTTAACGGTCGGGACGATTCCCTTTTTGGGGCTGGTTGTACCCAATCTGGTCAGCATGTATATGGGGGATAATCTAAAAAAAAGTCTGGCCCATACAGCGATCTTGGGCGCCGTCTTTGTGCTGTTTTGCGATATTTTGGGACGGGTGATCATTTATCCGTATGAAATTTCTGTAGGGCTTACGGTTGGTGTGATCGGGAGCGCGTTGTTCTTGTATTTGCTGCTGAGGAGAAGGGCTTATGAATCCTAAATTAAAAATTGGCGTATTAGCTGCTGCCGCGCTTGTGTTGATTGCTGCTTTCGTGTTTATAGATCTTCCGCATACCTGGCATTACGCGCTGCCACGACGATTGAAAAAGATCGCAGCCTTCATTCTGACAGGTGGCTCCATTGCTTTTGCAACAGTTATTTTCCAGACGGTTACGAATAATAAGATTTTGACTCCAGGTATTATCGGACTGGATTCACTGTATATACTGATTCAGACGACGATTATTTTTGCATTTGGTTCCGTCCCTTTCATTTCGACCAGCAAAGAATTGAACTTTTTGCTGTCGGTGGGGCTGATGGTGCTGTTCGCAGGACTGCTATACAAATTAATTTTCCGCAAAGGGGACGCGGGATTTATGTACTTTTGCTGATTGGTCTGGTGTTCGGCACGCTGTTTAACAGTTTATCTACCTTTATGGAGGTACTGATTGACCCCAACGAATTTGCGAAAGTTCAGGACAAAAGCTTTGCCAGCTTCAGTAATGTCAATACCGAGCTGCTGTGGCTATCTGTAGTGATTCTTGTGTTTGTATTCGCTTATGCGTGGAGGTTCATCAAGTATCTGGATGTGCTGTCGCTCGGACGGGAGCATGCGATTAACTTGGGGCTTCCATACGGTTTTATCATCAAAAGGTTGCTGGTTATTGTAGCCGTACTCATCTCCATTTCTACAGCGCTTGTCGGACCGATTACGTTTCTCGGATTAATTGTAGCGAATGTTGCCTATCAGGTGATGAAAACCTATCAACACCGTTATATCATTCCGTCCTCCATCTTGGTCAGCATCATCGCCCTGGCTGGCTGCCAACTACTGGCAGAACGAGTTTTTGACCTATCGACAACGGTCAGCGTCATTATTAACTTTATCGGGGGGGTGTATTTCCTGTATCTTTTGCTGCGGGAGAATAAATCATGGTAGAAGTCAAAAACGTATCCAAACGCTACGGGAATAAAAATGTGGTGGAACAGGTATCCGTCACCGTACCGAAAGGCACCATTACCTCCTTTATTGGGCCCAATGGCGCGGGGAAAAGCACATTGTTGTCGATGATCAGTCGCCTGACAGACAGTGATGAGGGGGAAATCCTCATTGATGGGCAGGCGGTGAGCATGACCAAAAGCGAGGAGCTGGCGCGCAAGATTTCTATTTTAAAACAGACGAATGATGTGAATATTCGCTTAACCGTGAAGGAACTGGTGAGCTTCGGCCGTTTTCCATATTCCAAGGGCAGGCTGAACAGCGAGGATCGCAAAATGGTGGACCAGTCCTTGGCCTATATGGGGCTGGAGCATATGAAGGACAAGCATATTCATTTGCTTAGTGGTGGACAGCGGCAGCGAGCTTTTATTGCAATGATTCTGGCACAGGACACGGAATACATCCTGCTGGATGAACCGCTGAACAATCTGGATATGAAGCATTCGGTTCAGATTATGAAGACGTTGCGCGGTTTGGTGGATGATCTCGGCAAAACGATTCTGGTCGTGTTGCATGACATTAATTTCGCCTCCTGCTATTCAGACTATATTGTAGGGATGAAGGATGGCAGGTTGCTAAAACAAGGAACGGCTGACGAGATGATTGATAGTCAGGTATTAAAGGATTTGTACGATATGGATATTCCGATTCAACAGATCGATGACCATAAAATTTGCGTTTATTTCACTTAGGGGGAATGTTAAATGAAGAAAAATATGATGTTTTTAACGCTAATGCTTGCATTGGTACTGATTGTGTCGGCCTGTGGCACAGCAGCTCCGGCAACACCGGAAGCGACTGGAAACGGCTCCTCTGCTGCAACAACGGAATCCAAAACTATCTCGGTCAAACACGCACTGGATGAAAACCCGGTCCAAGTCAAAGTTAATCCAAAAAATGTCGTTGTCTTTGATTTTGGTTCATTGGATACGCTGGATAAGCTGGGTGTTGACGTTGCGGCAGTAGCGCAGCAGGATCTTCCTACGTATTTGAGCAAATATAAAGATTCCAAATATGCAAGCGCGGGCACGCTGTTTGAACCGGATTACGAGAAAATCAGTGATCTGTCTCCTGAACTCATCATCATCGGCGGCAGACAAGCTGATGCATATAAAGAGTTGAGCAAAATTGCACCGACCATTTCGATGGCTGTAGACACCAAGGATTATATCAATTCCTTTAAGAAAAACGTTGAAACACTAGGTCAAATCTTCAACAAAGAAGATGCTGCCAAGCAGGAACTGGCTGCGATTGATAGCTCCATCAAGGCCGTACATGACAAGGCTGTAGCGAGCAAAGCTAAAGGACTGATCGTGCTGACGAATGAAGGAAGCCTGAGCGCATATGGCTCACAATCCCGCTTCGGTATCATTCATGATGCTTTTGGCGTAACCCCTGTAGATCCTGGCATTAAAGTATCCACGCATGGACAAAAGGTTTCTTTTGAATATGTACAGCAAAAAAATCCGGATTATATTTTTGTCGTTGACCGTGGAGCTGTGGTGGTCGAAGAAGGCAAGGAACAGGTTACAGGCAAACAAACCATTGAGAATGAACTGGTGAAGAAAACCAATGCATTTAAAAACGGTCATATTGTATACCTTGATCCTAACTACTGGTACCTGTCAGGTAATGGCCTGGAATCTGTATCTGAAATGATCAAGGAAATGGATGCTGCATTGTAATGAATACATTCACATCATGGAGGACTGTGTAGGATGAAAGGTCATATAGATGAAATTCCATTAGATGGGTACCTTGTACACGTCTATACACCTCCCGTCTCCGTGAATCATAATGAGCTGTATCCTGTGCTGTATGTGCAGGATGGCAGCTCTTTATTTCTAAGCGGGTTGGATGAGCTGGAAAGAGGTTTTTCTACGGGAGAGCTGCCCCGTGTGGTGCTGGTAGGTATTCAGCCCGTAAATCGACTGGATGATTATACGCCTTGGAAGGCAGCTGCTTTAGTAGAAGGAAGACCTGCTTTTGGTGGTGACGGAGATGCCTATCTGGCGTTTGTGGTTACAAAATTAATGCCGTACGTTAAGGCAAGATATCCAGTGCATACTGGAACGGAGCATACGGGCATCATCGGCGCCTCATTGGGCGGCTTAATTTCCATGTATGCCGTCTTCAAGTATAAGGATGTCTTCGGACGCATCGGTTCCATCTCAGGCTCGTATTGGTATCCGGGCATGGTTGATTATATGCAATCTGCACCTTGTGTAACTGTGAGGGATGGGACACAGCGCTTTTATATATCTGTTGGGACCCGTGAAGGTGAAGGGAAGACGAATGTACAAAAAGATATGGTTCCGCTGACCCTCCAAGCACACGAGGTGCTGCGGACACAGGGACTTGACGCAAAAGATGTTCTTCTTGAGCTGGATCAGAATGCTGTGCATCGTGTGGATTGTTTTCAGCGTCAATTTCCTAAGGCCGTCCAATGGCTGTTCGGATAGCATGAATGGTATACGGATCTCATACAACAGCCTCAAAGGATTGGAGAGCGTGGAGTCTCTATGTCTTTGGGGTTGTTTTTTTTGTGTATTTTTTTCGTATAATAGAGAAAAATTAAAAATTTAAAGTTATACGTAATCGAAGTGAGGGGAGACAACCATGAAAAAAAACCGCCTGGGATCTTCGGATATGCTGGTAGGCGAGATTGGCTTGGGCTGTATGTCGATCGGCACGGAGGAGCAGCAAGGGATTTACCTGATACATGAAGCATTAGACAGGGGCGTAAATCTGCTCGATACAGCCGATTTGTACCACCATGGGCGCAATGAGGAAATTGTGGGCGCAGCGATCCGCGGGCGACGGCAGGATGTCATCCTGGCAACCAAGGTTGGCAATCGGCGTCTACCGGGACAAGAGGGCTGGGGATGGGACCCGTCCAAGCCATACATTCTGTCTGCGGTCAAAGAGAGTCTGCGCCGCCTTGGAACGGATTATGTCGACCTGTATCAGCTTCACGGAGGAACGATAGATGATCCCATCGACGAGACGATTGAGGCTTTTGAACAGCTCAAGAGAGAAGGCGTCATCCGTTATTATGGTATTTCTTCGATTCGTCCTCACGTCATTCGTGAATATGTTAAACGCTCGAATATCGTCAGTGTTATGAATCAGTATAGCTTGCTGGATCGGCGTGCAGAGGAAGAGGTACTGCCGTTGCTTCAGGAGCGTGGAATTAGTGTGATTGCACGCGGGCCTGTCGCCAGCGGCGTATTGGCCGATGGAGGGGAAGAAAAGGCAGCGAAGGGATATCTGGACTATGAAGAAGCTGAGCTGCTGGACGTGCGAAAGCAATTAAAGGCATTCGCAGGGGCAGATCGCAGCATGGAGCAGACAGCAATCCGTTACAGCCTGTCTCATCCAGCTGTCGCTGCTGTCATCCCGGGTGCAAGCTCATTGGGGCAATTGGAGCATAATACCGCAGCAGCGAAGATCCCGCCCTTAACCCAACAAGAACGGCAGGTACTACAGCAAATCAGCCGGGCCAATCGTTATGATGAGCAGTACCGCTGATATGCTAACGTTTACTCATTACAGTTGCAATATATGAAAGAATCATTACAATATAAGAATAAGCTCAGGTTTATCATCCATACTTGAGTATGGAAATGTTCATAAATATACTCTAGGAGGAAACACCCATGGAACGCATCGAATCACAGCAGCAATATCAGGATTTGATTAATGGTGACGGCCTGACCGTCGTGAAATTTGATACAACCTGGTGTCCGGATTGCAAGACACTGGATAAATTCATGGACGGCATTATTGAGAAAAACGCAGATAAGCGTTTCTTTGCGCTGGATGCCGAGAAATTCCAGCCGATTGCCGAAGAAAATCAAGTACGTGGCATTCCGAGCCTGCTCGTGTTCCGCAACGGCGAGAAAATTGCTCATTTGCACAGCAAATATGCCAAAACGCCAGCTCAAGTTTCGGAATATTTGACCACGCTGGAATCCAAACAATAATCAGCACGCAGGATTACAACGATGGAATGATAGGAATCATTTCAGTAAAATATGATTTCAGTGTAATCGAAAAAAGGGATATCCGGGGGCAGCGATTCATGCCATGCGGATATCCCTTTTGGATTATAAAGCAACAAACAGTGGCTTACAAAATAATGAAAAAGAACACAGCCGCCAGTACGAAACGGTAGATGGCGAACGAAGTCAGACTCAAGCGTTTGAGCAAACCCAGGAATGTTTTGATCGCCAGCATCCCGACGATGAATGAGGTAATAAAGCCGGCCGCGAACACCGGAAAATCGCCCATAGACAGATGATCCATACTTTTAATCAAATCAATGCCCGAGGCGCCCAGCATAACCGGAACGGATACTAGGAATGTAAATTCCGCGGCTGCCGTATGACTTACACGTGCGAATAGGCCCCCAGACATGGTTGAGCCTGAACGGGAGAAGCCTGGCCATAGCGCTAGGACCTGAAACAAACCAATCGTAAATGCTTGTTTATACGTAATTTCATCAATGGTTTGTGATTTAATGGGGGGATGAAATTTCTCAGCGGCGATCATCAGCAGGCCCCCGATAACCAAGCTGTACAAAACGGTCTCAGGACCAAACAGGTATTGCTTGATTACATCACGGAACAGTACGCCAATCAACCCCGCAGGAATCATGGCTAAAATAATATGCAGCAGATTTAGACGTGGCTGGGTTGAGATTCTGCGTCTGAAATCAAACAGGCTCAGGAATCTGCGCCAATACAATACAACGACCGCCATCACAGCACCTAATTGCACGATAACCTCAAACGTTTTGACTGTATCATTCTCTGTGTTTAACCCGAGAAGATCAGCCGTCAGGATCATATGACCCGTCGAAGAGACCGGCAAAAACTCTGTCAGCCCTTCGATAATTCCCATAATAATAGATGATAAAATATCCACTTTACTAGTTCCTCCTTACACGCGTACAGGGCAAACAACCTAAGTCGTTTGCCCTAAAAATATGTCATTTCAGTAGGAGTGAACGCTAGTGTCAAGTGCAAAATACAGGCTGCTCAGGTCACAACGATTCACTCCCGGGAAGAAGTGTCCGATTCCGTTTCTAATTCCGATATCGGGGATTTCTGGTGTAAAATAATTTCCACCCGACGAATACGATTTTTACCCATTTCACGAATGATAAATTTCACATCATCTTCTATGAATTCCTTGCCCTGTCTCGGTTCTGGAACCCGGCTATACACCCACCCTCCGACAGTATCCACGTCTTCATCATCCAATGTCAAGCCAGTCAAGTCACTCAGATCGGAAAGCAATACTTTACCATCCATCAAATAACTGTTCTCCGTCAGTTTCTCGATTTCCTTCCGTTCATCCTTATCAAATTCGTCTCGGATTTCGCCAACAATTTCCTCCAAAATGTCCTCAATGGTAATGAGACCGGAGGTTCCGCCGTATTCATCGACGAGAAGAGCGATATGGACCTGCTCCTTCTGCATGCGTTTCAGCAGCGTGTTAACGGGTATAACTTCCGGAACAGTCAAGATCGGCTGAATCAAACTATTGAAATCAAGCTCTTGGTTGCGATCATACTGAAGGAACAGCTGCTTGGTATTAATCATACCGATGATCTGATCCTTGCTGTCTGTCGCCACCGGAAAACGGGTATACTGCTCTTCATGAATAGTCAGCATGTTTTCTTTCAGCGAGCGATTCGTAAACAAGCATACCATATCTGTACGTGGCACCATAATTTCCTTGGCAACGGTCTCGTCAAAAGCAAAGATCCGATTCACGTAGCCATATTCGGTGTTATTGATCTTACCACTTTCCACGCTTTCGGACAAAATGATTTGAATTTCTTCCTGAGAATGCGCTTCTTCGTGTTCGCTTGCCGGTTGAAGACCGAACAGACGAACCAGACGGTTGGCAGAGCCGTTAAGGAGCCAGATAAACGGATACATAATCCGATTAAACCACACGATAACGGGGGAGGTTAAGAGGCTGATTGCTTCCGCTTTGCGGATAGCCAATGTTTTGGGAGCCAGTTCACCGATCACCACGTGCAGGTAAGTTACAATGACAAATGAAATAATAAAGGCCAGGATATGTGAAAAATCCCCATTGATGTTGAGCTGTTGAAAGAGAGGCTCCAGCAATTTGACCACGGTCGGTTCACCGAGCCAGCCGAGTCCCAGGGCTGTAATCGTAATACCAAGCTGACAGGCGGACAGGTAGCCGTCCAGATTATTGACGACCTTTTGTAACGCCAGTGCATTTTTACGGTTTTCCACTACCAGCTGATCGACCCGGCTGGAACGGATTTTAATAATCGCAAACTCGGTAGCCACGAAGAAAGCACTAAATAAAATCAACACCGCAAACAAAAATAGACTGACACCTATACCCATATAATTTTCACTCATCCCTTTTTCGTTCAATTTTTTAAGGAACTCCATTTTAAGTTCACTTGAACTTATTTTAAGAACTTAAAAGAAAATATACAAGGTTCATATGGAAGCGTGGCAGGTCACCTACTTCCAATTTGCACAGAAAATAAGGCATTATAGAACCCGCACGGCTCATTGCTTTGCTTTACAAGCCTAGTTCGAGGGCTTATGATAGGTTCGAATGAACTTGAAATGTAATAAAGGGAGGAAAGCAGATGGAGTCTTTTACCCTCACTCGCCGTGATATGGCCCATTTGCTGCTGGCCATGGAAGGTCGCCGCGAATTGCAGCCTTTGGCCGTTCTTCAGGATGCCTGGAGACGCACTCATAGTCAACTCGACCGTTCCGGCAGCACGATGCCAGCATTTTTGTACACAGAAGTGACGCCTGTGTTGGATAAAATCATCAAGGGCAAGCACAGTGCCGCCTTTTCGCTCCAGGAGATCGTTTCGCTAGGTCAATTGGTCGAATATAGCCATGTTTCACTGGCCTCCATGCAAAATTGGGTCAAACGTGATTTCAAGGAGTTTCTCGGCGCCCCGAGGATCGGCAAAAAATACTCAGTCAACCAGGCAGCCATTTTGCTCATTGTGGAGGATTTAAAATCATGCCTTGATTTTGAATCCATCCGGCAGCTATTTCATATCCTGTTCCAACAGCCTGAAGATGATGCAGATGATCTGATCCAGCCAGTAGATTTGTACGCCGCGTATTCAACCTTGTTTGAGGAGCTGGATGCGAATGGAGATCAACTGCTGGATGTGACAGGAGTCGGACATGCAAAAGAAAACGGGAATTTTACCACAGGACAGCAGCGTCAGGAAGGTGCCACAGAGGAACTGCTGGTTCAGGCGGCTGATCAATATACCCGTCGTTTACCGTATTTGAACTCCAACCAGCGTGAGGCGGTACGTAATACATTGCTGGTAGCAGCGGTATCGGTGCAAAATAGTTATTTTTTGTCCATGGCACGCCGGTATGTGAATGCGACGTTGTTTCTGGACTTTCAAGGCTAGATCAGGATTGGCATTAGAAGCCGATCCTCTTTTTTTTGCCCTTTTTCGAGTATAGTCTACCCTTTTGGAGACTGAAAAAGTATACAAAAGAGGTATATACACTCAAACGCTGTCAAAGATACAATAAACATATATAATCCAGCAATTGGAAAAACCTTCAATATCCCTTCCAAAGCTTTGGATACACACACAGGAGGTAATGGCATGTCCGATGTCTCCATCATCATTTGTACCCGCAACCGGATCGAAGACCTGACACGCTGTATACAGTCTATTGCAGCACAGCAGCAGCTGGAGCATACGGCTGTAGAACTGCTGATTGTTGATGACGGTGATATTTCCGGCCAACAGGTCGAGCAATATCGTGACATGGTTTCCGGCTTGCCCCAAGGCGTTCTGAAGTATCATAAAAAAACTCGTCCCGGTGTTTGGCTATCCCGCTATGAAGCCTTGTCTCTCGTGCGGTATGAGATCGTGCTGTATTTTGACGATGATGCCGAATTGGACGATCAACTCTATATCCGGCGCTTGCTCGATACCTATGACCAGGATGAAACGATTGTGGGTGTTGGAGGGATTGCAAAGGGACTACATTCGAGCCGGGCAGGAAAGCTGCTGGGCGTTTTGACATTTCAGATGTCTCCATCCCTCGGCAAACTTTCACCCAGCAGTCTGGCAGGTTCGTTACTGCGTTGGAACGAGGCAACGGAGATATTTGACACCGAATTTTTTCATGGCTGCAATATGTCATTCCGAAAGGATGCGCTTCGGGATATGAAGCCATATCCGTGGATGACCAGCTATGCTGTGGCTGACGATCTGTACATGTGCCAGTTGGCGAGCCGTTACGGCAAGCTCGTTATAAATCCCGACTTAACCATCATCCATCACGAATCTCCAAGCTCGCGTGATAAGGCGGGCAAGGTAGCCAAGGCTACAGCGATCAACCACTATTATTTTCTCGCTCTGAAAAAGGCGGGAGCCATCCAGTATGGAGCCCTTTTATGGACCTTATCCTACTTGATGCTCAAAGAAACGCTGCGCCGCAATTTTAATGCCGCAGACGGATACATGCAGGGGGTGTTGTTCATTCTGAACCCGCGCAAGCAAAAATACAACGAGTATTTAGGCCCGGCGGTTCAGTAATTTGTTCTACAGACATTTACAGGATAAAGGGGGAGTATGATGTTAAGCTTGTCCATTGCCCTGTGCACCCGAAATCGGATTGACGATCTGACCCGATGCATCAATTCAATTGCGATTGGCGGAGCACCGGAGGGATGTGAAACCGAGCTGTGGGTTATCGACGATGGAGAACTGCCGAAGCATGTGCTAGAGCGCTATGAGCGTCAGTTGGGCAGCGCGGGTATTACCTACCGATATCATCGCAAGGAGCAGCCGGGCTTATGGTTATCGCGTGTGAAGACGGTTGAGCTTGCGCAGGGTGACATTATTTTGTTCCTTGACGATGATGTAGAGTTGCCGAGCAACTATTTGACTGAGTTAATGCGTACCTATGAAGCTTATCCGCAAGCCGCTGGTATCGGTGGCATTGCAGAGGGAATGAGCAACAGCTTCATGGGGACGATTCGTTGCCTGCTGTCATTTCAGCAGTCTTGGTTCAAGGGAAGGTTGTCCCTCAGCGGTCAGTCCGGCTCAATGTACAACTGGCACAGGGCGAAAAAGACGTTCCGAACCCAGTTTTTCCATGGGTGTAATATGTCATTTCGCCGGAAGGCCATTCGTGGTTTGGAGCCCGTACCCTGGCTGCAAAGCTATAGCGTAGGAGAGGATCTGTTACTTTCGCGTATCGCGATGAAAAGCGGCCCATTGTACATCAATCCAGCGCTCACGTTGCTTCATCACGAATCGCCGTCCTCGCGCGACAATATGGAGCAGGTCACTTATATGCGGGTGATGAATCATATTCATCTGCTGCGGGACGAGCGTTCTGGACCGATTGGTTATGCAGCATTGTACTGGACGACACTGTATCAGATTTTGAGAGAGAAGCCCCGGAAAAACCATGCTGCCATTCAAGGCTACAAAAGAGCGCTGAAGGCGATCTTTTCAAATCAGGAGGAGCCTCTTGGTGGAGGGCAGCTATCTGAACGCAATTCCAAAAAAACGGCAGGCTAATGGAGGTGCGGCGGAAGGCGTGATGTGAGCAGAAAAGAGCTTAATAAGGAACGGGAGTTGGACGTGACATGAGCACATGGACAGCAGCAAGGAAAGTATTCACGGGTGACAGTCTTGCCAAAACGATCATGCGTACGAGCTTTAACAATTTTTTTGTACTGATCGTTACAACTCTGACTTCCATCCTGACCGCGCGTATGCTCGGAGTAGAGGGGAAAGGGGAGCTGGCAGCGGTTTTGTTTTGGCCAACGCTGATCGGCAGTGTATTGAGCTTCGGCTTGCCAACGTCACTCATTTATAACATTAAGAAAAAAACAGGTACGACAGAAGAATTGCTGTCGCTGTCGCTGTGGATTCAGTTGCCTGCCAGCTTGTTGGCAGGGGCTGTGGCCTGGATATGCATGCCCATGTGGCTCAATGGCTATGGTACGGATATTATCCAGCTGTCTCAGCTCTATTGTGCGGCAGCGGTACCGCTCGCGGTGCTTACAGCACTGACGACGGCTCTGTCGCAAGGGCTGGATCGCTTTAGCGTCTACAACGGCTTGTTGTTTTACTACCCGTTGCTGAACTTCATCGGGCTGGTGACCCTGTGGTTGATGGGCTTGCTCAATGTGCAGCTGGCAGGGGCTGTGAATTTTGTCGCGAGTTTCCTTGCGTTGGTGTGGGCGTTCCTCCGTTTGCGCAAGCATATGAATTTGCGTGCTTTTCGCCCGTTTACCCGTCGTCAGGTGCTTCGCCCTTATTATAGCTATGGGGCAAGAGTCTACGGGATGGAGTTGATGGGGACCCTGTCCACACAAACAGACAAAATTGTGATTGTGGCGTTGCTGTCTCCCAAAGCTTTCGGCTTATATTCTGTTGTTTACGCCTTGTCGCGCGTGTTCAATGTGGTGCAAAACGCCGTCACGAACGTCACTTTTCCCAAGGTGACCGGGATGGAGCACAGGAAGATTGTCGAAACGGTCGGCCGTGCTTTTCGCATCTCGATGGCTGCCATGCTGATCGTCATTGTGCCTGCTCTCTTCATTGGACGATATATGCTGGGTTTGCTGTACGGGCCCGCTTTTCTGGAAGCATCACTAACCTTCTACCTGCTGTCACTAGAATGTATTATCGGTGGCGGCTCATGGATTCTGGCTTCCGCCTTCAACGCGCTGGGTCGTCCGGGGCTTGTATTGTTCCGACAACTTGTAGCCTATGCGATCACCGTCGGTTTGTTTTTTATTTGTACACCGATTTTCGGTCTGGACGGCATTGCCATTGCTCTGCTCGTAGGTGCTTGTGTACGGTTGGCATTCTCATTGTTTTCGTTCCCTATGTTTTTCAATGTTCCGCTATCACGGATCATTTTTGATAAAAGTGACGTCACGTTTGTCATTCAGACTATACAAAAGAAGCGCAGGAAGGGAGAACTGAAAGATGCCGAATTCGCATCCCATGGCTAAACTGAAAAATAAGCTGAGCGTCATTCTCGACGTAGTCCCTCAAGGTTCGAATATCATTTATGTCGATTATCCCGTTTATAATAACGGTGGAGATGTACTCATCATGAAAGGCACCGAGGCGTTCTTCAAGGATAACGGCATTCATGTTCGTGCCCGTTACAGCGCGATGGACATTCCCGATCAGCTCCACATTCCGGGCGACTGGATTATCGTATGCCACGGCGGCGGCAATTTCGGCGATTTGTATTTAAATCATCAAAACTTGCGAGAACGTATCGTGCGGGAGTTTCCTAATCACCGGATTGTAATCATGCCGCAGACGATCCATTTTCAGTCTGAACAGAAGGCCAATGAGGTCGCAGCCCTGTTCAATGGTCACCCGGATCTGCATATGTTTGTCCGGGACACACGCTCTTATCAGTGGGCCAAGGACAAGCTGAATCAATGCAGCATCACGCTATGTCCGGATATGGCGCACCAGCTCTGGCCTTTAAAGCCGACAACGGAAACCGTGAAGGACGTATTGTACTTCTTGCGTACGGATATTGAAACGGTAGGAGGGCAAAAGAAATTCGATGATGAGGCCAATGCAGCCCATCGGCTGGATTGGGACACTTTGTTCACTCCGCTGGAGGTGAAGGGAATTGTCTACTTCCAGAAGTTTTACCGTTTGAATAAAAAGATCGGTGGGCCATTGCCGACGCGTACATTTTGGTACAAGTACACTGACCATCTGATGAACAAAGCGGTCACGCTGTTCAGTTCTTATCGCGAGGTTCGCACCTCACGGCTGCACGGCCATATTCTGGCCTGTCTGCTCGACATGCCGCATGTGGTCATTGACAATTCCTACGGCAAAAATTCTCAATATTATAATACCTGGACTCAGCCAAATCCCAAGGCGAGGCTGTTTAACGATGCACCCGATGCATTGGGGCAGCCGTTTTAATGTAGAAGGAACGTATGGAGTATTGAGTTAGAATTACTAATTCGATCGAATATTTACAACCCCTCCTGATCATCTAATTGGTTTAGGAGGGGTTCTGTTTAGTCTTATATAGAGCAAAGGAATGATTTCATGTGATAAACAGTTAAGGCGATGAATATTTAATGGCTTAAACTATAAGAGTGGATCGCTTGTAACAAAAACAGCAGCGAAGAGGGCGGAATTGTTCTGAAGAACCGCCAGCGTTCGCCTTTGCCCCCGGATTTCTACCTTTGAAAATATAGTCGGGAAATCTGGGGGCAACAGCGATCGGAAGAATGATCCGCCCGCGTAGCGGCCTCTATTGCGCCAACCTCTCTCCATACCGCTCTATTTTGACAATTCATTTCATAAATAGATATAATTTATGGGATAAAACTTGCAGAAAACCGGGGAAATCCCCAGCTTTTGCAGTACATCATATGATCATATATTTATTTAAATGAATCGAGGCTGACGAATGAGCAATCAATCGATGGACATGCTTCTCACTAAGGATATCGTGCGTGAAGGGGAACCGATTTTACGCACAAAGGTTGATCCGGTAAGCCTGCCGCTGTCTGAAGAGGACCTTCAACAGATGCAATGGATGCTGGATTATCTGAAAAATAGCCAAAATGAAGAGCTGGCCACCCGCTATGAGCTGCGCCCGGGTGTGGGGCTATCCGCCAACCAGGTAGGTCTGAATAAAAGAATGTGTGCTATCTATTATGAGGATGGAGACAAAACGATAGAGTATACGCTGTTTAATCCGAAGCTGGTCAGCCACTCCACATCCATGATTTATTTGGAACAGGGTGAAGGATGCTTGTCAGTGGATCGTTACATAGCCGGATATGTTCCGCGTTATGAAAAAATTCGCATTAAGGCCTATTTGCCGGACGGAACCCAGGAACTACTGACCTTCAAAGGTTATCCAGCGATTGTGGTACAGCATGAAATGGACCATTTGGACGGTATTATGTTCTATGACCGTATCAATCCGGAAGATCCACATAAGCTTCCGCAGGGAGTGCATATTGAACCTTTTGTGCGTGAATAGTTCATAATCCGTAAAGTGTGGTGATTTCGTTCGCCACATTTTTTATTTGCAAGAAAATATGGATATACATGTTGCGAAGCTTTAAACTGGAATCATATACGCTGTGATGGAATTTGAGATATACATGAAAATGTAAGCGCTTATCTTGCTGGAGGGATGGCATGTATCGTGGAGTACGGCATCTGATGAACAATATGCGTATGCGGAATAAGCTGCTCTTCTCCTACGTGTTGATTGTCATGATTCCGGTGCTGGTGGTGGGCGGCTGTGTTACTTTTTATTTACGTCAGCAGGCATTGGACAGTGCGATTGCCCAGGCGGTAAACAATGTGGAAAAAATCAAGAGCCAGACTGCAAATTTACTGCGCGTGCCAACGGATATTTCAAATGGACTCATGTTCGATAAAAGGCTGAAGGAAATGGCGAACCGTCGTTATTCGGGCATGGTTGAGCTAATGAATGCGTATCATCAATACAAGGATTTTAATGAGTATGCACAGCAGTATCGAGAAATTGCTACCATTCGGTTTTATTCGTACAATCCGACGCTTGTCAATAATCTGGAGTTTATCCCTGTGGACTCCAGCATTAAGCAGCATCAATGGTTCCAGGCCGCCTTAAAGGGGACGGCGATTAACTGGTTTTATATTCAGGATAAGGAGGATAATCCGGTCCATCGCTTGAGTCTGGTGCGGCAAATTCCGTTCCCCGAATACAATACCAAGGGAGTTCTGATGATAGCGCTGAGTCAGACGGAGCTGAATCATATGCTGAGCAAGGAGCCGTTTGAAACACTAATTGCCGATCGCAACGGGATTGTGGTTGCAGCAACTGATCCGCAGTCGGTGGGTCAGACGTTGGCGGATTTGCATTTGGGCTTTGACGTCCAGCGTGCGGGTAAGGGTATATATGAAGCAAAAATAAACGGAAAGTCCTCGAACGTTATTGTGGATGAGCTACTGCCAACCTCAAGTGTGACTGGATTCACAATTATTTCGGTGTTTTCGACGGAACATATCGTGCAGGGGGCGAATCGGATCAGCCTGATTGGTGCATTGTGTGTTCTTGCGGTACTGATCATTGCGCTGATTTTAATTACCATCATTTCCTGGCTTATTTCCAAACGGCTACAGCGATTGAGCTATGAACTGGGTAAAGTAGCCTCAGGCGATTTCCATGTGGTGTCAAGTGTGGAGGGAAGGGACGAGATCGGGGATTTGTCCCGCCGTTTCAACTATATGGTGAGCAGTATCCGCCAACTCATGACGCAGGTCTATGAAGCGAGTGAGCAAAACAACAGGCTCGAGCTGGCACAAAAGGACATCAAGCTCAAAATGATGGCCAGTCAAATAAATCCCCACTTCCTGTTTAATGCGCTGGAGTCGATCCGAATGAAGGCGCACCTGAACGGGGAAGCCGAGATTGCAACGACGGTGCGTTTGCTCGGCAAGCTGATGCGACGAAATCTGGAGATTGGCAGCGGTAAAACGACGGTACGTCAGGAACTGGATATGGTGCGATCCTATTTGCAAATTCAGCAGTTCCGATTCGGGAATCGTTTGATCTATGAAGTGAATCTGGAAGAAGAGGCTGAGGACATGTCTATTCCTCCTTTAATCATACAGCCGCTGGTGGAGAACGCAGTTATTCATGGCCTCGAAAATAAGGAAGAGCCTGTTACGGTAAAAGTGGATATTACGATGGAGCTACGGGAGCTGCACATTAAAGTAGCAGATGATGGAATTGGCATGGAAGCAGCGCAACTGGCAAGCTTACTGGCACGTATCAAGGGAACGGATGAGCCGGAAGGGAGTAGTATTGGTCTGCGTAATGTCCACCAACGTCTAACGTTGATGTATGGTGAACGTTATGGTTTGCATATTGAAAGCATGGTGCAGGCAGGAACTACTGTATACTTTGCCATACCCGGGGAGGAGGATTCGAATGTATAAAGCAATGATTGTGGATGATGAGCCTGCGATTCGTGAAGGACTGTCCTCCCTTATTGACTGGGGGGATTGTGGCTTTCGGATTGTAGATACAGCAGGGAGCGGGCGCGAGGCTTTGGAAAAATTCGGAGAGCATCAGCCGGAGCTGGTTATTGTCGATATTCGTATGCCAGGCATGAATGGACTGGAGGTCATACGGAGTATACGTGAAATGAACAGTGAGCCGTTCCATTTTCTCATATTAAGTGGATATGCAGACTTTGATTATGCCCGGCAAGCGATGGGCTTCGGAGTGGATGGTTATTTATTGAAGCCTGTCGATGAGGAAGAGATAACGACAGAGTTGAAACGAGTACGGCGAAGCATCGAGGACGAAAAAGAAAACGGCAAGTGGGGAGGTGCTTCTCACCATGAGCGTGAATGGATTGAGACACTGCTATTTTCGGTTCAAGAGAATATAGCTAAACGCGATGCAATAGAACCCGGCAGTCCTCTGGATGAAGGGACGCGACAAACTGAACAGCACGGGCAGCATCAGGTGCTGCCTGCTTTGGATTGGGGCAGCTACCAAGTTATTCTGCTGGATCTGCGGATACCTGATTGGGATCGCCAAGCCCGGCAAGCGGCAGCCAGGCAGCGTCTAGCGGAGATGTGCCGGGAGCAGGGCAGAGGCGTGGTGTTTGAGGCCGGAATCTATACGGGCCTGCTGCTTCCCGCCACGGTGAGAACGGAGGAAAAGGCTGCTGTGCTGCTGGCATCCTGGCGCCAAGAGCTAATGCCGTGGGCAACCGAGATCTATGTGGCTGCCGGTGATCCGGTGGCGAAATTAACCGATATTCCCAGCTCTTTTGAACAGGCACTGCGGTTATTGGAGCGTACTTTTCTGTTTGGAATGGAGAGAGTGATGCTCTCCAGTGATCTGCACCCATTGGAAGCAATGAACGCCGGAATGGACGAAGCGTCCAATAAAACAGCAGACCCCGTACGTTACGCAGAAAAGCTTTACTATGCGCTGGATATGGCAAGCCGGGAAGCGGCGTTGCGTGTATTAAAGGAAATGGCTGTTCAATTTCCACAGGTTTATGGTACAGAAGCTGCAATCAAGGCAGCCTTTGCCCAGACATTTACATTGGCACTGAACAAGTATGCGGCTGGACAGGATCAGAGCCGAGCGGTGGTGGAGGAGCATTCCAGCTTGATTACCGATGTATATGCCTATTCTACATTGGGCGAACTGGTCGATCACTCGGTGGAGCATATATTGCAATGGATAGGTCAGACTGACTCGGGCCGCAAGGAGATCATTATGAAGCAAATGCTGGACTTCATACATAGTCACTATAATGAAAATTTGCGGCTGGAGTTATTGGCAGACATGTTCAACTACAACAGTGGTTATTTAGGCAAACTGTTCAAAAGCCATACCGGTGAGGCTTTTAATGCCTACCTGGATAAATTAAGGATTGAGCGAGCCAGAGAATTACTTGTACAGGGGATTAAGGTGCATCAGGTAGCAGGTCGTGTGGGGTATGCGAATGCTGATTATTTCCATAGCAAATTCAAAAAGTATGTAGGAATGTCGCCTTCCTCCTACCGTAATCGGGTTCAGAAGAACGGAGGAACGGATGGCTAATAGAATAGATTCTCTAGGATTCACTCTACCAAGTCTCTCGTGCAGATGTCGAAGAAATGTTCTCTGACATCTGCACGAGAGACTTTTTTTGCGTAGAAAAACATGCAGATCAATCGAAAATGTCACATTGATTAGAGGATTTGGGCTGATTTCATAAATTCGCCATCGTTACGACACAACTTTGACACGATGTTCACACTTTCGATTCTATTTCATTCAAATCAATTCTATATAATGTTGTTATTCTGAAGTCGGATCATGAAATCAATGGCGAAAGTGACTGGGCAAGCCATTCTTAAAATGATCAGTTCATATGAAAAAATGTGAATATTATCACAAAGGTGGATTGCTGGCCTCAGAGACTCATTTATCAAGCGGTTCTTAGGAGAAGCACAGGGGGAGGAATAACATCATGGACGTATTAGAATTGGCACGAATGCAGTTTGCGACAACCACCATTCTTCATTTTGTTTACGTGCCGATCTCCATTGGATTGTCATTGTTGGTGGCGATCATGGAGACCATGTATGTAATCAAAAAAAATGATTTGTACAAAAAAATGGCTCAATTTTGGGGGACGTTTCTGCTAATCAACTTTGCAGTGGGCGTGGTCACCGGGATTTTACAGGAATTTCAGTTCGGGATGAACTGGTCGGACTTTTCCCGTTTTGTTGGCGATGTATTTGGTACGCCGCTGGCGATTGAAGCACTGCTTGCCTTTTTTCTGGAGTCTACCTTTATCGGCTTATGGGTATTCGGTTGGGAAAGGCTGTCCAAAGCTGTTCATTTAACTTGTATGTGGCTGGTTTCCATCGGTACGATGCTCTCGGCTTTGTGGATTCTGGCAGCCAATTCATTCATGCAGCGTCCCGTAGGATATGGGATCGAAAATGGACGTGCAGAAATGCAGGATTTTGCTGCTTTGTTAACGAACGAGCAGCTTTTGTGGGAGTATCCTCACACCATATTTGCTGCCATTGCAACCGGGGCTTTCCTCGTAGCGGGTATTAGTGCATGGAAGCTGATGCATAAAAAGAATATGGACTTTTTTAAACCTTCTTTTAAGTTGAGTATTGTTGTTGCACTAATCAGTGCTATTGCTATTCCTTTGTTTGGTCATGGACAGGCTCAATATTTGGTAAAAACACAACCCATGAAGATGGCTGCCAGTGAAGCCTTGTGGGGGAACAGTGGTGACCCTGCGCCTTGGACGGTTATTGCAGGTATTGATCCTGAAAAGAAGGAAAATACCTTTGAGATTAAAGTCCCTTTTGCACTGAGTTTTCTATCGTATAGTAAGTTTTCCGGCTCTGTGCCTGGTATGAATGAACTTCAGGCGCAGTATGAAAAAACCTACGGTCCGGGTGATTATATTCCGCCAGTACGTACTACCTTCTGGAGCTTCCGCATTATGATTGCGGCGGGATGTGCCATGATTGCACTGGCTCTATACGGAGCTTACCTGAGCTTCCGTAAAAAATTGGAGGGCTCGCATCGGTGGTTCTTCCGTCTTATGCTGTGGGGGATATCGCTCCCATTCATTGGGAATACTGCAGGTTGGATTATGACCGAAATGGGGCGCCAGCCATGGACTGTGTTTGGTTTGCTTCAAACGAAGGATTCTGTTTCACCTACCGTTGTGGCAGGAGAAGTGCTGTTCTCACTGATTGCGTTTACGACGCTGTATGTCGTTTTGACAGGTGTATTGGCATTCCTGTTCGTTCGTACAGCTCGCAAGGGTCCGGATATCGAGCCGCATCAGCATACGGTAATTCATGATCCATTTGCTCAAGGAGGTGGCACCAATGTCGCTAAATGATTTATGGTTTTTGTTGATTGCTGTGCTATTTACCGGCTTTTTCTTTCTGGAGGGCTTCGATTTTGGCGTGGGTATGGCTCTGGGATTGATACCCCGTAATGACCAGCAAAAACGCTTGATGATCAATACGATTGGTCCGTTCTGGGATGCCAATGAGGTATGGCTGATCACAGCGGCCGGTGCGATGTTTGCCGCTTTCCCACACTTTTATGCGACTATGTTCAGCGGATATTACCTGGTATTTGTGTTCATTCTGCTAGGCTTGATTTTACGTGGAGTTTCCTTTGAATTCCGTGGCAAGGCAGAAGGCAAATGGTGGACAAGGACGTGGGATGCTTGCATTCTGATAGGCAGCTTCCTGCCGCCTATGCTGTTCGGTATGGCTTTTGCAGCTTTGGTGAGAGGTGTACCTATCCAGCAAAACATGGATTTAAAAGCCGGATTTTCCGATGTGTTCAATGGATATACGGTATGGATCGGACTGACAGTGGTCGGGATGTGTCTGATGCATGGACTGACGTTTCTTTCTCTACGGACGGTGGGAGAGGTGAGGGATCGCGCTCGTGTGATCGCGTCCAAATTCCTGCCGATATTAGGTGTTTTGCTCGCCGGAATGGTGGCCTGGACTTATTTTTCAACGGATGTATTCGCACGTCGTGGTCCCTTCATGTATGCGGCGGTCGCAGTCGGAATGGTCGCTTATGTGCTGGCCTGGTATTCCCTGAAGCAGCGCCGCGAAGGATGGGCCTTCGGGATGACGGGCGCCATGATTTTGCTGACCTTCGTTTCATTATTCGTCGGCTTGTTCCCGAGATTTATGGTGAGTTCAATCAACAGTGCATTCGATCTGACGATTTATAATGCAAGCTCCAGTCATTACACACTGAAAGCCATGACGATTGTTGCAGCAACGCTTTTACCCTTTGTATTGGCTTATCAGGCATGGAGCTACTTTGTTTTCCATAAGCGTCTTAGTGAAAAGGATCATTTGGAATACTAATGGATAAAGCATGGTTTGAATTAAAGGGCGTTCGGCCGGTAATGCTGCTGCTGGCTGCACTTTCCCTTCTCCAGGGGGCCGCTGTGATTGCACAAGCGACTTTTTTGGCGAAGGCAGTGACGATTTTATTTAATAAAAATCCGCTGGTGATGGCTTGGCCGTCACTGGCGTTGTTTTTGGCGGCTTTTGCAGCAAGGCATACGGTGATCTGGCTGCAACGTCGAACAGCAGGCCGTTTCGCCGAAGCAGCAGGCGCTTCCTTGCGGGAGCGTCTGCTTGCACGTTTGTTCGAGCGTGGGCCGGGCTTTGCCGCGAAGGAAGGCAGCGGCAAGCTGGTAACGCTGGCGCTGGATGGAGTGGATCGTTTTCGCACGTATTTGGAGCTGTCCATCCCTCGTATGATTGACATGATGGCTGTAACTTTACTTGTGCTTGTATATGTTTTCACATTGGATCTCATTTCAGGTATCATTTTGACGATTACGATGCCAATCCTGGTGGGCTTTTTTATTTTGCTCGGCTTGGCGGCGCGGAAGCAGGCAGACAAGCAGTGGCGTTCCTATCGTCTGCTGTCGCACCATTTCACGGATTCGCTGCGTGGGCTACAGACCTTACGATTTCTGGGCCGCAGTCGAGAGCATGGGGAAACCGTCGGGAAGGTCAGTGACCAGTACCGGGCGGCAACGATGCGTACGCTACGAGTAGCGTTTCTTTCCTCGTTTGCCCTCGACTTTTTTAGCATGCTGTCGGTTGCTTTTGTAGCTGTCGGTTTGGGTCTGCGCCTGATTAGTGGATCGGTGGGCCTGGAGGCAGCGCTTATGATACTTATTTTGGCCCCGGACTATTTTATGCCGATTCGTCAGTTGGGATCAGACTATCATGCCTCGCTGGATGGCAAGGAGGCTTGGGGTGCGATGCGCTCTATACTGGCCAAAGATGAGCGAGACATCCATACTCCAGAGACATTCAAGAGTGAGGGCAGCGAGTTGCATGCTAAGGGCGAAGGTAATGGCGGCAGAGATAATGGTCTAACCATCACAGGGCAGGAAACCCTGAGGCTGTCGGATGTGTGCCTCCTCAATGAGGACGGCTCCGCGAGGCTTGACCATGTATCTGCAAGCATCGAGCCGCACATGAACATGATCGGCATCGTCGGAGCCAGCGGTGCAGGTAAAACAACGTTGCTCAGCTTACTGGGCGGCTTTGCTGACCCGACTTCGGGCGAGCTGAGTCTGAATGGCTGCCCTTTAGCTGGTGATGCCAAAGCCGAATGGCAGCGGCATATTGCCTATATTCCACAGCATCCATTTCTGTTCAGCGCTTCTCTGGCAGATAATATCCGCTTCTATGAGCCGGAGGCATCCAATGATCAGGTGGAATGGGCGATTGACGCGGTAGGACTTCGCGAGTTGGTGGATGGACTTCCAGGTGGGTTGGAAGAGCCTATCGGTGAAGCAGGACGGACGTTGAGTGGAGGTCAAGCGCAGCGAATTGCATTGGCGCGTGCTTTGCTGAGCAATCGTCCGGTCATTTTATTGGATGAACCAACAGCACATCTGGATATTGAGACGGAATGGGAGCTGAAGCTGACAATTTTGTCCGTTTTGCAGCACAAAAAAATGCTTCTCGCAACCCATCGACTTCATTGGATGCCGGATATGGATTGTGTTTGGGTGATGAATCAAGGTCGTTTGGAAGAAGTGGGTTCGCATAAGCAATTGGTTTCTCGTAAGGGAGAATATTTCCGGCTACTTATAGAAACAGCGGAAGGAGGGGACAGACGATATGAGAGCGACGGACAATAGCGGTCAAGGCTGGTTTGTGTCTTATTTGAGACAATATTTCTGGGCTTTTCTGGCGGCGGCGATTTTGGGCGCACTGGCGATTGGGTGTGCAGGCGCGTTGCTCTTTACGTCCGGTCACCTGATTACCCGATCGGCTTTAAAACCGGAAAATATATTGATGGTGTACGTGCCGATTGTGCTTGTACGAACCTTCGGCTTTAGTAAAGCGGTCATTCAATACCTGGAGCGCTTGGTAGGACATAATGCAGCGCTGCGCCTTGTGTCCCGTATGCGGGTAAGGCTGTATCGGGCAGTGGAGCCGCAAGCACTGATGATCCGCAGCAAATTCCGTACAGGAGACCTGTTGGGATTGCTTGCTGAGGATATTGAGCAGCTTCAAAATATCTATTTGAAGCTGGTCCTGCCTGCCTTATCGGCATTGCTCATTTATGCAGTAGGCATTTCAGCCTTGGGGTGGATGGACGGAACATTTGCTCTGCTCATGGCGCTGTATTGTGCATTTCTGCTTTTTATCGCCCCGGCCATCTCACTGTGGGCTTCGCTCGCCAAACGGCGAACGTTCAAGCAAGAACGGAGCAAAGCTTATCAGGAGCTGACCGATGCTATGTTCGGCATGAGTGATCTGGTGTTGAGCGGACGGACTGGGCATTTCCTGGGCTCCTTTACACAGCGTCAAAACAAGGCTGCCATAGTGGAAAATTCGCTTCGGCGGGGCGAGTGGCGCTCCCATTGGATTGCACAATGCGTGGTAGGCGGCGGAATTGTGATCATGACCGTATGGGCCGGAGGACTGGTAGCACAAAATGGTCTTGAGTCAACATGGCTGGCCTCCTTTGCACTTGTTGCCTTTCCGCTGTTGGATGCCTTTGTGCGGGCTGGAGAAGCGGTGGTGCATGCACCGGAGTATCAAGATTCACTACGACGGTTGAAAGATTCGGAAAAACATACACCTATAACTGCTGCATCTGCACCGTTTTCGGCCTCGGCTTCTGTGCATACAGGGCAGCAAGCAGCAGGAGGCACAGTAGACCAAATAGAGGCGGAACATGCTACCGCCCAGCTATCGGGCAACGCAGGTGAGCTGCTGCTGAACAACGTGAGCTACCGCTATACAGCAACGCAAGAATGGAGCGTGCACAATATTTCCTTGCGTGTGCCGCAGGGAGGCAAGGTTGCGCTGCTTGGTCGCAGCGGTGCTGGAAAGTCCACACTGCTGAATCTGATTCAGGGAGCGTTGCAGCCGGATGAAGGGAGTGTAACTGTCGCAGGTGTACCCGTATATACCGGTGGAGCATACTCCAGCTTGTTTGCGGTGTTAAACCAGCAGCCGTATTTGTTTGATACGACGGTAGCTAACAATATTCGGCTGGCGCGCCCCGATGCTTCGCTGGAAGAGGTCCGTGCAGTAACGGAGCAGGTGGGGCTTGGAGCCCTGATTGATTCTTTGCCAGATGGCTACGATACCCGGATGCAGGAAACGGGCCTTCGTTTTTCGGGTGGAGAAAGGCAGCGCATTGCATTGGCGCGAATTTTGCTGCAAAATCACCCGATTGTTTTACTGGATGAGCCAACGGTGGGGCTTGATCCACTGACAGAGCATGCACTTATGCAGACGATGTTTCGTGTGCTGGAGGGCAAAACATTGATCTGGATCACGCACCATCTGACGGGAATGGAGCATATGGACGAGGTGATCTTTATGGAAAAAGGTGTAATTTCCATGCGAGGCAGTCATGCACAGCTTTGGCAGGAGCAGGCCCGATACCGTAATCTGTACGAGCTGGATCATCCGTGCTTGTGAAATAATAGGAATCGACCTATGGTACGACTATTTTGAACATAGGAGACGACATGGAAATGTCGTCTCAGATTGTCGAGAAACCCCGTCTTTTTGAGACGCGGGTTCTTTTTCTTTACATAATAATGGTCTGGTATCTGGGAGAAACGGGGTGTTACCCCTGTTTCTCCA
>NZ_JAIVEM010000006.1 GCF_020404765.1 Paenibacillus sp. BJ-4
CAACGATTTCAGGCCAAACTCAAACAGCGCGCGCCGATTGAGTACCGGCACGCGCTGGCTGCTTAGCCTTTTTTCACTTGTCTACTTGACAGGGGTATGACCATACAGGCAAGCCCTTTTTGCTCTTGAGTTGCTATAAGGGATTATCAACTTTGACTTTGATTTGCTGGCTATGCTTGCTGACGAAGCAGCGGAACAATATACTGCCGAAAAATATCCACAGGGGACCGTTTCTTTTTGAATTTATCAGCGGTAACGACAACTATCATATCATACGACGGAATGACAACAATATATTGACCACCAAAGCCGAGTGCGTAATAATAATCCGTTTCGGTGTTTTTTTCTGTTTTGTCTAAACCTGTATCCTCTAAAAAGGAAGACGTCCACCAGTGCCAGCCGTAAAATGCTTTTTGTGGTTTGGCAGCCGGAAGGAATGGACGGGTAGCATAGCGGACCGTCTTGGTTTGGATGAGCTGGCGTCCCTCCCAGCTTCCTTCGTTCAGATAAAGTAGCCCAAATTTGAGCATGTCCATCGGTTTGAGGCGTAGACCGAAGCCTCCAGTATGAGTACCCTGGGGGTCGGTTTCCCAATAATAGCTTTCGATTCCGAGTGGTTGGAATAATTCCTGCTCGGCAAATTCAGCTACCGTTTGTCCGGAAGCATGACGCAGTATGGTGGCCAAAAGCTGGGAACAGCCAGAACTGTACTCCATTCGTGTGCCCGGCGCATCTGATAGCGGCTGCGAAAGTACAAATTGCACCCAATCTGACGTTTTGCTCATGGTTGGAAAAGAATTTTGTCCGCCAAATTCGGTCCAGCTAAAGCCTGCCGACATTGTTAGCAGATGCTCAATCGTAATATCACGCTTTTGAGGGTCACTGTCCTCAGCCAGCCTGGGGAAAAATTCGAGGATCGGCGTGTCCGAATGAGGTACGATGTGTTGGTCCATGGCGATACTGACTAAGGCTGACAGTACGCTTTTGGTACAGGAATTTATTTTATAAAGTTTATTTGCGATTTCAGGCTCACGATAATATTCCAAAATCATGTTCCCCTGTTGCATTATAAGGCAACTACGGGTATCCAGCTCGGTAAGCTCGTGAATAAGCGAGGTAAACTCCAAACTTTTCATGCAGGTCCTCCTTGAGGCTATGGCATACAAATACTTAGTATATCATTTTAATTATTTAAATCCGACAAATAAAAGTCTGAAAGCTTCAAAAAAACGCTGAATTAAACGATATATAATAAGTTGGGCATTTTATTCAGACATAACTGGAGGACCGATTTATGAACTTAACAATCAAGGCCAAGATGATTCTTAGCGCGCTACTTATTCCAGGTGTGATTGCGGCCATGCTGCTGACGAATTACATTTTAAGCGTACATAGCGAGAACGAGTACAAGGATATTTTAAACCGTGAGGAGACGATTGCATATAACTCAAAGTCGCTTCAATTTTTGTTGAACGGGATATCCAATGATGAGCGGGGATATTTGCTGACTCGGGACGAGCAGTATGGGCAAGAGATCGAAAAGAAACAGAGTGAAATTGTGAAGCTGCTCCAGGAGACGGAAGCTTTGCTTAATACAGGCAGTGAGGATATGAAGAAAAAGATGGCTGATCTCAAGACAGAGATCAATAGCTATACGAGCCAGGTTCATAGCTTAGTGACTACAGCCGGGTATCGGAGTACAAAAGACATATTCCCGCCGTTTTCCGATTTGCTAAATGAATTTGAAAACGAACGGGTTTTGCGCAAGCAGCTTGATGTAAAGGTGATAGCCTTCGTCAAAGCTCAGGGTGACATGGTCGGTGTGAAAGTACAACAGGCACACCGAACGATGACGAACACAACCTTGATTACGAGCATCGTAGGATTTCTTATTATCATTTATAGTGTTGCACAATCTATCATTTTGATTCGTTCCATTCGTCCATTACATCATATGAATGAGCAGTTGTTGGAAATGTCGAAGGGCGGAGGGGATTTGCGAGGACGACTTGATATTACGTCCAAAGATGAGATCGGCATGATTGCCAGCTCTTACAATAAGCTTATCGAGGGATTTCGCGATATTATAGTGGATGCTCAGGATACGGCGCGTACATTAACCGTGACCGCCGAGCGGGTTAGCGTAAGCACCGAGGAAATGAACGAGGCCAATCGTCATACGTCCGGTGTCATGGAAGAGCTTGCATCCGGTATGGAGCATCAGGTTGATGATATTACACGAACCACAGATACTGTGAAGGAGCTTGCCCATGAACTGGAGCATATTGCAGTGACGAGCCAGCAGGTGTATGAGTTGTCTGATACGGCTGCTAAAGATGCGGAAGCAGGGGAGCAATCTATAGGTCAGGCCATGCGCCAGATGGAAAAAGTAAGTGAGAGTGTAGATAGCTCTGCACGCGCTGTACGTCTGCTTAGTGAACAGGCCGAACAGATTGGAATGATCGGTTCTGTCATTACCGGAATTGCCAAACAGACAGGAATGCTCGCGCTTAACGCGTCCATTGAAGCGGCAAGAGCGGGAGAGCAGGGTAGAGGATTTGCGGTGGTAGCCTCAGAGGTGAGAAGGTTGGCCGAGCAGGTATCGGTCTCAGCAGCGGAAATCACACAATTTGTGCAAAATATTCAGGATCATGTCGCAAATGTGGCATCAAGTATGCAGAGCGGGACGGTTGAAGTGCAGTCCGGCGTAAAGGTCATGCAATCAGCCGAAACTGCATTTCGTCAAATTGGAAATTCCATTCAGCAGGTTAGTCAACAGATTCATAGTGTAAATCGGTCTGTGGAACAAATGTCCGACGGATCAGAACGGATGGTGGAAGCTGTAGAACGGATTCGCGAAGTTGCCGAGCAGTCGGCAGGGGGAACGCAGAGCGTCAGCGCAGCGGCTGAGGAGCAGCAGGCTTCCATGGAGGAAATTGCATCATCCATTCATACGCTGGCGGATATGTCGCAGATTCTGAATACAAGGGTTGGAGGATTTAAGGTGTAGCCGTATAAATCCAAGTACATGTAAACACAATAATACCTGTTGAAAGAATCTGTACAGCTGTGTTATTACTTGTACAAAGGTGGTAACGGAATGCAACAAAATAAAGGAATTCTGCTTGCATTAGGTTCCATCCCGCTGATGATGACGCTGGGTAATTCGATGCTGATTCCTGTATTGCCGGAAATTGGACGTAAGCTACATGTAAATTCTTTTCGAATCAGCATGTTGATTACGGTATATGCGGTGGTGGCTATTTTGCTGATACCGATTGCAGGCTATCTCTCCGACCGATTTGGACGTAAAGCGGTGATCGTTCCCTGTCTGATCCTGACGGTCATTGGGGGAGGGATTTCTGCAGTGGGAGCATGGCTGCTTCAAGATCTGGCAGCGTATTGGACCATTATAGGAGGTCGTCTACTTCAGGGAGCGGGAGCGGCAGGAGCTTTTCCAATAGTCATTCCGCTTGTGGGAGATTTGTACGAGGACGAGAATGAGGTCAGCAAGAACTTGGGTGTGGTCGAGACCTATAATACATTCGGAAAAGTGTTAAGTCCGATACTCGGCGCGGCGTTGGGAGCAGTTCTGTGGTTTTTGCCACTGGCAGTAATTCCGGTCCTCTGTCTGATTTCGCTTATTTTGGTGCTTTGGCTGATTCATGTGCCTAAGCGCAAAAATCAACCAATTACGTTTCGAGAGTTTGCCGGAAAAGTAAAGCAGGTGCTTGCCGAAAAAGGACGCTGGCTATATGCCATTTTTGCCATGGGCGGTATTTGTATGTTCGTCATTTTTGGCGTCTTATTCTACTTATCCGACATATTGGAAAGCCGTTACAACCTTCATGGAGTCTGGAAAGGCTTTGTGCTTGCCATCCCGCTAGTTTCCCTTTGTCTGTGCTCCTATTTGGGGGGCAAGATCATTGGCAAGCATAAGAAGCGTATGAAATGGATTGGCTTTAGCGGTTTGGTAATATTAACGGTTAGCTTTGCTATTCTCGGATTTTTTGAACATATCTATGTGGTGATCGGATTGTTCACACTAGGAGGCGGGGGAATTGGTCTGGCACTGCCTTGTTTGGATGCCTTGATTACAAAGGGAATTGAAAAAGAGGAGCGCGGAACCATTACTGCCTTGTACAGCAGCATGCGCTTCGTTGGGGTATCGCTAGGTCCACCGGCTGTATCCTTACTGCAGGGTCGCAATGGACATGGTCTGCTCTTTGGTGTAATGGCCGGAGTGGGAGGGATAGCTGCTCTATTGATGCTGCTCGCGGTCAAACCGGAGCAGGATGAAGCGGCGGATAACCCAACCGTTAATCGTATGAAAGCGACTGAAGGGCTGATAGGAGTGACGAAAGAAAAGCCGCTTTCCTCCAAGTTAAAACGCAAAACTCCTGCGAAATAAAAGCAAATATATTCCAAAATGAAAAAGCACCCGAAACCATGAAGCATGGTAACGGATGCTTTTTCATTACCCCTCAAGAGGCACATGTGTTTTAGCTTTGCGGCTTGCGATGATTTGAATGACATAGATCAGCAAGAACAGCACAATAAACACCGAGGAAAGACGGTACATCCACGCATAATCACTTGCTTTGGCGATAATGCCGAGGATAAGAGCTCCGGCTGCAACCCCGAAATCGAGGGAGTTGAGAAACATACCGTTTGCCATGCCCCTCTGCTTGGGAGATACGACCTGAATCATCCAGGTTTGCAGGGTCGGTTGCATGACACCGAAACCGATGCCGTAGCAAAGAGCAGACAGATACATGAAGACGTCACTGTGTGCGTAGGAAAGCAGGATCAGACCGCCAATCAGAAACAGTGAACCCGGAACGAGCAGTGCTTTGGCCCCTTTTTTATCATAAATACGACCCGAAAAGGGGCGCACGATCAGCACGGATAGCGCATTAAACAGGAAAAAGTAGGCCGGGTGCGAAAGATTGGCTTCATCCCCGTAAAGCGCCATAAAGCCGATTAATCCTCCATACGTGATAGACATTAGCATATTCAGCAAGGCAGGAATCCATAATTTGCGATTCAATGCCGGTTTTCGTCCCTCTTCCAAAGGAACCATCGGCGGCTCGATATGCCCTTTGGGCAATGTACGAATCAGCCAGTAAGCTAGTGGGAAAATAACGACAATCACGGCTGATGTCGTATATACTAGCAGGTTAAAGCTGCCGTTTTGCAGCATGGATATGCCTATGGTCGGTCCAATGGACATGGCTAAGCTGGTGGACAAACTAAAAAATCCCATTCCTTCACCGAGACGTTTGGACGGGATGACGTCAGTAGCCATCGTTGGAAAGGCAGTACTGCTCATGCCGAAGCCAATCCCAAACAGCATACGCATGAGCAGGAGCACCGTAATCGTTGGTGAAACACTGTATCCCAGCGTGCCTACTAATGCAAACAGCAGTCCGATGAAAATTAGGGTGCTGCGGTGTCCTTTTTCCAGCATGCGGGCAGAAAAAAGCCTTGCTGCAATTGCACTCAATGCGAACAATGTCGTAACGAGACTGACCTGAACGGAAGTGGCGTGGAATGTATTTTTCACATAGGAAGGAATGGAGGATACGATCATCTGTAATTCCAGAAACAAAAATAGATTGGAAACCGTAAGAACGATAAATTCTTTGGTCCAAAGAGGTTGCTTGCCTTGTTGCATATTAATCGTTCTCTCCTTGTTTCTCTGATTCGCTTATGTTGGCGTGAATTTGTAAAAGAGTTTGGCGAAACAGCTTCAAATCGTCAGAAGAAATTCCCTTTACAAAATCTTGGTTGGCCTCACGTTCGAAAGGAAGTGTCTTCTCAATAAGCAGTCGGCCTGCCTCAGTCAAGTGAAGCAAATAGGCCCGGCGATCCTGTGGACTATTCACACGCTGCACCCATCCCTTCTTGTCCAATAAATCAATAATTCGGGTTGTGGTAGGCTGATCCTTGACGGCCTTGGCTGCAATTTCTTTTTGATTTAAACCCTCGGCCTGATAGATTTGGTACAGAACCGACCATTGCTCTGGGGAAATATCATACGGTTTAAGGCGATGTGTGAGCTGTTGACTCATTTTGCGATGAGTAATCCCCAGCAGCATGCCAATGGAACAATCGGGAGGCAAGTTATGCATAAGCTACCCCTTTCTGTTTTTTTCTAGATGGAACTATTCCGAAATTAATTAGTTGTTGAAACAATTATATGGTTAACAAGTTGTTTTGTCAAAAAAAGTTGTTCAGCATTTATACAAAGCCAAAAAAACAGCCCGCAATATACGGGCTGTTCGTGTAACGCAATATCGTTTTGCCATGAATGGCGAATTAAGCCTTAGGTACAGTTTCCCAGTCCTTCAGGAAGCGTTCAATACCACTGTCTGTCAGTGGGTGTTTCCACAGGGAAGGCAGCAAGGAACCTGGGATAGTGGCGATATGCGCGCCAGCCAGAGCAGCATCTTCCACATGCTTGATGTTACGGATCGAAGCCGCGATGATTTCGGATTTCAGGCCATGAATGTCCAAAATTTGTCTCAGCTCACGAATCAGCTTCATACCGTCAACAGCGATATCATCCAGCCGGCCTACAAATGGGCTGATAAAAGTAGCGCCAGCTTTGGCAGCCATCAAACCTTGAGCTGCGGAGAAAATCAGTGTTACATTCGTTTTGATTCCGTTCTTGGTCAGCTCGTTACAAGCGTACAAGCCGTCTTCGGTCATAGGCAGCTTGATTACGACGTTAGGTGCCCATTTCGCAATGTCATAAGCTTCCTTGAGCATATCCTCAGCCTTCAGGCCAATAACCTCAGCGCTTACGGGACCTTCAACGATACCGCAAATCTCCTGAATGACTTCCTTGAACACTCGACCTTCTTTGGCGATCAGCGAAGGGTTCGTTGTTACACCATCAACCAGACCCAAACGTTCAATACGTTTGATTTCTTCAATGTTACCAGTATCCAAGAAAAATTTCATTTGATTTCCTCCTCAGGGTTTTATAGTACATAATACATATCAAACACATGTGCATGAGCATATTTAAATGTAGCTTATTGCACACGTTAAACTTATAATTAGTATGTATTACATTTTTAATTGTGACACATTTTAAATTTGAAAACAAGCGGTCTATGATTAAAATTTGATGAATTGTCGGAAACTGCTGAATCTTGCCGATCTATGTTCATCTATAATGTATACTACCCCATTGTATAAGGAGGTAATCATTATTCAACTGTCCGAAAGACAGCGTGAAATTGTTGATATTGTCCAGCGCCTGGCGCCTGTTACGGGGGATAAAATTGCTGAAGAGCTGGGGCTGACACGACCGACACTCCGTTCTGATCTTGCTTTGCTCGTTATGCTCGGCCTGGTGGATGCCAAGCCTAAGGTAGGGTACTTGCCAGGGCAGTACCCAAAATATGATAGTCATGTTGGCAGCATGCTGAAAAAGCTGACTGTCGCTGATATACTTAGTGAACCAATCTTGATATCTGGCGATGCTACCGCCTATGATGCGGTGTTGATGCTATTTCAGCAAAATACAGGCACGCTGATGGTCACAGGGGAGGAGCAGGAGCTCATTGGCATTGTTACCCGCAAGGATTTGCTGAAGGTCATGCTGGGGCATACCGATCTGCACACCGTTCCCGTGACCATGGCTATGACGCGGCGGGCCCAAATGACGACGCTGCTTCCGAGGGATTCTTTGCTGGAGGCCATATCGAGGCTGGTTCGTCATCAGGTCAATTGCCTTCCGGTTCTGGACGAGCAATGTACCTCCCCAACTCAAATTCAGGGCCTGGTGGGACGGGTTACAAAAACGGATATCATGAATGCCATTCTGGGCTTGACGGAGGAAAGGACATAAAACAATAAGGGGGCCTTATATGTACTGGTTGGCCATGCTGACGATGCTGATTGACCATGTCGGACTTGTGTTTTTCCCGGCGGATCCGGCTTGGAGAATTGCTGGCAGGCTTGCTTTTCCCATCTATGCGTACGCGCTGTATATGGGGTATGCCCGAACAAGAAATTTGCGGAGCTACATGCTTCGTCTCCTTGGGCTCGCCCTGATTTCCCAACTACCCTATATGCTGGCATTTGATGTGTATAGGCCAAATGTGATTTGGACGCTGTTGACTTCGTTGCTGGCGCTGGCTGCCGCGTCCCGCTTGAAGCATTGGACGGCAATGACGTGCCTGTATGTTCTGACAGCTCTGATGATGGAGCTTAGTCTGATGGATTACGGAGCCTATGGCCTGTTGCTTGTCCTTATTTATCGGTACACACGTTCATATACGATGGTTGCAGCCCATTTTGCTTTGAACGTGGTGTATGATCTGGTGCACCACGCGAATATCCAGCATTTTAGTCTGCTGTCCAGCATTCTGATTGCATGCTTTATATACGAAAAGAGCGGATTTTATAGTCGGGTTCCACGTTGGTTGTGGCGCAGCTTTTACCCGGTGCATTTGGCTGTTATTGCGGCGATTCGCATTTGGCCCTCATTCTAATCCCATCAACCAAAAGAACCTTTAAACCACAGCATACTTGGTTTAAAGGTTCCTTTTTTATCTTAAAAATGAGCTAGACAACGTTTATGTTTATGATACCTTGTTGGGACCTTGGGCAAAAGGCAATGGCCGAAGGGGAGCACCCTCCTTCATATATTGCACCAAGACTTCCGGAATGTTGTGGATTCCGCCTGCATTAACGCGATAGCCATTCGTCTGTCCCGGTGAATTAATTCCACGTTTCACCGTGAACGTGACGTCTATGCCCAAGGAGCGACAAATATCCAGCGTTTCCTTGGTATATCCGCCGTAAGGGAAGGCAAGTACCTTCTGATCATTGTGCAGATGCTTGAACAGCTTCTTGTCAGCCGTGTCCAGATCGGTGTAAACTCGCTGTTTAAACTCATCCTCGGTTTCCATCCGCCCCAGTTTTTTCGAATACACCGGAGCCATCAAAAGCGGCTTTTGCTTGGTGCGTGCTGTGTTGGAGTATCCGTAGGCATGCTGGTCATTGGTATGATTATAAAAATCAATCCCCTCGGCATGCATTTGCCCGATTTGATCCCATGTCAGCTTACGAATACCAATGTGCTTGGGATTGCTGATTGTGGATGTGATGAGAAAATTGGTTGCCGGTACGCGATACTCTTTTAACACGGGAAAGGTGTCCGTATAAAAGGATTCATAGCCGTCGTCGAATGTCATGAGTACCGCATTATCAGGGACTTTGGCTTTATGTAAAATAAAGTTCGTATATTCTTTCATCGTAATCCAGCGGAAGCCGTTCGCTTTCATTTCGTCCAACTGCTTCTTAAAATTACTGAGCTTCAGAGCACCGGGATCAGGTGGGGACTTAGTCACCTCATGATACATCAGCACAATGACTTTGTTTTGGTAATATACTTTATCCGGTGTAGGCGTCAGTGAGAATAGATGGCGTACCAGTCGATCCGCATTAGCCGTGCGTGTACGATGAGTTCCTTTAACTGTAGGAGTGTGATAAATGGCACGTGCTTCGTACACCAAAATTCCTAAAACAGCCATCAAGCTCATAATTAGCAGCGTTCTTTTAAAAATAGTGTGTTTCATGTGAATGACATCCCCCGCATGCAAAAAATTCTGATTATTGAGGTTAATACTAAATATATTAAATTATGAAACTAGGCAAAATCTAGTCTATCATACCTAAAGCACGCGGGGGAAATATCACAACTTTGTTACCTCTGTGCTGCTTTTGCGGATAACGCTGATGGAGCCGGGAAATAACCGATCTCAACGGCATGCTGGATCATGTTCCGAATAAAGTTAAGGTCGGTTGCCGGGCATTGGACGCCAGACTGCTCTAGCAGAGCCGTGGTTACAGTGCACCCGTACCGATAAGCAGAATCCTTGGCTCCGTCCCCTTCGAGCTGCCCCATAGCAAGGTGAAGTGCATCCTCCTGAATGCCAGAAGACGGATTTAGCAGCCAGGTGCTGTAATCGTCAAAAGGCAGGGTTTCCACGACATAACCAAGCTTGTTTACCATAGCAATCAGCTCGTCATATGGAAGTGGGTTCGGATTGCAGATATGGAAAACGCGGTTCGCGCTTTTTTGATGAACGGACAGCTCTACAATCGCCCGGCTGGCATAATCAATCGGCGTGAAGTCTGTATGCCAATCAGCCTGTGGTGCCTTGCCCAGCAGCAACATAGCTTTCATCATACGATAGTAAGCATTGCTGTCGATATTACGCTGGAAGCGTCCGTTCTCCGAGTGGGCCGTCAAATTACCTGCGCGATAGATGGAGACAGGCGTACCTGCTTGAGCCGCTTGGAACAACAGCTTTTCTGCCGCCAGCTTACTGTTCGTGTACAGGTTGTCCACATTCAGATCCTTCGGGAAGGAGGACAGATCCAATACCGATTCCCATTTTCCCTCATTGGCTAGATCCTCCGGTATGCCCATTGTTGAGACATGATGGAAGGATACTCCTGGCTTCGCTTGGGCGATTTTCAGCAGCTCCAGCGTCCCGGTCACATTCGTACGATCAAAGGCTGCTGAATCACCAAAATGGCGAACGTCAGCGGCGCTGTGAATGATGCCGTCGATTTGATGCTCCAGCATATGACGGTCTACAGAGGAGAGGCCAAGATCCGCCTGTTCCAGATCTCCATACACGGGTTTGACTCGTCCTTCGATCAAGTCAGAGATATGGGGTCCGAAATACCCTGTCATGACAGATTGAATACGCTCGATACCGGATGGTCCCTCCTGAGAAGGGCGTACCATCGCATACACCTGGGCTTCTGTCCGTTGAAGCAGTTCATATAGAATGTGTGAACCAAGATAGCCTGTAGCTCCGGTCAACAGAATAACACGCATGTCGCGCACTTCAGCCATATCCGAAGTGCTGGACAGCTCAATCGGATGCTCATTCAGGTCAGTTTTTTCTTGAGGAACCTCCACTGGTTTGCGTTGCGGAGCTTGTTCTTCACCTAATTGCTCCACGTATTCTGCAAGCTCGCGAATGGTTTTATAGCGGAAAAAATCTCCGATACGCAATGCGCCATAACGCGGCTTCAAAATAGCCAGCACATGAATGACACGAAGTGAATCGCCCCCGATCAGGAAGAAATCATCGGTTGCGCCAATATTGTTTTTGCCAAGCACTTGTGCCCATGCTTCCGCAATGAGTGTTTCGGTCCCTTCCCGGACAGGCTCCCCGCCAAATGAAAGGTCAGATGCTTCGGGAAGCGGGCGCAGGGCCAGCTTTTTCCGATCAATCTTGCCCGTCGGTGAAATTGGCATAGCTTCCAGATGCACGACATGGCTCGGTACAAAATAGGAGGGCAGCTTGCTCCCGATATAGGACTGAATTACATCCTGCGGAATGGATTGTCCATCCGAAGTGGTGAAATAGCCCACCAGCATATTTTGATCGGTATGATCCTTAACAGCTACGATAGCCACGTCCTGAACACCCGGATGCTTGGAGAAATGGTCTTCAATCTCTCCAATTTCGATCCGGTTCCCCCGAATTTTGAGCTGTGAATCCTTCCGGCTCACGTATTCAATTGTGCCATCTGGCAGCAGCTTGGCGATATCCCCCGAGCGGTACATTTTTTCACCCGGAACAAAAGGGTTGTCCACGAACGATTGAGCTGTACGCTCCGGCTGATGGAGGTAGCCATGGGCCAACGCAGGCGTAGCGATGCACACTTCACCTGGAATATTGACAGGACACAGCTTGTTGTCCTCGTTAACGATGTAGACTTTGTAATTGTAAATCGGTTTGCCGATCGGAATGTTAACGACATGCTCAGGCACAGCACCACGAACACGGTGGGTCGTCGTCGCTACGGTGCACTCGGTCGGTCCATATACGTTGACAATGTCTGTATCTGTACCGAATTTACTCTGGAAGGCTCGAACCTGTGAGCCGTACAGCGCTTCGCCTGCCACGGTAACAATCCGTACTTTGGCGAGTTTACGATAGCCTTCGTCTGATAAGTACGTAGACAGCTGATTAAAGAACACAGTCGGCAAAATCGTAATAATCGTCGTACCGGTGCGTGCGATGGCTTCTGCGAATTCTTCAACGGATACACGTTCTTCGGAGGACAGCAGGTACAGCTTTGCACCGTAGAACAAGGCTCCAATCGTATCCCAAACCGATGCATCGAAGCTATAGGTCGCGAATTGGGTCAATACATCCTGAGGTGTGATGTCGCAATCGCGTTGCACAACAGCCCCCAAGTTAACGACCCCGCGGTGAGCGATCAAGGCCCCTTTTGGTTTGCCTGTCGAGCCGGATGTGTAGATAACATAAGCGAGATCATCCGGGCCTACGTTAACGTTCGGGTTGCTTGCGGCATAACCCGCGAGTGGCCCGTTAATGGCTAAAATTTCTTTTACGGTATCAATAGACCCGCACAGTTCAGTCGCTTGCTCCATCAGTGCGGAAGTTGTCAGGACAAAGGGAGAACGCGTATCCTCAACAATGTAGCTGCTCCGGTCAGCGGGATGGGCTGGATCGACAGGTACGTACACGCCTCCGGCTTTCAGGATGCCGAGCAGGGAAATAACGGTCTCCAGGCTCCGTTCCATGAAGATGGTCACGAATTCGCCCTTGGCAAGACCCTTGGACAACAACACACGTGCGACCTGGTTCGCACGCTCGTTCAGCTCACGGTACGTATACTCTCCGGCGTGGGAAGCGATAGCTGGACGATCAGGATATTGTGAAGCCGCCTCCTCAAACATACCGTGAATGGTTTGATGCTCGGGGTACTTCACGACTGTATTATTTAAAGCCTCGTGAGCAGCCCGGTCCGCATCAGACAATATATCAATTGAATTCACAAGAGCATGGCTGTGGGTTAGCGCGCCACGCAGAAGAGTTTCAAAATATTCTGCATACCGGACAACCGTTGTTTCCAGAAGGAGTGAATCATCATACCGTATCTGTATTTGATAAGATCCATTGTTTTTACTGACAGCCCAGTCCATAATCCGGGATTCTGCGCCGCTGTCTGTGAGCAGGCTGGCCGAGAATGACGTATCGGCTTGTGGTTCCGTCAGGTAAGCGTCAGACTTACGAAGCATTTCCTGGAATAAGCCTGCCAGTTCATGAAAAGTCGTTTCCTTTCCCATCGTCAGTGAAGCTGTGAGCAGACCGGACTGAGGCGCAAAAGTCGAAAGAGATACTTCTTCTTCTGCGGACAGACGGTATACCCATGCAGTATACGCTGATAATAGCAACGCTTGTTTTTTTTCCGTCGCTGCTTGCTGGTTCAGCTGCTCCGAGATGGACGGCTCCAGCTCTACTTGATAAGTAGAGTATGTATGCTTGCGTTGTGTACGTGCAAAATCCAAGGGAACCAGGAATGGGGATGGCGCTGTTTGTGAACTGTTTTGTAGTAATGAAGCCATTACGCTTACCTCCTGAATGTTTGATGTATTAATATATAGGTAAAGTCAATAAATGCCTCCTATCCCTTCAAATGCATGAACAGGAGGGAGGCATTACTGAGCGACTTACTTTTGAATAAGAGCTTGAAGTCGGTAGATGGTTGTTACGATTTAGTACGGCTGGTGTCCTTAATTTTGAAATAAGAAGTAATTTCCTGAAGCTCTTCAGACATGGACGTCAATTTATGGGACGAATCAATGATGGAGTCCAGAGAAGCTTTTTGCTCATCAACCGTTTGGGCAATATGAATGCTATTGTTAGCAGTTTTACTCACGGTGGAAGAGAGATCGTCCGCGGTTGCTGTCATTTCTTGTGTACCAGCAGAAATTTCCTCCGTAGCACTGGATACCTCTTGAATTTGCAATGCTACATTTTTAGTTGCTTGCAAAATGTCATTGAACAGCTCACCAGCCTGTCCAGCTACAACGATCCCATTCTGAACTTCAACGGTACCTTTCTCCATGGAAGTCACGGCTTGTCCGATTTCACTTTGAATTTCTTCTATTAAAGATGTGATTTGTTTGGTTGCTTCTGCTGATTGCTCTGCCAACTTGCGAACCTCACTGGCAACGACGGCAAAACCTTTGCCTTCTTCACCGACACGCGCAGCTTCAATAGAAGCATTCAAGGCAAGCAGATTAGTCTGGCTGGAAATACCTGAAATCGTACCGATAATGTTACCAATTTCTTGTGAACGGCTATCCAGCAGCTTGATGATACGGGATGTATTCGTAACAGAGTCTGTAATTAAATGCATTTGCGAAGAAACCTTACCCACAATTTCGTTACCTTCGTTAGAGCGCTTCTCGACCGAATTTGCTTCTTCTGCAACAGTAGCAGAGCTGGCTGCGATATTTTGGATGACCGAAGCCATTTCAGACATGGCTCGTGCGCTATCCCCTGTTGCTTTTTCTTGTGCGCGGATGTTATCTGTAATTTCATTGATATTCTGATTAATAATGTTTGAATTAACACCGTTTTGTTCGCAGATTGCGAGCAGTTCTTTCGCTGATTCATTGACTTCATCCGTTGTCTGCTTCACTTTGGTCATGATGCTGTTAATATGGCTTACCATATCATTGAAGTTCTGATTCACCAATCCTAAATCATCTTGGCCTGCGTGAATTTGAACGTCCAGATTTCCTCTGCTTACTTCGCTGATGCCGTACATCAGTTGTTTAATCGGTGTCAACGTGCGTCTTACTACCCAATATTGAAGCCCCAGACAGATCAATAGGAAAATGACCAAAATGGTAGCACCGCTAATGAGCAGCTTGGTCAATCCGGCAGGCACAGCACCGGCATCTGCATCGACAGCAAAATATGCAAAGATTTTGCCACTTGGATCTTTAATTGGAGTCATCAAAGTGGTCCATGTACCAAAAGAGTCATCATAGAAGCTGGTGAAGGTTGGTTTGCCGCTGTCCAGCATATCGGTCAGGCTTACTGCCACGACAGCTGGCTGCTGGTACATAGCGCCGACACCCATTTTTTCTTTCTCAAATGATTCTCTCAGATCGGTCGGCATCGCAACAATGGATGTCTGATCGCCGTCTTGCAGCTCCGTTCCAAAAATATAGGCATGAGAGATATTTGGATTCGTCGCCATGATACTATCCAGATAAGCACGGAGTTTGGTTTGAACAGGTCCGTCATAATTTTTTTCTTGAACGGCTTGGGTTACTTCATCTGCATTAATGCCCTGGGCCCATTTCAATGTGATTTTCTCCACTTGCCCGTGCAGCTGGTCTATCAAAATCGTACGTTGGATCAAATAGCTGGACACGATGAGGACTAGCCCGATCAATACGATGTTGAAGAATGATAATAATAAGTTCTTGGTGAAGAATGATAAGCTACTCCACTTTTTCAAAATGTTCCACTCCCTGGTTGTATTTTTGTATATGGTGTTGAACCGCTTATCGAATAAGATAATCAAGTTCCCCTTACAAACGAAGAATAGAGATAATAGACACTTGAATTTTAAGTAATAGGTCTTTAGTCCTTTTATGTACAAGTATGATATCCCTATATATATGTCGTACAAAATGCTCTTGAAATGAATACCTTACACAATAAAAAATTAATTTTAATAGGTAAACGCTGTGTTTGTTTCAGTATATTCCAATTTATACTTCAACTTGAAATTCGAATTCGGTTCCTCCATAAGCAACTGTTCAACAGAAACCATCATACTTTATAATAGAGTCAATTGCACTTGTCAATTTGGGACATTTTTCATATTTGGCGTTGCCAATGCTTGATTTATCGCGGTTTTTGTGAATTGTTTGCGAATGAGCCCATATATCCATACATAGAGTAGAGGGATGAGAAGAATGTCGAAGCTTACGATTGTAAAGGTTAAGAGTGATCATGCGGATCTGCATGAATTAATTCAGAGGCTGGATGAGGACTTACTGGAGAGGTATCCTGCCGACGAAATTTACTTGGTTGATTTTTCCAATCCGAAAGTAAAGGAAATGATTTTCGCTGTTGTGTATATGGATGCAAAACCTGTTGCTTGTGGAGGACTTAGGCCTATTGATAAGGAAGAGATGGAGCTTAAAAGGTTTTATGTCGATTTCTCTTATCGCAGGCAAGGAATTGGTGTCAGCCTGCTGTCCTTTTTGGAAGAGGAGGCTCGAAAGCAGGGGATCTTAAGGATCAAGCTGGAGACCGGCGCGGCTCAACCTGAATCGATTGCTCTCTATACCAAGCAGGGTTATGAACCGATTGAACGATTCGGCGAGTATGAACACGATGTGAACAGTCTTTGTTATGGTAAAAAGCTGCATCTGTTCTTATAAAACGTTTTCATATAAAATGAATGGTAAATCAATACTAGCCTATATAGCAGGAGAGATGATCATGAATTTGAAGCAAAAAGCGGCTGAAAAAGCAGTAGAGGCGATTCAGGATGGCATGAAAGTAGGACTTGGTACAGGTTCGACAGCTTATTGGGCTATTCAAAAAATCGGTGAGCGTGTAGCGCAAGGATTACATATACAGGCTGTAGCTACATCCCAAGCCTCGGAGGATCTGGCCAAAGAGCTGGGGATTCCCATCATTCCATTCGATCAGATTGGAAGGCTCGATGTTACGATTGATGGGGCAGACGAAGTGAATGAGCAGCTGGTACTGGTAAAGGGCGGGGGCGGAGCTCTGTTGAGAGAAAAAATTGTGGAGAGCAACAGCGACCGATTAATCATTATTGTGGATGAGTCGAAGGATGTAAAGGTGCTGGGCACATTTCCCTTGCCTGTCGAGGTTGTACCTTTTGCCAGTGAATGGACGTTGGAGTCCTTGCGGCAGACAGGCTGCCAAGCGGAATGGCGTATACAAGACGGCGAGCGTTTCCTGACGGATAACGGTAATTATATTGCCGATTGCCGCTATGGGACAATTGAGAACCCGCAAGAGCTGGAAATCCGATTGAATCAAATTCCAGGGGTCGTCGATAACGGATTGTTCATTAATATGGCGGATCAGGTCATTATCGCACGAGCCAATGGACAAATCGACATCCGTAATAAGTAATGCCGGGTACTCGACTGCTTCGTAGTTTGGTATGTGTGCTATTCATTTTATATACAGCGCTTCTATTATACTGGATGTTTCTCGGATTTGGGCGTACCCTACGACCGGGACCTCCGTATTCGTATAATATCGTTCCATTGGATACAATTAGACAATATTGGAGGGCAATGCATTCGTTCCCTTTTCGGGTATGGGGTGTTAATTTGCTCGGGAATATTGGTGTATTCATTCCCTTCGGTGTTCTTTTGCCGATCATTTGGGTGTCCTTGCGCAGGATAGGCAGACTACTGTTAACGGTGGTGGCCGCGCTGGTCATTCTTGAAGTGTCCCAAATGCTGCTTGGCGCAGGTACAATGGATGTGGATGATATCATACTGAATGTTGTGGGTGTATGTTGTGGCCGAGCTGGCTATGTATTTTTACGAAAATGGTTAGGGATTGCGTCATAAAAAAGTCCTGTTCTTCGTACCGTCACTACATAAACTGGTGACGGGTGGAGAGTGGGCTTTTTTACTTCATGAATTGCAATGATCACGCGATAATGGTAAATTAATCCATTGTAGATTGCAAAAGAAGCAGGGATAAACGCTTAAACTTGACAAAAGCATGCAATTAATATATCTTTGAATAAAGATATGACTAACGGAGGCTGTTACTATGTCTGTAAAACCAGATGATCAGGATTTGGCGCTTAATTTGTTTGTTGTGCTGGCTCGTGCCTATAATTCGGTCACGTCCCGCACGAATCGCGATATTCATAGTCATGGATTGAATACAACAGAATTTGGTGTACTTGATCTGTTGTATTATCGCGGACCACAGCCCTTGCAAAAAATTGGAGAAAAGGTGCTCATCTCCAGTGGGAATATAACGTATGTCGTGGATAAGCTTCAGAAAAAAAACTTGCTCACCCGGCGTGCATCACAAGATGATCGACGTGTAATTTATGCAGAATTGACCGACGAAGGACGCCATTTCTTTGAGCAAATATTCCCACAGCACCATCGTGTTATTATGGAGACGGTGGATGGTCTGTCTGTGGAAGAGAAGGAGCAGGCCATTCATTTGTTAAAAAAGCTTGGACTAACCGCTGAGGGACAGAGCTGAGGGATAGAAAATAGCGACTCATAGGCTGCACACGTTCAGACTGCAGGTTAAATATGTTTTTAGATAAAATACCGTATTTACGGTATTTTATTTTTTTTGTCGTAATTTGGGGGAGTAGGGTTAATGTAGAGACGCAAATCAGGTATAATTATCTAATAGTCACGCTCGGATGTATTCACCAGTTCCTGCTTACAGTTAACAAATCGGTCTTGTCTGGGAAGGAGCTGTACATGAGTATACAGCAATATACAGCAGGTGAGTCGCTGCTGATGCAAGCAGGAGATTTGGCGGAATTGGTCATCAATAAGCAATACGAATTACAGCCGGATCTTTTACTGCGTTTTGGGGATAGCGGCAAGGCAAAAACGAAACAGGATTCTATTTATAGCTTGAATTATTTGGCAGAAAGCGTCATCGTGAACAGTCCTATTCTATTTACACAGTATGTTTCTTGGCTCAAAAAGCTACTGGAAGGCTTCGGCATTACTCAGGAGGATTTGTCTATTCATTTCGGGCTAATCCAGGAGACGTTGATAGAGCATTTCCATCATCCAGATAAAAGTGTAGTGCTGGAGCACATGAATTTGGGGTTACAGCAAATTGCGCAGCAAGAGCAATATGCCTCTTTTATTAATGATGATAATCCATTCTCGACGGATGTGGCTCAATATTTGGAGTATTTGCTTGCAGGTAACCGCAGACAGGCTTTGGACCAGATTGTCCATTTGCTGGATGAAGGTATAACCATTCGACACATCTACAAATATATTTTTCAAATTTCACAATATGAACTGGGCCGACTGTGGCATGAAGGCAAAATCACCGTTGGACAAGAGCATTTTTGTACGGCTGCTATTCAATTTATTATTTCCAGCCTGTATCCCAGTTGGATCGGTAATGGAAGTAAGGGACACAGCCTAGTGGCCGCTTGTGTAGGCAGCGAGCAACATGAAATCGGCTTGCGTATGCTGGCAGATTTATTCGAGATGGATGGTTAAGATACGTATTATTTAGGTGCTAATGTACCTGATCGGAGTTTAGTTTCAGGCAATTGTGAGTTATAAGGCGGATGTGGTGGCCATCTCAGCTACTATGGCTTACCATGTCCATCTGGTGAAGAAATTGATTGCTATCATCCGCAAGAAGCCGCTACAAGCCATGTGAAGATTATGGTCGGTGGCTTACCCTTCAATCTCGATCCACGCCTGTGGGAGAAAGTAGGGGCGGATGGAAGCGCACCAGATGCCGAGGGAGCACTTGAGGTTGCAAAGGGATTACTGTCGCCCGGTAAATAGTTTGGTTTGGAAACCGGAAGTCATTTTGTAAAGGGGGCCTTTAATGATGAAGGAACCGGCAGCAGAAATGGCTGTCCTGCGGAAAACAGTTGAACAATTAACGGACGAGATTGTGAAAAGCAAGGCTGAGGAAGAAAAGTTGCTGAATGAATTTTCAGCTATGAATAATGAGCTTGTCAATCTGCAGCGCCAGCTGGCCAAAAGCAATGCGGAATTAAAACGAACGAAGGAAGAAGCGGTAAGGGCCAATGAACTGAAAAGCACTTTTCTCGCGGTAGTCAGCCATGAATTCAGAACGCCTATGAACGGTATACTTGGAATGATCGAAATGCTGGGTTCATCCAGACTATCACCGGATCAACGGCAGGCCATCGGTGTTATACGTGAGTCTGCATCCCTATTGTTAAACATGATTAATAATCTGCTTGATATATCCAAGGTGGAAGCAGGACAGATGGAGCTGGAGATCGGAAATGTCAGGGTTCAGGCGATTATGAGCCATGTGGCCCAGTTGCTGGAGCCGCAAATCTATCAGATGGGCAACCGTTTGAGTATAGAGACCGATTCCACTGTAGCAGAGCATTTGGAGGGAGATTCGGCAAGAATCATGCAGATCTTGCTCAATCTGCTGAACAATGCCAATAAATTTACGAGTGACGGATTGCTTGTTGTCCGAACAAAATTGGTGAAAGATACAGAAGATTCCCAGCGTGTTCGGTTTGAGGTGCAGGATTCGGGTATCGGAATTTCACCTGAGGATCAGGCTAAGCTCTTTCAGCCTTATGTGCAGGCGGGGGAAGGCAGTGCCTCACAATATGGGGGAACCGGACTGGGGCTATGGATTTGCAGCTCTTTTGTACAACTCATGCAGGGACAAATAGGAGTCGTCAGCGAGGAAGGACAAGGCTCCACGTTCTGGTTTGAAATTCCTTTGATGAAAGGCTCCAAACAGGCAGACGAAATAGAAAAGCATAAAAATGCTGATTTAACGACGCTTGGCGAGTTGCTGCGTGAGCATAGTCATTCTCAAGCTATTTTGGTAGCTGAGGATAATCGGGTGAATCGCCAGGTGATACAAATGCAGCTTAACCGCTTGGGATTCCAGCATATTGATTTTGCAGAGGATGGGCGTGCTGTGGTCGAAGCGGCCGCCAAACGATCCTACGCTTGCATTCTGATGGATCATCACATGCCCCTCCAAAATGGTAATGATGCGACAAAAGCGATCCGCCAGCGTGAAGCAAAAGACCAGCACCCACCGATACCGATTATTTCCCTGACCGGAAATGTGTCCGAGGAGGATCGCGAACGGGGGCGTGAGGTAGGAGTGAACGATTATTTGATGAAGCCGGTAACAATTGAAAAGCTGACTGAAAAGCTGGTCAAATGGCTTCCCAAGCCTGAAGCTGAGCCTATCCTGAATGAGGAAGTCATCCGCGAAATTATGCTGCTGGACGAGGATGGCAGTACAGGACTACTGCAATCATTGGTCGATATGTATACTAGTGATACGCCTGCCAAAATCAACACATTAAGAGAGTTGGCTGCCTCTGGAGAAGCCGCAAAGGTAGAGGGGGTAGCCCATGAGTTGAAATCGGGCAGTGTGAGTCTGGGTGTCGGGCGCTTGTCCACACTGCTGTCCGATATTGAGCAGCTTGCACGGGAGAACCGACTCGCAGAAGCACAAAGTAAGCTGGCAGCGCTCCAGTCTGTCTATCAGGCAACGTGCTTGGAACTGGAACGATATATCGGCCAAAACTGAGGGATTCCCCGCTTGTTGGACTTGCACACGACGCTTCTATAACACTTCTACGATGGTGTGCAAGTTTTTTAAGGGGTCGGGACAGAGAAGGAGGGCATGAGAGACATATATGAAAGAACAGCTACGCTCGATTCACCCATTGGCCTGGACGATTATTGCGGGTACTATTTTCGGCCGGATGGCCACATCGATGAGTATACCGTTTTTGTCCATTTATTTGACCACTCGTTTGGGAGTATCTCCCTTTCATACGGGAATCATCGTATCGGTCAGCTCGCTAGTCGGTATTTTTGCCAGCTTTTACGGTGGATATATTTCAGATCGCATCGGACGGCGTAAAGTGATGCTGGTATCCATCGCCAGTTGGGCGCTTGTATTCGTTGCTTTTGCGTTGGCTGAAGCGGCTTGGGCCTTTTTTGTCATTAATGCCTTAAATGGACTGTGCAGATCCTTGTTCGAGCCTACTTCGCGAGCGCTGTTATCAGATGTTACCCCCAAGGAAAAAAGGCTGCTTATCTACAATATGAGGTATGCGGCCATTAATGTAGGTGTGGTGGCAGGGCCGCTGCTCGGTCTGCTACTGGGCTCTGCATCCACGGGGACGCCGTTTATGGTAGCTGCTGGTGTGTACGCCTTGTATGGAGTGTTGCTGTTGATTCAATTTGCACGGTATGCCGCCGATCTGCATGTAGGGACCACAACGGGAGAAGCTCCGCTGCGGATGGGAGAGGCGTTCCGTACAGCCAGCCGTGATCCGATATTTATGCCGATTTTGCTGGGAACCGTATTTTGCGTGATGGGTTATGCTCATTCCAATTCCACGATGCCTCAATTTTTATCGTCATCCTTCGAAGAAGGAACCCGGTGGTTTACATACATGCTCACGGCCAACGCGATTTGCGTATTGGCTTTCCAGTATCCACTTGTCCGGCTGGCAAGCCGTTTTTCCCCAGTAAGTTCCCTGATTGCAGGCAATCTATGCATTGCGGTCAGCTTGCTGCTGTTCAGTGTGCTAAACTCAGGCTGGTTGTTTATACTGGATATGGTGCTGTTTACGATAGGTGAAGTATTATTGTTCACGATGCTGGATGTGTTGATAGATCAGATTGCAGATGCTCAATATAAAGGGACCTACTTTGGTACGATTGGCTTTAATAATCTTGGGAGTGTGCTGGCTCCTTTGTTTGGCGGCTGGTTGCTGGAGAGCTATGGCCAAACGGCGCCGCTTGCCGTTTTTGTTCCGATTACGCTGTCGGTCGTATTGGGCATTCCGTTTTTGCTGGTAGCTCGCCGGCGTCTGGCGCAGCGTACAGCCCGGATTGCGGCTGAGGCTGGAGAGCCCGTACAGCAACTGTCATCTTAAAATAAGGAGCTGAGTGCAGGATGAAGCAGGAAGAGGATATACAGCGAATTATACACATGATGAATGATCCGCAGGTTCTTGAAGACTTGCGCAACGTACGGGCTTTGGGGCTGCCTCAAGGCTGTATTGCCGCAGGCTATGTACGTAATCGGGTGTGGGATAAACTGCATGGTTATACGACCGCTACACCTATCAATGATATAGATGTCATTTATTTTGATCCGAAAAATACGCTGGCGGAACGAGATGAGCATCTGGAGCTGTCCTTGAATCGTAAGCAGGCTGGACGTAACTGGTCTGTCAAAAATCAGGCGCGGATGCATATCCGCAACGGGGAAGCCCCGTATTCCTCGATAGAGGATGCCATGAGTCGTTGGCCAGAGACGGCTACGGCCGTAGCCATTAGATTGAATGATGAGGATCAAATAGAGGTTATTTGCCCGCATGGTTTAAACGATCTGCTGGATATGCGGGTACGTCAAAGTCCATTGTTCCGTCACACGACGGCTTTTCGTCAGCGTGTATTTGAGAAGCAGTGGCTGGATAACTGGCCGTTGCTTATTGTGGAGAATTAAATACTATAAATCAGCAGGATAGCTGTCCTGATACAAGGCTTAGCCCAAATGTGCCAAAGGATTCAGGATATAAGGAGAGACGACTAACGATGTTTAAAAATTTAAAAACAAGTCTGGATCGGGAGGAGGTCCTGGAGCTGCTGACTTACGCGGTACTGGATCGTCCTGAACAGGGAGAGGAAGCTTTACGTTTCTACCAAACCTCGGATGAATGGAAGCTGTACGGTGTGGAAGATGAAGGACTTATTGTAGGTGTCATCGGTTTTGAGGAGCGAGAGGATGGAACGATCGTGCTTCATCACCTGGCTGTATTGCCTGAAAATCGTCATAGAGGCTACGGCAGAGGTATGCTGCTTACGCTTATTAAGGAACGTAGCCCGAAACAACTCACGGTAGAAACAGATGCGGAAGGAGCGGATTTCTTTCGTAATGTGGGATTCGCTGTGTACGGATCGGAGGATTTGCCAGGTGGTGGGCAATTCCATTGTGTATATGAAATAGACGAAGAATAAGCGAATCTCCGGGTCGCGCGTTCCTTTTTCCACATAAGATAGATTATGTCGGAGGGAGGTGGGTTTCATTGGCGTACCATTACACAGCGATTGGAGATTCTTTAACGACAGGTGCAGGCACGCTGCTGAGCGGCGGATTTGCACCCATCTATCGACGAATGGCGGAAAGACATCTCCATACGCCAGTCAGCTACGAGAATTTGGGAATCAACGGACTGACTTCACAGGAACTGCTGTCGTTGATCCGCAACAATTCGCTTTTTCGGTCGGCGCTCAGTCGAGCTGAACTCATAACGGTGTCGATCGGTGGAAATGATTTGCGTCCATACATCAGCGCCCTTGCTGGAGGTTCCGGCTCGTCGGGTTCTTCCATTCCGCAAGCGTTGAATCACACCAAAGAACATGTACGCCAAATTGTACATGCCCTGTATCAGATAAAGTCCGGTCAGCGTGAGCCATTTATCATTCGAATGGTGGGATTATATAATCCTTTCCCAGGGGTGAGGGAGGCGGGAGTATATGTGCGCCAGTATAACTCGTTTCTCTATACATTGGGCGGACCAAATTACCGGGTGGCGAACATTTACCCCGCATTTGAGGGCTATGAACGGGCACTGCTTTCGTTAGATCGGGTGCATCCGAACAGTCGTGGTTATCGCGTGATCGCGGAAGAGCTGAATCGGCTTGGTTATGCACCGTTACGGTGAGCGTGAGAGGATGCTTTGGATCGGACAAAGTATATTAAAGAAAGAGGTTCATGATGGCAGTAGAAACTGACCATCATGAACCTCTTTTTATGCATTTCGGCGTGCTAAATCTCCAATACAGCCTTCAGCTTGGTACAGTCTTCCAGCAACTCGGGCAGCTGCCCCAAAAATAGAAGGAGGGCTTTCACGTGAGCTATTTCCACGTTTTCTTCCGAGAGCTCACGCTGTAATCTGCTTAGGATTTGCACATATTCATTCCGGGTAGCTTCATTTAATTTAGTTTGTTTCAGAACCGTATCTATACGTTGCAGTGCATAGGAGATTTGTTTTCCTTTGGTCCAGATTTGGTCAGAATCTTCATAGAATACGGAATCGCGGCCCCACATGATTTGATGTTGAACATCAGGGCTCAACATTCCTTGTGCCAGTATATCCGTAATGCTGACGATAAATTCAGCCAGTGTTTTATGCTCCGTCGAGGACAGTTCTGAATCGCTCATTCGGAAGGAATTAATAATGATACTTTTGATGACAAAATTGATATCGTGCGCATAGTCACGTATAGATTGTCCATAAGCATCAATTAAGAAATCAACCATCACGTTAGACAAATAATGTTCAACACGATCAATGGCTTGTGCGATTTTTTCTTCCTTAGAACCGATTAAAGGGACGGAGTATACCAGCAAATGAACTTTATTCTTATAAATCCGGCCCAGCGCAATCAAATACAGTTGTCTCAACTTTTCACGGGAAGGTAGCTGGTGCTTCAAATAAAGTTCTTTAATATCTGCATCAAGAAGTTTTTCAATCAGGACGATTGTCCCCAGCAGCAACTCTTCTTTACTTTGAAAGTATTTATAAAAGGAAGCCTTGACCATCCCGCTTTTGCGGGCAATTTCATCCACCGAGGTGGCATCGTACCCTTTTTCAGAAAACAGGGAAAGGGCGGCATAGATAATATCTTCACTCGTTATTTTTTTCATTGTACCCCCAATTTTTTGCTCTGTCTCTTTAATTTCCAGCGGGCAATAACCATATACAGGGACGGAACCACAAACATCGTAAGAATGGTCGAGTACATCAATCCAAACATAATGGTATACGCCAGCGGTCTAAACATAAGCTCTCCAATAAGCGCAATCGGAATCAGACCGACAATGGCTGTCAGTGAAGTAAGCAATATGGGACGGAAACGCGCTTTGGTCGCTGCAATAACCGCCTCCTTCAGTTCGATCCCTTCACGTCTTGCATCCTCAATAAACTCAATCAGCACAATGCCGTTACGTACGACAATACCTGCCAAGGTCATTAAGCCCAACACGCCCATAAAAGTAATCGGTGTATTTAGAATGAACAAGCCAAGAAATCCACCTGCTGCTGCCATATACACGGTAGTCAATATGATGAGTGGAGTCGAGAAAGAATAAAATTGCAAAAAGATCAGCATGAAGATTAATAGGATGACGACAACATATAACCATCCTATTTCTGATAAAATGTCATCTTGTCCTGAAATCTCGCCGCCAATTTCCCAAGTGTAGCCTGGAGGAAATTTAATGTCCTGCAATTTAAGCTTGACATCCTTCATGACTTCGGAAGCTGTACGGCCGTGAACTTCAGCTTCAACAGTAATCGAACGCTTTAAATTATAATGGTTAATTTTTTGTGTTGCAAAGGATGGTTTCAACTCAGCCAATTGAGATAAAGGGATTTGAACACCATTGGCATTAGTCACATTCAATTGCTGAAACAAATTTTCAGGATTTTGATCGGTTTGGCTTAGCTTCAGCTTAATATTGATCAAATCTTTCCCCGTATCAAATCGGCTAAAGCTCACGCCATTACCCATTAACAAGAGTGTACGTGTCAGATCATTATTGCTAATCCGATATTGATCCATCGCTTGTTTATTGATTTGGAAATCCAACGTATAGCCTTCATTTTCCATATTGTCTTGTATGTCCTGTGTTCCTCTGGTAGCCATAATGCCTTCTTTTAACTGCTGTGACAACGAACGCAGCTGACCTACATCATTGCCTAAAATCCGAATGGAGATCGGCTTACCGAGAGGCACCCCCACTTTGGCTATTTTCAAGGAAATGGATTGACCCGGATAACGATCCTTTAGGATAGAGGACCATTTGACTGCCATTTCATCGGGATCAAATACACCTTCTTCCCCAACAATAGCAATCTGACCCACGGTTGTGCCTGTTTTGGCGTCAGCGGTCATATCTTGAAACAACTGGGGAGCGTCGCCGCCAGCCGCATAACTGATCGTTTCCACATGAGGCTGCTGCTTCACCCATTTGGCAATATCCTCGGTGACCCGCTTGGTTTCTTCTATAGAAGTACCTATTGGCATACGCACATTAATGCTTAATTGCGGATCGTCTGTTCTGGGGAAGAGGTCGATCGGAATCAGAGCAAGTACACCGTACAGTGAGGTGCTGATCAATAATCCTAATGCAGCATATAATCCAGGTCGTTTAATCACTTTAGGAATAAGCTTGCCGGCATATGCGTTACGAAGAGCATCAATTTGTTTTCCCAGCAGTCCCGGCGGCTTCATGGTGGAGTTGGGCGTTTTTTGACTTCGTTGTCCATACCATTCTCTAAAGATTGGGATGACGGTAAAGGACATGAGCATGGAAGCCAATAACGTAAAAATAACAGCAAACGGTAATGGTTTGATAAGGGAGCCTGCATCGCCTGATAAAAAGAACAGCGGGGCAAAGGAGGCTACAGTTGCCAGGGTTGCGGTCAAAATGGAAATGGAAACTTCTTTCGTTCCATTTAATGCTGCTATCTTGGGGCTCTCACCCAAGGTCATCATTCTACGTTCAATATTATCATTAATCACCACAGCATCATCGACTAGAATCCCCATTACAATAATGAGGCCGATGACGGTAACTTGATTCAGCGTTACGCCGAGCATAGGAAGAATAATGAAGCCTATGGCAATCGAAATGGGAATAGCCAGTGCGACAAAGGAAGATGTGACCACATTCAATCCCAATGTACATACAATAACAACAGCTGCAATAGCAAACAGCAATTCACGGGTCAAGCCATGAAAAATATGATCAATCCGCTCGGTCTGTGAAAATAATGTATTCAGTTGAAACGTATTAGGCAGATCCGGTTTTAACAACTGCATTTCTTGATTTACTTTACTATAAATCGTGTCTACGTCAGAGCCGGTATTACCGTTAATCGTCAGTGTAATAGCTGGTTTACCGTTAAAAAAGGCCATGTAATTGCTGGTATTTTGCGTAAGTAAAACGCTGCCCACATCACTGAGATACACAGGAGCGCCACTTTCAGTTTTGGAAATAATGACCTTACTCAAATCTTGAGCATTCTTGGACTGCGTCACATTCATTCGGTATGTGCGTTCGTTGTAATCCAGATTGCCTATCGGATATTGCTCATTTTCCTTCTGCACTGCACCCATGAGCTGTTCCCAACTGATATGGTACTGCTGGAGCTTTTGAGCATCAATCTGAATCTGAACCTCTTGATCCGGTAATCCCTTGATTGTTACTTCCGATACACCGGGAATGGTTTTTAATTGATCCTTCCACGATTTCACCATATCATTTAGTTGATACAATTGCTCCACAGAGTCCCCCGTGATGGCGTAGGAATGGATAAATACCTTATTCAAATCATCGTTAACGACAGGCTTTTGAGCATCTGTGGGCAGAGAAGACTGGGCATCGTTCATTTTTTTGCGTAAAGCATCCCAGGCTTCCGTAGCATTGGCGTTGCCTTCTGTCTCAATGATAATCGTCGAAAGTCCATTTTCGGATGTAGAAGAAATCTTTTTAATATGATTGATTTCTTTCATTTTTTGTTCCAGAGGCTTCGTGACCGTTTGTTCTACCTTTTGGGGTGTAGCTCCAGGGTACAAGGTCGTGACCACAGCGGTTTTCTTGATAATATCCGGCGTTTCCTGGCGGGGAAGCTGGGAGACACTATACAGCCCGGCAACAATCGCCATGATAAAAATAAAGAGGGTCAGTTTTTTCTTTTTGATAAAATATGCAATCATTTGCTCGTTCCCCCCGTGATCTGAACGGGCAGCCCATCGTAAATCAGGTTTACTCCGGTGGTAACGATACGATCCCCGACATTCAGCCCCTTGGTAATTTCGAGCTTATTGTTGGACATCTGGCCGACATTCACGACCGTCTTGACCGCCTTGTTGTTCACCACTTTATAGACAAAAGTATCTGTACCGTTATTAATGACCGCCTTGGCCGGGAGCAAAATTTGCTCACTCTGGGTCAGTTGGCGGCCTGCCTTTACGACTTGTCCCGGGGCCCAATCATGCTGGGGGTTAGGAACAATCACTTCTACGTTGATACTGCCCGTATTGGTGTTGGTGGCCGGATAAATTTTGCTGACCGTTCCTTCTCTGTTCTCATCGTACAGTTGAAGCTGGACTGTCTGACCTTGCTTCCAGTTCGTGATTTCATGATCGGGAACAGGGAGCAGCACCTTGAGCTTGTCGATTTGTCCGATACGATATACTGGCTGTCCAGCGCTCGCCAATTGTCCCACCGTTGCCTTTTTCTCCAGAATAACGCCGGAAATAGGGGCTTTTAAAGCTGTCTTGGAGAGGGAAAGTTCGGCTTGCTTTTTTGCAATGACCGCCTGTTGATATGCCGCAGTAGAGTTATCCTTGGAGGCTTCTGCCTGTTCTTTTGCGGCGATGGCCGATTCTTTCCCGGCTTGGGCCTGTCGCAAGCTGGATTCTGCCGATTGCCGATCTTCTACTGTGGCTCCCTCCTGGATTAAGGAGAGGGCTTCTTGCGCATCCTCCAGATCCTTGGAGGCGTTGGTTAAAGCGAGCTGTGCATTTTCATAATCGTTTTTGGTTGCAGCTCCCTGATCATATAAAAGCTTGGTGCGTTCAGCGGTGGCTTGTGCTTTAGTCAAAGCGGACTGTGCTCGTTGCACTTTGGTACGGACCTGTGCCCTTTCTTGCTCACGGGCACCCTTGTTCACTTTGTTGACTCCAGCTTGAGCTGCTGCTTTTTGCGCGTCGGCGGATTGAATGGAGGCATCTGCGCTGGAAATGGCGGCTGTAGCATTTTTGATACCTGCCTGTGCTTCAAGAATGGCCGTATTAGCCTGCTCCAGTTGGAGCTGATAGCTGGATGGATCAAGTTTGCTCAAGATCTGTCCTTGGGATACAGAGTCTCCTACGTTCACAAGTGTGTCACGTATCAGACCGGATAACTCGAACGATACGGTGGTGTCTTCATAGGGCTGTAGTGTGCCTGAAAGGTGAAAAGAAGCAGACAGCGGCTCTTTTTTTACAGTCATTGCTTCCACCTTTTGCTTTTGTTGTTCTGCTGCATCATTTTGACTCAACCCTGTAGATGAGCAAGCTGAGGTAAACAGAAGAATGAATATGGCAGATATGTAGAGACTGGGTTTCAACAAGATGATCGTCCTTTCCGGTTTTATACTTTTGAGTTTATTTATAAACTCTAAGGTTTATAAGCGGATTATATGACCAGATTTGTGGCATGTCAATAACAGGTTACAAAATAAAACGCTGATCAGGAGGAACAAAATGATTTGATTCAGGTCGATGGAGGAGCTGTGTGGATAAAACGTAAAAACGACCTTTCTCAAAAGAAGAGAAAGGTCGTTAAGGTAAAATATAGATCCGTCTAGCCTATTAATTTACGGAATAAGCTGCGTACAGCCCACTTGCGCTCACTTCGTTTACGGTATTTGGGCAGAGAACGATAGACGGCAATGGACTGGTTAAAGGCTGCCGTGGCCTCATCCTTGCGTCCCAGCATTCGGTACATCAAGCCTGTCAGATAATAGCCTTCGCTGGAAGAGGATTGAATTTCCTGAAATTGCTGCAGATAGTGCAGTGCCTTATTTACGTCGTGTTCCTTGAAAGCTGCGGCTAAATGCAAATAGGGCTCGCCGTATTGCACCCGCGGGTTAATGTCCAGTGCTTTCAGTAAATGCTGCTCTCCATCTTCCAGATGGTTTGTGTGTACTTCAGCCGTTCCTCGTGCATTCCAATAGTCTGCGGAATCTTCATAGCGGGATTGAATTTCCAATAGAAGTTCCAAAGCCTGATGGTATTTCTTGCTTTCGATCCAAATACGAGCCAAATCGAACTTGGCAGCCACATCGTTGGTATTTAGCGCAATCTGTTGACGCAGCCGTGCCACGTTGCGTCTTCTTTTCCAGGGCTTGCTGATGCTGGGCAGTACACCCACAAAGCTGCGATCCAATATATAGATCACGATGAGCAGTACGATCAGCGCGAGAAAAGGGTTGCCAAGCAAGCTCCATAGTAGCGAAAAAATTAGAAATTTCCCAATCATTCTGCTCCCATCCTCCTGTACATGTAACCATCCATACTTTCCACATTATAGCATAGGGTCACTTTAAGGGTCATTAGCATGATGAGATTTCGAAGGATGATAGCTTTCTATATTGGTGGGGGGTAAGCGAGAAAAGGAACCCTTGAATACAGAAGCGACATTAGTTTTGTATTATGGCAAAGGGTATCTAAGTAACGCTAAGCATATGAAACTTGTTTACCTTTTTTACAAACCCAAAAGGCCTTAAAACGCAAATATGAGCCTCTAAGGACATCCTATTTTTTATTCCCGCCAAAAGGTTGAACAGTCTGCCTTATCCAAAATATTAAACTCGATTATTTTCTCAAGTAATGAAAAATCAACTGGACTATCCCACTGGATACGTACCAACTGCTTGGTGTGATCATAGCCAGCCTGCACAATTAACTCAGAAAAATGATTAATCCCTGCCCTTTCAGGAGCAACGGCCAAATGATGTTTGGCTACGCTAAAGCCAATAATAAATGTGCCGTGATCCGTAAACATAGGCTGATTCCACGCAATTTTTGGCATTAAATTTGGAAACTTCTTGAATACCCAAGCCAAAACCTCTTGAGTTCGGGCCCGATGTTGCGGGTTATCAATATGTGTTAAATATTCTGCAAAAGCTTCCATGTTGTTCCCTCCTAAAATAAAAAATATGTCGTTCAGAGAAGTTCCTCAAACCTATTTGTCGTTAAAATTCCTCACAGAATCGCTCAGACACGTTCTTAACAACACCTATTTCCAACTATATATATTTTCAAACTAGTAGAAAGATCCTGAAATAACGTGCTTAAGCCCCAGCCCGGGGATTAACGGGAATTCCGGCTCAAAACCGAAATCGGTGCTTGACCAGAGGAGTAGATGCGAGTGCGTAAAAGCGGGCGAAAAATCTAATGGTTGTGAGCGACGCTATTGGGTAAAAATGGGGGTTTACAAAATGTAACGGTTGCCAGCGGGCCTATTTCCCGTTTTTTCGTAGGCAGAGGGGCTGTTTCGTCCAAATAAGCGCGCATACAACCGTTAGAAAGAAACCCCCTTTTTTTGGTCCGATTAAGCGCTATGACAACCGTTAGCGTAGCAATGTTCCAAACAGGTCGCTCGTTCGAGGCTAACCCGTTGGTCAAGCACCGATTTCTAGGTTGAGCCGGAAATCCTCCAGCTAATCTCTTGTTATTCGCAAGCCAATGTTTTATATTGACATAAGAGTAGGTCAAAAATAAAAGAGGTGAACGGACGAGATGTCTCCACGCACGAAGGAACAAAACGAAGAGATCCGGCTGCGGCGTCTGGCGCAAATCCGGAAAGCCGCTGCCGATGTGTTTTTGAATAAAGGGCCTTTACTGGAAATCCGCGATGTGGCCGTGCAGGCGGGACTCGGCTATGGCACGGTATACCATTATTACAGCAATAAGGGCGATTTGCTCCACGATCTGCTATGGGACGCGTTGGAGCGGGCCGAGGGATGGCTGGAGGCCTCGCTAGAGGCCCCGCGCGCTTCGGCTTCGGGGGAGGCACCGGCGGGCGGGCATTTCGGCTTGGCTGCTGCGGCAGCGGACACCGGGAACTCGGCTACCGCGGATTCCCGAAGCGGAAGCCGCGAAACGGCCGCTGCCGCAGAGCTTGGCCCCGTCGCCGCCGCCAGCGTCCGGCTGCTGCAGCTTTGGGCGGAGGACCACGCCCTGTACCTGCTGCATAAGCTGGCCGGTGAGAGCTTTGCCTCGCTGCCTGAAGCGCGCTCGGCCCCGCTCTCGGCCGCCTTTCGCCGGGAGGTGCTCGCGCCGCTTGCCGCGCTGCTGGAAACCGGGCGTGCGGCGGACGGGGCTGCCGCTTCCGGCGGAAACGCGGCGGAGCCGCCATATCGGCTACAGCACGCGGAAATGCTGCTGGCCGCCTTGGTCGGCTGCGCCTCGCTTTCGCTTCGCCGCGGAAAGCTGCACGAGGAAGCCAGGGATATCGTCCGGTTTTTAAAATTATAGAATTGATAAGGAGCGAATAAACAAAGATGATCATTTTAAAATCACCTAGGGAAATCGAACAGATGAAGCCGGCGAGCCAAATCGTTGCGGACTGCTACCGCGAGGTAGCCAAACTGATCCAGCCTGGGATCACCACCCGGGAAATCAATGACTTTGTTGCCAGACACATCACCAAGCTGGGCGGCAAGCAGTTTACGAAAGGGTACAACGGTTTCCCCGCCGAAACCTGCATTTCGGTCAACGATGTGGTGGCCCACGGCATTCCTTCGAACCGGGCGCTTATGGACGGCGACTTGCTGAAGCTCGATATCGTCGTGGAATACGGCGGATGGTTCGGCGATTCGTGCTGGTGCTATGCGGTGGGAAATATCCGACCGGAGGCGCAAAAATTAATGAAGGTGACAAAGGAATGCTTGGATCTGGGGATCGCCCAGGCGATCCCCGGGGGCCGGCTTGGCGACATAACGTCGGCGATTCAACAGCATGCGGAAGCGAACGGGTATTCGGTCGTACGCGATCTGCTGGCGCATGGGATCGGGCGGAGCTTGCACGAGGAGCCGAGCTACGAGCATATCGGCGTAGCCGGCAAAGGCATTCGGTTAAAGGAAGGCATGGTGTTTACGATTGAACCGATGGTCAACGAAGGTACGTTCCGTATCACGATCGACGACGATCAGTGGACGGCGAGAACGGCCGACGGCAAGTTGTCGGCGCAATATGAGCATACGATCGCAGTCACGCCGGACGGACCGCTGATTTTAACGGCCCAGTAAGAATAGAGACGAACGGACGGGAATGCGTCATTTTAGGAAATAAGTCGCCAACCCAGCCTGACGAAAGTTCGTAATCCGAAACGACGAGAAAGCGCTGAGCCCAGCCTGGAACCAGAGAAGTTTTTTTACATGGTTTGTAACTTTACCGATTTACGAAAAACCGCGTTGTTATGCGGTTTTTTATTATGACTTTGGTATCAATTTTGTAACCTTTATGGAAAAGGGTGTAAAAATCGAACGAAACTTAGTGCACAATTCGTGCGTCTAATTTATGACGATTCGCCAAGCCGGATCTGGTGCCGAAAAACCGTCTCCCCGGAAAAATGGACCAGAAGTAAAACACTTCCATTAGCTTAGTAGAACGATCCTGAAATAACGTAAAAGACATTCAACCTAACCCATGCTTCCAACGAAAAGGAACAGGATTGGCGTTGACTTCTTGAAGATACAATTCAATACGTTGTTTCAATTCTTCCTTGGACTTCACTCGTAGGTGACGAAGCACTTGTTTCGTCATCTTTGCAAAAAAGCTTTCAATCACATTGAGTCAAGAACCATGTTTGGGGGTGAAGATCAGTTCAAAACGTCCGGGCACACTCTCCGTCGGCATAATGGAGAAGAATTCGCGCGCGCTCAACCCGTCGGAATTCTTCTGTACGCGCTTTGCTTATTCGCTGAAGCATTTCACGATCCGCATCCGCTACATGCAGTTTTTCTTTTTTGGACTTGAAAGGCATGATATCTCTCCGTTCGTGTGTTAGAAAAGAGGGTCGAATTACGTGTTGAACAATGGGAACGAATCAATACCTTTTGCCGCCTGAACGCAAACCGCAAGGGAGGCGTCCGGCAGAAGGCAATCAGAAGATAATGAATGTGGTACTGGAATAGCCTGCTGTTATTGGCTATCCGGATCGTCTTAAAACAGCCTGCGGGCTGTTACGAAACGTTCCTGCCATTTACCGTCAAGCGTGTCAAAATGAACGCCGCGTTCTTTGGAGAATGTATGCAGTAATTTGTTGTTCCCTGCATAGATAGCCACATGGCCGATCTCCAGCCCGCGTGCGCTAAAGAACAGCAAGTCGCCTTTGCGCAGCTCGTTCAGCCCGACCTCCCGACCTTCTTTAGCCTGATCGTAAGAGACACGGGGGAGGACGATGGAGAGCGTATGCCGGAACACTTCCCCCACAAAAGAAGAACAATCAAAGGTCGATGTCTGGCCGGTTGCTGCGCCGAATTCATAAGGGCTACCGAGAAATTTCTCGCCGTAGGCGATCAGTTCATCTCCTTGCTGTTCCGCCAGGGATGGGCTGGTATAATCGCTGTATTTTGGTTTAGCCGATATGTAGCCGGTCAGGTTGTCTTTAGTACGCACTTCCAGCCAGAGGGCATTGACCTCGCGGATGACATGAACCTTTTCGCCGCTTGGAATAAGCCGCAGGGAAGGGGAAGCTCCCGATGAATCCGGCTTGCTGCGCAGGTTGACCCCGGAAAGGACCGTTGTGAAAAAATCGTCCCTGGAGACAATCCGGATCGCCCGGGTCGGGGCATCCCACTTCACTGTGCTCCCAAGTGCTTCGCTTACAAAACGTAGTGGAACCATCGTGTTGCCCTTAATAATCTGTCCGGGAACATTCAGGGACAGGGGATTGCCGTTTAGGGTGGCAGAAAGTTCCCCGATGCGGTAGGTCAGCACCGTGTTGCCTTTGGTTGCTGTTACGGTTTTGCTGGTTCCGTCCCAGGAAAGCCCGGCTCCTTGCGCCTCAAACAACTGGCGAATAGGGACGAGTGTTGTACCGCCTAGCAGCAACGGCTGGGCGGCAAGCTGAAGCGGGCGGTCATTCACATAGACGGTCGTCACCGGATTCAGCGGCACCGACTCCGCATAAGACGAGTTCGCTTGGAGCAGCGACACAGCCAGCAGAGCCAGCAATACTCCTTTTTTCATTGTCATGCTGTCATCACCTCGTTGTTAATATGTTCATCTAAGTTGTACGAGGCTGCCTTTGATTAGTTGTGTACCAAATATTGGACTGATTCTGCAGGATACTCGTCAAAAGAACCAAATCATCCGGGTCAGTCTAGGCTTGTTTAATGGAGTTTGAAAACGAAGACAGCAGATTTTCTTTGGGAAAACAAAATAAACAAAAATAAAACAAAATACAATCTGTGTTTTGATATTGACATCAAAATGAAATAAAGATAAAATTACATATGTGAAATATTTCACTTTTAAGAATGGTTCCGTATTTAGCGAGGCATCAAGAAGTGAATCCTTTAGGAGGCCGATTTTTATGAGCGCACATGTATTTTTTGTACCGTCTATCAATCTAATGGGAAAAGGCTGTTTGCATGAGGTTGGACCCTATATAAAAGAACTGAATTTAAACAAAGCATTAGTCGTGACGGATAAGTTTTTGATGAAAAGCGGTATTGCAGGCAAGGTCACATCCTTGCTGGATGATATTGGCTTGGACTATGCGGTATACGATGAGGTTAAACCAAATCCGACCTGTAAAAATGTACATGATGGCGTTCAATTTTTGCAAGAAAACGGTTGTGATTTTTTAATTTCCATTGGCGGAGGATCACCACAGGATACGGCTAAGGGAATCGGCATTATTGCTACCAATGGGGGACATATAACCGAGTATGAGGGCGTTCATAAATCCAAGCATAAATCGCTGCCTATTGTCGCTATTAATACCACGGCAGGAACATCCGCTGAAATCACGATTAATTATGTCATTACGGACGAAGAACGCAAGGTCAAAATGGTTATGGTTGACAAGAATAGTGTAGCTGCGATTTCGGTCAACGATCCTGAACTGATGGTAGACAAACCCGCCGCGTTAACGGCAGCTACAGGACTAGATGCTTTGACACATGCCATTGAAGCTTTGGTTACTCCAGGTTCCTATCCTGTAACGGATGCAACCGCGTTGGCAGCAGTAGAGATTATTTTTAATCATTTGGCCCGTACGGTGAAAAATGGTCATGATATAGAAGCACGTGAGCAAATGGTTTTTGCTATCTTCTTGGGAGGACTTGCATTTAACAATGCCGGCTTGGGTTACGTTCATGCTATGGCCCATCAGCTTGGCGGCGCATACGATTTGCCGCATGGTGTTTGCAATGCCATGCTGCTGCCGATTGTGGAGGAGGAGAATGCCAAGTATGTACCAGAGAAATTTCGTGCCATCGCTAAGGTCATCGGTTTTGAAGACAAGGGGAAAACGGATAAGGAATGCGCAGCTTATGTAATCCAAAGAATCAAAGACCTGTCGAAGGAAGTTGGGATTCCTTCCAAGCTTTCTGAACTGGGCGTAAATGAAGTGGATTTGGATCTGCTCGCCGAGAACTCAATGAAGGATGCTTGCGCTCCAAGCAATCCGTTCATACCTACCAAAGAACAAGTCATCGAGATGTTTAAGAAAATTCTTTAAATAAAAGGTGCAATTATTTGTTATATGCTATTAAGGGCTGTCCCAGATTATCGAAGAATACTGGGAACAGCCCTTTTTATACATTTTACTTCTAAGAAATCTGCGAGACTAGAGATAAGACAACCCCGTTGAATATTAAGGGCACTGCTCTCTCGGCTAAGGCTGTATGGGACTCTTTTTTTCCTTCTACATTCCAACGAAAGGTTACACCATAAATAGACCAGCTTAAAATGGTTGCAGCAAGCTCTAGCGTTCTTTGATCTGCATTGTTTGTTTCTCTTGTTATGAGCTGAAGTATGAATTGCTCTAATTGATTCTTAATATGTTCTTCCAGGATCGGTGGAGCTCAGCCGAATCCGGATCACTGTCCATTGGCCCATCCGGGCTGGATCTGGAAGGAAATAAAGTGACTGAGCCGATGGCAGAAGAAGAAATCGCCAAGGTCATTGAGGCCTTTGCCGATGCGGCAGCGAATGCAAAACGACTTGGCTTTGACGGCGTTGAAATTCAAGGGGCGCACGGCTACCTAGTTGATCAATTCTTCTGGGAGAAAACGAACCAACGGACGGATCGCTATGGCGGCAACATCATAAAACGTGCTCAATTTGCTGTCGAACTTGTGGAAGCTATTCGTGCTGCAGTTGGCCCTGATTACCCAATTAATGAACTACTGGAACGACTGAACAACAATGAATTTGATCTGGTAGCCGTTGGGCGCGCGCTATTGAGCGATCCTGCATGGGCTACGAAAATACGTGAAGGTCGGATTCATGATCTTCAAACGTTCACTCCAGAGGCACTTAAGACTCTCTTCTAATGTATCTAATTATGTAATGTTTACACCATAAAAATCCATATAGGCCCCTAACGGTAATAAGACGAGTTGACGTTCAGAAACCGCTGAGGGGTCATTTTGTGCAATCCATTTAAGCCTGTGTGAGTAGCTCGACAAGGGAAAATTAAAGAATTTTGGGAAGAGTGTGTGAATGCCTGCAAAAAGCACTTGATATATATAGATGTCTATGCAATAATGCTTATATGTTAAAAAATAATGCCGCTGCACTGATAGGAACGATCAGAGATTCGATCCATAAATTGATTGTGTCTGAGCTCGAATCCTATGGAGTTGAAGGGATTGTTCCTACCCATGGTGGAATATTAATGTTCCTCTATCAAAAGGATGGGCTTTCCATCAAGGAATTGACACAAAAAATTTCTCGCCAGCAGCCCACAGTCACTGTTTTGGTCGACAAGCTCGTGAAGCTGGGATATGTCGAAAGAAAAAAAGAAGGGGAGGATAGCAGAGTAACCCTGATTTATCTTACCGATAAGGGGAAAGAGCTGGAGCCTGTATTTGAAGTGATCTCCAATAAATTAAAAGAAACCATATACGGTGGTCTCAAGGATGAAGAAAAAGAACAACTGGAATATCTGCTGGAACATGTAAAAAACAGATTATAAATTTTTTTAGATAAATGTATAGATATCTATATGAAATTCAAAATAATATTAAAATATCTGGAGGTAATTGAAATGAAACATCTTATCGTCTATGCTCACTCTAACGCTGAAAGCTTTAACCATGCAATACTGGAAACAGTCATAAATGCTTTGAAGGAAAAAGGCGATGAAGTCGTTGTACGCGATTTGTACGCACTTGATTTTCAACCTGTATTAAAACCTGAGGATACTGCTGCTATGAGAGCCGGACAAACTTCAGCCGATATCAAGGTAGAGCAGGAATACATCACACAATCCGATACGATTACATTTATTGCTCCGATTTGGTGGACGGGTCTTCCGGCTATCCTGAAAGGCTACGTTGATCGTGTATTTGCCTACGGCTTTGCATATACGTCTGGTCCGGAAGGGATTCATAAGCTTCTTACAGGTAAAAAAGGTTTTATTGTAAATACACATGGTACACCAAACGAAATTTACGATGGAATCGGGATGACGGCAGGATTGAAAATCACTTCGGATACGGGTATTTTTGATTTCGTTGGAATTGAATCCGTCGGTCACTTGCTGCTTGGAAGTATCGGTTACCTTGATGAAGATGGCTATAAAGGACTGTTGAAGCAAGTCCAAGATACGGTTAAATCGGTGCTATAAAGTTAGTTCTTATCGTTCAGAAACGTAAGCCAGTCTTCAAATGATGAGGTCAACCAGTATTTACGGGTTGGCCTTTCTGTCATCTACTGAGTCATCTAATGTAACAACTCCTCTATGTATTAAAATTCACAAATAATTCATTGTTATTATCGCTCGCGATTCATTATAGTACATAGTATTAATAGTTAACTATATGTATTATGCGTTATACGGAGGTTACTATGAAAGAAGTTTATTTAAGGGACCGACTAAGAGAATCGGTTCAACGGATTTATAACATGGAATTATTCAGTAGTCTGACAGCGCTTGTCCAAGGTGAAAACCATGTGCTTCAATATTTAGTTCAGCATCGGGACGATGAAATTAATCCTTCCTTACTCAGCGACCATCTGCATGTGTCCAGATCAAGAATTACGGCAGCGCTTACGGGCTTAAGAAAAAAAGGCTATGTCACTATGGAGATGTCGGAGCATGATAGACGACGGATGTGTGTAAGGCTTACACCAGACGGTGAATCCTTGATTAAACAAAAGCAAGAGAGAATAGAAGGCTATTTTGAAGCGCTTGTAGCCGGTTTGGGCGAGGATGATGTAAAGGAATTTATACGGTTGATTGAGCTTTCCATGAGCATTATGGATTCGGATTCCACTGGAAAATAACATAAGATGAGGGTGTACAGAATGAGGTATACAATAATAGCAGACAGCTGCTGCGACTTAACAACAGAACTTAGAGAGCAGCTGCAGATTACTACGATTCCGTTAAACATGACATTGGGAGAAAAATGCTTCGTTGATGATGATACGCTGGACTTGCCTCAGTTCATGGAAGAAATGAAAGCCTGTACAACCAAGATTGGATCTGCATCACCTTCACCCTTGCTTTACAAGGAAGCTTTTCAAGGCCCGCATACTTCTTTTGCCATTACATTATCCAGCAACCTTTCCAGTTCGTATTCTAGTGCATTGGTAGGAAAAGATATGGCGGAGGAAGAAAATGGGGCAGATGTCCATGTTTTCGATTCGAAAAGCGCATCGGCTGGACAAGTATTGTTAGCTCTTAAGCTTCGGAAGCTGATCGACGAGGGATATCATAAAAGCGAAATCATCTCTTCCCTGGAAACCTTTATCACGAAGATGAAGACTTACTTTGTGTTGGAAAACCTGGATAATTTGGTGAAGAATGGTCGAATGAATAAAATTACGGGCAAGATACTTTCATTCTTGCATATCAGACCTATTTTAGGTTCCGATGGTGACGGGAATATCGCCTTTTTTACTCAAGCACGCGGTCAGAATCAAATCATCGAAAAATTGGCAGATACCATTGAAAAAAGTGGTCGGGATACCGAGGGGGAAAGCATCGTCATTACTCACTGCAATAATCCCGGTCTGGCGGAAAAATTAATGAATGCGTTGAAGAATCGTTATCAATTCAAAGATATTCATATTGTGTCCACCAGAGGGATCAGTTCGATGTATGCCAATGACAAAGGTATTATTATGGCTTTTTAGCTATTCAGGGTTTATCTTCGCTCGAACGAGTGTGGGATAAACCCATTTTTGTGGGCTGAGACTTTGCAGAGGTTCAAACCTATCTCAATTTTCTAATGATGACAGAGGCGTTCACGCTGGTTTGAGTTCCTCCAGCCAATGTTTGCAGGGTAACTGGAGTGGCAGAGCTATGGTTTCGCAGCGTAAGAACATCTCCACATGCCAGAGCGAGGATGGCTTGCCCTGTGTTCTGCTGCGTGCCGGCTCCTGAACCGTATAGGGTTCCTCCAGCCAGGATGCCATTAATATAGATGGCGAATTGGTTGGGCTCTACACCCGACACAGAAAAGTGAACCTCATAGTTCCCCGCGTCGGCGACAGTAATCTGTGTAGTCCCAGGAACATGAGCAATTCCAGGCGTAAGTATACCATTCGAATCCAGAATGACATCCGCTTCAATCGGAACGACTTGAGGTCTTAGGTTGTAAATATAACCGAACTGTGCCAAGCCATCTGTGGCAGGCCCCCCTCTTGTCTCTAAAGCGTCATGAGGAATATTCACATGGACAAGTTGTTTTTTGACGATAATATCTTTGCCAAAAAATTTTCGTTTCGAGCGGCCTTTTTTCTTTGGGGGCGTCTCATCAAACTTTTTCTCTAACTTATCAAACCAGGAACGAATAAAAACATTTTTTTTGCGGCCTTTTTTTCGTTTTAATTCAGGACGACCCAATACAAACACCTCCATATGGTTTGTTGTATACTACTCCATTCATCTAGGAGAGGCATGGATATCTGTCCTGCATTTCATAGGCAACAATCTATCTTTGGTTAAAAATAGGCTTTTGTACAAGGTACATTCGTCTAGTAAGTAAAATGGCGCCTGTGCTGTAGCCTTGAATTATATCAAGGAGCAGCCGAAGGCGCCGAAAAAGGCATGTATCAGGATGAAGCGGTTTGAAGCCGCTTTTTGCGCACGTATAAGGCGTACAGAATGCAGCCAAGCAGGCACAGGATACAGGCAAAGCCTGCCAGCAACCATGCCGAAGCGACTGCTCCGCCACGATCCATGCTGTTTCCAAGCCATAAGGGCAGCAGGGCACCCCCGACTCCGCCTGCACCGATAAGCAGGCTGGTAGTGGATTCTTCTGTGCCTGGCATCATTTTGCTGGCAAAAACGAGTGCGATGGAAAAAATGCCGGACATGCCCAGACCCAGCAGTGCAATAAGGACAAAGGTAACGGAAGTACCCTTAATCAGCGGGAATACACACATCAGCACGGTCGTTGCCAGTGAGCTCAGGGCGACAAAGACACCGTAGCCGTACCGATCGGCAATGTTGCCTGTGAATAGTCGTCCGGTGGCCATGGCTAGCCAGAAGCAGGTAACACTGAGTGCTGCCTCGGCTTGCGTGATTCCCAGGCGTTCAATAAACATGGAGGGCAGGAAATTAGCCAGGCTCATCTCTGTCCCAACATAGATGAAGAAAAAGACAATGAACAGAGCCAGCAGCTTCCAATTCCCTATAGGGCTAGCTTTAGAAGCTTTCACCTTCGGTGAATTAGAGGAGGAGGATGTATGGTTGTTCCCTCGTTGTTCCTGTTCGTCCAATACAGTGTCCAACGTGCCGAAGGACCCCCGTAGCCAAGCTACGACCGCAATAGCTGCGAACATGGAGATCATGGGAAAAGCCAATCTCCACCAGCCGAGAGCAATGAACTGGCTGGCGATAGCAGGCATGGCCAACGCGCCGATTCCAAAAAAGACTTCCAGCCGGCTCATAGCCGCGCCTGTTCCTTGAGTAATACCACTAATAACGATGGTACCGATAAGCGCTTCTACCATGCCGAAGCCAAAGCCAGCTGCTGCCCCGACAGCGTATAGCCATCCCCAAGGGGGCAATAGAGAGTACACTCCTTCTGCCGCACACAGCAGGAGCAGAGCAAATACCAGACTTCGGCGTTTGCCGAAAGTTCGTGCAAGCCATGGCGACAGCAGGACGCCAGCCAGAAAGCCGGAAAATTGAGCGAAAATCAGGCTTCCGCCCTCCGTATAGTTTCTGCCGTAGTGATCCAGCAGCACAGGTAGCAGGGACCCTACAACCACATGTGCCAGACCGATCAAAAAATAAGACAAGCTGCCAACCCATAGCAGTCGTTTCATGTTGAACTCCTTTGATACCTAATTTGCGCTCATACAGCAGACCGATCTGTAAATCAGAACTATGAAATCAGGCCTGTATAAGTCGGATATATGTTGTTATGATAGCTCCAGTACTTGAAAGCCGTAGCCATCAATGGAGATACCTCCTTCCAGGAAATTGCCGCTAATCAGCTCTTTCCCTTTTTGGTCATCCAGTTGTATATGTTGCATTTGAGCGTTATGGTTCAGGATGAACAGATACGATTTTCCATCTTTGGTACGTACAGTAGCTTCTACGCCTGCAGGAGCACGTAGCAAGGATGAAATCCCTTTTTCCTCACAAATATAACCCATTAGGCCATCAAGGAAAGATTCCTCAGGGTCCGATGCGACATACCATGCCTCACCTTGGCCGGAACGATTGCGTGTCAGTACTGGCATACCCTGATAGAAATCATCACCGTATTCAGCCAGCACCTCGGCACCTTCACTGTGCAGCAGATCGCAAAGCATGCCACATTGATATTCTCCATGCAATGCGCCTAACTTTTCTTTCATTATAATACGATTGTGTGATTCCGGCAGAAGCGCGTCTATTTCTTCTACCCAAATCCCGAGCAGCTTACGCAGCTTACCTGGATATCCTCCGGTTGTGGCCAGATCGTTTTCATTGACGATTCCGCTGAAAAAGGTGGTAACGAACGTGCCGCCACGCTGCGTGAATTGTTCCAGCTTCTCAGCAGTACCCGGCTTGACCATGTAGAGTACAGGCGCGATAATGAGATCATATTTCTGGAAATCCGTTTCTACGGAAATCAGGTCTACTTGCACGTTACGCCGGAAAAGGGCAGCATAGTACTTATGCACCTGATCTACGTAATTCAATGCAACAGAGGGCCCGCTTGATTTTTCTAATGCCCACCAATTATCCCAATCGAACAAAATGGCTACTTTGGCATCGACGGTCGCGTCAAGGAACCGGTCTCCTAATGCTCCAAGCTCTTTGCCAAGCTGTGCCACCTCGCGGAATACACGTGTATTTTCGTGTCCGGCATGCTCAATCACAGCTCCGTGAAATTTCTCACAAGCACCGATAGAGCGGCGAAGCTGAAAGAACATGACTGTGTCCGCGCCATGCGCTACCGCTTGGTAACTCCATAGCCGCATGATGCCGGGACGTTTGAGCGAATTGTACGCCTGCCAATTTTGCTGGCTCGGTGTTTGCTCCATGAGCATAAAGGGCTGCCCATCCTTTAGACCGCGCATCAGATCATGTGCCATCGCGGTATAGCTTGCAGGCGTATTAGCCTGAGGATAGCTGTCCCAGGACACAATATCCATGTGTTTAGCCCATTTGAAATAGTCCAGTTGCTTGAAAAATCCCATCAGATTGGTCGTTACCACAGCATGGGGAATATGCTTTTTAATCGCGTTATATTCCAGCAGATAGCAATCGAGCATACTGTCTGAATTAAAGCGTGCATAATCAAGGGAAATTCCTTGAAAGGAGGAGTGATTTTCTCCCCAATGCTCGCTCAGATTATTCGGGGGCACAATTTCATCCCAATCATAGAAGGTGTGACCCCAGAAGGAAGTGTTCCACACCCGGTTCAATTCTTCCAGTGATCCGTATTTTTGCTTGAGCCATACCCGGAACGCGGCGGCGCAGTTGTCACAATAACAATCACCGCCGTATTCATTGGATACGTGCCACACGAGGATAGCGGGATGATTTTTGTATCGCTCGGCCAATCGGTCAGCCATATGCTCCGCGTATTTACGATAGGTTAGACTGTTCGGACAGGAGTTGTGGCGGCCGCCGAATTTCCGCTTGCGTCCGTCAGCATCGACCCGCAGAATATCCGGATAACGGGTAGCCATCCAGGCGGGGTGTGCTGCAGTGCTGGTAGCAAGACAAACGAAGATACCGCTTTCATGAAGACTGTCAATCAATTGATCCAGCCATTCAAAATGATATGTGATTTCGTCCGACTGAATTTTGGCCCATGAAAATACGTTGACTGTGGCGATATCAATCCCTGCCAGCCTGAACATCCGTAAATCCTCCTGATGTGTGGCCTCATCCCATTGCTCGGGATTGTAATCTCCACCGTAAAATACTTTAGGAAGTTTGCCGCTTATCATGCCAATCACCTCTATATATAAGAATAATTCTATCTTATAATACAAGTAATGTCTTTTATATATAATAAAATGAACTTGGATATAACAATATGGATCTATAAGAGAAATACATACCCGCATACGCCGGAGGTGCATTTATGATTTTGACTCCCCATCATTTGCGATTTTTTCTGACTACACGTGAGCACTCTTTACCGCTTTTTATTGAGAGCATCGGATTCAACAGCAGGCAGGAGGATGTGTCCCGTCCAGAGGGATATCCGTGCTTTCACTGGATTCAGACGGTATCCGGTGAAGGGATATTTACATTTAAAGGGGGGACTTTCCGTCTGGGTGAGCAGTCCGGGGTTCTGCTGCTACCGGGCGAATCCCATGCATACAGACGGGCGACAAAGGTATGGCGAACGTTATACATCACATTTGACGGACCCATCGCCGCTGCTGTATTGACTGCTCTCGGATTGAAGCATACGCGCGGATATCATTGGGACCCGGATAGCGAGCTGCATACCTTTGGAGAAGGTATCCTTCATTCGCTGGTTAGCGAACGGGATTTATCCGGATTAGATGCATCGGCCAATATATACCGCTTTCTGACACTGTTGCGTAAATATGGGCAGCACAGCTCGATGCCTTCTCTGTCCCATAATGTGGAACGTTTGGCGCCCGTACTGGCCTTTATGGAGCAAAATTACGCCAGTCCGGATGTGGGGCTGTCTGATATGGCGCTTATGATTAATGTTAGCGCCCGTCATTTAAATACATTGTTCAAGCAGGCTTTTGGCGTGACGTCCTATGCTTACCTGATTGTGATTCGGCTGCGTAAGGCTAAAGAAATGATGACAGAGTACCCGCATTTGACGGTTAAGGAAGTTTCGGAGCGCGTAGGGTTTCGGGATGCCAGCCATTTTGTGGCAACTTTTCGCCGTGCTGAGGGAATTACGCCGGAAAGGTTCAAATTACTATATACATAAGGGTATTTTATCGAAATACTCTTTCTTACTCGGGAATGCTCATTATAAGAGGTATTTATTATTGTTTTTTCAGGATGAAGGGGTATAAAATAATAGTTCATTTGTTTCATCAATTTGATGTTCAGGTGACATAATAAACATACGATCACAGTTCTTCTGCAAAACCCTCATCGAAGAAGGAGTTAATGAAATGCTGAGTAAAGTCAAAAGATTATTAATCGGTCGTCCTCGAAAGTCGACGGCTCTTGAGGAGGAGAAGCTAAACAAGCTCAAGGCTCTGGCCATTCTGTCCTCAGATGCATTGTCCTCAGTAGCTTACGGCACCGAGCAAATTTTGCTGGTTTTGATTACAGCGGGCTTCGCTGCCCTATGGTATTCCATACCTATATCGATCGCGGTACTGGGATTGCTGGTCATTCTGATCCTGTCTTATCGGCAAACAATCTTTTCCTATCCAGGTGGCGGTGGTGCCTATATCGTTGCTCAAGATAATTTGGGTAAGGCCCCGAGTCTGATTGCAGGCGGCTCCTTGCTGGTCGACTACATTCTGACGGTTGCGGTCAGCTCGTCAGCGGGTACAGATGCCATTACATCGGCATTTCCATCATTACACGATCATCGAATTGCGATTGCTCTGATCATGATTATCTTTTTGACTATTATGAACTTGCGCGGGGTAACGGAATCTGCCTCGGTGCTGGCTTTACCGATTTACTTATTTGTTGTTTCCATTTTTGTTCTGATTATTAGTGGTGTCATTCATTACATTGCAGGGGGAGCCCATGCTGCGGCACCGCAATTTGGAGCCACGGTATCCAACGTTAGCCTGTTTCTCTTACTAAAGGCGTTTAGCTCGGGTTGTTCGGCGTTAACCGGGGTAGAAGCTGTCTCGAATGCCATTCCGAACTTTCGCAAGCCTGCTGCCAAAAATGCAGCAACCACATTGATGATGATGGGCTTGATTCTCGGGAGTATGTTCATTGGGATCAGCTTGCTGGCTTATTGGTACGGTATTCGTCCGAATCCGCATGAAACCGTCATCTCACAAATTGCCAATGCCACTTTCGGACGCGGTGTCATGTATTACATCATTCAGGGCGTGACGGCGCTCATCTTGTTTTTGGCGGCGAATACAGCCTATTCTGCCTTTCCGTTGCTCGCTTTTATGCTGGCTAAGGACAAATACATGCCGCATATGTTCATGGTTCGTGGAGATCGGCTCGGATACTCGAATGGTATTCTGTTTTTAAGTGTTTTCTCGGCGTTGCTGGTCATTGTATTTGGCGGAAATACAGAAAATCTGATTCCGCTGTATGCTGTAGGGGTATTTATCCCTTTTACGCTTTCCCAGCTTGGGATGATGATTCACTGGATTCGGCTCAAGCCGTCCGGCTGGGTCGTCAAGCTTGCCATTAACACGATCGGCATGCTGACCACGTTGTCGATAACGCTTATCTTTATCTTTACCAAGTTTAGTCAGGTTTGGATGGTGTTCATCTTCCTGCCTTTGGTACTGTATTTCTTTATGAAGATCAATATTCATTACAAAAATACGGCTGAGCAGCTGCGCATTGACATTACAAAGGATAAACCGATGATCAAAGGCAATACCATTATTATTCCGGTGGCAGGCATTACTCGGGTCGTCATGAATACCATCAGTTATGCCAAGACGTTGTCGGACAATGTGGTTGCTGTATATGTTGGTGTAGATGATGATGCAATTCGTAAAATGGAGCAGAAATGGGAAGAATGGGATGTCGGTATCCGCTTGGTGGTCTTGAAATCCCGTTATCGTAGCATTATTAATCCGCTCCGCAAGTTTATTGATACAGTGGAATGGAAAAAAGCAGACGAGGATCATATTACTGTCCTCATTCCGCAATTCATTACCAAGCACTGGTGGGAAAATATTCTGCACAATCAGACCAGTTTGCTGATGAGAGCTTATCTGCTCAATTACAAAGACGTCATCGTAACGACGGTTCCTTTTCATCTAAACAAATAAAATGAATGACTGCCAATTGGCCATGCTCATTTGTACATGCTGCAGGGAGCAACTAACTATAGCTTAACAATGTGAACATCTTTTGGCCGCAGATCATGCGGCTGGGAGATGTTTTTTTACATACGGAGATATTTACTTTGATGATACGTTTTGTGTATTATAGATACAAAATGTATCGTATAGGATCGATATGGAGGGATACGATGCCCGAAGCCAAGGGTGAAATGGAACATGACAAGCTGCAGTTTGTAGATACGCTGAGAGCGCTGGCCATTATTGGGGTTTTGCTGGTGCATGTCAGTCAGCATGTGGACGGAATCAACGGATGGATACAAAAAGGCTTGAGTATGGGTGCCAAAGGAGTCGCTTTATTTTATCTGGCCAGCGCTTTTACGCTATTTTTGTCTCTGAGCAGACGTTCGGGGGACAGGAGAGAAAGAATTTCGGCTTATCTGATACGTCGCTTTTTCCGAATTGCTCCTTTATATTACGTAATGCTCGGGATCTATTTAATTGTGAACGGGACAGGTCCTCGATTTTGGCTTGGGGATCAGGAGGGGATCACGGTCGCCAATATTGCAGCTCATGTCCTGTTTTTGAATGGCCTGAACCCATATTGGATCAACAGTATTATCGGGGTGGAATGGTCCATAGCGGTGGAATGTATGTTTTATCTGTTTGTCCCCTTATTATTTAAGCTGATCCGGTCAGTTCGCCATGCTGCCTGGTTTGTCATGATTGTGCTTGTGCTAAGCTTCGGGCTAAATACGTGGTTTGCTCAATATCCATGGATTAGTGATCATTCCTTATGGGGGCATTATCTGTATTTATGGTTTCCGAATCAATTGCCTGTCTTTGGGCTGGGTATATTGTTGTTTTTTATTTGGAAGAACGAGCGGCATTGGAAAAGCATAGACCGGGTCAGTGGGGGCTTGCTGCTTGTATCTGTGCTATTTGCGTTTTTTACAGGTATGACGGATTACCTCATAGGCGCTGGGTTGCTGCTGGGGGCATATGCTTTGTATCATTGGCAGCCGATGTGGTTGCTTAATCGGGTATGGTCATGGATTGGCCGGCTCAGCTACAGCATGTATTTGACACATATGCTGGTTCTGGGGCTGATCATTCAGATCAAATTCCCCTTTGCCCCGACGGTCAACCTCATTATGATGTTTATGATGACGCTGCTGTTCACTACTGGACTGTCCTGGCTCACCTATACATGGATTGAACAGCCCGGTATCCGCTCTGGGAAAAAGCTCATATCACGAATGAAGCCTAGACGTCCACAGGGAGATCTGGTTAAGGAAACCGTTGCTTAAGCCTTACTTGAAGCTTACATACGATAACATTACGTTGAAGTGCTTGAAAAGTTCTATGAAATCATTGAAAAGACCTCTTGAAAAGTAGCTCCCAGCTCTTTATATTCGATGTACAGCCAAGCTTTTAGATATATCGATGAGGTTTGTTGGAATTGTAAAGGAGATGCGTGCATGCTTGTGGAGCCGATCGGCTTTTTGCTTTTTTCAACGCTTGAGGGAGTGGCTGTTTTTGCACTGATTCTTAGTATTTTTAAAGTCAAAATGACACCCTATCTATGGCAGGCCATTTTTGTAAATTTGATTATGAACCTGCAAAGTTATTTGCTCCGAGAAGAATGGTCTCTCTCGTATTTGGTGCCTGTCATCAATATGCTGCTTTTTATTTTTTTACTCGCTACCGTAGTGAAAATTCCAATTGTGTGGTCGGGCATTATGACTGTAACAGGTTATTTTGCGTATGCTGTTATTCAGTCGGTGCTCCTAAAAATGCTGTTCGGCAATTTGCCAGTCTCTGAGTTGCAGGATGGGTCCTTGAAGGGTTATCTGCTGCAATCGATAAGCGCAGCCGCAGGGCTGCTCATCTCGTTTATGATGTATCGGAAAGGGATCGGCTTTGCTCCTAATTTCAAAAAGCTTAAATTCAAAGAGGAGTATGGCATTGTCATCACGCTGATTATCCTGTCCCTCATTTCAACTTCTATTGTGCTGTATTATAACGAGATATGGTTAAATATGATGTTTTTTGCTCTGGTTTCTGGATTTTTCATCTATTATGCGATCGGAAAGGAATACCGGGATGATTGAAATAATGGCTTCCAGGCTTGCCAACCAGATCAAACGTACGGTGCCGGATCATCCCGCCTCCGTTCCTGTACTTCAATATGCGCTTGCCCTCATTCTGAATGCATCCATGATCGTTGTGTTGACACTATTGGCCTCATTTTTCACTGGACGGATGGGAGAGGCTGCAACGATCCTCATCGCCTTTGCCCTGTTGCGCCAAATATCAGGAGGCATACATTTGAAAACAGGAATGGCATGTGTGGTGGTGACCTCGGTCGCTTTTACATCTATATCCTGTATCTCTTTAGACAGTTGGTGGATAAACCTGTTTACCGGAATGGCTCTTATGCTTGTTTTATGTTTTGCCCCATCCAGAATTGAAAAGCAGTCGCGCATTCCAGCCCGTTTTTATCCTCTCCTGCGACTGTTATCCTCCATACTTGTTTGTACTAATTTTGTAATCGGTTCTTCTGTAGTGGCTGTAGCTTTTTTCGTTCAGAGCCTGACATTGATTCGGGGAAGGAGGTGAAGAGGAATGGTGAGAAAAATAGTATATGGTATAGCGACATCGCTGTCTATGTTTGCAGCATTTGCTGTATCGGTAGCGAGCTATGTGTATGTTTATCAAGGTGATATCCCAGAAGAGCTGCTTAAATGAGCAAATCCTAGAATAGAAAAAATGATACATAAAGCTGCTATGGGGCAGCTTCTTTTTATGCAAAAAAATCAGGCGCTCCATGAAAGAAGCGCCCGAATGGGAGAGGAGAAACCGGACGAAGAGCTTATGGGGAAACGTAAGTCTTCTCCGCGGTTGTCTACGACATTGGTTGAATGCCGATATCCTAAGGATGCCCAGGGAAGGATTTTTTATACCTGCAATACCATACGTTTTTCAAACGGCGGTGCATGTGGTACGATAACGTCATAATCTTTATATGGTTATGAACACATATAGAAAATAGGTGAGTTTCAGCGTGAGAGTGGTATCGGGTAGTGCCAAAGGAAGGCCGTTAAAGGCAGTTCCCGGCACAGGGACGCGGCCGACCACGGATAAGGTCAAGGAAGCGCTATTTAGCATGATAGGTCCTTATTTTGATGGGGGAGTCGCACTTGATCTGTTCGCTGGCAGTGGTGGCCTGGGTATAGAGGCGCTTAGCCGGGGGATGGACAAGGCGGTTTTTATTGATATGGAATCAAAAAGCATTGAGGTTATTAAAGAAAATTTACGAAAAACCGGATTGGAAGAACAGGCTGAAGTGTTCCGTAATGATGCCGGAAGAGCGCTCAAGGCGCTCGCAAAACGTGGAGCCCTTTTTGATGCTGTTTTTCTGGACCCGCCCTATCGTCTCAAACATGGAGATGAATTAATGAGTCGTATGGCTGAATTGGGCTTGCTTCGTTCAGAGGCATTCATTGTGCTGGAGTATGAGTCTGGACATGAATACCCCGAAAGATTCGGGCCGTTCGAACAGGTCAAAAAAGCAGTCTATGGTGAAACGGCGTTATCTATTTATAAATATGCAGCCAATGCTTTGTCGGACGCCGAAGAGCACACAGAAACCGGAGTCAGTAAATCCGGCATCACCGAATCAGACGGGGAGGACCATCATGATTGAGCACAAACCACGTATTGCCGTATATCCGGGAACCTTTGATCCCGTGACGATGGGGCATCAAGATATCATTCAAAGAGCAGCCAGACAGTTTGATTTACTAATTGTCGCGGTTCTTAACAATATTAGTAAAAATCCGTTATTCTCTCTAGAGGAGCGAATGGAGCTATTGCGGACTGTAACCCGTGATATTCCAAATATTGAGGTGGACAGCTTCCGTGATCTGACAGCCAATTATGTACGTCAAAAAGGGGCTCAGGTTATTGTGAGAGGAATACGGTCGGTGACCGATTTTGAATACGAGCTGCAATTGGCCTCTACGAATCATAAGCTGAATCCGGATGCGGAAACGATCTTTATGATGACGAATCCCGCGTATTCATATCTGAGTTCCAGTATGGTGAAGGAAATTGCCCATTTTGACGGCAAGGTCGTAGATTTGGTAGCACCTGAGGTTGAGGACGCGCTGCGTTCCAAGGTCAACGCGATGCGCGACGGCTCCACCATGAAGTCATAAAGGAAATGACCAGTAATATAAGCACAATCGCAGCCAACAGGGAGGCAGACAGCACAGTCAGCTGCCAGGGATATAGGGATGCACCTTCCAATTGTGTTAAAAGATTAGTGGCTTCCGTCATGACGGAGTGTGCCGCCTCATCATATCCGCTTTCTGTAAGGGAAGAAGCTGAGCTGCCGCTAATGTAAGCTGGAATTGTATGGTTGGCAATATGACTGAAAGGTGTCCATGCCACGAGCGTAAGCCCGCAGGCGATGATCCCATGAAGCGCTCGCGACAGGGTGAATGTGATGCCTTTGTCGGATGGTCTGGTGACTGCAGTAATTTGGAGCCAGCCGCATAGGCCGCCCCAGCCCAGCACGGCGCTGATTAGTGCCGCTTGGGTGCGGAGATCATAAGGTAAACGGCTGATTTCATAGGAACCCAGATGAATCTCCATCCAGGCAGGCCATATGAAAGAAAGTGTTCCTTGGCCTGAGTATATGGATATTAGTCGAATCAGTACGGAAAAGAAAATAATAAATCCACCTGTCACCATAAGCGTCTGTACAGCATGAGATACGGTTTCGCCCAGTAGCTTTCCGAAACTGCGGCCGTCCCGTGCTCTGGCAGATTGCACAGCATTCCATGCGGAGCGGATCAGGGTGGTGGAAGTACGGGAAACAGAAGTGGGCCGTAGGGCAGCTGGCGTTTCCCGTTTTTGCAATTCCTTTGACGTTGCAGGCAATCTGGCTGTAATCCAGCCTGCCAGTAGTCCAGAGATCCAGTGAACAGCAAGTAACATTCCGCCTACAGTAGCATTATGCAGCATTCCTGTTCCGATGACGAGTAGAATGATGATCGGGTTGCAGAAATGGGCGATGGCGGTCAGTCGCCTGAGCTGGGGCTCGGTCATATCCTCCTGCTGTGCCCATTGGCGCACCGCCTCCACAGCCGCCGGGAATCCGGCGGTCAGGCCAAGGGCCAGCACCCAGCCGCTTCGTCCGGGCAGTCGAAACCAGAAGCGCATGAACGGCTCCAGCAGGACACCCAGTCCATGGACCAGACCGAAGGCGATGAGCATTTCGGATAACATCAAAAAAGGGAGCATAGCCGGGAAAATAATACTCCACCACAGCTTAAGCCCTTGGGTAGAGGCTTGAAACACCTCTTCTGGAGAGGTGACAACAGCCAATACGAGCAGAATGGCTCCGAAGCCAAGCAGTAGGGTTGTCCAGTAAGATGCGGTATGGACTTCCTTTTGTGTCAAAGGATTCACCTCTCATCAATATACTAAGGAGGGTCGGATGCTTCGGCAGCGATCTATTTACGATGTTGTCGGTATGGGTTGTTCATATATGTTGTCTTGTCGTAATCAATGTATGCTTGTTCGAAAGGCTTGAGAACAAGCAGGTGTGCAGGATTGATTGGGGGAAGATAGGGAAATCAGGCTGTAAGGGGGAGAAGAGATGAAGCAAATCAGCCGCAAAAGTGCTCTTTTTTCAATCGGCTATGTCTTGATGCTGGCTGCAATGGTCTATGTGCTGGTCTATATGCCTACCCCTTATCTGATCTATGGACCAGGTGGGGCAAACGAGATTAAACCGATGGTTACAGTCCGGGAAGGTGATCGCAACGAACGGGGGACCTTTATGATGACGACAGTATCGGCACGTTATGCCAATCTCATCATGCTGGGCATGTCCAAGCTGGATAGCAATTCGGAGATTCAGCGCAAGGAGGATCGTCTGCACGGAAGAAGTGAGGACGAATACACAGCCGAGCAGGTATGGTATATGGGGGATTCCCAGTCTTCCGCAATGGAGGCTGCATACAGCCGCGCTCAGGTCCCGTATCGGATTGTGCCGGATTATGTGTATGTGTTTAAAGTGCCCCGATCAAACAGCGTATTTGAGCCTGGAGATGAAATATTGGAGTTGAACGGAACGAGGGTAACGAATAATCGCTCCATTCGGATTGCCTTAGAAAATGAGAAGGCGGGGACAAAAGTCCGAGTAAAGCTCAAGCGCAATGGCACCTTGCTGACGGTGCAAGCTCCGTTAACGACCATCACAGACAGCGAGACGGGCAAACAACGTCCTGGATTTGGCGTCAGCATTGCCACGGTGCAAAAGGTAGAGCCGAAGGATGGACGTAAAACGATTCATTTTACATCCACAGACGTTGGTGGGCCTTCGGCAGGTTTAATGTTTACGATGGAAATTTATAACCAGTTGACACCCGGTGATTTGAGTAAGGGATATCGTGTAGCTGGTACGGGTACTATTGATAAGGACGGTCAGGTGGGAGCGATCGGTGGTGCAAAGTATAAAATTGTCGCCGCTGACCGTCAGGGTGCAGAATTGTTTTTCGTCCCGGCGGATAATTATAAAGAAGCCAAGGCCAAAGCTGAGCAAATTGGAACCCGAATGAAGCTCGTTCCGGTGCGTACGCTTGACGATGCACTGAATTATATGGAAAAGCTGCCCATCAAACCATAATGGGCGGTCGCAAGTAGTCGGCATACATATCGCGGATGGCGGGACGTGGCATCCCGGTTGCATGTATGGCGGCAGCGGCCGTATCCCAGTCCAGATGGGGATGTGATCCGGCAGATGGCTTGACCCATACAGGAAGGGTTGCTGTCTGCTTCATCCGTGCCAGCAACTCGCGTCCAGCCGTATTAAAGCCGAGCACACGGATATAACCGGGACCTTTCGCCAGCTCAGTGGGAGTCATATTGGCTTTGCCATGATTCAGCAAAATATGTGCAAGCATGCGCTGAAGCTTCGTATGAGTATACCGCCTTGTCTTGACGGCAGCGAGTAATGCCTCTACCGAGGGCTGGGCCAGCGTGTACAGCGATTGCCGCAGACGATACTCCAGCCCTTCGGTGACCTCATGCAGCTCCGCCAGCTGCTGCGGGCTGCGCGTGATCAGGGCGTTCAGCAGGGGCTGGCTGAACGCTTCCCATTGCAGCGGCGCGCGTCTGGCTTGCCACTCGCGCCGTAAAATCTCCAGCGTTGCCGCAGGTACATACGGCGACGCAGCCTCTGGCCCGCCGTCCAGCAGCAGACGGCGGATGGCCGTAGCGCTGGCGATGACTCCGTTCGCAGGCGCTACGGCTTCATGGTAGCCCGATCCGGTGCGGGCTACGGTGAAGGGCTTGATTGTGCTGCCCAGCCGTTCCAGCGCAATCAAGTAATGCAGCCCGAGCGTATTGTTGGGCTGCTGCATGAGGGCGGCGAGCGCAGCACCGTCCTCCCCTTCGACCGCGAGCGCGGCTGCGGCTCCCGCGTAGGCGGCAGGATAGCTCGCGCCGCTGCGCAGGCGCTGCGCGATGCCGGCCTTAAGCTCGGCCGGCTCTGCCGCCAGCACGCGGGCCAGCGCGCGGAGCGGCGCAATGTTTCCGCTCTCGCTGCCGAAGCAGAGCGCGTCGACGACGCCCGTGGCGCGGAGCAGGGCGACCGCCCCGTGGGCAAACCATTCTGCGGGCTGGATGGCGTAAGCCACAGGCAGCTCCACAACGAGGTCTACGCCCATGGCGAGCGCCATTTCCGTGCGGGACCATTTGTCCGTAATCGCAGGTTCACCCCGCTGGAGGAAAGGACCACTCATCACAGCCACCGTGCGCTCTGCGCCAGTGATGCGAAGAGACTCTTTCCAGTGATGAACATGTCCGTTATGCAGCGGGTTATACTCTACAATAACTCCAAGTGTTTTCAAGACGGATGTCGGCTCCTTTCTTTAATAGCTATTCCAGTAACTATTCTGAACAAGGCCATTGAGACCTGGACCAAAAAGCTTTATACTCGCATTATTGTACACGAAGAGTGGCGGGGGTACGAATGCTCAAAGGTACATCATCCGTACAACGTATTTTCGCTTTCGCATAAAACGTGCTGTACCATTGGAAAACCAATGGGTTTGTATGTGGTGTAAAGTGAAAGGTGTTGACAAACGACTCGATCAGTCGGTATAATAATTTTTGTTTGTTTGGAGTGATAGTGATGCAACTATTTTTTCGCAAAGTAGCAGCAAGTGACGGTCCTTTTCCTATCCGTGAATCTCTTAATGTGAGTGAATTGGTGGATGATCGTGCTGATGTTACGGCCGTTTCCCCGCTGGAGACCGATCTGGTCGCCGTTAGTCTGGGTCAAGGCTTGATGAGCGTGGAAGGCACACTGACCGCAGGTCTGGACATGCTGTGTTCACGCTGTTTGAGCCCGATGCACGAGGATTTGAAGATTGAATTCCGTGAACGGTTCAAGCAAACCTCTTCAAGTAACGAAGAGGAAGATGAAGATGGCGAATTTATTGCAGTGACGGAGGATTCCTTCGACATTGCACCGTATTGCAAAGAACTGTTTGTACTGAACGTGCCGTTTGCGCCTGTGTGCAGTGAGGACTGTCAAGGAATCGCACCCGCGGCCGGACAAAACTGGAGCATCGGCTCCGATGACAGTGACGATGGCAATACGGACAAGATTGATCCGCGTCTGGCAGGGCTTAAGGATTTTTTTAAATGAGAATTGAGTTCAATTCTGGAAAAAATCATCATCCACTTATGCTGGAGAGTTACAGAATCCATGCATGGATGTTGCAGGCTTGATTCACCGGCTGTAAGATAACTGCTTCCGGTAGTTACCTTCAGTCTTGAATGAGATAAGAAGTCATACCCGCTTTGCGGGGTTGATCTGGTTAAGGAGGTGGGAATAATGGCAGTACCTCAACGGAGAACATCCAAAACTCGTCGCGACAAACGTCGTACTCACTTTAAACTGGCAGTACCAGGTATGGTGAAATGCTCCGAATGCGGCGAATTGAAACTTGCTCACCATGTGTGCAAAGTTTGCGGAACGTACAAAGCTAGAGAGATCATCTCTCAATAATGTCCGATAAGTAGATTCTTTGGAATCTTCGCAGGGAAAGTGGCGCTTCACTCCAGTGAGGCGCCACTTTTTTTATTTGCATGCTTTCTTTTTTTATTTGCATGCTTTCTTTTTTTATTTGCATGCTTTCTTTTTGTGTCAGCATGCTATATACTGTTTTAGTACCAGGTTCTAAGAAAGAAGGGCCGAAGGGGTTCCTTTATACATACAAGATAACAAACCGGCTTGAAGTTATTGCCGTTAGAACGTGAAGTAACCCGAACCGTCGGCTGAACGGAAGTTTATTGCAGGGAAAGGAGGCGTCACTGACATCGAACGTTTGCCGAAGAGACAGAGACAGCAGCGGCTGACTCAATTGATTGATGACAATCCGTTCGTAACGGATCAGGAATTGACGAGACAATTGAAGGTAAGCATTCAGACGATTCGGCTGGATCGGATGGAATTGGGAATCCCGGAATTGCGGGAGCGGCTAAAGCTGATGGCTGAGCGCTCCTACGATCAGGTTCGTTCCTTGCCTTTACATGAGGTGATCGGGGATATCGTTGATCTTCAATTGGATCGAAGTGGTATTTCCATCTTTGAAATCAAAGAGGAGCACATCTTTTCACGCACCGGCATTGCACGGGGACATTATGTCTTTGCTCAAGCCAATTCATTGGCTGTCGCCGTGATTAATGATGAGATAGCATTGACCGCTTCGGCGGATATTCGCTTTGTCCGCCCTGTTCATTTGGGAGAGAAGTGTATTGCCAAGGCATATGTACGCTCAAATCCCGAGCAAAAAGGGAAGGCCAAAGTGGAGGTATTTGCCTACGTAGGAGAAGAAATGGTGTTTCAAGGAAACTTTGTCGTTTATCGGTCCACGGAGGAAGAGTATAGCGAAGGAGGAAGTCAGCATGCGGATCGCCATTGATGCCATGGGGGGAGATCATGCCCCTGAGGCGACAGTAGAGGGTGCGCTATCTGCGGCGGCGGAATGGAAGGATACAGACATTACGCTGGTTGGTGATCGTGAACGGATTGAATCGGTTCTGAACGGCAGAGCGTTGCCTGCGAACCTCAGCATTCGTCATGCATCCGAAATGATAGATGCGCAGGACGAGCCTGTAAAGGCAGTGCGGCGCAAAAAGGATGCCTCAATGGTTGTAGCTGGCCGAATGGTCAGAGAAGGCGAAGCGGATGCCATGATATCTGCAGGTAATACTGGTGCGTTAATGACCACAGGGTTGCTGGTGGTTGGAAGAATGGAAGGGATTGAGCGTCCGGCCCTTGCCCCGATGATACCGACGATTGATGATCAGGGTGTACTGGCACTGGACTTGGGGGCCAATATGGATGCCAAGCCCGAGCATCTCGCCCAGTATGCATTGATGGGGAGCTTGTATCGTCAGAAGGTTCACGGTATAGCTTCTCCGAGGGTAGGTCTGCTGAATGTCGGGACCGAAGCTGGGAAGGGCAATGAATTAACGAAATTGGCATTTCCTCTCATTGAGCAGTTACCTGTCCATTTTGTGGGTAATGTCGAATCTAGAGACGTGTTAACCGGAAATTGTGATGTACTGGTGTGCGACGGATTTGCCGGAAACATCATGCTAAAATCGCTGGAAGGTACGGCCGGAGCGATATTTTCTCTCCTTAAAGAGAAGTTCACCAAATCTTTAAAGACCAAGCTGGCGGCGGCATTGATTATGCCCGAACTTCGCAGTCTGAAGGATAAGCTGGACTATAAGGAGCATGGCGGAGCTCCCTTGCTGGGGCTGAGCGGACTCGTCTTGAAAAGTCACGGTTCGTCTGACGGCGTTGCCGTCAAAAATGCGGTAAGACAGGCCCGTACGGCCTTGCAAAACCAATTGGTGGAAAGTATATCCAAGGAAATCAGCAGGAAGTGAGTGACGATATGAATAAATTACGGCCGGTTGGTGTTATCGGAACGGGGAAATATGTTCCTGAGAAAATTCTGACCAATAAAGATCTGGAAGCCATCGTAGAAACAAGTGACGAATGGATTGTTAGTCGTACAGGGATTCAGGAGCGCCATATTGCGGCACCGGAGCAGGCTACATCGGATTTGGCTTATGAAGCTGCGATAAAGGCGTTGAAGTCTGCCGGCATGAAGGCAGAGGATTTGGATCTGATTATTGTAGCTACGGTTACACCGGATACGGCATTTCCGTCAACTGCCTGCATTCTTCAGGATAAGTTGGGAGCAAAAGGTGCAGCGGCTTTCGATTTGTCTGCAGCATGCTCGGGTTTTGTGTATGGGCTGGCAACGGCAACAAGCTTCATTAAGACAGGGATTTATAACAATGCGTTGATCATAGGGGCAGACTGTCTTTCCCGCATTACAGATTATACCGACCGCAATACCTGTGTTCTTTTTGGAGACGGTGCAGGAGCTGTAGTGATTGGTGAAGTACCTGAAGGTAGAGGATTTCAATCCTTTGATCTTGGTGCCGAAGGTGCGGGAGGCAGCTTGCTTAAGTTGGAAGCTGGCGGTTCGCGTTTGCCAGCGAGTGCGGATACAATAGAAAATAAACAGCACTATATCTACATGAACGGACGCGAAGTGTTCAAGTTTGCGGTCCGTGTGATGGGAACAGCTACGGTTGATGTATTGGAAAAAGCAGGTTTGACCAAAGATGACATCGATCTATTCGTTCCGCATCAAGCCAATATTCGCATCATCCAGTCGGCGATGCAGCGTTTGGACTTGCCAGAAGAAAAGGTAGTCGTCAATGTTAATAAATATGCAAATACATCTGCAGCATCAATCCCTCTTGCTCTTGTAGAAGCAGCTGAGCAAGGCCGTATGAAGGAAGGCGACCGGATATTAATGGTGGGCTTCGGCGGCGGGTTAACCTGGGGTGCGTCGGTTCTTGTCTGGTAAGAAGACGGCGGGTTTGATACAATATTGAATTTGTCAGGTACTTTACAGGACAAGCATTGGATACAGAGAGGTGCATACAAGATGGGCAAAACGGCATTTATATTTCCCGGTCAGGGTTCACAAGCTGTAGGTATGGCTAAAGACGCTTATGAAGCGATTCCAGCTGCAAAGGAAGTGTTCCGTCAAGCGGACGAGCGGTTGGGTTTCGCGCTAAGCACACTGATTTTTGAAGGGCCGGACACAGCTTTGAAACAGACATCGAATACACAGCCTGCGCTGTTAACGGCAAGCATTGCATTATATGAAGCGTTCAAGGAAAAAGGGATTCGTCCTGATTATGTGGCTGGGCACAGCCTTGGGGAGTACAGCGCGCTTGTTGCTTCCGGTGTCCTTGCATTCGAGGACGCGGTTGAGATCGTACGTGCACGTGGCGAGTTCATGGAGCAGGCGATACCTGATGGACAAGGCGGGATGGCTGCTGTGTTGGGAGCTGACCGTGAAGCACTGGCAGCACTATGCCGTAATATTACGGAGTCTGGTCAACTGGTAGAACTGGCGAACATCAACTGCCCCGGACAAATTGTTGTATCTGGCACGAAGGAAGGTGTAGCTGCGGTCGCTGAACGTGTGAAGGAAGCAGGCGGCAAGCGTGCTATTGCTTTGGAAGTCAGCGGTCCTTTCCATTCTTCATTGATGAAGGAAGCGGCGACTAAGCTTTCCGACAAGCTGGAGGGCGTGGATTTCTCCGAAGCTCGGATTCCGGTTGTGGCTAATGTAACGGCAAAACCTGTGTGTGGTGGTAACGAAATTCGCCAGCTGCTGGTGGAGCAAGTCTATTCCCCGGTACTGTGGGAAGACAGCGTGGCATGGCTGCTGGAACAGGGTGTTGACACCTTTATTGAGTTTGGTCCGGGAAGTGTTTTAACCGGATTGGTTAAAAAGATCAACAAAACGGTTAAGCTGTATAATATAAGCAGCTTGGAGTCGTTTGCTTCTGTGACGGAGGCCTTGGAGGTCCGCTAAAAGTAATAGTTATCTATATACTTGCAAGGAGGGACTATGATGTCTAAGCCATTAAGTGGAAAAACGGCGCTGGTTACGGGAGCATCACGCGGAATTGGACGTAGTATCGCGCTGGCGCTGGCTGAAGCAGGCGCTAATGTGGCGGTAAACTATGCTGGCAGCGAAAGGGCTGCGGCTGAGGTTGCAGAGCAGATTCGAGCCATGGGCGTGGAGGCTATTACAGTCCAGGCCAATGTCGGGCGTGCTGACGAGGCGGACCGGTTAATCAAGGATGTAATTGACGCTTGGGGCAAGATTGACATCCTCGTGAATAATGCAGGAATAACAAGAGATAATTTAATTATGCGCATGAAGGAAGAAGAGTTCGACCAAGTGATTGAAACGAATCTGAAAGGCGTGTTTAATTGTCTCAAGGCGGCAACACGACCTATGATGAAGCAACGTTCCGGTCGAATTATCAATATTTCTTCTGTTGTCGGTGTACTTGGCAATGCAGGTCAAGCAAACTATGTAGCTGCTAAGGCGGGAGTGATTGGTCTCACCAAATCCTCTGCTAGAGAGCTTGCTTCGAGGGGCATTACAGTAAACTGTATAGCTCCCGGATTTATCGATACGGAGATGACGCAGGTGCTGGCTGACGATTTGCGTGATAGTATGCTCAGTGGTATTCCGCTGGCCCGTCTCGGACGGCCTGAGGAAATTGCGAACGTGGTGCTGTTCTTGGCCTCGGATGCTTCCTCATACATGACGGGCCAGACTTTGCATGTGGATGGCGGCATGTACATGTAATTACTTGCTGCTAATCCGCATGCCCCGATGAAGAGTAGTAAATGAAAGCTCTCTTCTATGGCATTTTAATTGTAATTTTCGTATAATACCTAAGGAGGAGGTGAGCCGGATGTCCGACGTATTGGAGCGCGTAAAACGCATTGTCGTTGACCGTTTGGGAGCCGACGAAGCCGAAGTTACACTTGAAGCATCTTTTAAAGATGATTTAGGCGCTGATTCTCTCGATGTAGTTGAATTGGTTATGGAATTGGAAGATGAGTTTGATATGGAAATCTCTGATGAAGATGCAGAGAAAATTACAACTGTAGGTGAAGTTGTAAAGTACATACAATCTCATACCTAATTCATGTCAACAAAAGTCCCGTTCTGTTACAGGCGGGACTTTCTCCTAATTATACAGATTGAACTAAAGACGGAATTGCCGTGTGTTTGATTATACGGCATTACTAACTTTAGTTGATTCTATATTATTTCTGCGCACAAAGCGTGCGGCCTTAAAATACAATTTGCAGTAGACATAGAGGTGATTATCTTTGAAACAACGAGTTGTCATAACAGGAATGGGTGTAATCACTTCGCTGGGACAGGATTTGAACACACTGTGGGATAATCTGATGGCTGGAAAATCTGGCATCAGCCCAATCGAGGCTTTCGATACGACTGACTATCCTACGAAAATAGCCGCTTCCGTGAAGGATTTTAATCCAGAGGATTATATTGAACGCAAGGACGCACGTAAAATGGACCGCTTTGTACAGTTTGCGGTTGCAGCCAGTAAACTGGCGCTTAAGGATAGCGGACTTGTCATTGGAGAGAATGCGGAAGCTGAGCGTGTTGGTGTATCTGTAGGCTCGGGCATTGGCGGATTGGGTACTTGGGAGGATCAGCATCGTACATTAATGGAAAAGGGACCTAAACGCGTAAGCCCTTTCTTTATCCCGATGATGATTGCCAATATGGGCTCCGGTCAAGTGTCCATTTCACTCGGTGCCAAAGGACCCAATACATCGCCAGTAACGGCTTGTGCCACAGGCAGTCATGCCATTGGTGATTCCTACCGTATGATTCAGCGTGGTGATGCTGACGTCATGATCTGCGGCGGAGCTGAGGCGACGATTCGTCCGATCGGTATGGCTGGATTTTGTTCCATGCGGGCGATGTCCACACGTAACGATGAACCTGAAAAGGCAAGCCGGCCTTTTGATACGGAAAGAGATGGATTCGTGATGGGCGAAGGCTCTGGTGTTCTGATCCTGGAATCGCTGGATCATGCTTTGGAGCGTGGTGCGCGTATTTACGGTGAAGTAATTGGCTATGGATTGTCCGGCGATGCTCATCATATGACGGAGCCTGATCCTGAGGGTGCGGCACGCTGCATCAGAATGGCGATCCGCGATGCTGGATTGAAGCCGGAGGAGATTGATTATATCAACGCTCACGGCACATCGACTCCAGTGGGTGATAAATCTGAAACGGAAGCAGTCAAGAAAACGCTTGGAGAGCATGCTTATAAGGTGGCGATCAGCTCAACCAAGTCGATGACAGGGCATCTATTGGGTGCAGCGGGCGGCGTTGAAGCTATAATCTGTGGTCTTGCCCTTCAGCATCAGACGATTCCGCCTACGATTAATCTGGATAATCAAGACCCGGAATGCGATCTTGATTATGTGCCTAACAAGCCAAGAAAAGCGGAACTGAATGTGGTTATGTCCAATTCCTTTGGTTTTGGCGGTCACAATGCTACGGTTATTCTAAAAAAATATGAAGCGTAAGGGGTCAGTTCGTTGAGTGGAGACTTGAAGCAATTACAGCAGAAACTTCATATTCAATTCAACAATCGGCAGCTTCTGAAGCAGGCCTTTACGCACGCTTCCTACGTAAACGAACATCGGTTCAGTCAGCATGCAGACAATGAGCGCCTTGAGTTTTTAGGTGACGCTGTGCTGGAGCTGACTGTATCCGAGCAATTGTACAATCAATACCCTAACCGACCCGAAGGCGAATTGACCAAGCTGCGCGCAGCTATTGTCTGCGAGCCTTCTCTGGTGAAGTTTGCTGTCGGGCTTGAGTTCGGGCAATATGTACTGCTTGGAAAAGGCGAGGAGCTAACGGGTGGACGTACTCGTCCGGCTTTGCTCGCTGATGTGTTCGAAGCGTTCGTAGGCGCGCTTTATTTGGATCAGGGTCTGGAGGCCGTCCGGTCGTTTCTAGAACGTTATATTTTTCCTCAAATTGTGTTAAATGGTAAGCTCCAGATGAGTGATTTTAAAACAGAGCTTCAGGAACTGACGCAGCATCATAACATGGGGATGCTTGAATACAAGATTGTAGAGGAGCGCGGACCTGCCCATGAGCGCGAGTTTGTAGCCGAGGTATATATGGACAGCGAACGGCTGGGGGCAGGTACAGGTCGCTCCAAAAAAGAAGCTGAGCAGCAAGCGGCGGCAGTAGCTTTAAACCGTTTGAAGCTGGCGGAATCGTAATCGGTACCTGAGCGGCCCGGACGGGTTGCGCGAGCAGGGGACACAAAGTAAGAGCAAAGGGCAGTCCGCGGGGGAGTCCCGGCCCGCAAAGGCGAATGGACTGCGTTTTGCTCTTTTTTCGTGGCTTGGCTGTATCGCGTTGAACGTCGATGTTGAACGTTGATAGTGTGCTTTATCCAAAGTAGTCTTGTGCTACAATAGGGATAATTCATGTCCATCAGGTAAACGGTGTTGTACAAGCATATTTGAAATGTTAGAGGTGAGATTGAGCATGTTTTTAAAGCGCATTGAGCTGGCGGGCTTCAAATCGTTTGCAGATAAAACGGAAATGGAATTTGTCCGCGGCATTACAGCAGTCGTCGGACCCAACGGAAGCGGAAAAAGTAATATTTCCGATGGCATTCGCTGGGTGCTGGGCGAACAGAGCGCCAAATCACTGCGTGGTGGCAAAATGGAGGATATTATTTTTGCTGGTAGTGATGCTCGCAAGGCAGTTAATTATGGTGAAGTATCGCTTACGCTGGATAATGAAGATCAGGCATTGCCTCTGGATTTTGGCGAAGTCACGGTAACTCGTCGTGTGCATCGAAGTGGCGATAGTGAATATTTCATTAACCGACAGTCATGCAGACTTCGGGATATTACCGAGCTGTTTATGGATACAGGGATCGGTAAAGAGGCCTACTCCATTATCGGGCAAGGGCGTATTGAAGAGATTTTGAGTACCCGATCCGAGGACCGGCGAGGTATTTTCGAGGAAGCATCGGGTATCGTAAAATATAAATCACGTAAAAAAGAGGCGGTTCGCAAACTGGATGACACGGAGCAAAATTTGCTGCGTATTCACGATTTGGTCAGCGAGCTGGAGGATCAAATCGGCCCGCTTAAGGAGCAATCGGAAAAGGCGATTCATTATAAAGAGCTGCGTAGTGAGCTGAAATCAAAAGAGATTTCGATGTATGTCTATCAAATCGAGCAAATTCATACTTCGTGGAGCGACGCAACTTCCAAGCTGGCTCTGCTGCAGCAGGAGCAGCTTCAGCTGTCTACGGTGGTATCCCGCCACGATGCGATGCTGGAAAGTGAGCGCAATGAATTGCGTCAGCTTGAGGAGCAAGTCGAGCGTCTGCAAAGTGATTTGCTGCAGTATAGTGAGGCTACAGAAAAGAGCGAAGGCTACGGTGAATTGCTGAAAGAGCGCACACGCAATCTGCAGGCTAACCGGGAACAGCTTATTCTATCACTCAGCACGAGCGAGGCAAGGCATTCCGATCGCAAAAATGAACTGGATCAGCTAAATGAAAAACTGTCTGCGTTAATTGTAGAGCTTGAAGAGCTGCGTGAGAGGCTATCTGATGAAGAGGTCAAGCTGATTGGTGTCACAGGTGGTATCAGCCAGGAACAGGAGGAAAGCCTTAAAGGCAACCTGCTGGAGCTGATGAACCAGATGGCACAGGCGCGCAACGAAATCCGTTATACCGATCAGCAGAAGGAAGCGCTGGAGCGACGGGTGAATCGTGTCAGTGACGAATCCGGTAAATGGGAAGCACAAAAGGTCGAGCTGGATCAGCGCAAAAAGGGATTGGAAGCTGCCATTCAGAAGCTGGGACAGGAAATCAGTAGTCTGCGCAGTGGGTATATTCAGGGAAGTGAAAAGTACCAGGCGCTGCAAAAGCTACTGGAAGAAAGCCAAGGCACCATTCGTAAATGGGAACAAAAACGTGAGGCTCAAATTTCACGCCGAGATACGATGAAGGAAATGCAGGATGACTTTGACGGCTTTATGCTGGGTGTCAAGGAAGTCTTAAAGGCTTCGCGCAAGGAGACCTTGCACGGTGTGCATGGAGCGGTTGCAGAGCTGATTCGGGTGCCTGAGCATTTGGAGCAGGCGATGGAAACTGCTTTGGGCGCTTCCGTACAGCATATCGTAATGGAAAATGAATCGGTATCCAGACAGGCCATCAGCTTTTTGAAGCAACGTCAATTGGGTAGAGCAACATTTTTGCCTATGGATGTCATTCGCCCGCGTCAAATCGGTGCGGGAGAGCGCCAAATTGTGGAAAATGCTGAGGGCTTTGTCGGAATCGGTGCGGATCTTGTTCAGTATGACGAGCGGTATGCCGGAATTATAGGCAGTCTCTTGGGTAATGTGGTCATAGCCCGCACGCTGGAAGATGCAAATCGGATTGCCGCCCGTTGCCAATATAGATATCGTGTTGTGACGCTGGAAGGTGACGTCGTCAATGCAGGTGGTTCCATGACTGGTGGTAGCCAGTTTAAGAAAAATGCCAATCTGCTTGGACGTAAACGTCAGCTGGATCAGTTGGATCAAGACATTTTAGATACGGAGCAGCAAATTGCGAGATTACGTCAAAGCGCTGTGGATACCAAGCGCCAGCTGGAGGAGACACAGATCCAGTTGGACGAGCTGCGTCAGGCCGGAGATGTGAAGCGTGGAGAAGAGCAGCAGACGGCAATGGAGCTCAAGCAGCTGGAGCATGAGCTGCGTCATGTCCTAGAACAGCTGGCTGCGTCTAGTCAGGAGAAAAAAGGCTTTGACCAGGAGATAAAAGAGCTGGAAGCTGCACGTGAAGAAGCGTTGGTAAAGCTGGCTGCACTGGAGGAGGAAGAGAAGAAAACCCACCAAGCCATTCACGCCGCCGAATTTGCGCGTAAAGCCAACGAATCAGCCAAGGAGCAACTGCAAGGAGAACTTACGAATCTCAAGGTTAGAGAAGGCAAGCTGGATCAGGAGCGTTTTTCACTGGAAGAGCAACTGCGCAGATTGCGTGGAGATTATGATACTCTTGGCAAGGATTCGAGGCAGAATAAGACCTTGCTTGCTTCCATCGAAGCTGATCTGCTAACCAATGAGCAGGAAAGCGTAAAGCAGATTGAAAATCTCAATCAATACCGTTTGAAAAAGGAAGAAGCCTCGCAGCAGTTGGAGTTTAAGCGGGCTGCACGCAGCAGCTTGTCCAAAAAGCTGGAAATGGCTGAGAACGAGACAAAAGAGCAGCGAATTCAGCTTAAATCGGTCGAAGAGCTACTTCGTCAAACGGAAATTGGAGTGAACCGGCTTGATGTAGAGCTGGAAAACGTACTCAAAAAATTAAGCGATGATTATGAACTCAGCTATGAGCTGGCCAAGCAGCGCTATCCCGTACCGGAAGATATTGAAGGCACGCAGGCTGAAGTGCAAAGGCTCAAACACGGTATTTCCGAGCTAGGCGAGGTAAATCTGGGTGCTATTGAGGAATATCAGCGTGTGCATGAGCGGTATACGTTTCTCGATGAGCAAAAGTCTGATCTGGTGGAGGCCAAAACCACGCTCTATCAGGTTATTCGTGAAATGGATGATGAAATGTCCAAACGCTTCAAATCCACGTTCGATGCCATTCGGCGCGAATTTGGCACGGTTTTCTCCAAGCTGTTCGGAGGCGGGCGTGCCGATCTGGTACTGCTTGACCCGGAACGTTTACTGGAGACGGGAATTGACATTGTAGCTCAGCCACCAGGCAAAAAACTGCAAAACCTGCAGCTGCTGTCGGGCGGTGAGCGGGCGTTAACTGCGATGGCGTTGCTGTTTGCCATTTTACATGTTAAACCTGTTCCATTCTGTGTACTGGATGAAGTAGAGGCCGCATTGGACGAAGCTAACGTGGTGCGTTTTGCACAGTATTTACGGGAATTCTCGCAGCAGACACAGTTCATTGTAGTTACTCATCGCAAGGGTACAATGGAAGAATCCGACGTGCTGTATGGGGTTACGATGGAGGAAGGCGGGGTTTCCAAACTCGTGTCTGTCAAGCTTGACAGTGACGAAGCTGAGATTGCCTGATATCAAATAACATACTTTCAAATCAACGGAGGGAACCTATGAGTTTCTTTAGAAAATTAAAGGAAAGCATTGCAAGCAAAACGGAATCCGTCACAAAACAGTTCAAGGATGGGCTGGAAAAAACAAGAAAAGGCTTTGTTGAAAAAGTAACGGATCTGATGATTCGCCGCAAAAAGATTGATGAGGAGTTTTATGAGGAACTGGAAGAAATTCTGATTGGAGCGGACGTAGGTGTCAACACGGTTATGAACCTCATTGAAGATCTGCGGGTAGAAGTGAAAAAACGCAAAATCGAGGACGCATCCGAGCTTCAGCCTGTATTGTCGGAAAAGCTATCCGAGCTGCTGCGAGGCAATGACAATAGTCAGCTCCAAATGAGCACTAACGGAATTACAGTCATTCTATTCGTCGGAGTCAACGGTGTCGGCAAAACAACAACGATCGGTAAGCTGGCGCATCGTTTTAAACAAGAGGGTAAAAAAGTGCTGCTGGCTGCCGGAGATACGTTCCGTGCAGGTGCGATTGAACAGTTGGAGGTATGGGGGCAACGGGCAGGCGTTGAGGTCATTAAGCAGCAATCCGGTTCCGACCCGGCTGCGGTTATGTTTGATGCCGTACAGGCTGCGAAGCAGCGTCAGGTAGATGTTTTGCTGTGTGATACTGCTGGACGTCTTCAGAATAAAAGTAATCTGATGGAGGAGCTGAACAAAATTTTCCGTGTTATCCAGCGTGAAATCCCAGACGCTCCTCATGAAGTGCTGCTGGTACTTGATGCCACGACCGGACAAAATGCACTTAACCAAGCCAAGCTGTTTGGAGAGAAAAGTGGCGTAACCGGGCTGGTACTGACAAAGTTGGATGGTACAGCGAAGGGTGGAATTGTGGTGGCAATTCGCCAAGAGCTTAATTTGCCTGTTAAACTGGTGGGCTTGGGTGAAAAAATAGAAGATCTTCAACCGTTTGATTCTGAGCAATTCGTCCATGCGTTGTTTGCGGGCTTGATTCAGGAAGAGACTGGGGAAGCAACTGCTGCTGGCGAGGAAGAACAACGCTGATTTAGATCGTGCAGGATGGTCTGGAAAGTTTGGATGACGCCTTGTAATCGTATAACTTTTCAGGTTTGGGGCTTGGGTTGGTCCTGTTGCTGCTTGTGATGGTGGAGATATATAATGAGAGCAACGGGTCTGTCGATGCCGGATATATATTGTTGTATATAAAATACTTTACAGAAAGCCGGGTGAAGAACCGATGGCGAACACCTATACTTATTCCCGACGGGAGGAAGTAGCCAACGCGATTACACATGGAATTGGAGTCGTTTTAAGTGTAGCGGCGCTTGTGCTGCTCATTGTTTTTGCCAGCTTAAAAGGAACTGCTTGGCATGTGGTCAGCTTTACGATTTACGGGATAACAATGCTGCTGTTGTACACCAATTCCACGTTGCTTCATAGCTTGCGTGAAGGGAAATTGAAGGATTTGTTCGAAATATTTGATCATTCCTGCATTTACCTGTTCATTGCGGGCAGCTACACCCCGTTTATGCTCGTTGCACTGCGAGGGACTTTGGGCTGGACGCTGTTTGGAGTGGTTTGGGGTATCGCTTTGTTCGGTGTGCTGTTCAAGGCGTTCTTCACCAAACGCTTTCTGTTCATGTCTACCGTGTTCTACATTGTGATGGGCTGGCTCATCATCATTGCCTGGAACCCTCTGGTGGCGGTAGTTCCCGCCGGAGGGATGACGTTACTGTTCGTAGGTGGTCTTCTGTACACGTTGGGCACGATTTTCTATGTGTGGCGTGCATTTCCGTATCATCATGCAATCTGGCATCTGTTTGTTTTGGCAGGCAGCACACTTCATTTTCTGGCTGTTCTGCTGTATCTTACTCCAGTCAGGGTTTAAGAAACAGAGGGAAAAAGTCGATCCGTAATTCTATTTAAGAATTGTGGATCGGCTTTTTTTTATATGACAAGGGATAACGCTTGACATCTTCTTTTCTTTTATGTATCATAAGGAACGTTGAAAAGAACTGTAAAGTGTTTTTCCTTGACGATGGAGGTAATGGAGGTATCGGTGATGAGTCAGGAGAATCGGCTGGAAAAAACAAACCGAATTAACCGACTGTTTGACTTCTATGAACCTCTCCTTACGGAGAAGCAACAGATGTTTTTGAAATATTACTTCCATGATGATTTTTCTCTGGGAGAAATTGCTTCGGAATTTGAAATTAGCCGTCAGGCAGTGTATGAACATATTAAACGTGCCGAACAGGTACTTGAAATGTATGAGGAAAAGCTTGGATTGCTGAGTAAGCATGAACGCAGAAGCCAAGATCTGAAAGAACTAAACACAGCGTTGCATGAGGCATTCGGTAAGATGGGCGAGGCCCATGAAGGCACTCTGCAGCATGTTCATCAAATTGTAAATCGCCTGCAGGAATTGTAGGTCATATAAATGAGTAGACAAACAACCCTGGTAGACAAGGAGGTGCGAAAGTATGGCATTTGAAGGATTATCGACACGCTTGCAAAATGTATTCAGTAAGCTGCGCGGCAAAGGGAAAGTGTCTGAGGATGATGTAGCTCAGGCGATGCGTGAAGTGCGATTGGCTTTGCTTGAGGCGGACGTTAACTTCAAGGTTGTAAAGGACTTTATTGCCAAGGTAAAAGAGAAGTCCGTTGGTAAGGAAGTGATGGACAGCTTTACGCCAGGCATGGTCATCATCGACATCGTGAACAAGGAACTGACCGAGTTGATGGGTGGCAGCCAGGCCAAGCTTGCCAAAGCAAACAAACCGCCTACAGTCATTATGATGGTGGGTCTCCAGGGTGCAGGTAAAACGACGACGTCCGGTAAACTGGCGAAGTTGTTGCAAAAGCAAAATCATCGTCCGTTGCTTGTAGCTGGTGATATTTATAGACCGGCCGCAATCAAGCAACTCCAGATTCTGGGTGAGCAGATCAATGCCCCTGTATTTACTCTCGGAGATCAGACAAGCCCCGTGGATATTGCAAAGCAGGGTTTGCAGCATGCTAAGGATAACGGTAACGATTACGTTATTATAGATACTGCTGGTCGTCTTCATGTTGATGAAGAGCTCATGGAAGAGTTGCGTCAGATTCATGCTAACGTCAAGCCAGACGAAGTTCTGCTGGTGGTAGATAGCATGACGGGGCAGGACGCGGTTAACGTTGCAGAGCACTTTAACAGTAGTCTGGAGCTAACGGGGGTTGTATTGACGAAGTTGGATGGTGACACCCGTGGTGGTGCGGCCTTGTCAGTTAAGGCTGTGACTGGCTGCCCGATCAAGTTTGCTACATTGGGTGAAAAGCTGGATGCGATGGAGCCTTTTCATCCGGAACGGATGGCTTCACGGATTTTGGGTATGGGCGATATGTTGTCCCTGATTGAAAAAGCGCAATCCAATATCGACGCTGACAAGGCGAAGGAAATGGAACGGAAAATGCGCAATGCCGAGTTTACGTTCGAAGATTTTCTGGAGCAGATGGATCAGGTTAAAAAGCTTGGCCCGATTGACCAGATTCTTGATATGATTCCCGGCATGGGCAACATGAAGCAAATGAAAGATGTCAAAGTGGATGACAAGCAGATGGGCCGTATTGAGGCTATCGTGCATTCAATGACTACACAAGAAAAGCAAAATCCGGACATGATTAATCATAGTCGGCGCAAACGGATTGCTGTAGGTAGTGGAACATCGCTGGCAGAGGTAAATCGTCTGATCAAACAATTTGACGAAATGCGCCGCATGATGAAGCAGTTCTCAGATATGATGGGGCCTAAAGGTGGTAAAAACAAGGCTCTTAAGCAGTTGAAGGGTATGGGTAAAGGCTTGAAGTTTCCATTTCGTTAAGGCCCTGAGGCCGTTGGGATAATGGATAACAATATACAGTCTACTTTTTGAAGGAGGTGAATTTTCGTGGCAGTTCGTATTCGTCTGAAACGTATGGGTGCGCATAAAGCTCCTTTCTATCGCGTCGTGGTATCTGATTCCCGTTCCCCGCGTGACGGTCGTTTTATCGAAGAAATCGGTTATTACAACCCTATTACAGTACCAGCGGTTGTAAAAATTGATGAAGATAAAGCGCTGAAATGGTTGCAAGATGGTGCACAAGCATCCGATACAGTCCGCAACTTGCTTAGCAAAGCGGGCGTGATGAAAAAGTTTCATGAGCTTAAACAACAGAAATAAGGTGCTGATTCGGAGGGTCAATTATGGAAGAATTAGTGATAATCATTGCTAAGGCTTTAGTCGATCATCCGGAAGATGTAACCGTGAAGACCTTGGAGAAGGATCGGCTTGTTGTATATGAGCTTAGTGTGCATCCTGAGGATGTAGGCAAAATCATTGGCAAGCAGGGTCGCATCGCCAAGGCGCTTCGCACTGTGGTTGCATCAGCAGCCGTTAAGATGGATAAACGGGTTACCGTAGACATCATATCTTAAAGATATACGAAAGTGGGTTAGGATGTATGTCCTAACCCTTTTTCGTACATGATGAAGATGATATGGAGCGGACCGATTACATGCAGGAGGAACATGATGCAGCAATTGTTTAATGTCGGGAAAATTGTGAATACCCATGGAATTCGTGGCGAGCTTAAAATATTAGCGACAACTGACTTTCTAGAAGATCGTTTTGCCAAAGGTAGCGAGCTATTGATTGTTCCGGCGGATGGTAAAGCACCGATTCCCGTAACTGTCGAGACAGCGCGTTTTCAAAAAAATATGGTCATCGTCAAATTTAAGGAATATCACAATATCAATGATGTTGAAAAATATAAAGGTACTTTGTTGAAAGTGTCTGCTGAACGTCTAGGTGAGCTGGAAGAAAATGAATTTTATTTTCATGAAGTTATCGGCCTTGAAGTCATTACAGAAGACGGAGAAAAGCTTGGTGTGGTCAAAGAAATTTTGACTCCGGGAGCCAATGATGTATGGGTAGTCAAAATGCCTAGTGGCAAGGAACTGTTACTGCCGTATATAGAGAGTGTTATTTTGAATGTAAACGTGCGCGAAAAACGGGCTACGGTACGGTTAATGGAAGGACTGCTGTAAATGCGGCTGGATGTGCTGACCCTGTTTCCTGAAATGTTTGATGGTGTATTTAATGCAAGTATTCTGGGAAAAGCAAGGGATAAGGGAATAGTTTCACTGCAAGCGATTAATTTTCGCCAGTATGCCGGAAACAAGCATGGACAAGTAGATGATACGCCCTATGGCGGTGGGGGCGGCATGGTATTGAAGCCTGATCCTATTTTTGCCGCGGTGGAAGCGCTGTTGGATGAATCAGAGCGTTCCATATTAGAGGGTTCCGATGAAATCGTCCATAATGAAAAAAACGAAGCAAACGCTGATTTGAAAGCTCCGCGTATCATTTTGATGTGTCCACAAGGAGAGACCTTTACGCAAAAGAAAGCGGAAGAGCTGGCCCAAGAGGACCATCTTATTTTTATATGTGGACATTATGAGGGCTATGATGAGCGGATTCGCGAGCATCTGGTAACTGATGAGCTTTCTATCGGCGATTATGTACTGACTGGTGGAGAACTGCCGGCGATGGTCGTTATTGATAGTGTGACACGGCTGCTACCGGGAGTGCTGGGCAATGAAACAAGTGCAATTACAGACTCATTTAGCACGGGACTGTTAGAGTACCCGCATTATACCCGGCCTGCTGAGTTTAGGGGCTGGAAAGTACCTGATGTGCTGCTGTCGGGGCATCACGTTAATATTGATGCCTGGAGACGACAGGAAGCATTGCGCCGTACGGTCGAACGCCGACCTGACCTGCTGGAGAAGGCTGAACTGACAGGTAAGGAGCGCGAGTGGATTGAGGAGCATTGCAAACCGGACTGTTCGGGGAATAAGCGTTAAAGCGCTTTAGCCATAAGTGGATTTGAAAGCAGGTAGTGACCTGTTCTATAATGAAGTCAATTAAATAAAATGTTTGGTCAAATCCCTTTTTGTTGTTGCAATGCGGTAACCTCCATGATACAATAAATCTGTTGTGTGTAATACGGTGGTCCTCTGTGGATGATGAAGGAAACGGATGTGTTTCCAGAAGAAGCATGAACACCTGTACGGAAGGAGGGAGTCATAGATGAATATCGTCCAAGCGATCACTGAAGAACAACTGCGTAAAGATATGCCTAACTTTCGTCCTGGTGACACTTTGAAAGTGCACGTGAAAGTTATCGAGGGAACTCGTGAGCGTATCCAGTTGTTTGAAGGTGTAGTAATTAAACGCCGTGGTGGTGGAATCAGTGAGACTTTTACAGTTCGTAAAATTTCTTACGGTGTAGGTGTGGAAAGAACTTTCCCGCTTCATTCCCCAAAAATCGATAAAATCGAAGTGGCTCGCCGTGGTAAAGTGCGTCGTGCGAAGCTTTATTATCTTCGTGAACTGCGCGGTAAAGCAGCGAGAATTAAAGAAATTCGTCGTTAATACAACGAATAACGAAAGGGGCTTGGTTACAAGCTCCTTTCGTTTTTTCTACGTACATAGGGAACTGTGGATTATTGACCGTAAAGAGAGGACAGTGAGCTATGGAGCAAGAAGTAGGACAAGGAGCTGCACAGCAGCCAACCGATCAGGATGGTACGCCCAAACGTAAACCAAAAAATGAGATTTTTGAGTGGCTCAAGGCCATCATTATTGCGTTAGTGCTTGTCTTTTTAATCCGTTGGCTTCTCTTTAAGCCGTTTATTGTGGATGGACCGTCGATGCAGCCTAACTTTCATACCGGAGAACGCGTCATTGTAAATGAAATTTTGTATGATTTCCGTGCCCCTAAACCGGGTGAAGTGATTGTGTTCCATGTTCCGGAAGAAGGAAGAGACTTCATTAAGCGTGTCATTGCCGTTGCGGGTGATACGGTCAAGGTAGAAGGCGACACGATTACAGTGAATGGTAAGCCAATTCAGGAACCTTATCTCAAGGCCCCTTTGGCAGAAGCGCATCAAAATGGCGAGCTTTACAATAAGTTTACCAATTTTCCAAATGAGAAGTTTAAGAATGGAAAAGTTCCAGAAGGGCATATTTTTGTTATGGGCGATAACCGTTCCAATAGTACAGACAGTCGGATGATTGGATATATTGATTTGAAGGAAGTTGTGGGCCGGGCTGACGTTATTTTCTGGCCAGCGAAGGATATGCAGTGGATTAACCACTAAACTAACTAATATGCAGGAAAGCTGCCGTAATTCTAGCTAACGCCTAAAAGGCTAATGCAGGAGTTGCGATCAATGAGGTGATGACGGTGACGATTCAATGGTTTCCTGGTCATATGACCAGAGCGCGCCGCCAAATTGAAGCAAAATTAAAGCTGATTGATTTGGTAATTGAGCTGATTGATGCTCGATTGCCGCTTTCCAGCCGAAATCCAATGATTGATGATATTTTGCAAGGGAAGCCGCGAATGATTATTTTGAATAAGGCAGATTTGGCAGACCCGGTAGTATCGCAGCAGTGGATTGCCTACTTTAAGGAGCAGGGGCAAATAGCCTTTCAGGTGGATGCTACGACAGGGACAGGGATGAAGGAAATTCCGGTTCAGGCCAAGCTGTTACTTAAGGAAAAAATAGATCGACAGATTTCCAAAGGAATGAATCCGCGTCCTATACGTGCTTTGATTGTCGGTATTCCGAATGTCGGCAAATCGACACTAATCAATCGAATGGCAGGACGTAATATTGCAGCTACGGGTGATCGTCCGGGGGTAACGAAGGCACAGCAGTGGATCAAGACCGGAGAAATTGAGTTGCTGGATACACCGGGTATTTTGTGGCCTAAATTTGAGGATCAGAATGTCGGCTATCGTCTAGCAGTTACAGGAGCGATCAAAGAAGAAATTCTCAACGTAGAGGATATCGCCTTTTTCGCTACAAAATATTTTGTCCAATATTATTGGGGTGCCATGGCAGAGCGTTTTGAACTTACCGAACGTCCTGAAGATATAGAAAATCCTGATGATGTTGTCAGTGTTATGGAAGCCATCGGACGTAAACGTGGCTGTATTGTTAGTGGCGGACGTGTAGATCTCGAAAAGGCGTCAAAAATTATTTTACGTGAGCTGCGTGCAGGGAAGCTGGGACGTTTCAGTTTGGAAGCTCCTTACTGATTGTGGTCGGTGTGCCCGAAACAGAACATAGCAAATTGCGGCAAGGAAGAACCTTCCCCATCTCTCCGGAGAGGAGGAAGGTTTTTTGGTATGTAAAGGCAGATAGAAAAGGGTTTTGGACGGTCCGGGTCTGTGGTAAGCTGAATTACATCATACAGAGCTACGGCATGAATGAAGCGTTAAACTACATATAGATGGGCAGGTATTGAATGTGGAAGATAAAGTGGTAGTGGTGAAGGATATGCTGCACTATGAAAAAAAGTGCTGGGAGCAGTCCTGCGAGCGAATCGCTGGTATCGACGAGGTAGGGCGAGGGTGCTTGTTCGGGGATGTTGTGGCTGCAGCCGTTATTTTACCAGTAGGGGAGTTGCTGGAGGGTGTAGATGATTCCAAAAAACTGACGGACAAGAAGAGAGAAGCATACTACGAGCTCATTATGGAGAAGGCCATTGCTGTAGGAGTAGGCTATGTAGATGCACGGACGATTGATGAGATCAATATTAAACAGGCAGCTCGTTTGGCCATGAAGCAGGCTATTGAAGCTTTATCTGTATCTCCTGATTATTTACTTGTGGATGCTGAAAAGGTGGATGTCCCCATTCCTCAGCTGTCTATTATTAAGGGAGATGCGAATAGCCAATCTATTGCTGCGGCTTCTATCATCGCGAAGGTTACCCGTGATCGGCTGTGTAAAGGCGAATGGGATGCAAAGTATCCGGAATACGGAATTGCCATACATAAAGGCTATGCAACCAAGTTGCATAGGGAACAAATATTGGCACTAGGACCTACGGAGATGCATAGATGCAGTTTTTTGGGTAATTTGCTGACAGAGCAGCCAACGCTGTTTGATCTGTAAAGCCTTATTATGAAACGGGACTATGCCGATATAATGTATACCCAATAAAATAGGCCCTTTAGATAGAGGGATAAAGGAGAGGAGGGGCGATATGAACATCGGATCAGTATTTCGTGGATTATTTGGTGATGTGAAGGCGGGAGAGGTCAAAAAGCTCGATATGCAGCCAGGCCAAGTCGTAAGGGGCATCGTATTAAAGGTCTCTGAGGACGGCGGTGAGGCTGTGCTGCAAATACAAGGCTCTCAAGTCAGAGCAAAGCTGGAAACCCCTCTTCAGCCTGGACAGACCACAACATTTCAGGTACAACCGGCTTCCCCCAGTGGAATGACGGTACTTAAGCCTTTGAACGATGCTGCTAATGCACCACAGCAAACCGTAGCTCTCGCAGATGTGTTGGAATCGGTAGGATTGCCGGATACAGCTCAGAACAGAGCGCTTATCCAGGTCATGCAAAAAAATGGTGTACCACTGACATCGGAAAATGCAGCTTCTTTGAGAGAAGCGTTGGCAAAGCAACCTGGCAATGTACAATTAGGAACGTTTGTACAGGCGGCGGCCGTTGCTTTTCAGCGGGGACTTCCATTGACGGCTGATAGCATTAACGGCTTGCGCCAAGCAATGTTTGGTCCTCCTTTAAATGATCTGCTATCATCATTGGAGCAGGAGATCGAAACGGTATTAAAGCAGCTGGGACAGGGAGCATCATCTACAGACCAGACAACTAGAGAAGCAACAGCGATAACGGGAGCTGATCGAGCATCAGCTAGTCCGGCAGGCACCTCTACCATTGGGGTTGTAGATACGCCGGAAGGTCAAGCGCCTGCATTATCCAAGGACACCTCTGCTGCTGTAAAACAGGCAGAAGCTGGACAAGCAGCAGGAGGCAAGGAGTTGCTGAAAGGGACACAGGCAGCCAACCTTGTTGTTGCTGCTGCGGGGAATGAAACGAATGCTTTGGCTACAGAGCCGGATGCTCCGGCCAGGGCTGCATTTGGAGCCCTAGGGACTGCTCCAGAAGAAGCGGAGGCAGCCAATGGGCGTGGAGCGACAGTGGCTTCGGACACTGTCGCAAATGCGCCTGAATTGGGCGCTGACGCATTAAGCGGCTCCCGTACCAGAGCAGAGCAGGGGCAGCATGCTGCCACGACAAGTACGCAGCTTAAGGATGCTAATGGCACTCCAGCGGCGGCAACGACAGAGCCTGCCGGGGCGAAGCCAGCGGCAACCGCTGCTCCAGCTGAACGTACAGCCGTACAGACAGCTGGCGGAACTGCTGTGCCGCAAGCCGCGGCGGAGGCGCCGCTCCAGCGGCTGCGCACGCTGCTGCAAGAGCTGCGCGCAGCGGTCCCACCCGCGCTGGGCACGACCGCGACGGAGCAGCCCGCACCGGAGGCGTCGCAGCCGGCGGCGAGCGCTCCGCGGGCTACAGACACCGCTGCTTCGCAGCCAGCGGCGTCTGTAGCGTCCAGCACGCAGCTCACCCCCACGGAGGACCCGTGGGTGGGCCGTGTGCTAAAGCTGCTCGGCGCAGAGCACGAGCAGCAAGTACACCGCGCGGCTGCTCAGCCCGCGCAAGGGACGACGGCACGCTTGGAGCCGCCGGAGGGAGCGTCGCAGCCACTGCCGGGGTTAGCAGCTGCGTCAGGCGGCACGGTGTCAGCCGATGCAGACACCGTAAAAGGGGCGCTGCTCCAGCTGATGAGCAGCGATGACCTGCCGCCCACTTTGAAAGAGGCGGCCCAGCAGGTCGTACAGCACCTGACGGGTCAGCAGTTGCTGCTAAATACGGACCGGACGGCTCCTTTTGCACAAGTACACATGTTTATTCCATTTGTCGGACCGGACGGTCGTGAAACAGCTACAATTCAGATTCAGTCTCGTCGTGGCAAACGGGGGGAGCTGGATTCATCCAACTGTCGTCTTTGGTTTGATTTGGACATGAAGGGGCTTGGACCGACGTTAGTGGATGTACAAGTCGTGGACCGGATTGTGAGTCTCAAGCTCCATAATGATCAGGAGTGGGCCGCTTCGCTGTTAACCAGCGGGCGTGAATCCATAAATGCGGTGCTGGAGTCATTAGGATACCAACTTCTATCGCTTCGTACCGAGCCTATGCCCATCAGAACTGAACCGGACAGTCTCGTTTCTTCTGAGGTACAAAGCTATGTACCTCAGCCGTATAAAGGAGTCGATCTTAAAATATGAAAGAGCCTTTGGAAGCTCCCTCTCCTTCCAGGAAGAAGGCGGTCGCTCTTAAATATACGCCCGGTGAGAACGAAGCACCGGTTGTCGTTGCCAAGGGGAGCGGCCGTATTGCTGATAGCATTTTAGAAAAAGCCAAAGAGCATGGTGTTCCCGTACAGGAGGATGCTGCGCTGGTTGAGGTATTGTCCAAGCTGGATTTGGACGAGCAAATTCCTGCGGAGCTCTATCAATTGGTAGCAGAAGTGCTTACCTATATATATCAAATGGATAGGCTTGCTCCGAGGGATGATGGGTGATGGGAAATGAAATGAGGACCGGAGGCAAGGATCAGCGAAAAGCTAGAGGGACTATGGGCGAACAGGCAGCGGCTTTATTTTTGGAAGACTTGGGTTACCATATCATAGCGCGTAATTGGCGTTGCCGAAGCGGTGAACTGGATTTGATTGCCAAGCAGGAGGACACATTCGTGTTTATTGAAGTACGTAGTCGAAGCAGCTCCAGGTATGGAACGCCAGCAGAATCGGTCACCGCACGTAAAATAACCCAGGTTCGCCAAACAGCCGCTGTATATTTACATATGAACGGGATTGGAGATGTTCCAATCCGTTTTGATATGCTCGCTGTACGATTGACCAAGGAAGCGGCTGTTGTTACCGACCATTTCACTGATGCGTTCTAGAATGCGTTCTAAAAGGGCGAGAACCTTTTCATAAGGGTTAACAGGCGAACTTGAAATTCCATGTATACAGGTTGACAGAAAGGAAAGCTAACGGTATATTTTATTGATAATGGTTATCATTTTCATCATCTAATGGATATCTGGAAGTTGTATCTATGAAGGAGGATATACGTGACAAAGCAAACCTTTAGTGAACATGTCATAGATGTAATTCAGGAACGCCGCACAATTAAAAAATTCAAAGTTGATTCCATTCCGGTAGACACCATCAAAGAACTGCTGGACGTCGCTGTATGGGCTCCTAACCATAAAATGCGTGAGCCGTGGCGCTTTTTGCTGTTTGCTGGTGAAGGACGGAAAAAGCTTGCTAAAGCTATCGCAGCGGATGTGGGCAAGGAAAACAAGTTTGAGAGCGGTATTTTGCACAACCCCATTCAGCTTTTAGTTGTACTGGAAGAAGATCCGCGTCAGGCGGTTTGGGATGAGGATTTTGCAGCGGTCAGCGCTCTTGTGCAAAACTTTATGCTTGCTGCATGGAGTAAGGGAATCGGAACGTTTTGGGTGACAAAACCATTTTTGTATTCGCCTAAATTCCGTGAACCCTTGGGAATTCAACCGGGTGAAAAGGTTATCGGGATGATATATGCAGGCTATCCTGAGGTTATCCCTGAACCAAGACCACGTACATCGGCAGCTGATAAGCTGACCCTGTTTGACAAATAATCTGTGGTCAGATAATCTTAATTAAGGCTTATAAAAGCCTGCTTTGGAATTGAATTTTGGAACATTATATTTGCAGTGAATGAAAATTTGGAAGCACCTTTTTTCATATATGCAATGATTCCTATTTGGGAGACATTTCAATATGAGGAGAGGTGCTTTTTTGTTATGTATGGAAAACTGCACGGAGCTTGTTTGTATGGAATAGATGGTGTTCTGATTGAGGTAGAGACGGATTTGTCCAATGGCTTGCCGCAGACTGCCATTATCGGATTGCCGGATTCGGCGATTCGGGAGGCGGTGGAGCGTGTGCGGGCAGCAATCAAAAACTGCGGCTTCAAATATCCGTCCCAGCGTGTAACGATTAATTTAGCCCCAGCTGATTTGCGTAAGGAAGGCTCGGCTTTCGACCTTACTATCGCTCTAGGGTTGCTGACAACCAGTGGACAGGTTGCTTTACCCGTAGGAGAACGGACGTTATTTATTGGTGAGCTGGCGCTGGATGGTAGCATTCGTCCTGTGAACGGGGTGCTGTCCATGGTTGATCTTGCTAAGCGAGAAGGGTTCCATTCGGTGCTGCTTCCTGAGGAAAATGCGAGGGAGGCCCGTCTGATCACGGATATACGTATTTACGCTATTCGTCATCTGGCAGATCTCATCCCGGTTAAAGATCATGCACCTAACACTGTCGGGGGCCAAGCGACTGATCTAAGTTCTCATTCTGTACCTCATCCAACTTACGATCAGGATATGAACGAAGTCACGAATCAAATGACAGACCAAGCCTCTAAATCAGCTATGAACCACATTGCGAAGTCTAGTCCAGAAAAGCTTACAGTCAGACAACAGGTCATAATTCATTCCTATGACCATTTAACTCAGGCAGAGCACGTACCGCTGCGTGAGGAAAAAGAGATCATCAGCAGTATGGAGGATTATAGTGATGTCCTTGGCCAGCTACACGCCAAACGTGCGTTGGTTATCGCTGCGGCTGGAATGCACAATATCATTCTTATGGGACCACCAGGTGCGGGAAAAACGATGCTTATCCGCAGGCTGCCGTCCATCCTGCCGCCCTTGACTGAAAAGGAGGCGTTAGAAGTGACCAAAATATACAGTGCCGCCGGGAAGTGGAAGGAGTCATCGCCCCATCTGATGAACATTCGACCCTTCCGTTCTCCTCATCATACGATTTCTGCTGCTGGATTGGTGGGAGGTGGAGGTATCCCAAAGCCGGGAGAAATCAGTCTTGCCCACCGGGGAATTTTATTTCTGGATGAGCTACCTGAGTTTAGCCGCCATGTGCTAGAGGTGCTGCGTCAGCCGTTGGAGGACCGCAATGTTACAATCAGTCGATCACGTGCTGTTTTTAAATATCCGGCGCATTTTTTACTTGCCGCCTCCTTAAATCCATGCCCTTGGGGATGTAACGGAGGCAGCTGGCCAACAATCAGCTGCCTTTTTTCGTGTTAATGAAATTTGGCCCCAAAAAAAATCTTGCGTTCGAGTTTACTCGAAGGGATATACTGGGAGCATGAATAACTCACTAACCATTCGGCAAGTCGCCGCCCTTACAGGTCTTAGTGTCCATACGCTTCGTTATTATGAGCAAATAGGCCTCCTAACTTCCATTGATCGTAATGAACATGGACATCGTTGCTTTACTTCTGAAGACGTAACTTGGATCGAGTTTATTAATCGTCTTAAAGCTACCGGAATGACATTAACCAATATGCTCGAAATTGCGGAACTAAAAAGGAAAGGAGATCCAACTCTCACTGCAAGAAGAATTCTTCTAGAAGAACATTACTCAGAAGTTCAAAAAGCCCTCATGGAACTTCAGACTAATCTTCATTTACTAGCAGAAAAAATTACTACTTACAAGGAATTGGAGAACAGGCACGCATTAAAGCAAAAGTTAAATGAACAACCAACAGACCGTTCAACTGAATAATACCCTGACAGAATATGAAGAAGCTAACTTCTATTTAGCATTTGGGGTTAGCTTTACACTAAAACATAGTATACACATCCGTATAGTATAATATTTTCACAATCGAAAGGATGAAAATCAATTGCAAAGGAACAAGTCTTTATTCATCTTCTTTATCGCCCTTGGCGTATTTGGTATTGCCAATACGGAGCTTGGCGTAGTAGGGATTTTGCCTCAAATTTCTGAGCGCTTCCAAGTCAGTGCTTCTCAAGCAGGTTTGCTCGTTAGCATGTTTGCTTTGATCATAGCCATTTCTGGTCCGTTTATGACTCTTTTATTTTCCGGTATTAACCGAAAAAAGATTCTGTGCGGAGTACTTGCTGTTTTCGCCATTTCTAATCTGATTTCCGCCTTTGCCCCAACCTTTACTGCCTTATTACTGTCTAGACTGCTGCCTGCATTTCTTCATCCCGTTTATTTTTCTGTTGCATTTGTAGCAGCCGTCAGCTCGGTTCCAAAAGAACAAAGTACCAACGCAGTGGCCAAAGTTTTTATGGGGTTAACGGTCGGGATGGTAATAGGCATTCCGGTCACTTCGTATATTGGGGATCAGTTTTCACTTGAAGCCGCTTTTCTATTTTCTTCCGGAATAAATACGCTAGCCCTGTTCGGAATTGCTGCGCTCGTTCCATCGTTACCCGTACAAGGTAAATTGACCTATGGCCGACAATTACGTATATTGGCAAAGCCGCAGCTATGGCTTAACATTACTACGGCTTGCTTCATCCTGGCGGCTTTATATTCTGTCTATTCCTATTTTGCAGCGTATCTCGAGACGGTGACAGGAATGAACGGTGAAACCGTCAGTTTTATGCTCGTTCTTTTTGGCATCAGCGGCATAATTGGGAATCTGCAAACGGCAAAATATTTAAGTAAGGACTTGGTCAAAACCACCTTGTTTTATCCCATTGTGCTTATCGGTATGTATTTGCTGATATTTTGTCTTGGACGTTACTCTGTTCCGATGATTGCCATCGTACTGGTATGGGGAGCCGTCTTTACCGGCGGTCTCATTATAAGCCAAACATGGTTAACCTCGGAGGCCCGTGAAGCACCAGAGTTTGCTAACAGCTTATTTGTCTCCTTCGGAAATCTGGGTATCACACTCGGCACCGCCCTAGGCGGATGGTTTCTATCCCATATGGGAACACATAACATTACGTGGAGCGGAATATTGTTTCTGCTGATTGCATTGTTGTGTATTGGATTGAAACTTAAGTTGTTTGATCTGAAAGAGGACAAGAATTTAAGCGTTAAGAAATCTCCAAATGTTCAATGATACGGTTAGGGATTTCGTTAAGCTAACGGGAAAGGATAGCTCAAAAAAACAAGGAGGCAGCCGACCAACGTGATCGGCTGTCTTTGTTCAACTAAGGGGCAGTATACTACCAAACTCTGTATCAATACATTATTGTTCATTTAGTCACTGAGTGGTAAAATTAACCCTAATTGGTTCGCATGACTTAGAGTTGGGTTTCATGAAGTTAACCAAAAGTAACTTAATATTCTCAGTTGCATTCGTATTGCCTATTTTGATCGTTTATTTTTTAATCTATGAATTGTCCATTGATGAAGGTCAATTCTGGCCCCAAGCTTCAATTTAAGAATATTCAAACTAAGAGAACCATGTATAAGATTATTATGTCACTTTAAAGGAAGACAAGTTTAAGCGCGTACATATATCTTTGAATGCGAACTAGCTTGGATTGTTACTAAAATAGAGATGAATAAAAATTAATAGCAATATAGTAGGAGTGTGTAATATGAATCTAAAAGAAAAGTTGATATTGATAAAAGCAAATGACTACCAAGCACCTTCCGATACATTCCAATTGATACAAGAGATGATGAATAACATCGGTTCTTTAGATGCCCAATTACGTGATGAGCTAATTTATACTACCTTATCCAATTGGATTCCCGGTAATGCTCTAACTGTAAACGAACTGTAACAACTCCTACCCGTTATTTTGGATAAAAACCATTTGCTTTTCAGGCTTGATGAAATAAATACAGACTCTGTCTTCACTAGATCTTTCTCTATGCTAGTTATACCGCTTCTCCTTATGAGGCATAGGGAATCACCATTTCTCTCAAGTGAGCATATAATCCAGAATTTCTTCATGCCTTTAAGCAAAAAAATAATATAAAGAACTTCTTGAAAAGTTTATACTTTAGAGTTAAATTTCACAAAGTAGATGCCGAACTTTGTCCAACTATCGAGCATACATTATATAAAGTAGAACAAGTATACTATTCTTAGTTAAGAATAAAGTGAGGGGAACACCCCCTCACTTGTTCGTCTCATTTCAAGTGCAGTAAAAACAATAGCCCACAGAGAACACTTCATCTCCATATTTTTCACAGTTGATTTGATTGATGGTTCAGATAAATCCCCATTGTTCAAGACATAAGTTATTCTGTCATCGAAGAACTCATTTTTTATAAGCGGCAATTATTAGACGATTGGGACGCATTATTTTAAATTTAAACGGAGCAGTTTGCTGTCAGCAACTGCTCCGTTTTACATTAAGCTATAGAGGCAGGTAATCGGTGGGCTGCCTGCGATGAAGCCAAAGGAAGAACGAGGGGGAGCACTATTATGTATACTAGCGTTAAGGAGTGTATGGAATTCTTGACAAAAATGTGTCAGGAACTAGACATAGCTATTTTGAAAGGTACTGAAAATTCTTTTCAAAATTCCTTGGTTATGGATGAAGTTAATGAGATTAGTTTACGTGCATTACTATCAACACTACATAAGAGTAACATGCCGTTATTTATAGAGATTGAAGAGATTACAGCACAAGAAGTTCAGAATTGTACCTTGGATTTAGAAGACATTCAGGATAGTGCAAGTAACTACGAAAATTACTCATTCTATTCAGAATTAATGAAGAAAGTTACAGAACAAGTTAATTTACACAATGAAGTCATTAATACCTTCAAAATTGGAACACAAATAAAAATGATTGGGTATGCGAATCTTAATGGAACGATTATTATATTCGAAGTAGAGGATGAAGAGTACAATAAATGGTTTGAGGTTTCACAAAATTCTACACTTTTTATCTTTGAAGATGAGCTTGTAAACTTTAAAGAAGCAGCGAAAGAAGAAATTGAAAGTAAGATACATTCAATTAGAGACAAGGTTTTTGAACAGTGGAAGAATTATATTAGAGAAGACCTTGAATTTCCTTTATTTAAAAATAAGGAACAAAGAAAAAAATATACAATGAATAATATGGACAATGTGCTTAATCAATTGAGTGGACCTGAACTTGAAATATTTGAAAATAGAATAGGCCATCATGAACTATTTATGGTCACAGACCTTGTATGGAACGAGATAAAAGCTAAAGGTAAATAGTATTTTTATTTTGAAGTGAAATTCAAAGGTTCTGAGCGAAACGGTTGAATGGAAGAAATGGAAAAGTGACACCAAAAGCTAAGATCATTGAGGTGTCTATAAAAGTCTGTACTAAAAGTATGGTAAGGGGAGTATTAACATTCTATGAGTCCAGATAATTGTATTATGACCTATACGATGAATAGTGGAATAAAAGGATCAGTTGTTTTCACAAGTAAGCAAATATCTGAGTGGATAGAATCGTACCGCGTAGGAAGTAGATATGTAACCACAGTTAATAGAGACTATTTTGGGCTAAATCCAGAATTGGTGGCAGATTTTAAGATACATAATTACTTTTCTGAACAAAGGATTCAATTGGAAACTATACCTCCGGAAAATCCAAAAAATGATCTTCAAGTAGATTCCACGTACAGTAAAGCAGAAACTATTATGCAGATAGAATGCAAATGCGGTGAAAGCTACATTATAAGATCTGCATACAAAAAATTAAAATGGTCCTGTAAGAAATGTAATAGTATTGTTTTCTTAGATCGAAAAAAAGGATTAGTTGATACTGAAGAGGGCAAGGCTTGGTATATGACGAATCGCTACTTTGTTGATCGAAATGCTTTGGGGCGGTAAGTTAATCGTGTATTTTCCTGGGGCCTTTGTATGCAAAAATATTGTATTGTCAGTTTGGAATGGACAGAAATTGTCTACTCTTATGATAAAGGAGGGATGTCGAGGTGTGTGGAAGATTTACACTTGCAGCTGATGCAAGCGATGTAATGAGCACTTTTTCGGTAGAAGACATGCACTATGAGCACGCTCCCAGATATAACATTGCACCATCCCAGACCATTGCTGTAATAAATAATAATAATGGGCGTAGAGTGCTTGATGGTTATCGATGGGGACTCGTACCACGATGGGCAAAGGAAATCAAAATTGGTTTTAGTATGATCAATGCACGAGCTGAAACATTGGATACCAAGCCCGCCTTCCGCAATCTATTGGCCAAGAATCGAGTAGTCATTCCAGCTGATGGATTCTTTTATTAAAAGTCAACCAAATAATCTCTCTAACTGAGATCATATAACGATGCTTGTGATGTCTAACATTTTATATTTGACGTGTGACAGGCTTGGGATGAAAACCGCGAATCATTCACAGAGGAACTGTCGCACTTGGCTTGGCAATCGTCTTGAGGAAAAGCAGGTATGTTTACTTAAAAAATGTATAGTTTCATAATGTGTCGTTTGACTACGATAATTTCTTATAGATTTTGCGGAGGATGTTTATTGGTAGGGAGGCAAAGAAATTGTTTCATAAGGTAGAAAAAATAGAAAAAATGAATGGTTATAACAAAAATATAGACACCCAAAAAGAAATTTTAAAGGATATTTTAAATTTAAGTGAGAACATTGACAAAGTATTAAAAGTTTCGCATTCAGAATTAGACAATTATTATATTGGAGCAGGTTGTTTAGTTCAAACTGTTTGGAATTACTTGTCGGGAAATCCATTAGAATATGGAATTGGTGACATTGATATTGTTTATTATGATGCTAAAGATTTATGCAGGGAGAAAGAAGAATATATAGAACGCAAAATCGTGTCGTTACTTGGGGATATTCCATTTAAAGTAGATGTAAAAAATGAAGCAAGGGTTCATCTTTGGTATGAGAAAAAGTTTGGATACAGTATAGAACCGTACCAATCTTTAGAAGATGCCATTAACAGTTGGCCAACCACTGCAACTTCATTAGGTGTGAGGAAAGCGAATAATGGAGAATTTAAGGTGTACGCTCCCTATGGACTAAATGATCTATTTAATATGATTGTGAGGGCCAATAAAGTACAGATAACACGAGAAATTTATGAAAAAAAAGTCGCTAAATGGACAAAATTTTGGCCTAAACTCCAAGTTATTCCATGGGATTAAATAATGATAAGTCCACGCTATTCAATTAAAGGCGCTTTCCTTCTTTAGGGCGACCGCCAACATAATGCGGATTTTGAACGCTAAGGACGTAAATGGCTTCGCGGATTAAAGGGCGGTGACGGACTCGCACCAAACAAACAGAAATATCCTTTTATTATTGTTCCGAAGGCACAAAAATAGGGAGCGTTTCCGCTCCTAGAATCCTAGTTTTCAACTGTAATGTTACTCGTCTTCTTCGTCGTCGTGATCATTCACCATCACTATGTCGTCTCCGCTCAAAAGGGTAGTCACCCCGTTGAGCCGCGCAATTTCGGCATCCTGTTCGACTAGCAAAGCTTTCAAAGTGGCTAGTTCTCCATCACTTAAATATTCACCACTTTCTGCCTTTTCAATAATTTACACTTATCTGCTACTTTGCGGTCTAGAGCAGCAACCCTGTGATTAGTCCAATAAGAGCAAGAACATCCTTATCCATAATTATTCCTCCAAAGTGATTTGAGAAGTAGCACTAGCAAAACGCGAAAAAAACCACTTTAACGATTCTGTTGCATTAAGAAACATCATCTTGGGGCTAAATTGTGTTGCGTAAGGCTCTGAAAAGAGCAAGATTTCCCCTTATCGATACAACACAATTAATATTGTGTTGTATGAATGACATAAAGCTTTTTTTTGTTTATTTTTATTTAAAATGTTACAGTTTATAATTCTAAAGAGGAATATCACCTTACACTAAGACATAAAAGCAACCCTAGTTTTCCCAATGATAAGGAGGTGTCAGGATTGCTTTTATGTATTAAATTGATATAAAAATAAGTTAAATATTTAAAAGGTTAGCAATATTTCCACCTAGTACTCGTTGTACGACTTCTTCACTTGAAGCATGACGTTCAACTGCCAACTTATTTAAGAACGGATCACCATAAGGGAAATCAGAGCTAAATAAAGTTTTCTCTGGGAGTTCTTTTATAGCCAAAGATAATGCATAGGTTGTATAAAATGCAGAGATATCTAGGTAGGCGTTCTTTGTTTCTTTTGTTAATGCAATAACTTGCAGCCAATGAACTCCTCCCAAATGGCCATAAATTACAGGTACATTGGGATATTTACGAGTTAAAGCGAACAATTCCTGAATATCATTTAAATTGAGTGGATGGAATGTATGCACCCAAATCGGAAAGGAATTATAATCACTAGCTGCCTGGAATACAGGTTCAAGCATTTTAATTTGGCCTGAACCAAGGGTAAATTCTCCAAGTCCCTTCATTTTATAATCTTTTACAATCTTCTCAATCCAATCGTGCAGTTCTCCAGAGGAACTTAAAAGGGGAACTGATCCAAATCCAGTAAAACGATCAGGATATTTTGCGATAGCATCCCTTAATTCTTCTAGAGCTTTTAATCGTGCTTCTAGGGGATTTATCTCGTTATTTAAAATTTGATTCAGTACATCCATTTCCTGAATAAATTCATCGTAGCTTTCACTTTTTTCTGGATGAACAAGCGTAGAGAATAAAATAGTTTTATCTATCCCACTTGAATCCATCATTTTAATTTGTTTTTCTATAGGTAGAACTACGTGGGCATGACTATCGATAATCATTTTTCACTCTCCCTCCATTAATTGGCTGACAGCTGATTTCGTCTTTTAGAAAATACTTCGGTAGCTATTGTTAAAATGGTATTTAATGCGACAGGAAAGCCTGCATAAATTAACATTTGCATCATAGCTTCCACAATTTCTTCTTCGGTCCATCCAACATTTAAAGCTCCGTTAATATAAAACTTTAATTGTTCCGTATTTCCTAAAGCAGTTAGACCAGCAACTGTTGCAAGAAGGCGAGATTTTAAATCTAATCCTGGTCTAGAAAAAATTTGACCGTAATTAAATTCCACGGCCAAAGTTCCTAAGTCAGGTGCTACTGAATCTTTAAAACTATTCACGATATTTTGATAGTTGTCCGGATCTATTTTTGATAATACTTCCAATCCTTTTTTATAGTTTTCTGTATTTGCAGACATTAGACATGACTTCCTTTCTCGAATCCTCTATTTTTTACTTTTTTTTCTTGTTTAGGAAAGCTAAATAAGGAACTAAAAGCAATACCTATCATGAGTATCCCAACTGTACATACTCCATACCAATGCCATTTGCTCCAAGCAAGTACACCTAAATATGATCCTAAAGATCCACCTAAGAATGTAGATACCATGTATAATCCATTTAATCTGCTTCTCTTTTCGGGAGATAGTTGAAAGATAGTAGCTTGACAAGCAACTTGATTTGCTTGCGTGCCAACTGTTACTAATAGTGCACCAAGAATTAATCCTAGTAGCCAATATCCTAAGAATATTAAGATTAGAAAAGCGATTAAAGAAATAAACATACATAAAGTATTGGCAAATTTTGGCCCTTTTTTATCAATCACCCGGCCAATAATAGGAGTTGCAAAGGCTCCAGCTATTCCCACTAAACCTATTAACCCTGCCACGGTACTCCCATAAGAATACGGAGAAGTATTTAATAAAAAAACAAGTGTTGTCCAGAAGGCACTAAAGGAACCAAACATCATTCCTTGACTAAGGCAAGCTTTTTGCAACACTTTTTCCTTTAAAAATAACGGGCCTAAAGATGTAAGTAATTTTTTATACTGTATTGCATAATTTCCTTTGCTTTTTGGAAGATACATTGCAATTAAAATGATCATTATAATTGTGCCAGCAAAAGAAGCCCAATACATAGATCTCCATCCAAAATGTGAATCTACAAAACCACTGATTAATCGAGCACCTAAAATCCCACACACTAAGCCAATGGCAACATTCCCTAACACTTTTCCTCTGTTATCTTCTGAAGCTAAATTAGCAGCAAGAGGAACAATAATTTGAGGGACAATGGTAACAAATCCAAGAATTAAGTTTGCTGCAATCAGCCATGTTACATTCATTGATAAAGCAGTTGCAGCTAAAATAATACATACAATAGATAATAAACTTAGGATCAATTTTCTTCGTTCAAAAATGTCACCTAATGGTACCAATAAAAGATTTCCCAAAGCATATCCCACTTGAGTTAAAGTTGCTACAATTCCTATATTGGTTTCAGAAATGTGAAAAGTATTTGCCATACTGACTAAGAGCGTTTGATTTAAATAGACATTAGCTACTGTAAAACCACATGCTGCAGCCATTAGGAGAACTAATCCTTTCGTAAGTATAGGAAAAGCCTCAGCCCTATTTTTGAAAACCATTAAACTCACCTCCTTCATGTATTAGAATAGATAAAGGTTTATAATGAGAATAGGAGTGTGTTTATACTATTATTAAAACTACTACTTATAAAGGGGAGAGGTTAAATGTTAAGTGATAAAGAAAGAAGGAAAGAACTAGGGGATTTTTTAAAGACACGACGGGCACGGTTATCTCCTCAAGATTTTGGTTTACCTATTGGGCCACGTAGAAAAACAGAGGGACTGCGCCGAGAAGAAGTAGCTCAGCTGGCAGGGATAGGAATAACTTGGTATACATGGTTAGAGCAAGGGCGGGATATACAAGTATCTTCAGAAGTATTGGAGGCTATTTCGCGTGTATTCAGGCTAAATGAAGAGGAAAAAGAGCATCTATTTTTATTAGCAAATCAGCCATTGCTATCAAAGGTAGGAAGACCTCTCGTTGAAAGTGTAAATAGCGTCTTGAAAAATTTATTGAGTCAATTAGAATACTGTCCTACCTATGTAACAGACGAAAAATTGAACATAGTAAGCTGGAATAAAGCTGCTACCGTGGTTTTTGGTGACTTTAATAAAATGAATGATCGAGATCGTAATGCAGTCTGGCGTTGCTTTGCATCTAAAGAATACCGAGAGCTATTTCTTAATTGGGAAGATCATGCGCAACGCTTGATTGCTCAATTTCGTTTAGCATATACACGTTTTGTCGGTGATGAGTGGTTTAAAGATATCATTAAAGAACTTACTAATAAGAGCCCTGAGTTTCGTAATTGGTGGCCCAAGCATGAAGTTCTAGGTACTCCTTGTGGCAAAAAAACACTTCTGCATCCTTTAGTTGGAGAAATGATTATGGATCATATTACTCTTCAGGTGTACGATGCAACTGAACTAAAATTAACCATTTACCAACCTCGCCAAGAGGGAGAAACAGAACAGAAAATGAAGCGCTTGTTAAACTGGTAAGTAGACCTACAATAAAAGAGTGGTATAAACACGAACGTATTAAGGGGAAATCGTTTGTCTCTAATATAAGAGTAGGAACATTTTGCATGAATAAATTCCACACAACTAAGTTTGAAATGAAACAGCCGATTTAGCCTTAACGTGGTCAAAATCGGTCTTTTCTTTGTCGAAATTTGCTTAACGTGGTTTTTTTCCGATTTGCTGGCGGTACCCCATTTCTTCTGGTACCAACTTGACCGGTTTGGACGGATCGCGGCGAATTAAATCTTGAGCTGAAGCCCACTAAGGCAAGCCCACTGCAGATGACCGAAAGAGAAGAAGCAGCTCTCATTGCTGCTGTGGAACATAGTGGATCGATTCGAGATCAAACGATTATTACTTTGATGATGCATACGGGACTACGAACGATGGTTATCTGTGATCTTGCACCTGGTGATGTGATCATTGGAAAACGAAGTGGTCAAGTTACGGTTCGATCAGGAAAACGAAACAAGCAACGAGAAGTACCGCTGAATTCAACCTGCCGGGCCATCTTGGAAAAGTATTTGGCGGACTTGTCTCCAGATAGCCCGTATCTATTCCCTTCAAAAAAAACTGGTGATCGTTTAACTGAACGTGCTTTACGACACCTCATTCAAAAATACATAAAATTAGCTCGCTTAGAAGGATTGAGTGCTCACGATTTACGCCATCGATTCGGCTATGACATAGCCGACAACACTCCATTACATCGGTTAGCGCAAATTATGGGGCACGACAGCTTAGATACAACCATGATTTATGTCAAAGCAACACGCGCTGATTTGCAATCCGAAGTAGAAAAAATAGCTTGGCAATAATCTAAAAGGATGAGCAGTTTATGCCGGTTAGAGGAAGAGAATTACTAACACCAGACGAAAGAAATGAGCTCATGAGGATTAGTCCAGACATGAGTGAATGGGAACTAGCTACTTACTATACTTTTTCAAAACATGACATTGAAATCATTAACAGGCACCGTAGAAGTCATAATCGCTTGGGCTTCGCTGTACAGTTATGTACTCTACGGTATCCTGGTTTGTCGTTGTCTGATGTGAAAGATATTCCTGAGACTGTCTTACGTTACATAGCCGAGCAAATTGATGTTGATCTGGAAATCTACCCTTTGTATGCCCAGCGAGACCCAACCAGGCGCGAACATCTGGAAGAGATCCGTCAGGAATATGGTTATCGTAATTTCTCTTCGCGTGAATACCGTATATTCGGGAAGGGAAAGTTTCAGGATCTCTTATCATGGGGAAGCTTGGATCTTATGCTAGACAAAATAGTTTAGCTACAAGCTCTACGGAAATGGGACGGATCGAAAAGACAATCTTCATTTTGGATTACATCTCTAGCGAATCGATGCGTCGTCGCATCCAGCGCGGTCTAAATAAAGGCGAGGCAATGAACGCTCTAGCCAGAGCACTCTATTTTGGAAAACGCGGAGAATTACGCGAGCGTGCCTTGCTAGATCAGCTACAACGGGCCAGCGCATTGAATATTCTTCATCAACGCAATTAGTGTCTGGAATACGGTTTATCTTACAGAAGCAACGAAGGTCTTGAAGCAAAAAGGATCGCTTCAGGAAAATCTATTAAGCCACATTTCGCCTTTGGGTTGGGAACATATCAACTTTCTTGGTGAGTACACATTCGATCAAAAAACGAAATGCCAGCTTAAACACATTGTTACCACTTATTCAAGGGAAAATCGAAGCCGGTAATCCTTAGCGTACAAGATTCTTGGCGTTTTTTCGACAATTAAGGCTTAGCGTACAAAATCTGCACTTTGTTGGCGGTACCCCTTTAGGTGTGTCATTACTTTTTGGACAGAATAGGAAAAATGGATTTAAGGAAAAGCTCATTTTAAATAGGGAAACAGACCAAGGGAAATGACTCGGTCTGTTTTTTTAACTATCTGATCTGTTTTTCAGCAAGGTAAGTTTTTACAGTTGGTGCTTCATATATTTTGAATTTATCAAGTATCCCTTTAGGTTCACTGTCAACTAATGCCATATTACGGTACTTTTCATGTAAAAATTGTTCCTCCGACATGTGATTAAATAACGCGATAAGAGGATCATAATAATGATTTATATTTAAAAGACCACATGGTTTATTATGAAGTCCTAATTGAGCCCACGTAAAAATCTCAAAGAACTCTTCTAAAGTTCCTGGCCCACCAGGTAAAGCTATAAATCCATCTGCCAGATCTGCCATTTTAGCTTTTCTCTCATGCATAGAATCTACGATGATTAGCTCTGACAAGTTCTTATGGGATATCTCTCTATTTTCTAGAAAACTTGGCATAACACCAATTACGTACCCTCCTTCTTCTAAAACTGAATCCGCAACAGCACCCATAACGCCAACACTCGCTCCACCATAAACAAGTACAATATTTCGTTTAGCTAGTTCTTTACCAAGTTTTTTTGCACCTTCTATATAAACATCAGATGCTCCATTACTCGACCCACAAAATACAGCTAACTTTTCCATTATATCGCCTCCTAAATAAACACCATTAAAGATTATATATTACTTTCGTTTTTTGTTAAACTTAAGGTATTGAATTGGAGGTCAGATAAAATGAATGTCACTGAATTTCAACAATGGGTAAAGGATTATTATGAAAGTAGGGGTTGGTCTGAGTTAGACATTTTTATTCGTATCGGCTTTTTAGCAGAAGAAACTGGCGAAGTTGCACGAGCAATAAGAGCCCTTGAGATAGGTAGGGATAGGCCTGATGAAGTTAAGGGATCTTATGCGGAAAATAAACAAGAGTTAACTGAAGAATTAGGAGATGTATTGGGGAATTTAATTGTGATTGCAAACAAGTATAATATCTCTCTAGATGAAGTGTTTCAGTCACACAAAAAGAAGCTGTCAGAACGTTATTCTAATGATAGGTTAAACAACAATAAAGCACATTTCTGAACTAACGAAAAAAGCCCAATTTCTCAATTTTTATTACTGAGAAATTGGGCTTTATTATTGGAATTACCTTAACGTTGTAAATCCGCATTTTCCTGACGCTACCCCATGCCCATCAAGCTAATATTTTGAAGTACCCCCAAAACGAAATTTTTATCTCTTGATAGTTATTTATGAAAATTAAATTCATTTTTTCGTTTTGGGTAACAGCCAATTTCTTAAGTTGATGGATGTGTGTAGCTACCCCAATAAGTGCTAATCGTTGATTGTATTGAATTTTTAAGTAAATCTATTATGTTGCTTGACATGGTTAAATGCTATAATAGTAAATTGTGGATAAAGGATATGCCTTATATGTTTAGAGAGGTGATGAATTATGCTGAATAAGCCGAGTGATTATATTGAAGCTGGTTTGAAGCTGGAGTTGGAAGAAGATTTAAAATACTTATTTAATTCAACAGCTGATATAAAGATGGTACCAAAGGGTACAATTGTTTTAAGGCAGGGGCAAAGAGTTTCTTCACTGTATTATATTCATAAAGGAATTATGAGAGGATATTATATAGGTGCTGCAGGGAATGATGTGACAAAATGTTTTGCAGCTGAAACAGAATTTGCCTGTGCAGAGGGTTTATTAAGAGTTGAAGAAGCTAGATTTAGTGTAGAAAGCCTGCAAGACAGCATTTGCGTAGTTATTCCGTATAATTCCATAGATCAAGGTATGAAGAAAACTAATCAAATGAAGGTTATATTCACTAATTATATTCAGAAGATTCTTGTTGGTATGCTAAATCGAGAACAGGCGTTACTTATGAAAGATGCACTGGAAAGGTACATGGAGTTTAAAAGAGAGTATTCTTCTTTAGAAAGTAGAATAAATCAATCATATATTGCTTCTTATATTGGAATTAGAGCAAGCTCACTTAGTAGAATTAAGAGAAGTATGAAAATAGAATAAACGTTTTTAGGAAACATCAAATAAAAGTATTTGGTGTTTTTTTATTGCAATTTACATATGTCAATTACAACAGGCTATTATCGCATTATGATAACTGTTGTAATCACTGATTTAGGAGGATTTATTTATGAAGAAAATTTCCTTGGTAACAGGTGCAAATGGTCATTTGGGTAACAACTTGGTAAGGGAATTATTAAAAAGAGGAGAAACTGTTAGAGCAAGTGTACGAGATTTAAATGACAAAGAACCATTTATAGGCCTTGATTGTGAGATCGTCTACGCCGATTTGAGGGATAAAGACTCACTTCATAAAGCACTTGATGGAGTGAATACCTTATATCAAGTAGCTGCTGTATTTAAACATTGGGCACAAGATCCTGAAAAAGAGATAATTATTCCTAATGTTGAGGCAACTCAAAATATAATGGAGGCTGCTAAAGAAGCAAATGTAAGAAAAATAGTATATGTAAGCTCCGTAGCAGCATTGTCATTGGACAAGACAAACTTAAAGGGTAAAATTGATGAAACTACATGGCTTGAAAACAGTCATGGAAATGCATACTTTGATTCAAAAGCACGAGCTGAAAGAACAGCTTGGGAGCTGGCAGAAAAATATGATTTGGATATGGTTAGCGTTCTTCCTGGTGCAATGATTGGTGGAGAGTTTTTAAAGAAAACTCCAACCATACTGGCCTTCGATAGTATTCTTTTAGGAAAGATGAAAGTTAACTATATAAGTGAAATGACGCCAATAGATGTAACTGATGTTGTGAAAGGTATGATTGCTGCAGCAGAAAAAGGTGTAAGGGGTACAAGATATATCTTGGCTAATGAAGAGCCTGTAACTTCAGATGATATCATTAAAATTGCAAAAAAATTTATTCCTAATCTTGAGATACCACAAAAATATACTAAAGAACAGTTGTTAAATTTAGCTGATAAACTTGAATTTGAAGCAAAGGAAAAGAATAATCAGCCATCACTACTTAGAAGTCAAGTAGAATTATATTATGGTGGAATAAATAGACACTATGACCTTACTACATCAAGACAGGATTTGAATTTTAAGCCTAAGTTGGGTGAAGTGGCATTAGAAGAGTATTTTAAACGTTTTTTTGCTAGCCTAAGAAAAAAATCCTTATAATGAATCGGCTACACTTAACTGGACAATAAAATAAAGGTCAAGTAGACTTACCGCTAATTCTGGGCATACTTCTAACTAACATAAGTGAACAGTCCCAGAAACTTTATATGGGGGTCCCACCACATCGTCATCAAGTTAAGACGAATTTGTATCTATATAACGAAAAAAACGCTATTCTTTTTGTAGAAATATACAAAAAGGATGACGTTTTTGATGAATCCTATCATTTCAAATGAACTGAATCTTTTCGCACAAGAGCTACAATACTTTTTATCTCCAGTAGTCCTACAAGATATCGCCAAACAAGTTGGCTTTGTACAGCGATCTAGTAAGTATCAAGCAAACGAACTCATTGCCCTTTGCGTATGGCTCAGTCAAGAAATAGCTAGCACATCACTTACACAATTGTGCAGTCAGTTAGAGGCTTCCACTGGGGTACTGATGAGTTCAGAAGGACTGAATCAACGCTTTAATCCAGCGGCTGTCGCATTTCTTCGAGAAGTCTTTACTTCTCTTCTCACACAAAAACTCTGTTCAAATCACTCTCTTTCTGTACACATGATCTCTACTTTCAACCGTATCCGTATTTTAGATGCGACGGTGTTTCAACTGCCTGATCATTTCGCCACTGACTATCAAGGTTCAGGTGGGAGTAGTAATACGGCAGGCGTGAAAGATTGAGATTTTGTTTAAAACGTGGAAGTCATTCTTTGAAATTGATGAATGTAAAAATATTAAAAGAGAACGCCTAGAGTGCCATTTATATGGACAACTCATCGGCATTCTCCTCTGTTCTTCTACAATGTTTCAAATGCGACAATTTCTGCTTGAAAAGAAAAAGCAGGAGCTGAGTGAATACAAAGCGATTTATATGATTAAAGACTATTTTCCATTACTGTTTCAAGCGATAGCCGTTGGAACAGAGGAACTTTTGAAAATTCTGCATCGCCTTTATAAGCTGCTTAAAAAGAACGGTCGTAAATGTCATAGATATAAGAAGATGACCGTCTTTGATATTCTAGGGATTGTGTATAAAACGACGGTGAAGCATAGACAAGCTGCCTAGCGAGAAAATTGCGTTTTAATAGGCTTCTTTAGCATGCCTACTTTTCTATCACTTGCTAGTTTTGAAACAAGGATCATTTTGTATCTAGTAATTTACTTTGTTAGCTTGATGGGCATGTGACACTACCCCTATAAAATTGTTAGGGATTATGAGATTCAGAAACATTAGGAGCGTGTATTCTACCGTGAGTTACCTGATTCAAAGCTCCGACGGCGGCACGACGATACTCCTGACCACGCAGTATTTGGAGGAAGCCGAGCAGCTTGCCTTCCGAATAGCCATTTTCCACGAGGGCAGGATTATTGCCAACGGCACGCTCTCGGAGCTAAAAAGCTGTTTCCATACGCAAAGGTGGAGTATGTTGAAAAACAGTCGACATTAGAGGAGATATTTCTCGCAATCGTCGGCAAAAAGGAGGGGAAGTAAGTGAAGGAGATAAAGAAACATTATTTTAGCGATCTGGGCGTTATGCTTGGACGTTCCATGCTCCATATTACCCGCTGTATGGGCACCACTATCACAGTCACCATCATGCGATCGCGTTCATGTTGCTGTTCGTCTATGTGTTCGGAGGTGCAATTCAATCCGGAACGGATAACTATGTGAATTACCTGTTGCCAGGTATACTCCTTATTGCCGTTGCTAGCGGTATATCCTACACGGCTTTCCACCTGTTTACCGATGTGCAACGGGGCATATTCGCGAGCGGTTTCACTCCATGCCGATTTCACGTTCCACCTTACTGTGGGGGCATGTACTGACCTCGCTGGTATCCAACGCCATATCGGTTCTCTCATCATTCAGTAGCGTTGATTATGGGCTTTCGTTCGTCGTCGGGGCTACGGTCATGGCTTGCAGTAGCCGGCATACTCATGCTGTTTACACTGGCGTTAACTTAGCGGCGATTGCCCGACTGTCCGCCAATTCAGTGGATGGCGCAAGTGCCTTTCCCTATCCGATTTTCTTCCTGCTGTTTATCAGCTCGGAGTTTGTGCCGACCGAGTCGATGCCATGAGTCGTTCACACCTTTGCCGAAAACCAGTCGAGGACCGCGTTAGTGGAAGCCATTCGGGCGCTACTGTCAGATCAGCCGGTGGACAATGATATATGAGTTGCTCTTGCGTGGTGTGTTGGGATTTTGCTCGTAGCGTATTTTTTTGCGATGAGATGAGAATGTATAAAAAGTGGGTATGAAATAGTTAAAGAAGGAAGCTGAAAGTCAGAACTTTATTTTCACGTTAGCTGCTGCTTTTTCTATTTCAATGATCAGACTAAAACGTAGGTATTGTTTAAAGAAAACGCCAAGCCGGTAGACATAATCATAGGCTTTGGCGTATATTTTCGCAGTATGAGACTCTGAGTGTGAAATTCACATATATATCCATTTACTTTGCGGTTGGTGAGAGTTTTGCTGGTATCCCCCCTTTTAAAAGAAATTTCTAAGTGATCGGGAATGATTCAAATTGTTTTATTAACCATACATTATTGGAATTAGCAATATACTGTTCGGCACTGATTAGGCGGTCAATTAATTGTGCCTTTGTCATTTGTTTATAGCGAATGCGCACAGTTTGCAGATCTCTATCTAATTTTATGTGTGAAAAATCGGTCTTAGAAAAATCCTCGGTTACTTCTTTTTTTCTCCGTGTGTTTTTTGCTTTTTTGTATGTCTTGCTGTTTTTTTTGTAGTATTCATAAAGTTCTGTATTTGTTCGAATGGTGTTTTGGTGGATTCCTCTCCCTTCTGGATCAATAGCTTTTGACTTTCTAGCTATATTAGAAAACGTAACATCCACAGACTCAGATAAAAGATGATCAATAGACCTCATTCCCAAGTTAATTGTCCTCATTGCCCGTTTTTCTCTTGCGCTTTGTAGCCAGGGACGTTGTTGGTATGTTCGATCCGTATTGGAGTTGGGGCTCATATAGCTCATCCTTTCTGAACTTCTCAATTAATCCAATCTCGTATAGTTCTTTCTCTGCGTTTCGCATTGCAATTTTCATTTTGTTAGCTTCAAGAGGCTGCTTCTGATCTTCCCACAACTTCACACTTTGCTCTGCCCATCTTTTATACACAATCAATTCTTGTTTCTTTTCTGGTTCAGGTATCTTTGCGCCACAACCTACACAAGCCATCTTGACAGGACATATAGCATCGATCGAGCAACTTCCTCCAAGTGCCTGTGTGTAAACTCCCACTTTTTCTTTAGCATCCTTCAAAGCATCAATTAGCTCTTTCGGGCCACGTAATACAGAAGAATCAATTTCAAGATAGCTGGCCATTATCTCTTGAAATTCATGTGTTTTAATTGCCACTTGGGAATCAGTTGGTTCAGCATAATAATCAGTAATTTTGAGTTCCTTTTGATGCAATATCGACGCAATGATATCTATGGGGATCTTTTGTACCTGTTGTAGATGATTTGCAAAAGCATGACGAAGTAAGTGTGGTTTAAGATTTACAGGATTACCAGCTTGGTCTTGAAATAACATCCCGTGGGTTAAAAATCGCATACAAGCAGTTACATCTTGCCTATTGAGGCCTTTATAGTTGTATTGAAATAGATAGGGAGACTCATTATCTAAAAGTTGACCTGTAATTCCCTTGAATTTAATTTTTGGTATCTGGCCATTAGGATAATGCCTAGTAAGCATGTTTTTAAGTTCAACAATTACTTGTACTGATTCCTTAGATAAGTAGAAATTCTCCGGTTCAGTTCGTCCTTTGGGAATAACTCTGAAAAGATACCTTGTAGTACGTTGATCACCATCAATAATATTTTTGACAATGAAGCAATCCTTCGTATTTTTGATTTGAAGCACTTCACTTATTCTAGCTCCTGTAGTTGTAATAATATCAATGACTGCTAAGCCAAAGGTTGCAGCAGAAAATAGTGGTTCCAGTTTAAAGATGGTACTTTTCACTTTTGATTGCATTTTAACAACAAAAGTCCCCTGTGTTAGTACACCTTTTGCCTCTGTAACAAATGGCCGCGGAACTGAATTAATATTTTTTTCATCGCCGTAACCCCATTGCAAAAGGTACTCCTTTCTGGCTTTCCTCATTTTAATGTTTGTATCAGCATTAGTTGCCCATCCACCTATTAACCCGAGCCTTAGTAATTCTTCAAACCATAATCCTGTGGGGCTAATCGTTGTCTCGGTTTCATCTTGAGTGATAACTACGCTTTTTACAAATCCAAGAAAATAATCATGAGAGTCTGACTTACGTCTGTATCTTCGAATGGTTGAAGCTTCAAATTTATCTTGATTAGCAAGTACGAACGATTTCTTATCCCAAATACAAAAGGTAAATCGTTCAGCATAACCTGCCTTCTCATTGATATTTTCTAGATAACTGAACTCGAAGGGAGGTACAAGGTTGTTATCTTTCATGTAAGAAAGAGTCCTCTCATATTGTTTTCGAAGACGGTTTATTAGGTTCCAGCGCATGTGTGCTTCTGCTCTAAGCTCTGGATAGTATGGAACTATTGCATCTGTCTCAGACTTCCTGGTAGCTTCTGCTTCTGCACGAGCATCTCTCCAAACCTTAATTTCACGAGCTAGGTAAGAGAATTTTGGAAGCAGAAATGGAAACAATTTTTCTGCTTTATCTCTTTGACACTTATTGCGGACCCATTCATGAGAAACTCGTACAGAAGAGTTATATATACTAGCGAATTTTGCCCTTTTAGCATTGGTGTGATCCTCAAAAACCTTTAAAGTTAGGTATTGATAGATGTGGACATCGGGAAGAAAATCGTCCATTGTTTCAAGGCCAAAATGATTAAAAAAATCATTTAGTCTTGGAGATAACTCCCGAACAGTACCTAAAATCGTATTTGGATCGTATTGGTACTGAGCTCTTGTCAAAATCAGTAAAGCCATATGATTAGTCCATGGCTTATCAAAACAGTTTCTTACAAAATAGGCCAAACAATTATGATGAACACACTGCCATGCTGAGTTTCCATGATCATCGGTGAGATTCAAGATCTCATCGGCAACTTTAGATTTAATTTTATCGAACCATGAACTCCACAATTCATTAACATAAATATTCATACTCACTCCAACCCTTCGAAAAACCCAAGAATTTCGCTGTCTTCAATGACTATCTCCTGTAGTTTATGTTGTATCTTGTAGTGGGTTTGTTTCAAATTGCTTACTCCATTAACGTAGATTTCTTTCTCGACCTGTAGCATGTTCTCATGGACTTCGTTAATTAACTCTAGTTGTCTCTTTTCATCAAAAAAATGTTCGTATACTGCTAAAGTTTCCTTACTGCGCCACCTCATATATCTAACAAATTCCTTTATCCGGATTATTCTTTCACTTTCATTAGTGGAGGTTTCATAGATCGTCCTCATGACATTGGTTACATACCAATGCCTAGTCTTGTGTGGATTTATTTTTAATACACTATGCTGTACAGCTTTTTTCCAATGAGCATACCAAGCATGATAACTATAGGGAGTGCCTCTGTTGCTTATAAATAGAGGTGCATCGTCAGGCAACTTATCATACGGCAAACCAAGTGGGTCATGTTTAATCCTCTCGTTTTTCAAATATTTCATTAACAAAATATAGGTATCATTACTGAACAATAAAAACTTTGTTCTTATGCCGTTGCTACCTTTGTTAAACGTAGCAATTTCTCTAATAGACCGACGCGCTCGAAAATCACCTATTGTAACTGTAATAACTTCACTGGCTCTAGCACCCGTTTCAAATAGCATACGAATTATTATTCGATCTCTAAGCTGCAATTTTGCTTTATCTGCCGCATGGTATACCTGTGAAGGCAAGGAAACATCATCTATTATCATAGGTAGCCATTCATTCTGAGTTATTTTGAAATACGAATCAGTTTGTCGCCGATAAGAGGTTCTAATTGGTGGTTCAGTACCAGCTACCAATGGCATTCGGGGACGTCCATTCCGAAATCCATGAACAGTATGTATGTTTTCCGAGTGACCATCAATTAATGGATTTGAATGTGAATAGTAATCAAGTCGAATCATTGACTTATAGAACGATTTAAGTGCCGCTAGAAACCTGTTTATAGTATCGGGGCTTTTTGGTGTTTGCTTTACCAACTCAAACGAACTCCAGTGACGGACCTTGCAATACATTTTTTCTTTTAGATAATCACTTACAGCAACTCTTATTGCTTCCGGTGGCATGTTCCAAGATACTCTTGAGCCCTGATAGTTACTGCTTACATCCATCCAATAAAAGAATGGCAGCAGAATGTTTAGATAATTAGTTACAGATGAGCCTGCTATCATACCTTTTTGATCATGGTAATACTCAGTTAGCGGAATGAATGGTGATCCACTAGAATCAAACACCAATAAATTGTATTTACTTTCAATATGCGAAGGACACTGAAAAAAGCGATATCGATCCCACAATCCTTTCCCCTCCATAACAACAAACCTGGTATACAAATATATCGTCTTAAACGCGAATATTTAATACTATAAAATGTGATACATTCTATGTTATTGCCTTCATTTCTTGTTCGGTTCAACAATTAACTAAATTAATCTTACAATTTTTATGAATGGTTGAGGTTAGATGATGGAAAGCAGCCTTATCGTTTTGTTCTTAAAGAACAAGGGGTTTTTGGCTTTGCTGGCCTATATGACGAATGGACGGACTCTAAAGGAGACATACTTCGTAGCTGCACCATTATAACAACCCAGCCCAATGAACTAGTACAATCTGTTCATGATCGCATGCCGGTGATTTTGGAGAAAGATGCGGTAGATGAGTGGCTGGACCCTGGTGTAACAAAAACAGAACATGTATTAGGATTGCTTCGGCCATATCCTGCTGGATTAATGAACTCGTATCCGGTTTCTAAAGCTGTAGGCAATGTTCGATCTACAGACGCAGGTTTGATTGAAGAAGTCCATCTTAACTCTAAGTGAACTATAAGCTTAAAGAATTGTATCCTTGACCAGCAAAATAACGGGCAAGGATTTTTTATTTATTGAAAACGAACTTACGTTCCCTTATAATTGATACATCGTAAAGGGGGGATCAGCGTGATATCTGATCTTGAGTTACTCCAAATCCTATTTGACTATTCAACACAACATGGGCATTTGCCCTCATTGGTAGAGCTTGAAATTAAAACAGGGAAGAGCAAGAGTGACCTGGTACAATCCTTAGAAGCGCTTGAGAAGGTAATTATATTCTGCGGGAAAATAAAACATCCTCAGAAAACTTAAGAATGCTTGATTCTTAGCGAGAGTCGTCTCGCATAACAAGCCAGCGCAGCTGCTCGTACGAAACGTTTCCTAAAAACGAGGATAACACGCCATTGGAATGGCCAATGGGGAAATCACAATAAGAGAGGACGAGGGCTGGCTATATAGTGACCAAGAAAAGGCTCAGCATCCTATAACACTATGTGTAGTTAGAAAATATAAGCATTCAATAATAAGGACATCATTAGAAATTAATAGTAGATACTAGAGGGAATCATATTATAATTGAGGAAACAAAGTAACCGGTGGGAATGACATGGCGAAGCTGCCCTGAGAGGGGGTGACGCTGTGTCACTTGACTTAATCGTGAAGATTCTGGACGTTATGTTGAAGTTGGTCGGTATAGTTGCTGGCCTGAAGACGTTGTTATACGGACAGAAGAAGTCACGTAAAGCTAAGAAAAACCACCGGCGATAGGTTGGCACCTCTATCCGGTGGTTTTTCAATTAACTAATTGAGATTCGCCGTGGTCGCCCACTGGCCTTTGTTAAGTCACGATGGTGAGACATCGTGGCTTTTTTTAATATACTCTATTTATGTATTCATTATACCACATAAGGGGCATTTTATAACCAAACAAGTAAATTATTTTTTACAGTTTTCAAAAGGTATAGGTATATTCCGAACTTTAATGTGAAACTTAAGATCAAGTAATTGAAAAGGTTGATGCATCATTAGTATGGTAAAATGACAGTCCAGTTATTGAATTGGAGTTTATTTATGTTGTATAATTTTTTTATTACAAGGAAATTTGATTATCTTTTTCGCTCAATATAACGTTGCGATAAAGAGAAGGCGCTGCTTAGCTGTGGCATTATGAATGAACCTTTTGGAGACTTTTATTTGTGTTCCCACTGAACACTCATAGAGTCTCCTTTTTTGCGTTCACATAAGCAGAGTGGGGCACTTAAAGCCCGTACAATTTGTAGGGTTCAATAGAAGGGGTGATTTGTACGAGGGAATGTCATAGAGTCCACGGGAGTAGAAGAATTAAAGCAATTGCTAACCAATTGTGGAAACAAGTCCGCATGTGGGGAGTGTAATTAACATGATTGACAAAAGACTATATGTAATTCAGCTAGATGAATCCATCCAGCAATCTATTATTAAGCAGATACGAAGTAGACTTCAGAAAGAGGGGTTTTCAGAAGCTGAAATTAATGAGGCTGTCGAGAATGCTCTTTGTAGCAAATTGAAAGACATTGAATACGTGTTAGGAGAAGACTTTTAATGGAACAATATTACACTCTATTATCTAACTTGCTAAACTCTATGGAGAACATTTCTAACGCCATAGATGGGGATGATACAAACGAATTCAATGACATTTTTGCAGGTTTTGATCTATTTAAAAAGTCACTGGATGAACAAATAAATGATTTCAAAGGTAAGCTTGAAAAATACCAAAGATGTACAATCCAACCCCAAAACGCAAAATCAACCTATTTTTCAATTTATAAAATAGGGAACAAAACGTTTCAAGGATTTACGTTAGGCGAGCGTTGGGACGGATGGGAAAAGCCCTACTTCACCAAACAGCAAGCTTTAAAAGTTGTAACCGCAGTATCTGATTTCTTCGAATCTCCTGGGGGGTATTGCTCTGAAAAGATAGTGTTCCAGTGTGGCGTACCTATGAAAGTCAATTGCATTGGTTTAATAAACATCGTATTCACGGAACTTTAGGCTAAATGACGTCTGCCCAGTATCGCTATGAAGCCCTTAAAAAATTTTGTTTTTATGTGACAATCCAAGTTATCTTTAATTCTTGACCATCATCGGCTCCGCGGAGTCGATTCCACGGGACTTATGAGAGTTTACAGATTTCTATAGGAGGTTCGTAAAGTTGGAGAAATCCTATGACAATATTGATCAATTGAAAAGATACTATACGTTGACACATGCTCAAAAGCGTATATGGTGGATTGGTCGGCAGGTAGTGCCAGCTTGGAAAGGCTACGCAATGTGATGGAAGGGGAGCAGAGCGACGAAGGAAACGAGCCGGTTCCGACTCCGTTGCAGAGAATTTCTTTCAACAATATTGATTTTAGCTACGAGCCAGGGGGCAGCGCCGTACTTAAAAATCTAAGTTTTGAGTTTCCCATGGGACTTAAAATTGGCATTGTAGGTACCAGTGGTTCTGGAAAATCGAGCATTGCTCAACTGCTGATTCGTAATTTCGAACCGAAAGCCGGCAGCATACTGGTGAATGGTAGTCCGCTCCAACGGGTGCGCCGAGTTGATTGGACACAGAGGATCGGAATCGTGTTCCAGGAACCATATTTTTTTCCGGATACCATCCGGAACAACCTACTAATGGGATTAGATGAGCAGAACAATACAAACACAATGAGAGCGGCCTGCAAGGCGGCGCAAATCGATGAATATATTATGGGTCTGCCGGACGGATACGATACAGCTATTGGTGATTCGAGGGGTGACACTGTCGGGAGGTCAACGTCAGCGGCTCTCCATAGCCAGAGCCTTAATTCAGAACAGAGAAATCCTGATTCTAGATGAAGCTACCTCTGCGCTGGACATGAAACAGAGAGGCAGCTGCAGCAAGCAGTTGACCGTTATCGTAAAGGAAAAACAACGATTGTCATTGCCCATCGCCTGTCAACTATACAGAATTCGGATTTGACTTTGGTCATGCATAACGGGGAGATGGTTGAATCTGGAACTCACGATCAACTTATGAATCGAGGGGCGCTATACCAGCAAATGGTCAGTAGCCAGGAGTTGAACAGAGAAGGCCACCAAACGAACCTTCTGCCATCAGCTCCGGCTTAACGAAGTCTTACCCCTGTGATGCCCTGCTTGCTGAAATCACTCAGCAGCAGTTCAAGCGTTTCATTTTCCAGTTGATACAGGAAACCTAGCCTGCCAATCAATTTGATAATATTATCCTCGCATTGGGTTATCCCGTATTTCAAAAACTGGTTAAGCATAATCGTTGTTTCTTTTTCAACTCGGGTATAGTTATCCTTAAAAACTGCGGGGAAACGATAGTGTCCTTCTTGTTCAATATATTTAATTTTCAGATTCATGAATTTTTTATGTTCTCTAAGCGTGTACAGCAAACGTGTATCAATGGTTCGCTGCTTGGAAAGCATCAACTCAAAATACATTGTTAATTTGTTATAAATATCCAGACCAAAGGTCCGATCCGAGTACAGCTTTGGCGTGTAGAAGCTTTTATAATTTTCAGTCTCATTAATAGAGGTATAATAGTTTTCCATGCATTCTGCAAAGTACGAGAGGTCGAATTCATAGATTTTGTTGTTGTGGTACTCCGGGTTGATCTTTAGCAAATGAGTATAGTTAAGATAATCATCATAGATATCGCAATGCTCGAACGCCGTCTTCAAGTCATCGTATGGGACGGTTGTTCGAGAATAGCTACGGTACTTGAAAAATCCGGCAAGCTGGAACTCCCGAGTTGAGTCGTCGTATCCGTAGATCAGAACCGCATGAGCGAACCGCCGGGTATGATAGGAAGGCGTATCTGGGATAAAGTATTCATCAACGTGCGTCCAAACGTAGTTCCCCGAGTCGATCTGACTCCTAATGAACGATACTAGATTCGGAATAGAGCCCAGAATGAGATCACGGTGCAGTCGTTGTGAATCCTTAAACCAGGGATTAAAGTGGTGTTCGGGTGTCTGCACATAGAAATCCAGAAAAATCTCATCGTTTTTCCAGTCAGACAAAAACAGATTCGTATAGTTGGAATAAATCCACGGTTGGCAATCCTTATTGTCAGAAATAATTGATAGGTAGAAGGCATGTTGAGGATAGTTCGAAATTAGAGGATCGCAAAGAGGTAATGTTTTCATTATTAGAGCTCCTTTCACGAAATAAATTCTTATCCATATATTTCAACATGAGTGGGAAATGCTTGTTTATTTATATTCTAATATTTATTTGTAAAAAATGCAATATTTAGATTTTTTAAGTGACCCAACTTGGATAGATAAGATAGCACTTTCCCGTTACCTTTCTGCTTTTTAACATAAACAAAAGCTTTACATCCTTTAAACATTACATATGAACATTTTTTAAAGTCATCAATCAGAGGATAATAAAAAGGAGGATGGATAAACGAATGAGTAGAAACCTGTATGATCCTTTACTCGAGCGGAAGTGAAATTTCTCGAGGAAGAAATACTTTACTGGGAAACGATAGGTCTGTTTGATTGATGACGATTAATACGTATTATAGTAGGATCCCGTTGTCCAAGTTCAATCTTCTAGAAACAGTATTATTAACTGTACTTGCCAATAATCACTTCAATAATTTGGAAGCTAAAAAAGCTGACAGTATCCCTATGCCGCTCTGAGCTGCGTTTTAATTTGGGCTAATGTAGCCCCGGATTGAGCTTGGTCGTAGATATATTCAATCATGTCCTGTTTTTTCTGTAAGCGGTAGCGATGTAACCCATCGATCAAGCTTCCTTGCTTCCTTGGCCATCATAGATGCAGCACATCGAAGCAAACATCAGTAGGGTCAAGTAACGGTCAATGGCCTTAGCGGATCGAACCTGGTAGCGATCCATTGCCAGATGGACTTTGGCGGTTCGAAAGTACGTTTCAATCGCCCAACGCTTGCTGTAGTAGCTTAGAATTTCTTCATTTGTCAGTGAAACTTCCGTGCTTAGAAAAGCCTTCATTGGTTTGGGGTCAAAACCTTCCCCCTCTTTCCAACACAGCAGCAGTGCGGCGTTTTCCAAGAGATTGAGCTTTCTCATAGCGATATACCCGATAAGCGGAGGAGCCGATGGTCACCAGATCGGTATCCGATTTCGAGATGTAGGAAGCAAAGCTTTTGAGCGATTGCCGAATGCCTTGTGGATAGAAAATACGGTTGGTTTTCAAACCACTAATGACATGAAAGCCTCGCTCGGCACTCGTTTGAAGCACCGAAGACGACGGATACCACGAGTCCATCAGCACGTAAGTCCGGCACGTGGACATCGGGACGGCCTGGATCATCTCGCAAGCCAGGGCAATTTTGCTCTTTCCTTCCGGGTCATAACGTTCCATAGCAAATGGATATACCTGATCACCCGAACGGAGCAGGGCTTGAACAACGGCATGCCCATATACATGTCGGCCCTTGAGATGAGAATGCTGAAACGAAGCTCCTTGCATCGTATGCGTAGCCTGTGACGAAGGCTTGGTTTTTTCACACACGGTATCGTCCAGGATCACAAAAATCGGGCTGTGATGCTGCTGAGCGCTCTCCTTAACCTGCTGAAAAGCTACACGTTGACGATACGTTTAAGGTAGGGAGTGTTCCAGTGACCGTGAGATAAGAAATGACTCAGGGTTCTGCGATCTCGATCCTGCAAGCTTTCCCGATGAATGTCGGTTAAGGTGCCCGTAAATCCAGTAGAAAGCATGCCATCCACGAAGTACTTGATGTGATGGAGCGCGGGTTTAGTAAAATATAGCGGGAGCTTCCACTGCTTAAAAAGATTGTTCCAATGGCTCTGTTGTGTTAATTTAATCGTATGGGACATGTCTTGTTCTCTATTTAGCCCCCTAGATTTGAGAGGCATAATAGAGCGATTTGACATGGAGCCTCTGGGGGCATGAGTACTCGCGAAAGCCGCGAAGGGAAAGGAATTCGCGTTGCTAACCATCTTATCATGCCCGTCTCTCCATATAAAATCGCTGTCTATTTACCCCACCCAGAGTAGCGAGGAAGCATAAATTTACTGCTCCTTTAAGCAATCCCTCTAGCCCACATAGACCATTTTTACCGGAAAGTAATGAGATACTAATGGCTATGACAGTTATATTAAGTTTCAAATCGCTGATCGACATATTCATCCATGATGCACATAGGAATAGGCGGGTGGAAAAGGAGAAAAGAATCGTTGAGCCACGATTGGAAGGAGTGGGATTATATACTAAGCTTTCGAATGAGTTTTTTGAAATTAGTAGGTAACGACAAACCAATGTACAAACGTTCTCCCTATTAATGTGATAGCATATCAATTTTTCCAAAATTACGATACCATAAATCTGATTCTTATAAATTGATCAGTGTGAGGTTATACATGAGTCTTGATGCTATAATAGATGATTACCTTAAGCCGAAGAAGCGCAAGGTGAAATTGATTAGTAGGATATTGCCTTACATATTACTAGTAATCATTACGTTCGGGATGATTTTTTTGTTGTTTATATACACGCCTAAGGATGCTTGGATTACATATAAAACTTACCCTAACAATATTACTTTAAAAGATGTTATGTTTGGACTTTACTTAAAGGCAACTACTGATAGGTTGTATATTACACAAGGAGAAATGACAAATGTTACATCCCTTTCTGTAGAGATAAATGGTGAGATCCAAACCTTGGCTCCTAATGAACGTACGCAAGCAAGTCCAGCAAGACCGCCTACCACTGCTCAGCCGCTTCAGCAGGTTCTCTTGCTTCAAGGCGTCATCTACCCAGATGACAAATTCTCCACTGCGCCAGATGTAGCGATTCCAACTGCGTAGTCCAGTCATTCGACGGTGGCGTGTCTTGGTCCGGCGGAAGAATCGTTCATGGTCGTTGTTGGTTCTTGGTAAATACGCTGTATCGTAACAAGCAAACAAGCCTTCTGAGAATCCAGTGGTGTATTTTTTAAAGTTTTCTACCATTTCCGCGTCTTCTTTTCGGATGAAGGTCTGCTTCATTTCGGTGAGCAACCACTGCATTTGCACACGAACGCAGTCGGCAGTATGCTCCGCCGGGGCATTCAAAATATGTGCGGCATCTTGAAGAGGCTTTAACCAGCGCTTCACCTTTTTGTAGAGAGGACGGAAGTCATCCAGTTTCTCAAACAATTTTAGAAGTTTTTGGCTGTAGGCGAACCCCCTTTTTTAGCGCTTCGTTGAAGCGAGTTCCGAATCGCTGAGGCTTCTTCATACACCCGAATACCTGGGAGATCCAAAGGCGGGTTCCCATCTTCGAGCAAAACGGAACGCACTGCGGCTAGATAATCTTTAGCAATGGCGGCATCTTCGGAATCCTCAGGTTGAATCTGCTTTTCCAATTGGCGAATTCCACGCAAGTTTTTCTTAATGCTCGTCTTCAGTTTGCGGTCCAAATCCACGACAGGCTTGGCTATATCTTTAAGATAATGGTATTGACAATATTGGTAGGGGACTTCCGGCCACAAGCCGGACATAGCCAGACGAATCGAGTGCTGGCCATCACTAAGCAGCCCGATCACGGGAAAACCAAGCTGCTCTATAGGAGCTAATAAACTTTTCAATTCCTCTGCGCTGCCGCTCTTTAGGTTTTGTGCAGCGAGGATGCTGCCGCTGAATCCTTCGCGTACGACATGCAAGGTTTCATTTCCTTTTTCGGGTTGGACGCCATCCATGGAAAGAAGTAGCCCACCATGCTCTTTCACCACTGTAGCCAAGGTCTCACGAAGATGGTCACTAACCGATGCACGAAGCAACGTCAAGTATCGTTCGTACAGTCGTTCACAATTCCGCTCGGAGGTCACGACTCCCCGGCGATTCAATTCCTCATGCAGTTCGGAAAGCGTATAGTGGCGTTTGAACCGAAGTTCACCGACGAGGGCAAGGACGTCGAATCCGTAGGAGGTGTGTTTCATCACGAGCGCGTCAGCTTCGGCAGAGCGAAAATAAGAGCCGGGATACGGGCACTCTGGGTTCGTACAGGCGTAGGCCATATTCCAGACGTCAAAAATTCCACTAAGCGTGTTCACGTATTTATGCCAAGCGGTATGGTGCCGTTTCAGTTTCGCTCCACAATGTGGGCAGTGTCGTAGTTCACTATGGAAATACATTCTTTTTTCAGGGGTAATCCGGTTTTTGGCTGAAGGCATGTATACCTCCTCCTTCCTTACCTTTTATTACCCCCTAGGAGGATTTTTCTATCAGGTTAGTGAAACGGACAGACGTAGTGCACAACTTCTCCAATCGGTACTCGTAGCGGTGTTCATGGATGAACGAATACTTTACCGATGGTCTTTCGCGAAGTAGTGCATCGCTTTTTTTAGAATTTCATTCTCCTCTTGCTGTTCACGGATACGCTTCTGCATTTCCCGCATCTGATGCTCGTCCGACTTGGATCGGCTACACTGAGTTGGACAATAAAAATAAGGGCTTGTAGAATAAACCTATCAAGTTAAGGAGCGGATCTCTACAATGCCAAAACAACAACGACGTACCTTCACCTCAGAATTTAAAAAGCAAATGGTGCAGCTCTACGAAAACGGGAAATCCCGAGCAGCTATTGTGGAGGAATATGGCCTCACAGCCTCGGCTTTAGACCGATGGATCAAGCAAGCTCAGACGTCAGGCTCCTTCAAGGAGAAAGACAATCGTTCACCTGAAGAAAACGAGCTGATGGCTTTGCGAAAAGAGAACCAGCGTTTGAAGATGGAGGTCGATATTTTAAAGCAAGCCGCGCTGATCATGGGACGAAAATAGCTATCATCCAGAACAACCGTGATAAATACTCGGTATCAGCAATGTGCGACGTCCTGCAAATGGCAAGAAGTACGTTCTACTATGAAGCCAAGGAACGGGTCGATGAAGACGATATGACTGAAGCGATTGTGGAGATTTTCCACAAAAATCGAAAAGCTTACGGTACACGAAAGATCAAAGTCAAGCTTCAGGAACAAGGCATTGTCGTGTCCAGACGCCGAATTGGCCGAATCATGAAAGAGCAGGGACTGGTCTCTACCTACACCGTAGCTCAGTACAAGCCCCATAAAACGGCTTGCAACGAAGCTACTACAGCAAATGTCCTGGATCGAGAGTTTGAGCATACAGAGACCAAACGTTTCGTCGTCAGCGATCTGACGTATGTGAAGGTCCAAAACAAGTGGCACTACATTTGCGTACTCGTTGACCTGTTCAATCGAGAGATAATCGGTCATAGTGTAGGTCCGAACAAGGACGCTGCTCTGGTTTCTCGCGCCTTTGCCACCGTACAGGGGGATCTGCGTCAAATTCAGTGGTTCCATACAGACCGTGGCAGTGAATTTAAAAATGAAAAGATGGACGAGCTGTTGGAAACCTTTGAAATCGGTCGTTCCCTAAGCATGAAAGGCTGTCCCTATGACAACGCCGTAGCGGAAGCCACCTACAAGGTCATGAAAACCGAGTTCATAAACCAGATGGAATTTCAGAGCCTTCGTCATTTGGAGATTGAACTATACGATGACGTCAACTGGTTTAATCAGCATCGTATTCACGGAACACTGGGATACATGATACCTATTCACTACCGCCAAGAGGCCCTTAAAAAAGCTGTCTGATTTACTGTTGACAATCCAAACTTTACTAGCTACTCATAAGGGTTGAAATGAATAAATCTTTTGGAATTTGTGAAATTATTTAGAAGATTGCTAGGATTTATATTTTTAAATGACATTTTTCCCCTTACTTCGACAAAAGCTTTGGTGTATGTTATCAACATAAAATGCAGAAGCAAAGGCTCGGTCCGCAAGGAGGATAAGAAATCTCCTGAGAGGTGCTTGTTGATCCTATTGTTTCACAGACAGGTCTGAGAAGTCTATAGCAAATGACAGCGATGGACACGGCCCATCTGCTATAAATATACAGTTGTCAAAGAGCGCAGGACAAAGAGAGATAGACAACGGATTCGCCTGTACCCCAAAATGCGTGATTTCGATCCGGCTCCCTCCTTCGAGGTGAAACGGGTAAAGCGGCAGCCTCGGCGAATGCCGAGAGGCTATTATTTGAGTAAAGAGGAGTTTATTTTATGATTAAAACGACATTAATGGCAATTTCGGCTGAAGGCTTAGAGAACGTAGAGGTTGGGCGATTACAAGCATATTTGTCGGAAAATGGATATGAATCTGACAGTATACAACTTAATCGAAACAAAGATATTGACGAATATTACTCTCATTTAGATTTGAGTAGCAAGGTATATGCCATGTACGAATATGCCGAATCTTCTGTATATCCTGAAACTATTTTATGTTTTGCTCAGTTAGCTAATAAGATAAAAGCTGAAATAGCTGATAGCATCATTGTGCTTGGTAGCAAATTCCCTTCTATTTATTATAAAGAAATACTAGGCGATGAACGTTTTTCGAGTATAGATTACATTATTTTAGGAGAGAGTGAATATACTCTAGCTGCACTTATAGATTGCGTTGAGAAAAATGATGACATATCTGAATTTGTGGCGGCACATAAGAACATTGCCTCAAAGACGAGCATGGACGATAAAGAAATTTTGAACATTAATATAAACGAGTTGCCACTTCCAGATAGATCTTTTTTATATAACAAAAATTTCGGAAACTATTATGCATTCATCTATGACAGTCATGGATGTACTATGAAATGTTCATTTTGTACGCGGGGACAATTTTATAAATTCACAGGACGGTCAGCTGAAAGTCTATTTTCAGAGATTAAAAAAATAACCACTGAATCACCAATCAAATGCTTTTGGTTTACGGGAGGAAGTGGAGGGAGTTTTGAAGATCCAGGTGGCGAGTTGGGTGTGAAAAAAATCAGAGACTTGTGTAATCTTATCATTGAAGACAACCTGAAAGTTAGTATGCGAGTCTACTTACGCAGTAATTTTGTTGCTAAGGTTGATATTGATTTGTTGAAATTAATGAAAAAGGCCGGTATCCACGTAGCGTTGGTTGGAATTGAATCGGGAAATGAGTATGATTTGAATCTACTCAAGAAGGGGACGAGTGTTAAAAATAACAGGAATACTTTAAAAATGTTACAGGAAGCTGGTATTTATTCGGACCATTTCGGATTCATGATGATCAATCCATACTCCACACCGGAAAGACTCCAGGATAATTTTCGCTTTTTAGATGAATATCAGCCTCATGACTTAGATAATTATGTTCATCACTTGGTTGTTGATCCGGGTACAGCGATTATGAAAAGGATTGAAAAAGATGGATTGCTAATTCCTAAAGATGACTTTTTAAAGCAAGGCCCTTCATATCGCTTTATGGATCCTTTTGCTGCAGAGGTATCCGAGTTTCTACATAAATATTTTTTGATACACGATACAGAGACAGCCGGTATCTCTACATTTGTTTTTAATTTGGCTCCTTTTCTTCCCCATGGGGAAAGATTCGAGGGAAGCACAACTTTAATAATGCGGAAACGCGCTAGAGTTTATAGTGAATTTTTTCGCATGCTTTATCTTGACATGGATATAGGTTCATGCGAAAGGCAATATGATGAGTTTAGATCAATTTTAAACAGCTTTGATATGGAATTAGCTCTTCTTAAGAATGCACTCGTAAAAGATTTAATTAAGTTCAAAATTATGTGAGTATTATTTGAAACCAAAATTAGGAGGAATATTTAGTGAAAATAAGTAAAACTGATATTCACGAGATGATAGCAAGCCTTTTGAATGTTGATGTCGAATATGTGGAAAATATAAAAGAAGATGAGGACCTTATGATGTATGGCATGACATCCATATCCTGCATAAAGCTGGTCGTTATGCTTGAAGAAAAGTATAACTTTGATTTAAAAGACGAAGACTTATTAATAGGGAAATATAATACCTTCAATAAATTATTTGCTTTATTAGACAATTATTGAGTCAAAGTCTAGTATCTATTTCTTCTTCATCATAAAGCCTTATTGTGAATACACTTCCTTTGTCTCAACTATCTTATTCCAATTAAAAAGTAGTAAAAGCACATCTGGTACATGAGCACAGCCCGTCAAAGGAATTTCGCTTTGAGCTGCCACACGAACAGGCTTATATCCTGTTTGGTTTTTTGACGATAGATAATAGACAATCCTTTCGGTGTGGTTTTACCGTATCAATACTATACTATTGCGAGCTGTCTGTATCTATATTTGTCGCAGTGACAACACGATCCTGCTATGACGCGAAACCTGCATAATTTCTGTACTTGCGAGTTTGGCTCATGGCTATGTTAAGAGGTGGACATATCGTGACACAAGATTTACTTTTGGAGATGTTAAGAGCTAGCTTTTGTAATGAAAACACATCTATGTTATTTCGTTATCCTCAAAACGAGTCATTATTAGAGCTTGCCTATCAACATGAGGTAGGTCTGCTTATCGGGGATAAAATGCAACTTGATAGGAGTCAACGTTTAGCTAACCATATATTGAAACAAAAAAATTTAAAAAGATATCATGAAAATTTCGTCCATTTCGATCCGGTTGCAGTTGAACTTGAAAAGTCCAACGTAGAATACGTTATTACAAAGGGCGTATATGCATCTAAAACTGCTTATATTGACGAGGGTTACAGACGCTCTGATGATTTAGATGTGATTATAAAGCGTGAAGATTATTCAAAAGTAAGAGAAATTCTTCATACTCATGGCTATGTACAAGGTATTTACAATCCAACGACAAAAACAGTAAAAAAATTTTCTCGACAACAAGAATTGTTCTATCTCTCATATACACAACAATCAGCCCCCTTTTTAAAAGAGACTGGCAGTGACTTGGTACCAGTAGTGAATCTGGACTTAAACTTTCACATCTTTTGGTATGAAAGTGATGCCTGGGATATATCAAAACTGCTCAGCCACTCACAAATACTTAACTATAAAGGCTTTAAAGTTAAAACATTTCAGGATGAGTATATGCTATTACATATGTGCATTCATGCGTATTTTGATATGAATTCTGTATATATTCTTTATAAGAGTTACGCATACAGGCTGAAGTATTTTGCTGATATTTATGGATTTATTAAGCGGTCAAAAGTTTCTTGGGACAGATTTCGATCAGTTTGTATCGATTATAAGGTTGAAAAGTATATTATGTATATTTTGTACTATACCGCTTTGGTTTTTCAAGATGATTCCTTTTTAACCATTACAGGCTTGGAAATGCCAAGCGAAGATTTCTTAAACCGCTTTGGTTTAGAGAATGAGGGTTCGTTTATTTGGAAAGAAAGTTTCTTCGAAAGACTTTTTAACATGGATAGGGATAGTCTGCTTGATAAATATTTTAATGAAGAGATTAAACTAAAAATTAGTCAGGGTAGATCCTTTGAAGGGATGTAATTCCGCTAAGAATATAAGAGGTATTAACTGTGATGTTTGAACACATTGAAAATGTGAATTCTTACAACTGTCTCCTTGCATCTGTTGCTACTTTAGCTAAATATTACGGTCGGGATTACCATATGATATCAGGAAGTGACTGGAAACTAAGGTATGATGGAGACGCGGGTGGTAAAAGAATAGGTGAACAGATCGATGTTGTTAGTCAAGTTGACGCTACTTACAGGACCAAGAAATTTCATGGGTTTATTTGGAAGATGGAGCCGTTTGAAGAATGCCATATCAATGAGGATACTGGATGCTATAAAGAATACGCATATCCGTTTTTAATGAGTGTTGATTTGTATTACTCCAAATGGTCAAAAGTATATCAAAGGCATCATTTTTTACATTGTATTATTATTTGCGATTATAACTCTAAGGATCAAACCTATAGCTGTATCGATCCTTATTTTCAGTATGCTCATTACAACGTGTCAAGAGAAGACTTATATCTAAGTATAGACAAATGCGGCAAGCTAATACTTCTGGAATTGCCCGAAAAAAATAGTGTGGAAGATTATATCAAAGCCATTCGAGAAGATATTGTAATGGTGAATAACGATAACGAAAATTACAAAAATCTCAAGCGGTTGTCCAATGATATCTTGACTAAAATGGATATACATTATGAATTTGATGAATACAAGAATGATCTGCATGCTGTTCCAATTATGGACAGAATTAGAAAGGTGACCATGTACCGAGACGCTTATAACTGCATGCTGGATTACGTATACAAGTTGTTTGAATTAAAATACTTAAACGATGCTTCCAGTTTAATCAAGCAAAGTGTAGTTTTATGGAAGACTATACAAGGAAAACTATTAAAAACCTATCTTACAGGATCAATAAATAGTGACAGAGAAATAATAGCCCAAATGATTAATCAAATCGCTGATATTGAAAAACAAGCAGTCGATATAATACTAATCAATGAATAAGAAGGTGCATGGATATTATGACAGAGGCAATTTTTGATTTAATAAAACGAAAAGCAGGGAATTCTTCTGGTGTTAATGGTGATAGCTCTCTTATGGAGATTGGGATTGATTCAGTTGAGTTTATCACAATGATAATTGAATTAGAGGAAGAATTTAACATTAGATTTGAAGACATGCAGTTGATTTATGACAGTTATAGTACTGTAGGTCAGTTGGTTTCTGTAGTACAGCAAGTGATTGAAAAACAAAAAAACATGTAATAGAGAATGTGAGGATAATATGGTTAATTCATCTAGTAAACTATCTGATCTTTTGGTTCGTGGTATTAAAAATATAGGGGATGTAAATTCAGAGTTTATGCAGGTTTTAGAACGAGAGTATGAAAGACAAAAATCCGTCTTGATGATGGTGGCATCCTCCAGCTATGCTTCTCCAAGCGTTCTTGCATGTATGGGTATGCCTACAGTAAATATAACAGCTGAAGGATATCCTCATGCTAGATACCACGCAGGATGCGCTGAGGTCGATAAAATTGAAGAGGTTGCAATTACAAATGCCAAACAAATATTTAAAGCTGCTTATGCAAACGTCCAGCCTCATTCAGCAACCACAGCAAATGAAATAGTAACATATTCCTTAGTAAAGCCAGGCGGCTTAATAATGGGAATGAACTTGAGCTCTGGAGGGCATTTATCTCATGGTGCCTCAGTATCTTATTCTGGGGCTGATTTTCAAGTTGTGCGGTATGGATTGGATGAAAACTATCTTATTGATTATGACAAAGTCGAAGAATTAGCATTACAACATCATCCGAAGATGATTATATGTGGTACAACGGCTTATTGCAGAAAAATTGACTTTAAACGTTTCAGAGAAATTGCTGATAAGGTAGGAGCCTACTTATTAGCTGATATATCACATATATCCGGTTTGGTGATTGCAGGTTTGCATGAGTCACCTATTGATTATGCACATGTAACAACTACTTGCACACACAAACAGCTTTTTGGACCACGAGGTGGTCTGATTTTATCTGGAAAAGATGCGAAAAGTAAGGTGTTTGGCGAAAATATTACATTAGAGGATAAATTGCAAAGTGCAGTATTTCCATTTTTCCAAGGAGCGCCCATGATCAATCAAATCGCGGCTAAAGCAATTGCGTTGGAGTTGGCAGGCTCCTTGGAATATACACAAACAATGCAGCGGGTAGTGGATAATGCCAAGATACTTTTCAATCATTTGCAGAGTAAGGGATTTGACATTATTTCTAGCGGCACGGAGAACCATATAGTACTAGTAGATCTATCCAATAAGTGCATCGGCGGCGATGTTGCTGAAAAAGCACTTGAAGAATGCGGAATTATTGTTAATAAAAATGGTGTGCCAAATAAAAAGATTAACGGTAATAATACATCAAAGCGTCCAGCAGGCATTCGGATTGGTACAAATGGTATATCACAAAGGAATATGACAGCAGAGGCTGTACAAAAATGCGCTACCATGATCGCTGATGTTTTAAATCATACACATGGGGCTAGCTTGGAAACCTGCAAAGTTGATGATGCTGTTAAGTTTGATGTATTGCGAAAGGTCGAGGAATTATGCCAGGAATTCCCGATACCTGGATATTAAACGAATATTTTTTGATCGAGGCGGTGATTCATCGTGAGCGAAGGTAGCAGTACTATTATTGAAAGACTGGGGCACAAACTTGACAAGTGTTTGGATGGAAACTTTGAGCTCTACAAGAATGGAACAGTGAATTCTAACTGTAAAAGATATGCAAACTATCAGCATATTCTAAACCTAAATTCTAAGAATAACATCAGTGAACATGTAAATCCTCCAACGTTTTTTTTCGGTGTATTTATGTCTTTGATGATGCGTTATACGCAAAATGAGTTATTAACCGGTGTTTTCCTGCGGAATTTTACTGATAACTTATCTGTTCTCGTCGCAACTGTGCAGTATGACGATCAATTAACTATGAATGATGTCATAAAACAGATATCGAGAGAGAAAGAAGCCCTTCTTTTTAAACACAATTCTTTAGATGCTGTTTTGTTAAAAACCGCGAGCTATGCTAATGCTGTTTTCTCATACACTGATTTTTTTGATTCTAGTGTGAACGTTGATCAGAGAAATGTTCAAACCGATATATGTTTTCAAGTTGTAGCTGCAGATGAAAAAACCATTCTCAATATTATATATAACGAAAATACATATGATAAGGATCTTATTTTCCGCATGGCTTTGCATTATGATCAGTTGTTATCCTGTGTATTAGCGGATTTTGAGTTGCCAATCTGCAATGTAACCTATTTAAGTACGGCTGAAGAAAAACTTCTGGTCGATGTTTGGAATCGAACTGACTATCCTTTTCCGAGTGGATATTGCATCCATCAGTTGTTTGAACAACGAGTGAGGGAAGCCCCTGACGTTATTGCTGTATACCATGAAGGTAAAACTATGACTAGGGGAATGCTAAATAAGCGCGCTAATCAACTGGCACACCAGTTGCTTCAGCTAGGGGTAAACACGGGTGATATCATCACTCTATATACTAATAAATCCATTAATTTTGTGATTGGAATTATGGGTATATTAAAAGCTGGGTGCGCTTACTTACCGATTGACGCATCTTATCCACAGTCTCGTGTTGAATATATTCTTGCCAACTCTAAGTCATCTGTTGCGGTAACCACGATAGATCTAGGGAACAATCCTGCGGTAATGTCTGGCCTTAGAGTAGTGAAGATGGATTCTGAAGACGATACGCTTGTAGATTATCCAGATACTAATCCTAATATTAGCGTTGGTCCACATGATCCCTGTTATTTAATCTATACTTCTGGATCAACAGGTCAACCCAAAGGCGTGCTCTTGAACCACGAAGGCCGTGTTAACAATTTTTATGATTTTAATTCGCGTTTTTCTATCACTAGTAAAGATAAAGTACTGGCAGTTTCCTCAGTCAGCTTTGATATGAGCGCGTATGACATCCTAGGTAGCATGATTATAGGAAGTAGCGTTGTCTTGCCGGATCCTTTACTAGAGAAGCAGACATTTCATTGGCTTGACTTAATTCAAAAGTATAATGTTACAATTTGGCATTCTGTTCCAGTTCTGTTGCATCTTCTTTGCAAATGCTGCCAGCACAGAGAATCGCATAAGCTTGATTCAATTAGACTTGTCTTATTAGGAGGTGACTGGATACCTTTATCTTTACCTGACAGCTTTCGCTTGCTAAATAACCAGGCAGTATTAGTTAGCCTTGGGGGAGCCACTGAAGTATCGATGGATTCAACAATCTATCCCATTCACAATGTTAATCCGGATTGGAAAAGCATTCCTTACGGGAAACCTATGCGCAATCAAAAAGCATATGTATTAGACAAGAACAGGCAGTTGCAGCCAATTGGTTTTCCGGGAGAATTATACCTGGGTGGAATAGGTGTTGGTGATGGTTATTATCTAAATCCTGAGGCTACAAGAGAGCATTTCTTTGAGAACCCATGGGTTGATGATCCTAAACAACGGATATACAAAACAGGAGACTTGGCTCTTTTTGAACCAGATGGAACTCTCATTTTATTAGGAAGAATTGATTTTCAAGTCAAAATAAACGGCACAAGAATAGAACTTGGGGAAATAGAGCACTGCCTATTAAATTACGAAGGCATAAGCCGCTCCGTTGCTGTTGCCCCAAAAGTTGGATCAAATAGGAAGATAGTCGTGCATGTTGAGTATAAATCGAAACTTAGAATGCCTAAGGAAAGTGAAATATTCGAGTATCTTTCAACAATGTTGCCAAAAAGTCATATTCCGGCTCATATCATATTAACAAACGCTATTCCTATAACTCCTAATGGAAAAATAGACAGAAAAGCGCTTGAAAAGCTAACAGATAATTTTTTGAGTCAATCTAAATTATAACAAAAAGGAAGTAATTCTAACTATGGTCCGTGATCTTTTGGCTAGACTCAAGGAATCTAACAAAACTGGTATTGTATGTGGAGAAACGGCGTTAAGTTATAAGCAATGGCATCAGCTCTCTGAGGAGCTAAATAATGAAGGGTTAAGAAATCAGCGTGGGAAAATAGTGGGACTCTTTTTACCTAATAGCATTGCATATGCAGCCAGTTATTTTGCTTGTCTTTATGCAGATAAAGTTATAGCCCCCTTTCATACGGGGAGTACGATGAATGAGTTGTTATATACGATAAAGCATTGTGGCATTTCTATCCTGATAACAACCGAGTCTCATTTTTCCCAAATTGAAACACTGTTGCATGCACATGCTATCCCTATGAGTATTATCGTAGTAAATGATAACGCTGAGATTCAAAAAAAGGTTGCATTATATACGAGCAATGTATCCTTGGATATTTCTATTGAAGATGAGCTGAATGATGTTGCCGTTTTATTACATACGTCGGGGACAACTTCAAGGCCAAAACGGGTTATGCTTACCAACCAAGGATTACTGAATAACATCGAGTCTCATTGCAAATCGTTAAATTATGATGACAAAGAAGTTTGCTTGATTCAACTTCCTATGATGTTTGGATATTGCAATACGGCCCAGTTTTTAGCACACGTATACTTAGGAGCCTGTATTGTGATTAACCCGAATCCGTTCATGGTAGCTGATTTTTATAGGATAATAGAAAAGTGGGGCATTACAAATTTTACCGCAGTACCTTCGATCTTGATCGCTCTAAACCACAGTAACTTATTATCCTATGATATCTCATCATTGAAAGTGATATGTTTTGGGGGCAACCCTATTCCAAAACCTCGTTTGCTAGATATTATAAGGAAGTTTCCTACGATTGCATTTGTGCAAACATATGGATTAACGGAGGCTGGGCCCCGGGTTACAACATTGCCTCCTTCTCGCTATAACGAAAAAATCGGATCTGTTGGCCGCGCAATTCCTGGTGTGGAATTAAGAGTGGTTGATACTCTTGGTCAGCCTCTTGAAAAGGGCGCGGTTGGAGAAGTGATTGTAAAGAGCAATGGCATCATGAAGGGGTATTTTAGATGTGCAGAGGAAACCATGGCAATCATGCATGGTGAGTGGCTTCATACAGGAGATATGGGATATCTTTCAGAAGATGGATACTTATATATAGTGGGCAGGAAGAAGAATATTATTATTTCTGGTGGGCAGAACATTTCTCCAGAAGAAGTAGAAGAAGTAATTGCGACTTGCCCGGGTATCATTGATGCGAAAGTATATGGAGTATATGATGATTTGCTCGGTGAAATAGTTTATGCGGATATTGTAGCTGACTCTGATAACAATGAAATTCTTCAACAGCTGAAGCTGGTTTGTGAGGAAAACCTAAGTAAATACAAAATTCCCCGACGCTTCTGTCTCGTGGACAATATTTGTCGAACATATAACGGCAAGATTAAACGATCTGCAAAAAAAGTAGACGAATGCTTTGATCAAACTGATGATAATGACAACAAATTTGGAAGGGAGCGTATGGTTTAGTTTGTGACTATATCATACAAATAGAATGATGATTTTTAAAAATGTAAATGAAGCATTCACATATTATATCAAGCAGCTACAATCCGCATCAGAGTCTAAGCCGCGTGGGATGAGAATAAAAGAATGCCTGGGTGTTTCTTTTTCCGTTGAAAACCCTAGAGACCGAATTACGAATAATACTTCCCGACAAATGAGTTTGTCATTCGCTTTCGGTGAGTTCCTTTGGTATCTCAGAGGAAGCGATAAGTTGGATATTATTGAGTATTATAGCAAAATGTATCCCAACTTTTCTGATGATAAGGTCTCTGTCAATGGTGCGTATGGTGCCAGAATATTCGGAGGCGAATTGTCTCAATGGGAACAAGTCAAGAATATTTTATCAAGGGATCCCGATTCAAGGCAGGCCGTAATATCAATATATCAACCGCGTGACTTGTTTTCATGCTCGTTAGATATACCATGTACATGCGTGCTACAATATTTCATTCGTGACGGGAAGCTGAATGGAATCACATATATGCGTTCTAATGACATCTATCTTGGCATGCCTTATGACATTTTCAGTTTTACTATGCTTCAAGAAATGCTGGCATTGGAGTTAAATGTTGATTTAGGGTCATACACCCATATGGTAGGCAGTTTACATATATATGAGAAACACTTTGATATTTTCAATAGTCTTTCAGAAATAGAAAACCAAACTGACCAAAATATGCTCAGCATGACAAAGGAGGCTGTCACAAGTGAACAGATAGCGCTTATACTACAGGCAGAGCAGGCACTCAGGAAAAATGAAGTCATTGGCGATATTAATTTAGATCCATATTGGAAACCATTCATTGGTGTTTTAAGCAATAAAAGTAAACAAGTTCATAATTGGAATAAAGAGGATATTATATGATTATGCAGCAGGAATTGCTAGAAAACCTTCATAAATATTATGGGTTAAAAATTGTCAATGTAAAAGTAATTAATAGACTGATGTTTCGCCAAAGCTTTTTAGTATATGCTTCTGACGGTAATCAATATGTTGTTAAAGATTACGCAGACGCCTTCTCATTACAAGAGATGTCTCCAATATGGCAGTACTATTGGATACTGCGGAAATTCGGTATTAGGGTCGGGTGCCCGTTACGGCAATTAGACTCAGATGAATTTCATATCTATTTAGGAAATAGATATTATGTCGTTTTTGAGTATGTACAAGGCGATCATCCAGTTATAGATCAATACAAGGATATAGCAAGTTGTCTGAGAAAATACCACGAAGTTGCTACTTCCGAGATATTCCCTAATTTAATTAGCACAGGACAAAAATTGTGTGAGGCAAAAGAGCTTTTTTCGCATTTCAGTCAAGGCTCTTATTCAATTAAAGAAGAAATTCTATCGTGTAAAACGAACTTGTACAGAATTGTTGATGAATATTCCAATTCCAGCCAGACGATTATACATGGCGACAGTATATTGGAAAACATGATATCAAACTTTGGAGAGGTAAGTTTGATTGACTTTGATAGTATGCGCCGCGGAGATGCTATAGAGGATGTGGCAAATACAGTATTGTCGTTTATGTACCATGGATCAAAGAAATTTGAAATACATCCAGAAAGATCCAAACAGGTTAAAGCATTTATTGGTAGCTATCATGGAGATTTGCCTTCGACGGATATTGAAGAAAAAATACACTATTACATGCAGGTGCACTGCGCTATTGATTTAATTCGTCATGCTGAAAATATTAGATTTCTAGTCAGGATGCCGGGAATGAAGGATTATTTACTATTGCTTGTATATATAATACGTTCTAAAGATTTAAACACACTAATGCGGAAGGATGATTGAAATGATTCATACAGAAAAAGTTGTCAAAATTATTGAAGAAGTTATTGATACAAAAGTGCTTGATTATTCCATCAACCCATTTAATCATGGTTTGGACTCTTTGGGTGTACTAAAACTTATTACAATTCTTGAAGAAGAGTTAAGTATTGAGATTGATGATAATGACCTGACTGTAGAAAATATGTCTTCGGTAAACTCGATTATAAGCATGGTTTATAAGTATGTTAATGAATGAGCGCGTAAATGAAGTGAATCTAGCTTTTAATTACAAATCTGAGACAATAAATGCAGTTTTGCATACTTCGTTCAATTTATCAAATTCGTACGTCACGATTATTGTACCTGGATTATTCGGTGATCGTGGTGATTCTCGTGCGATGTTTACACGCATTGCCAGGAATTTAAGTATTAATGGATTTTCTGTCTTACGTTTTGATTTTTTTGGTGGAGGCAGCAATTTTGGTAACTATTCCGAAAATGATTTTGATTCATTTATTGACCAACTAAATGAAATCACGAGTCAGCTCTTGAGCGCATTTGGATTTATAAACAAAGTAATTTATATAGGTTTTAGTGAAGGGCTGAAATTTGCTTTTCACGCGGCAGCCAAACGAAATGATGTGGTTGCTATATTATCATGCAATGGATTATGCGTTGAGGAATCCTATCTTGAGAAAATAAATCGACCCAAGATAAAAAAAGGGAAAATGGTTTATGACAGTAATTTTGGAGCATGGATTAACTGGAGTATAGTCGAGAAGTACAAGGAATATTTTGTTGATAATTGCCGCCTAGACCAGCAAGTTGACTTTTTTGGGGTGTACTCTACGAGCGATAATTTATCGGAAAACAGCAGAGCTTTTTGGATGCAAAAAAAATGGCCATTAGAACTAATACCCCAGGCGGATCATTTGTACACCAAGAATTTATGGGTTCAAGATCTTATTGATATTTTAGTCCAATGGCATTATAGAAAAATCAGATATATATCTGCAGAGGAATCTGAGTTTTTCTTACATACGAGGCAGAACCGGATTTGCTTAAAACTAGTGGAGAATGAACAGTCATCCGATTATATCCTTTTTCTGCACGGGTTATTTCAAAATAAATCAGGTCCGGGATTTTTGTTTACTCAGATGGCTAATATTTTTCATAAACATCACAATATCTGTATGTTTGATTTTCCTTCATCGGGAGATAGTGATGGGAAGAGTGAAGACCTTACGTATGAACTTATGAAAGAAGTGTTGTTATTTGTCGTCAATTATCTTAAGCAAAGAAAGCCAAACGTGAGAATAATTGGTATATCTTCTGGTTCTAGCAATTACTTGCTCTTTGATAATCAAGATATTTTTGATCATACAATCATGCTCTTTCCGGAAAACAGCAATATGTGGAACAATTTGGGGTGTGATGAGAAGTTGGTTCCAATGATTGACACAAGTGATCTTTATAATAAGTACATTTGGACTGAGGAAGAGTGTTGTATCCTTGGAAATGTACGAAATAGGAGCAAAGGGATTAGCTTATCAACTAATTTTTTGAAAAGACTATCTGAGTTTAACTCCTGCCAGATGCTTAATGAATATGATGGATTTGTATTTGTCAATCGTAAAGAATATCTTATCAGAGAGAATTTTATATATGTAAATGATAAGCAAGGGTTGGCGATGTCAGCACAGACTCGCGACAAGTTAATTGCCGATGTTACCAATATTATTAACAATATTACTTCAGAGAAAGAGGATTATGATGATTAGTGTAATTATTCCTGTTTACAATCAATATTCATCCTTAGATGTGGTATTGTGGCATTTTTGCAGGCAAACTATATTAGAACCATTTGAAATTATTATTGTAGATGACGGATCATCAGACTATGATCCGTCTGTTCTTGAACGTTATACTTCCCTACAAATTACGCACATACGAAACAAAATAAACAAGGGACGGTCACATACTAGAAATGCTGCTATCGATAGCGCTAAAGGCGAATACCTTATTTTTTGTGATTGTGATCGTTTTCCTGTTCCCGAATTCATTGAATCACATATAAATTTGATTGATTCACCTGATGCAATCCTGAGCATAGGGTATTCAACTGAAACTTATAACAGTGTTGACAAGCTTAAAGTAGAAGCTGAAACGATTATTAGGCGCAAAGCGATTTATTACAAAGTAATTTCCCAAATTTATAATGAATCTGGGATAACAGACAGTCATTTGTGTTGGCTATCTACCTTATCAGGAAATATGGCACTAAAAAAATCCACATTAGCTGGCCACCGCTTTGATTGTGACTTTAAGAATTGGGGATTTGAACATTTTGAATTAGGTTATCGGCTATGGAAAGATAAAACACTTTTTATGAGCAATGCAAAAGCTGAAAATATACATATTGCTCATGCAAGAAGTAAAGGGTTTTATAATGAAAGTATTATTAACAGCCATGATACCTTTTTAAGTAAGCATCCAGTTGACGAAGTATCTCTACTTAAAGGATTTGTGTTGGGGGAAATTTCCCTTCAAGAATATGAAACTAAAATTAACGGCGGATTAAAATGGATGGAAAACAAACAAAAGCCTATATTGGTCAATAATATCAACGTGTAGAAGTATTTTATTATAGCAGATTGGAGCTTCAACATGATAATAGCATTCGTTGGGATTGACGGAACTGGGAAAACCACTTTATTATCCCGATTTGCAGAATACGTAGAGAAAAAAGGAAAGTCTGTGCATGTTATAAAAGCATTACGGCCCAACTCTACTTTCATGAAAAACTATAACATGATACGAAAAGAGTTTTTAATTCAACATCCTGATAAAAATCACCAATTGAATATTATCGGTTCATACATTATGAGCTTTGATTTGTTACAAATTTCTGAAGTGATCAAGGGATTAGATTCTCCTGATACAGTGATAATCCTAGATCGATGGGCAATATGCCAACAGTTATATGCAAAAATTTGGATGGCTCAGAATGATTTCACTAATATTTCTTATGATATGTGCCTTGAGCCGGATATAACTTTTGTAATTGATTCAGATATGAATTTAATTTTGGAACGATTGGAAAACAGGGGAGGAGCTAATGAGTTTGAAAATACTCTTAGCTTACGCCGCTTAAAAAAACTTTATTTAAAATATGCAGATGAGCATAAAAAGGCTGTTCTCATTGAAAACAATAATGAGCTATGCAAAGCTTATAGGAACATTATTCGAGAGTATAAGAAGAGGAACGAGGGCTAGCTAGCGAGCTGTTTCAATTGTGAATCACCTTTTAAGAGAGGGGGAAGATCTTTGATTAGTGAACCGTCAATAAATAGGTGTTGGGAAGAGGCGATGAAATACTTTCTTACTAATGCTTATTCAAGGAATATATGCGGGAAAGAGTACTTGATATTGGATAATTTCACTGTACATGCATATGACTATATATTGGAACCAAAGTTAAGTACCTTTTGTCCCTGGAAATCTAAGAGCCTTGAATACTATTTAGACCAAATTATTTCTCCTGGAAAGCATTCTGAAATAAATCGTATGTACTCCTTCGGGCCCAACGAAATTAATCAGTATGAATATGCTGTCAAAGTTATGAAAAATAGAAAAAATATAAAGCCAGTCGTGATACCTATATATGACCCATACAAGGATAACAGAGAACATGTACCAACTCCTTGTATAAGCAATATCATTCTCGATGCATATGATGGCGTTATCAACATGCACGTGAACTATTCAACAATGAATTTATTCCGAATGGGATTACTAGATTACCATCAAATGGCATATCTCCATCGCACTATTGCAAACGATTCATGTAATGAGGTTGGGACTTTACGAATATTTTCAGTTCAAGTTCATATGCCTGTATTTGATTTCATTGTAAGCAAAAAAATTTTTTCCAATGGTGATAATATATGAGTAAAACATTATTTATTGGAAATATGGAGTCTCCATTAATTAAAGAAGTTTTGGAGACTCTTGTTCTATCAGGTAAGGAATTAATTATGAGTTTAGATAGTTATCAAGTGTTAGGGGAGTTTATGTTTGATAATGAAATGATTAGGAATAGGGTTCAAACATGGTCTTGGAATGATTCAGCTGCTGATTTTCATATTCAAGATGCGATTATGGATCTATTCCCATATCTATATCCTGACACATTTAACCCCATTAAATTGGAAAAGCTATTAAACGTTTCACAGCAGTACAAAAGGTCATATAGTAGCTTCAGACTCGGATTCGGTGTACAGGAAGAATTATTTGACCTTTTTCTTGCGCAGTTCTTTGAAGTAACCGAACTCGCCTATTTCGACGTTCTTTCCTCACTTCAGCTTCTAAATCCAGCAAGCCAGCTTGAATATAGGAAGAGGGCTTATGGGTTTTTACGCTTTAAAGACAAGGAACAATTTATACTTTCGGAACAAAGTCTGCTATCTAAAAGGTATGAAATAACTAGGTCAATCCCATTTTATGAAAGTTTTTCAGAGAAATTCGGACACCCTGCTTTTATCTCCCATTATGTTATTGAGAAATAAAAAGAGAGATGAGGGATATGGTCGTGAAAAAAATGTTGGTACTGGATATAGATGGAACAAGTATAACGGATACCTATAATCTGACAGACGAGCTGCAGCAAGCGATTCATTTTATCAAAAAAGAACACATGGTTTATATTGCTACAGGACGATCTGTATCTGATGCGTATAGGTACTATCAGGCGTTTAATCTAAAAAATGACTTGATTTGCCATAATGGGGGACTCATTTATAATCCTAATAGTGGCATTGTAAGATATCAGAATAACATTTGGAATGCGGAGAATATCATAGAGTTCCTACTTAAATACCAACATGAGTATAACATTAATAATGTGGTTTTATCTCGATGTAATGAAACATATCTGCTTACAAATGAAAACGAGTATCTTCATGAGATTATAATTAATCAGGATTTACCCCATTTTCATATCGGACATAAACTAGCTCAGATTCATGATGTTCAAAGAATCATCATCAGTATTTCTTCTGATTTCCGTGAGGCTCTGCAAAATGAAGTCGTACGATTATTTGAAAACATTATTGTCTGTGGATGGCGAGGTTGCGACGATATTATCGATATATCTGTTGGATCTGTTAACAAATGGGCTGCAGTTAAGGGTATTGCAGAAGAAAATGAGGTTATGGATCAAAATATCATCTCTTTTGGAGATGCCTTCAACGATATTGAATTATTAAAAAACTCTGGAATAGGGATATGCATGATCAATGGCGTGGACGAGGCCAAAGATGTAGCAGATTATATAACAGAGTTTGATAATAATGAAAATGGTGTTTATCATTTTTTAATGAATCAATTGTCTACAATATTTAATATTACGCAAAATGAGTGGAGAAGGGGAAAAGAGGTGAATCATGGATCGTATTGACAAGATCAACTATTATTTGGACATCGCCCAGACGATAATGGACCGCGGTACCTGCCTGCACGCCAACTATGGTGCAATTATCGTCAAGGATGATGTAATAGTTTCAACGGGATGCAGTAATAAGGTACGGCAGGACGGTGCGTCCCTGAACCAGGTTAACAGCACCGATCCGACGTGCTGCATAGAACACGCGGAGGCCACCGCTATCTTCGCCGTCCCCCGGGAACTGATGCTGGGCGCGACACTCTATCTAGTGGGTCGGGACATGCAAACGGGTGAAATTCTCACTGAAGGGCCTTGTATGATGTGCTACCATCTCATCATCAAAGCCAGAATCTCCTGGGTGGTTAATCGCATCTCCCCTGTAGATTACAATGTCGTCCAAGTAGGCTGGACTGAATCAAAATAGAAGTTTAGCCGGTCACGAAAGAATAAGTATCTGTTTTATACTTGTCAGAAGTTTGAACGTTTCATTGACATGAAATGTTGCATCAAGTAGAGGAGCTAACAGTTTTAAAATAATGAAACGATTGTGAAAGGAATGGCTATATTAACAAGTATGCAATGGACACGCTCACTGATGTGAAGAAATATCGCAGCTGTACGTTTATCGAGCGTTTTTATTTGAATTTCCACGGATTAAACGGACATCAATTTAATAGCAACGTTAAAGGTTGTTTAGAGTTTTGTTGTCTTACTTCATCGCCGGGGTCACGCTTAGCGATAAAGGAGAGGAATCCATAAAGAGTATCATAAAAAAACGTGATGAAATAATTACGGAAAGTAAGATGTTTAGCCTGCTAGATAAGGGTGACCACGAACGAAATTATACATCTGAATGCGCAAAGTGTCCCCACTTCAACGAAATGACGGGGGAGGGAGATGGACTTATCCATTATGTTAACATAAATATGTATCCTGCACCTTGCCAAGCCAAGTGTACCTATTGTAGCGTTCATAATAGTAATTTTGGAATCTTGAATAAGTGGCTGCATGAGGAGCGTTATGAAAATATGCTCAACGCGATAGAATGGGCGCATGATAACGGTATGATTGCCACGGACGCGGTATGGCAGGCTGCAAGCGGGGAGATTACAATTCATCCGTATAGGGAGAAGATTTACGATTTAATGAAAGATAAAGCTGCTCAATTTTTAACAAACTGCTTTATTTTCGATAAAAAAATAGCGGCTATTCTTGGGGCAAACCCGAGATCGTCCATCAATTTGTCTATAGACGCTGGAACTTCGGAAACATGGTATAAGGTCAAAGGCGTGAATAACTTCGACAAGGTTATGAATAATCTGGATAAATATTCAGCGAGCAGCGTTCACCCAGAGCAAATAACTTTGAAATATATAATCCTGACGGGTATAAATGACAACTTAGAAGACTATCAGGGAGTTATAAACATAATGAAACGATTGAAAATCGAAAAGTTGGTTATTTCTCGTGATAATCGAACCAAAACTGAAAAATTAATTGTTTCTCATAATAACCGAGTCAAAGATAAATTTTACACGGAGCAATACAGTCCTACTGATAAAGCGACAGATGATCTTACAGCAATGTTAAAAGAGAATGGTATGACAGCAGAAATTGCTTCATTTGGGCCATTAGCAAATGATAAAGAGGCTTGAGCCCTATCCATATTTCTATAGGTAAAAGAGGTGTGTTTATGACAAAAAGGAAATGGATCGTAAAATTTGTTTTTATGCATAAATGGGTATTTTTATTTGGATTCTTCGTCACTACATTAATGACATTGATTAATTTGATTTATCCGTTCCTCAACGGGAAGATAATCAATATCGCTTTTTATGATAAAGACATGAATGCCTTTTTGAATTTGTGCTTTATTTATGCCGGAATACTCGTTTTTAATCAGTTTATCATTGCGACTTTAAACAATCTCATTTCCTCGCATTTAATGACAGGTTTTGTATTTGATATACGGCGGGCTATATTTAAAAAGATATTGCATAAAAAAGGGAAAGACCTCTCCGGAATGTATAGTGGAGATATGATCAGCCGGATGAACAATGACGCCACGGATATTATGAATCTCATATTCTGGAGCGGCCTTTGGGGATATTCCAACCTATTGCATATCATTTTCGCTGTCGGCTTCATGTTTTATTACAATATATTTTTGGGGGCTTTTACTGTCGTTCTGGTTCCTACCGTGTTCTTCACCTCAAAGTATTTCAAGAAAAAATCTCAAAATGTCAACAAGGATATTTCAAAGGAACAGGGCAAATTATCATCTTACTTGTTTGAAATCGTGAAAAACCTGCAGGAGCTAAAAATCCTTAATGCATGTAAAAAAGTAACGAGGATTTATTTAAGAAATACAACATCAATCAATAAAATGAATGTGGAGAGCGGTAAAATCGACGTGACGGCAGAAAGGGTTAATGCCTTTATCACTCTTATCGCACAACTGTTGATTTTTATAATATGCGCCTATTTCATTGTTAAAGACCAAATGCAGCTCGGCGTTTTTGTAGCTGCTGTAAGCTATTTCAATATGGCAGTGAACTTCTTCAGCTCCATAAACAGCAAAATTGTTGATGTCGGGAGACAAAACGTCTCATTACAACGTGTCGTAGATATTTTGAATGAAAATGAAGAAGATTACAGAGAAAACCATCCTCTTAAAGAAATAAAGGAAGGCACGATTGAATTTAACGATGTCACATTTGGGTACTCCGAAGATAATCTTATCTTGAACGGATTCAATCTCCGCATTGATGCAAGAAGCACGATTGGCATTGTCGGAAAGAGCGGCGCGGGTAAAACTACGATGGCGAACCTGCTCTACAATTTATATAACGTTGACGGCGGCGAGCTTTTGATCGATGGCATGAATGTTAATGAATATAACCTGCATAGCTTACGAGGACAGGTGGGTATTGTCCATCAGGAGACCATTCTTTATGACAATACCCTGCGTTACAATCTTTCATTTACAAACAACAAGGATAATGATGATGCATTGATAGAAGCTCTTAGAAAGGCTGCCCTTTTTGATGTTTACCTGACGCTCCCGAACGGCCTGGACACTCTGCTTGGAACTGATGGGCAAGAACTATCCGGCGGGCAGAAGCAGCGTCTGGCTATAGCAAGAATATTAGTAAAGAATCCTAAGGTTTTGATCTTTGACGAAGCCACATCGTTCCTCGACAGCCAGAACGAAATGCTTATTCGGAAAGTAATGAGTGATATGTCAAAAGATCGGACGCTTATTATAATTGCCCACCGTTTTTCTACCATCAAAAGCTGTGACAAAATTGCGGTTTTAGCTAACGGCACTGTCATAGGCTTTGATACTCACGACGTGCTGATTAAAAATAATGAAACGTATATAGATTTATTCAGCGAACAGTGCATAGGAGATGAAGCCGTATGAAGCGATTGGAGTTTTTTAGGACATTAACTCGGGATATAGACGGCATTAAAAAGCCTTTGTTTGCGCTCGGTTTTTTCAAGGTGTGGAACCTAGTATTCGGGCTAATCCCTTTGTTCTTGTACTCATTTTTGGTAAACCGTGTCTTAATGGATAAGAATATGAACGAGCTTTGGCCAGTTATCATCGGTTATCTGGCTGTTTTCTTGTTCGCGACAATCGGGATCGCAGTCAGTAAGAAATTTTCAAATCGGTTAACGTTGAAATATGATCTGAGAATAAAGAACAAATTGCTTAAAAAGTATACCCGCCTTGAGAACGATGTATATAGCAAATATAGCATTGGTGACGTTAAAAGCCGGATTGAAAACGATTCTATTGTTGCCGAGAATTTTTTTACGACCCATATTTTAGATTTTATCTACGCTGTCGTTTACGCTACTGTGCTGGCTGTTATTTTGTTATGGTACGACTGGCGAATTGCGGTCATCAGTTTTGTTTTTGTTCCGATATCTCTATTAACGGTTAATTTTTTGGGGGGCAAAACGAAGAAGGCTGGAGAAGAATTGTGGAAACTACAAACTAAATATGAAACTTTTTTGCATGCAAACTTTCAAAACTGGAAAGATGTCAAGAGCAATAACCTTGAAGACGCGCAGTTTGATGAATTAAACGGGCATTATAAGAAGATTAGGGGCATTTATTTTCTAAATCAGCTCTATTTGCATCTAGGAATTACATATTCATTCTTCACGAAAAACTTCATTACCCAGCTGTTTATATATTTTATTGGCGGATTATTTGTCATTAAGGGTTATTCGCAAGTTGGTGTGCTTCTCATTTTTATTAGCTTTTATGGGCAGTTTTTCGGGTATATAGAGAACATTGGTGATTCTATCATGAATTTCAAGAATGATTCGGTGAAGATCGAAAAAGTTATCGAGATATTGAATTTAGAAATGGGTAAGAGGCCCTATAAGAAAATTGAAGGAACAGATATTAATGTTGAAAATCTGAAGTTCACATATGAGGGAATCGATTCATTTGTTCTTGATGGCATTTCGTTCTCCGTAAGTAAGGGCGAACATCTAGCAATCGTCGGAAAAAGCGGAAGCGGCAAGTCTACAATCGCTAAACTGTTGACAGGGCAGATTAGACCGCAGGATGGTGCAGTATGCATTGGCGGCATTGATATATATACTGTGAACAGCGAGTGTGTATCAGAAAAAGTTAGTATCGTTATGCAGGAACCTGTTCTCTTCAATATGACGATCAGAGAAAATCTATTGCTTGCAAAGGCAGACGCAACTGATGCGGAATTGATAGATTGCTGTAAGAGAGCGAGTATTTACGACCTCATTGAAACATTGGAGAATAAACTGGATACGGTAATCGGTGAAAAAGGTGTGAAGCTTTCAGGAGGGCAGAGACAGCGCTTATCTATTGCTCGAGCCTTTTTACAGAACAGAGATATCATTATTTTTGACGAGAGTACAAGCGCTCTTGACAACGAAAATGAGAATGACATCATTACAGAACTCAAGAACCTTTCGTCAGGAAAAACCATGATTTCCATTGCACACCGTTTATCCACTATTTTGGACTGCGATAAAGTGCTGGTTTTAAAAGATGGAGCTATGGTAGCTTTAGATACCCATGAAAATCTGTGTAGCAGAAACGAAACCTATGATTGGCTATTCCAAAATCAGTATATAGCGGGTGAAAAGCTGCTGAAAAAATAAAGAGGACATACAACCATCAATCGTAGGGAGTTGATAGTGGATCGGCTACACTGAGTTGGACAAGAAAAATAAGGGCTTGTAGAATAAACCTATCAAGTTAAGGAGCGGATCTCTGCAATGCCAAAACAACAACGACGTACCTTCACCTCAGAATTTAAAAAGCAAATGGTGCAGCTCTATGAAAACGGGAAATCCAGAGCAGCGATTGTGGAGGAATATGGCCTCACAGCCTCGGCTTTAGACCGATGGATCAAGCAAGCTCAAACGACGGGTTCATTCAAAGAGAAGGACAATCGTTTACCTGAAGAAAATGAGCTCATCGCTTTGCGCAAAGAACTCCAGCGTCTGAGGATGGAGAACGATATTTTAAAGAGCTGCGCTGATCATGGGACGAAAGTAGCTATCATCCAGAACAACCGTGATAAATACTCGGTATCAGCAATGTGCGACGTCCTACAAATGGCAAGAAGTACGTTCTACTATGAGGCCAAGGAACGGGTCAATGAAGACGATCTAACCGAAACGATTGTGGAGATTTCCCACAAAAATCGAAAAGCTTACGGTACACGAAAGATCAAAGTCAAGCTTCAGGAACAAGGCATTGTCGTGTCCAGACGTCGAATTGGCCGAATCATGAAAGAGCAGGGACTGGTCTCTACCTACACCGTAGCTCAGTACAAGCCCTATAAAACGGCTTGCAACGAAGCTACTACAGCAAATGTCCTGAATCGAGAGTTTGAGCAGACAGAGGCCAAACGTTTCGTCGTCAGCGATCTGACGTATGCGAAGGTCCAAAACAAGTGGCATTACATTTGTGTGCTCATCGACCTATTTAATCGAGAAATCATGGGCCATAGCGTAGGTCCCAGTAAGGACGCTGCTCTGATTTCACGCGCCTTTGCTAGCGTACAGGGTAATCTGCGTCAAATTCAGTGGTTTCATACCGACCGTGGCAGTGAATTTAAAAATGAAAAGATGGACGAGCTTCTGGAAACCTTTGAAATCGGTCGTTCTCTGAGCATGAAAGGCTGTCCCTATGACAACGCCGTAGCGGAAGCCACCTACAAGGTCATGAAAACCGAGTTCGTAAACCAGATGGAATTTCAGACTCTTCGTCATTTGGAGATTGAACTATACGATTATGTCAACTGGTTTAATCAGCATCGTATTTACGGAACACTGGGATACATGACACCTGTTCAGAACCGCCAAGAGGCCCTTAAAAAAGCTGTCTGATTTACTGTTGACAATCCATAGTCTAAAGGCGGAGAAAGAGCCGCGAGGTATTAGACCATAAGCAATTTGAAATAATAACCTCATTATCATTTCTCATAGTTAAGCGCTATAGATATGAGGAAAAAATATTTGCGAGAGAGGGAACATTATGAGTAATCATATTTCTGTAAAACGGTATATAACACATAATTGCGTAGAAAATTGTATAGCAAATATAAGTGACTATTATGAGATTGACTTTAGACCTCTATTCCTATTTTCATGGGATTTTGGCTTTAAAACGACTGGGCCGATATTAGAAAATAATATTCACTTTAACTCGGAATTCATATCATGTGTCAATAATTATTTCGAAATATCAAAGTCATACTTAGATTTGCTCTTTACTTCTATTAGCAATGACCTCAATGACGTAATGAGTTGCCTAACTGATGGGAATATTGTATTAGTAAGCTCAGATGCTTATAACTTACCGTGGAATTTAGCATATCAAAAGTATCATGTTCCCCATTCTTTTTTAGTAACATACGATTCTATAAAGAAGTCAATAAATATAATTGATTCATTCAGTTCAAATAATATTTTGGAGGTGGAAAATTTAAAGGAACTTAAGATAAATGAGTTCCGTTCTGTGCAAGTATTGGGAGATAGTCAAAGTAAAAATAATCTTATTTTGTTAAGGAACAGATATCTAACTTTTTTGGAATCTAATATCAAAAACGAAGTCTATAATTCAATTAGGAATTTTAGTGATTATCTAGATATTATAAATTCAATAGAGAAACTCACGAAGAATGCGGATGATTTATCAAATGATCTTCTTATAAGAAGATTAAGTAATATTGCAAATGCAAGATATAATACAAAATGCTTTTTTGAGTACTTACAATGGCCAAATAAATATATTGATGCGATGGATGGTATTCATGCTAAATGGGAATTCGTTAAAAATATGTTTATCAAGATTATTCTATCTAAAAGGCTTAAACTAATTTCACAGATACAACAAGAATTGCTTGTTATTGCAAGTTTAGAAAACGATTTATGTTATACAATAATTAAAGAGGAGAAACACTAATATGCAGATGCTTGATAACAAAAAGATCTACAATTGTTGTAGGGTTGATATTTCAAATAACAATTTAGTTGGTATTCTGCTTAAAAGAAATGTTAGTTTGATTTCAACAATACTTAGTTGTTATAAAAATGGAATAACATACATACCCATTGACTCGGAGTGGCCCGAAGAACAAATTTGTGCAATCATTTCAGCTAATGATTTAAATGTCGTTATTACTATAGAAGAATATATTAATAGAGTAAGTTGCCCCAATATAATCGTTGTAGATGATGAGAGTATCATAGAATTTACTCAACAATTCAAGGAGAATGAGACTTCATATATCCTTTATACATCAGGCTCAACAGGGCAACCCAAAGGAGTTGAAGTGAAGCGTGAATCATTACTTAATTTCATTGACGGCATATCTGAAACTATTGATTTTTCTCCGTCAAAACGAATTGCCTGTTTAACTACAGTTTCCTTTGACATCTTCTTTCTCGAAAGCATAATGGCATTAGAAAAAGGATTGACCGTTGTTTTAGCTAATGAAGATGAGCAACGCAACCCAAAGCTTATGGCAAAACTAATCCAAGAAAACAATGTTGACATGATTCAAATGACACCATCAAGAATGCAGTTACTCTTGAATTACGATAAAGAACTTTCTTGTTTGAAGCAGGTCAAAGAAATTATGATAGGGGGCGAGCCTTTTCCACTTAGTCTACTACGAACATTGCAGAATAAGACAACTGCGAAGATATATAACATGTTCGGTCCGACTGAAACAACTATATGGTCTACTGTGAGCGAGCTTACACATAAAGATCGAATTGACATTGGTCGTCCTATCAAAAACACAGAGGTATATATAGTAGATGAGAACTTGTCTATCTTGCCAAATGGACAAGCCGGAGAAATCTGCATTGCAGGAAAAGGACTAGCAAAAGGTTACATTGGAAGAGAGGATCTAACCGATGAAAAGTTTCTATATTTACCACAGAAACCTGATGTTAGAATATATCGAACCGGTGACTTAGGAAGGTATTTGCCTGATAATGATTTGGAGTATTTAGGACGTATAGATAATCAAGTTAAAATACGAGGGCATCGGATTGAACTCGAAGGAATTGAAGCTAATATAAATCAATTTGACGGTATAAAACAATCAGTCGTCACGCTAGAAACGAGCGAAACGGATAAAGGTTTGCAGGCTTTTTATACAAGCGATCAACACATAGAACATAGCGAATTGTTAAATTACTTATCTTTAAAGCTTCCGAAATATATGATTCCCGTCATATTTAAAAGAGTTGAAGATTTTATTCAAACGGTGAATGGGAAAATTGATAGAAAAAGAGTGTTGGAATGTGTAGAGATAAATGATGAAAATTCTATGCCGGAGAATTCGGATTTTGGAGAATTGAGTGATATTCAAAAGAGAGCTTTCGAAGCTATAGTTTCAAAACTTGATTCTAATATTGCTGGAGATATAACTTTAGAAACGGAATTCACTAGCGTTGGTCTTAATTCAATTACATTTATCAATATTGTTGTCGATTTAGAGAGCGAGTTCAAATTTGAGTTTGAAAATGAGAAATTACTAATCCAAGAGTTCCCTACCATCCAGTCCATGATAGAATATTTAGAATCAAAAATATCGGGCAACTGTGGCTGAATGAAAACTTCCTGCGTCAGGTTACGTGTCGAACACGGGAGTCATGTCTAGCGTTATGATTTTATAGAGGACAAGTTATCAAATGGGCGGCGGGTTCGCTGGCTCAATATCATTGACGAGTAACACCCATAAGTGTCTGGCCAGTATTCTCTGCAGGAGTTGGCGGTACACAGGTGTGACTGATGTGCTTTCCGGCTAGGACTGTCCTGAGTACATTACGCAGTGACAACGGAAGCGAGTTTACTGCCAGGGCCTTTCCGGGACTGGCTGAACAGCCTTGAAATTACAGCTGCGTATATCGAGATGGGGAGTCCTTGGGAAAATGGATTATGTAAAAGCTTAAATTCCAGGATACGGGATGGATACCTCAACTGTAGCGTTTTGATACTTTAGCTGAAGCCGAGATTCTAACCCCCGTTGGGGTTCGAAAACAATGTCGTTAGGCCTCACAGTGCTCTTGGATATCAGAGGCTATTGTTCTTTGCAGCGATGCTCTCCGTAACGAATGTTTCTACGGTTTCCTTTTTCATGTCATCAATGACTTCCATTTTCACAAATAAGGGATGCCCCTTTTTATTTTTAGATAGGGCGACAAGCACTTGATTTTTATCGGTGCCGCGTCCGCGCTTGCCATTCTAAGTCGGGGTACCAATGTAAAAATCACCAATCTCCACAAGGCCTGACAGCATAACGGTTGTTTGGTGCTTGCACTTTTTACACTGAAATAAAGGGAGCGTTCGTGTCGTAATTTTAGCATACACGTTATGCTTACAAGCAGGACAGGCAAACCTATTTGACCACTTCAATTGAAATAGGTGGTCATTGCATGTCGCGTTCTGAATTGTTCTTGGAATTTTGCAAAAGTCGTAGCTTCTTGTTTTGCCAAGTCCACCATCTCCGAACATATGTTTGTTTGTACTATTTCAAACATATGTTCCTATTCCAATTCGTTACTGAGCTAACTTGAAAGCCATTAAGGATAATTATCATTTTAATATAACCAAGCCGCTTTAAAGGTGAACCGTTATAACAAGGCTATATTGTCATAGATATTACTTTTCCTTTTTTCTATAATAAATATTTAGGTCTTATAATCCACAGAACGGACGGTGAAAATAATTGATTGTTGATGTGTCTAATAAGGTAGTAGTTATCACTGGCTCATCTAGGGGTATCGGAAGCGAATTGGCAAAGGCATTTGCAAAAGAAAAGTCTAAAGTTGTTATTAATTATTTTAATAGTAAAGATAAGGCTCAAAAATTGTTTCGCGAAATTTCAAAGTGCAACCAAGATTGTATGCTTATAAAGGCGGACGTTACAAATCCATCAGATGTATCAAAAATGTATCATGAAGTCGTTAATAAATATGGATGCGTGGACGTGCTAATTAACAATGCTGGTGTTTGTGATGATAATCTAATTCAAATGATGCCGCTTGAACAATGGCAAAAAGTTATTGACGTAAATCTTACTGGAACCTTTCTTTGCTGCAGAGAGTTTTCAAAAATAATGATTAAACAAAAGTCTGGCAAAATCATTAATATGGCTTCTCTGAAGGGACAGGAAGGGGCAGTAGGACAAATTAATTATACGGCTTCAAAGGCTGGAATAATTTCGTTAACAAAAACTCTTGCTAAGGAGCTAGGTCAATATAATATAGCCGTGAATGCAGTTTGTCCAGGCTTTATTGTTACCGATTTAAACAGACATGATAAATATAAAATAGAAATTGCAGAAAATAAGAGTATATTACCAATTAATTCTAATTTGAATGAATTAATGAATTTTATAATATATATATCATCAAATTTGTTTATAGGAATTAGTGGTAGAGTTTTTAATTTAGATTCAAGGCTTTAGTATCTTATGCCATATTTGTAATATGACCAGCATTAAAAACAGGGTCCCTTGCGTGAAAAACTCGAACCATCTCAATGGGCAAAGGAATTAAGTGGGGAAAAATTATCTGCCCGAATTAGCAGACATCTTTCATTACTTCGTGCTCATGGATTGATTAAAAAATTACCAAATCAAAGAAAGCATATTCTTACTGAAAAGAGAGAAAATTACTATGGCTTTAAAATGCTGCTTTGGCTGCTCTTCCAATGCGCAAGTGCACAGCAGAAACGTAGTTATAGCAAGGGTATAGCAGAAACCGATCCTTGATCTTGATAGGATTGAATGTATGTGCTCACAGTAACAGGGGTCTGCGAATGATCTCCGCATGTTGGATCGTCGTATTCGTGAACAGGGCTGGACGAAGGAACGAGCGAGCGATGACAACACCACCACGTGCCCTAATCGGATCATCTATCCGCAGAGATACTATCGGCTTTTCACATTTACAGATTTTCAAGTGATTATTGGCTAGTATAGTTACTTATTCTGGCTAATCAAAAGGCGTATCGGACAACTAAATTTATCCAAAGATCAAACTATATGCTGTACATGGAAGAAATGAAACAAAAGCATCATATAGTATGCTATACAGTATGCTATACAGTATGCTATACAGGCATAGAGTTAAGGCAAGCTTGGAGGTACGATCTAATGCAGTTGAGCATTTCAAACGATCGTTCGCAACTGCGTGAGACGCCGATGAGAGTTGTTGCCTTTCGGTTTCGTTTGCAGGGGTACTAACATTTTCCAAACTGAAGGCTCCGTTTTTTACTATTTAATGGTTATATAATTGGAGCTTTATTCCAAATAAGATTAAGGGAAATAGTAAATTTAAAAGCGGAGGTAAAAATGAAGAATATTTTACCAGTTTATAATCCTCCATTACTAGGATTTTTGAGATGGCCATATACGTTATCTATAACCATGGGATATAACGAAACCCTTCCGTGGTTTTATACCAATTTCATTCAAGTTAAAGTAAATAAAAATTTTCACGAGAAAAAATCAGAGTTTAATTTCAATTTCTATCGTGGAGAAAGAAATGAATTTACGAATAATCCATTTATATCTACAACTTCTATAGATGTTGATTTTTTAAATGGTCTGAATCATGATATATTATCATTTTTGAAATACTCAATTGATAGTGGATATTATGTTGTAATGTTAGTCGATGAATTTTTCATACCAGGGAAATATAGTTATTTCAAAGAAAATTATCCTCATCATATTTTTATTTATGGATATGATTTTGAGAAGAAAGTTCTTTTTTTGACTGGATTTAGCCATGGGGTATATGGACATAACGTAATTAACTTCTATGATTTCATCAACTCATATAAATCTATAATTAATATGTATAATAATAACTTAACTCCTAAAGATAATATTTATTTAATGAAATTTAATTCAAATCACAGTTACAATTTTAGTGAAGAAGTTTTTAAGGACGAAATTCTATCTTATTATTACTCTAAAAGTCATACTGACAGCTTGAATTACATTAATGTCGATAATGAATATGGACTAAAAACTTATAAACACTTAATTTATTATTACTCTTTGCTAAGTGAAGAAGTGGAAATTAATGATTTCGGAAAAATTAGGAGTTTGCATATATTATGGGAACATAAAAATATGATGGTTAAGCGACTTGAATATTTATCTGAAAATGGTCATCTCAATAATGTAGAATTAACTATCATGAATTACAATAAAATGGCTAAAAAGGCAATGATTTTAAGAAATTTGATATTGAAAAGCAATGTGCATGTTGATAAAAGCGTTTATATTAAAGTCATCAATGGATTAAGAGATCTAGAATTGATTGAAAGTGAAGCTCTTGAGAAAGCACTGGAACTATTTAGAAAAAATTGATGTTTACCAGGTTTGTTGATTCACTAATTTATTTGAATTCAAGAATGGAAGATATCCTTCATATTAAAGGTATATTCAAAAAATTATAGGATTAACGCTAAGTGGATACAGGAGGAATTTAAAGAATAGAATGAGGTGAAGAAAAAATGTCAAGATATGTTGATGTTGAACTAATTGATAAAGTCACACATAAAGTTCAAATTATTCTTGAAATAAATGAGAACATTTTAATTGAACCCGAATTTCGAAAGCATAGCTCTCTGAAAAATGTAAAAATGATCCTGAATCTTTGGTAGAGTAAAATAGTGTTTATTGAGAACACATCACCCAAAGAGAGGAGCACCTTTAAGGTGAAGTCTATCAAATCTACCGCAAAAATCAAGTGCGAGTTTTCGCTACAAAACGGAACCCCTCTGGCCGGAAGCAAAGTCTGGCTGGATTTCCCGGAGCGCATCCAACTCCGTCAATCGTTTTCCAACCTGTCCTGCGTCAAAGCGACTCATTCTCTGTTTTCCCTTCAACAGGTCTTACTGTATCTCATCGCGGGCTGGATGGTTGGGTGTCAGCGGCTGTTTCATTTTCGGACTATCCAACAGGATCCTCTCCTGCAACGCTTTCTCGGAGGACGATGCCCTCACCATTCCTTGCTGTACAAGGAGCTAACCCGGATCTGAGCCGTGAAATCGCTGGTTCTTCCCGAGCTGCAACGCCTGAATATTCAGCTCCTCTCCCCATGCTTGCCCGAGCGGTGCATTCTGGATCTGGACTCCACAGTGGAAACCGTCTACGGGAACCAGGAAGGCGCAGCAGTGGGGGTCAATGCCCATAAGCTGTATTTTGTGGGTCGAGTAATGGAGCATCTGATGTTTATATAGAAGGTGCAAAAAAACTTGGTTAGCCTCCTAGAAGACTTGGACAGTACACCCCTTAATCAAATACAATAATATTAGAGGGTGGGGAACGTGATGAAACGTGTACAGTATGATCTTAATTTCAAGATGGATATCATTCGAAAAGGGAAAGAAATCGGGAACTTTACAGCCGTAGCCCGACAGCATGAACTGGACCCTAAGATGGTATTGCGGTGGGCCAGAGAATTGAACCGTAAAGATGTGGATCAGTTAGATGGAGCGAGTAAGAGACAAGCCGCTTTTATCCCGACAGCCGAAGATTTCAAGCAGCTTGAGCATGAGAATGACAAACTGAAGAAGCTCTTAGCGGAACAAGCTCTGGAAAGAGAAATTCTCAAAGACCTACTAAAAAAAACGAACCCCAACTTGCGGATAAAATAGAGATTGCCCAGAAATATATCGTACAGGGACATTGCATTACCTTAGTGCTCGGTGTGGTGGAAGTCGAACGCTCCACGTACTATGCACATGTGAATAAAGCAGAAAAGAAACCTCTCCATCGGGTGGGTCGTCCCGCACCTGGCTACTCCTATAATACAAATGGCAATCCCGTAAGTGATGAACAGATCTGCGAATGGCTCATGGAGCTATTGGCGGGTGAGGGGGCTGCCTTTGGCTACCGGAAGCTCACTGTGCTGCTAAAAAGACGCCACCAACTTGTGATTAACAAGAAGAAAGTGTACAGGTTATGCAAACGGTTGGAGGTACTGCGACCACAACGTAAGCTAAAAATGAAGCATCCGAGAAGGCTGGCTAATAACCGTGTGATCACAGGTTCGAATCAACTTTGGGAAACGGATATCAAGTACGGCTGGATTGCGGGTGTGCGTCGATTCTTCTTCATCATGTGCATCCTTGACGTATTTGACCGCGCCATTATTTCATATCATCTGGGCTTAACCTGCGAGGCGAAACATCTGGTTCAGATCACGCAGGAAGCCCTCATGAAGCGTCAGCTCTTTCATAACCAAAGGAGGAGAAGCCGTTTATACGCTCAGATAATGGTCCGCAATTCATCAACCACCTGTTTGAAGATGCTTGCGATTCGTTTGAAATGATTCATGAACGAATCCCACCCAGAACGCCAAATAAGAATGCACATATTGAATCCTTCCATTCTATTTTGGAAGCTGAATGTTATCAAAGGCATGAATTTGAGACGTATCCTCAGACCTACGAGATCGTCACGCAATTCATTCAGGACTACAATCAGAAACGAATTCATGGGAGTATTTACGACTTATCTCCTTATGAATATATCGATGCATTGAAGAAAAATCTGTTAAAACCTAAACCGATTAAAGTATAAAACGAAAGAAATGAAGAATACGAGAGCAATTTCGAGCAATTCTATGAGACCGTTTGATTAAGAGATGTAGTGTTCAGTATAAGGGTGTTCAACCGAAAGGAGATGATCGTGTTTCTCGATAGATTTAACATTGCATTTCTCCTTGTCAATTGTCATCATAAAGTTTTATTGCATGCTTGTGCGAACAGAACATGCCGACACACCATTCGCCCTGCAGATCACCTTCAGAAATGAAAGTATATTATATATAAAATAGCATAAATTTATCATTCCACAATAGAATATGTAATATTAGAAACTTTATTTAAATATATAAAACGCAATAAAAAGCTAACATCGTTCCAAACTCAATGCCGAATGGGGTAATAAGAGTTACAAGAGACTGGAACCCCAAAAGGTGAAGAGAGCAATTGAAAAGGAAATCGAAAGATTATAGGAGACTTCAGAGTAAACGGTTATACGAAAGATACCTGGGGGTTCGTCTTCGTCTGGAGAGCTGCTCTTTTGCCGAAATTGGAGAACTGCTTTGCCGTGCCCGCCAGACGATTAACATCTATTGGAAAAGCTATCAAGAACAAAGAAATGTTGGCCTAATATGGTTCTCAGGGCAGCCGCCTGAGCTGACCGAAGAGCAACGCTAGTAATTGGCGGACATGCTAGAGCGTCAGCAGGTTGCGAATGTTGGTTTTGAAGCTCGATATACCTAGACTCGGCCCCGTCAGAGTGGATTCAGCGTGAATTCGGTCAGCAATGAGTGAGCATGGGATTAGCGCTATACTTAAACGGAGGCTCTGGCGTTAAAGCAGATGTGATCAACAACGTGTTTTTGAAATTTTTTATCGCATTAAGTTGCATGTGAGCCACTCCATCAAGCGAATTAACAAGCATCCGGTAAAAACGATTGATCGCTTGCTCATGAGGTTACAATGGTAACTGCGTTTTATATAGCCAAATATTTATGGAGCACAATTCAAGAAAATTTAAGGTTCCAAAAGATTTCGAAAGTGTGGTATATTTTATGTTGTATAACAGCATGTGCACATTTAATACAAATTGTAGAGGAAGTGGAGGATTTGAAAAAGCTATTGCCTATAAGTCCACCCTTAATATCAAGTTATCCTTATTATGCCGGACCACTAGCAATTTTAGCATCAAGAGGAAACCATTATATTCCATGGGCATTAAGCAATTTCATTCAATTAAGTATAGACAACAATTATAAGTTAGATTATTTTCAACCGTGGATCACTTGGAAACCGTATGAGTGCCCTTTTTTGGATGTACAAATTATAAATAGGGACATTTTTTCGAGCCAACAAGAGCCGTCAGCAATCGTAGAAGAGATAATAAAGTCAATAGATCGGGGCTACTATGTTTATTTGAAAGTCAATCACCAATACTTATCTATTTCATCCAACTGGTATCAGCAAGTGGATACCGCCCATGAATTACTAATCTATGGGTACTGCAAAGTTACTGAATCGTTTCAGGTAGCAGATAACTTTGGCGGGAAGTATGATTTTAAAAACTGCCCATTTGATGAGTTCATACAGTCCTGTACTTTTTCTCCCTCAATTAATATCGATCATTACAATAAGATCATCTTAATGAAACCATTAGAAGATGCCTTCGTGGGGTTTGACTTGCTTCGTGTAATTGATTCTTTAAGAGACTATATAGAATCCCGTATTACAGAGATTCGTAATGATCTGAGTATCAATTGGGCGAGAAATATCGTAGTAGGCATTCGTGTTTATCAGAAAATAGAAGAATATTTAGAGCTCCTCATTGAACAACCAGACAAAAAGTTGGACCATCGTATATTTCACGTATTATGGGAACATAAATGCTGCATGACTCGACGTATCGAATACATGAGGGAAAATGGACTTTTGACAGATGACACAATCTTATTCCAACAGAAGGAATTAGAGAAAAAAGCGCTTCTTTTTAGAAACTGCGCACTTAAATACATAGTCACCAAGGATATACGAATCATTCAGAAAATTTATAAGGAAATTAATCCATTCGCAATCCAAGAAGCTAATCTTACTTCTTACATGATTGAGCACATCTGTCATATCAATTCTAAAACGGACTACGAGCATATACTGGGAACCGACCTAAACTACAACTTGCGTTGGTTTCTTGCCAAGCCCGTGGAATCTGGCGAAGATTGAATTCTCTCCGTTAACTAGATTCCTGAGGGTTTCCTCAAAAAAATAAGACACCGTATTTCCTATTTAGAGGAAAACGGTGTCTTTTTTAATCTATTTAAGTTTTTTCAGTTTCCCAAACGCTCAAAACAAAGGATCATATTTTCTACGCTTTCTTTCTGGGGGCCGTAAAACCGGATTAACCCCCTAAGTTTGGACGCTAACTCTCTCTTGCTCATCGAGACTTCGTTTTTGAAATTATACACGAACTTCTCGGATCGGAATCGGTTTTGTCTGGTTTTTCTCATAAAACTGAGACGGCGACAAATCGCGAATGCTAGAATGAATTCTTCGTTCATTATAAAAATGAATGAATTCAGTGACGGCTTCATAAGCTTCGCTGTACGTTTCAAAGTCGTAGCGAGCCAAGCATTCATCCTGCAATAACCTATGAAAAGATTCAATATGTGCGTTCATATTCGGTGTTCGTGGAGGAATGCGTTCATGCTCCACTCCAAAGCTTTCACAGGCAGCTTCAAACCCATGAGAAATAAACTGAGGGCCATTGTCTGAACGAATCACAGGTTTGGTTTGCACCTCAAATAATTGTCTCTTAAACAAGGCCGTTTGTAGCGTTCGGATCACATCTTTGGCCTCGCACCGCAATCCTATGTGGTAAGCGACCACAGAACGGTCGTAAACATCGAGGCAAGACTGAATGAAGAAGAATCGGTCTTCTCCTGCAATATAACCGTACTTAATGTCCGTCTCAAACAGTTGGTTCGAATTCGTAATCATCCGATTTCGTGCCAGTTTCCGTGGGTAAGATGAGTTCACTTTTCGCTGTGGTCGCAGGACGTTCAATTCTCTGCACAATCGGTAGACCTTCTTTTTGTTAATAATTAGGCCATCATCTCGGCGTAAAGCGACGGTTAATTTTCGGTATCCATACGCATGGCCGTCTGCAGAAATCAACTCCATAATCCGTTCCATAATCTGAGCATCCGGTACTTTTACGCCGTCCGAACGCAGCGAATATCCTGGCTTTTGTCGTCCCCCACTTGCTGTTTTCTCGATCAATTTTCTATTTTTATGGTAGTAGTAACTAGATCTCGGGATGTTGGCCAGTCGTAGCACAAGCGTGACGGCATATCCTTCACAAATGTAGTGTTCTGCTACTTCAACTTTTTCAGCAAATGAGGGTTTTTCTTTTTTATCAAGTCACGCAGTATCGCAATCTCTAGTGCCTGTTCACCCAGTAGTTTCTTCAATTGATCATTTTCTTGGGAAAGCACTTTGGAATCTAGTCCATGTATGGTTTCCAGTGAAGTTTCACCATATTTACCTTCTTCAAATTCCTTTACCCAACGGTGAAGCATATTGACGGCAATTTCATATCTCCGGGCTACAGCTGCCTTATTCCCGGTTTCGATGGCTTCCTTGACGATTTGGCGTTTAAATTCTCTAGAATGTTTATTTCGTGTCATTTTCTCAGCCCCTTATCACTAGTAGTGTAATCCATATACACTCTTAGTGTCCAAGTTCACTAAGGGGCTAAAGAGGTTCTATGCTATTACCATAGAAAACCCTCTTATGATTGAAGGTCGAGAGGGTATGGACAATACTAAAGAATTAGAGGGGATACTTTCAAAACTGGGTAGAGGGAAAGGATTTTTTAATATTTCTTCTGGAGTAAGTGCAAAAGTAAGAGTCCAGGAAATATTAGCGAGACAAGAAATAGAAGCTACAACAACGAAAAACCAATATAAACAACAGGATCAGCAGGCAAGGAAAACGCTGCGAGAGACTGCCTCCAAGGCAACTAGAGAAGAAAATAGTAAAATTCAAAAGAAGGTCATATATAATGTTGCTAAGAGTACAAATACAAGAAAAGCCTCAAATATAAAAGAATATTTAAAAAAAAGGAAAAAATGTTAAATCGCAAAGTAATAGGTCTGTAAATTCCTCTATAGAGACTTTAACAAGAGACCAGGCCAGACAAGGGGTACAAGATTTACTAAAAAATGGGGAAATTAGCTTATCCAATTTAGAATCGATGATTCCCCCAGATACGTCAAGTACATTTATTCCAACAAGTACAATTAAAAATGGAGCAAAGTATGAATTTCTACTGGCTGATGGACAGAAGGCAATTATTCGATGGCATTCACCAGATCCTATAGCTGCAAGTAAGTACCCTGGATCAGTATCAGGCACACGTTGGACTGCACAAATAAAAATAGGTAATAGACAATTAAAAACAGATGGAACTTGGACTAAAAATCAATCCTTAAATGAAGTTCACATTCCAATAGAGGGGAAATAAAAAAATGAATCTTAAAGAAATTGAGAATTTACCTGATGTATTACCAACAGAAACATTAGCATTGATTTTTCAAAACGTATTGAATGAATTTTATGAAGGGAAAATTGAGGAAAAGGATTTTTTAATAATTCTTAGCCAATTAACAGATAGACAAGTTATGACCTATAAGTTATTGGAAAGTGAAGTAAGAAATAGTATAGATAAGGTTCTTTACAAGTTATGGAATACTGATTCTTATGATGATGTAGATATCATTCTTTCAATCGTTGTAAACCTTGGACTAAAGAATTGCTTTCAAAAAATTAAAGATTCAATAAATCAAAATAGGGATATAGATGAATTAATATTAAAAGAAATAATAGAAACAATTGATGGAGTTGGTGAAAATATTTCGAATCCATATCATGGTTTAGAAAGATTCAAATAAGCCAAGTCAATGGTATGTCAATAATTTCGAGTAAATTCAAGGCTCTACACCAAACATAGTGCTTGAAATTTATGCTTAACTATGCATAGGTCTAAAATATAGAAAAAAATCTGTACATTCCCTAAGATGGTTGTGCTACCAATCCAACTTTAGGGAATGACAGATGCACAATCAGTATATCGATCTTTTGCTTGATTTGCCAGAATTAAATATATTACAAGTGTTGGAAATAGACGCTCAAACGATTCAGATTGAGGGCACGCCTACAACTCATCAGCAGGATTGCCCGGTTTGTGGAACTAGCCTTGCTGTGATTTGGAAAGGGAAAAACTAGCCACGGAAAATCCGTCATTGTGATGCTTTCGAGAAAACCATTTATATCTTAGCCCCGGCTATTCGCTTGTTTTGCAACGACTGCCAGTGCGGCTTTGTTTGGCAATATGGTTTTGTAGCTCCAGGTAAACGATATAGCAGCGCATTTGAAAAGCAAGCGCTCCGTACAGCAACGGTAGCTACCGTCAAACAAAGTGCTGGTCGGCATGCTCTGCCCGCCAGTACGCCAGACCAAGCAGCAACAATGGTCATAACGGAGAGCGAGCGTCTTCAGGAACAAGCCTGGTTCGATGCGACTTCTACAGCAAGTCTCGTGCTTGAAGTGGATAATTTCGCCATTCGAAAAGGTCACACGTGCAATACAGACGTCCATAATTAAGGGGAGAAACGCTGCAGGATATTGTTCCTGGCCGCAAACTGGAAGAGCTTAGGGCCTATGCCCGTCAGCATCCATTGTTTTTATCCCTTCGGCCGAAAGTGGTTGTGATGGATTTAGCGCCATATTATCACACCTGGATTGCGGAGTGCTTTCCCACAGCCCTTCGAATTGCAGATCGGTTTCATGTCCATCGCTATGTGGTAGAGGCCGTTCAAGCGGTCCGAAAAACGGTACCGCAGACGCTGTCTCCCCGAGCAAAAGCGAATCTGAAAGCCAGACATCGACTACTCAATGCTCAGCAGGCTTCTTTACCGGCTGAACAGCAGCATGAGCTGAGAGAGATTCTGAAAATCTCGCCCTTACTCCAGCAAGCTTATGAATGGAAGGAAGCATTCGGTGAATGGTATGACCGCTCTCCAGATGTAAAAACGGCACAAATTCGATTAGAGCACCGGCTTGAGCAAGGGGAACGTTTCCAGCATCCCGCTATTTCGGAGTGTCTGAAGACCATTCGAAACTGGCGAGAGGAAATCATTAATTACCACCTCTGTCGATGGACCAACGCCGTAGTTGAAGGCAGAAACAACCGAATGAAAGCCTTTCAACGTAGGCACTATTTTACTCGGAATCGCGAGCATTATGTTTATGGACTTTTAGTAGAATGTAATCAGGCGCGCTATAGTCCTTAACAAAAAGGGCTCGATGCCGCAAGCACTGACTTTGGTGTTGAGCCATAATATTCGTTCTTAAATAAAGGGGATCCTAAAAGTAGCCGAAAACAATTCTGTGGCTTAATCTTAGATGTTTTACAGGATATTAAAACCCCGGATTTCTCGGGGATTTCTGGTTACCTAGGGAATTGTCTGGCTTGTTTTACCGCTCTAATAAGTTCCTCGTTTCGAGGATCAGCATTATAATTGTTCACTACTACCACTGCATGAATTACTGCAGGAACCCAGCCAATACAGCACAAAATGACATTTAAAAATGCCTGCCAAGGCTTTCCGCATAGAATGATAGCTAGTGGGGGAATAAAAATAGAAAAGAAGTACTTCATAATAACACTCCTAATATAATTAAGATAATAATCAATAATTTTATAAAAATAGTATATATGGCCTTGCAGATATTTTCTATTAGTATTTACAAATAGTCCAATTTGATTATACTTAGCCTAACACATACGGAAGCACCGTTGTGCAATCCGAAAGCATTGGTGATACCCTGCTGGCATACGCTGGTGGGGTATTTTTCTGTTTTATAGGGGGAGGAATACATATGTTTAGATGGATAGTGACGTTGCTGGCTACGATTTTATTAGCCGGCTGCAGCGTGCAACAAGACGTTGTAAAGACCACTAGAAATGAGCCTGTAGCTGCCCAAGTAACACAGGTCTCTGCCGACACGGTCAAGCTGGAATTTCCCTCAGCCAAGTACCCGGAAACAGCCCGGCATATTAAAGAGGCTATTGCTGCAGGAGAATCCAGTGTCTGTACCATCGACCGTGAAGGAGCCGAGCATAACCGGGAGCTATCTCTTAAAGGCGTGCCCACATGCAAGGGTAAAGACCACAATGAATGGCCAATGGCAATGTGTGCAGATATTAAGCACATAAATCCAAAAGATAATCGTAGGGCAGGTTCGTGGGTAGGCCATAAATTGGACGACTATTCAGATGGAATGAGAGTGGAGTTAATATTAAATAAAATTCCTATCAATGCCTTTTGACAAATTTTATATATGGGCTTATTATTATAATGATATACGCCGACCAAAAGACAAAAAACTCCTAAAAGCATGCAATATTGCGACAAAGGAGCTGACATATGAATAAATATTTTTATAAACTATTTGTCTTACTAATTAGTGGAGGGTTACTGATAACACTGGTAGGAGTTCTGGCAATTAGTTTTCTGTTCTATTTTTTAATGAAGAGTTAAAGTGAAAATAATGAATGAGTACAAATAGTATAAGAAAGCTGTGTTATCGAAATTAGTTAAAATTTAATAAAGATACACGATTAGATTTTTAGGGGTGTTTTGGTCGGCTCCCTAAATGGGGGCTGATCTGGCACCTTATAAACAAATATAATTATCTAATCGATTAGATAGTTATAAAAAGGACTCTACTGGCCTTAATAGGCCGTTAGAGTTCTTTTTGTTGAAGGATTACTCAAACCATTCACGAATTATTATTTTGAGGTGATCAGCATGAACCATACATATAAAGTGTTGAAATCTGATATCGAACTATTTGCAGCTGCATTAAACCAGGTAAGAGTATATGTAGTCCAGCTACTAAGCGAGGATTTGGTATCGGTTGTAGATTACGGGGGTACCTTAGAAAAGTTTTCGCCTGATTCGGTTAAGATTGCCGGAGCATATTACATGCGGAATCAATTTGAATTTAGAGTAGATATGAAAGGGACTACAATCTAGTATTCCCTTTCAGGTAGACTTTATCAAAAAAACGGGAGGGAAAAATTATGAAGAAAAGAATATTTCTTTTCTCGATACTATCTTTAACCATGGCAACTACGGTAGGGGCTGCTTCAGCTTCACCAAGAAGCGAAAACATCATAATTTCTCAAAGATCGAGCGGAAGCGCAACAGTAGGAGAATCCTTTAATGTCCCTAAAGGATGGGGGCATATTAAACTTCGTATGAAGAATCACTCTGACCATTCAGTCAGGGTCAGTTTAACGCACGACAGATCAAACAAAGTATATTTTGATGGGGTAGTAATTGCTCCTCACGACACAGTGACTTGGAAATCTACAGATGAAGGTATCACCAATGGTATGCGTTCTGGAGACTACACACTTCAGTGGAGAGGGAGCGAATATAAAGTTAACGGAGAAACATGGGGAGTAGCTAATTCAAAGCCTGAAAACCTCTAAATTATCCAAGCTATACAACTTGTCCCTCTTGCCATTGGGTGGATAGACCAATAGAATGGAGTGCCACAATGTCATAAAATCAATGAGAACTTGTTCAGAAAACCGAGTTTCCTTCAATGTTTTTTCACTTATTGGAACGACTCATATATGATGATGAAGCATTCCTATATGCTAACGGCTTTCTATAACGGTGAACAAAGAATCGTGAGGCTGAGGAAGGGGGGAAGCCGAATTATTGACTTCAGAAGAAAGCACCAAGATATGGGATGCCACAGTTGTGTTCAATCGTCAACCTTCCCTGGAATCCAATATCAGAGTCGTTAGGGTGACAGAGTGCATTACGTAGGTGTGGAGCTGTTGAATACTGCTTGCACATCGCTCTGAGCGATTCTAAGCCCGTTGCAGGTGACGCCATCATCGAATACAACGAAAAGACGGTGATAGCCCGGCAGGAATGACGGTTGTCAATATGGCTCTTCAAACGGTGAGAATGAATTTGCTAAGTGATCCAGATATACATACATACCTCGTGATGAATGATCAAAGCGTTAAAGCTGAAGAACTTCAACAAAACTATCCATGCATCCAAACAGGCTGCTAATGGTTTATGGTTGTGAAGCTATGCCTCTTCCTCATCTTCGATACGAGAAAGCGCGGTATATACGGTATGGTACTGTGAATCGATGATAAGGGAAGCACTCGATTTTAATCCGGACAGCTGAAGGTACTCCGTGCCGATCAGGAGGAGTTCAGTTCAAGCTGTGGAAACCCTGGAGCGTGTTACATTTTCCACTCGGATGGAAGCTACCATAAAATCGCCGATGCCGTTACGGTTGCATACGGTTATGTTGATCGCCAAGGCGTATGGTACGAATTGCAGGGCACCGATCAAGTTACGAACTTGACTAAAGGGGGCAGTTATCGGTTTGAGCCATGATCGGCAAAAAACTTTGTTGAATTATCGAGGGATAAAATGGATAAAAAGTGAGCGGCTTTCTTCGATATTCTGCTCGCTGTTTTAACATTTATGATACAGACAAAAGGCACTCTAATAGGGTGCCTTTTGTCTTATTCCAGGTTGGTGAAGGTGCAATGTCAGGAAACTTAAGAAACCGTCAAACTTTCCTCACCTTCGCTGTGAGATAATCCTCCTGAGAAGCTGAACCGAGGAGGACTTTCTATGGCCAGAGAAGAGATTCGAATGAAATGGGAGTCGCACATCGCAGCTTTCTGCGCGAGTGGAGGAAAGCGAGTCACTGGTACAAAGCCAATCGAGTCAATCATCGTCAGCTCTACTTTTAGATGAAAAAGCTGAATGCCTCATTTACAGCGTCTGCCACAGTCGAGCGCCAGACCTTCGTTCCGGTTCAAACCCGTTTTTTTGATACATTAAAAACTTAAAATTGGGAACTTTATTTGTATATGACAGATTGTAATATGAAGTGCTCCAGCTAAAAAAGTAAAAGTCCATGTATGGATTCATTAAATCAGCCGTAAGTTAAAGCGGTATCACTCGACCATCGCCCGAGAACTTAAGCGTGGAAGACTGATACGGCTAAAGCATTCAGAAGGCCCAAGAGGCCTCTGAGCATTGGAGAACAGCCTCTGTTCCTGCCGGTAAATATACGCCCGAGCTTGCTAATGAAGGGAGCAGAAGTTAGAGCAAACCTGGTCGCCTATGCAGATTGCATAAAAACATAGAGCCGAGGGAAATCCTTTTACCGCTGGATGTATGCAGGGCTTTAGTCGCAGGTGAAGTACGTTTCTTACTCCATAAAGGAAAACGGCGAAAACCCACCGAAACCCGCGGACGTTTCCGGGTGGGCCAAACCATTCATCAAAGGCCTAAAGAAGTAAAAGTACGAACACGGGAAACCTTTGGTCATTGGAAACTGGATACAGTGGTTTCTAGTCGAGGTAAGAGTAAGGCGTTGTACAACCACTTTTATCAAGCGTAAAACCCGGCAGTATATGGCCCTTAAAATCCCGGATCGCACGGCTCACTCTATAGAAGTTGCCTTTAGTGTTCTCGCCAGCGCTAATATCGACTACAGCGATTTTGACGGCTACCTCGTTCTGGCAGCGTGGCTCTAACGAAAACTTGAATTGCCTCCTCCGGGAATTCTTCCCGAAGGGACATGCTTTTGCTGGGGTGACCGAGGAAGAATTGGCTCAGGCCGTCCACCTCATCAATAATCGCCCACGTAGTGTTTCGGCTGGAATGGAAGAGTTGTCGCACTTAGCTTGACAATCCGTCATTACAAAAATATTAGGAGGTTACCTTCATGGAAAATTTAACAGACCTTGAGTTAAAAGAGCATCTGATTGAAACGATGCGAAACAAAGCCAACAACGATAAGGATTTTTTTAGTAAATTGGCAAATGACCCGGACCAAATTGTGCAAGAACTAAACATTACCCATCCTGCCTTGAGGCAAAATATTCTTTCCCTTAATCCAGATAAAATACTGAACGGTCTCACTGGCATTTCAGTAGAGTCATGTACTATATTAACGACAGTCGTTGGAAGTTGTTCGTAAGGCAAGAGGATCACTTTCGGATAACAACATTTTTTTGGGAAGTTTGGCCGTATAACTCTTTGGGTTTTTTACGGCCTGCTTTCTATTGAATACATTTTAAAGGGAGCTTGAGCTTATGAATGAAATCGTTCATGATTATTATTCCATTCTCAGCAGCATAAACGAAGATAAAAGTATCTTTGATATCCAATCGGAATGGATACAACACGGTGCTGTTGCAAATTCTCAAGGGTGGAAAATACATATATCAACCATTCCGACGCAAGCGGAAAAACTGCTAAGATTGGTTGTTCCTATCTTTCTTCAAAGAAATATCAGCTTCAAAGTCATTAAAAACAGTCGTTTATTGACTCAGTTAAACCTGGGGCTTCTCGGACTATATCAAGTAGGGAAATTTATAACCGTCTATACGAATTCGGATCATGAAGCGGTAGAAATTGCTGAAATTCTGAATGTCCTTACTCCTGATTTCCAAGGCCCTACCGTAGAATCGGACTTGAGACTCGGGAAAATCGTGTATGCCAGATATGGTGCTTTTCATTCCATTCTCGAAAGGGATCGATTAGGGTACACCTATACTTGTATACTAAACCCGAACGGCGATTTGGTTAGAGATTCTTACAATACTCCACATCCCGAATTTGTACGAAATCCGTTCATGAAACATTGTCATATTTTGAAAAATGAGCCAAGTCGACTCATCATGGCCAGGTACATGATCGTTGATGCTATTAAATCGCATCCAACCGGAGGTGTTGCGCTCTGCTTGGACCTGGTACACCCTGGTGAAGTTCAATATAAAATTTTAAAGCAAGCCAAAGCCTACTGCATATCGGACTTCCTCGAACGTGATGGACGAAATCGCCTTCAGTCCCAAGAAAAATTACATCGCAATCTGCAGGATATTTTACCTATACCTAAAGTGGAACAATATATATCGACCCGGAACTATGGTTATTTAATCATGGAATATATACAAGGGCAAACTTTAGAGCAGGTAGTCATGCAATACCAGACGCATTCCTGGTCGACACAGCCTACGGACCACAAGATTGCTTTATTGAACACCATATCCGAACTTTGTTCCATTGTTGAAAATATGCACCTTGCGGGTTATGTCCACCGGGATCTGACACCGGCGAATATAATGATACAAAAAACAACACGAAACGTATTTTTGCTGGATCTAGAGTTAACCCATTTCATCAACGATCCGAATATTCCCTTTCAATTGGGAACTCCGGGATATATATCTCCGAACCAAGAAAAAGGAGGCGCTCCGGAATTTGAGGATGATCTGTACTCCATAGGCTGCCTACTCTTTTTTTTGTTTACCAAAATGGCTCCTGACCGACTTTCCCGTGACAATAATTTTAATTCTGCAATTGCGATTTCTGGTATATCCAGAGACTTTCTTGCTACCGCATATTCGCTCCTAGACAACTCTTCTCAAAACAGACCCTGTTTAAAAAACATTCAACAAATTATTAAAAAAGAGATCGAGTTGTTACAGTGCGGAAGAAGCCCGAAGAATAGTAGCAACGGAATATCGATGAACACGATAAACGATGTGATACACAAAGGGATGCACGGAATGATTTATCGCGCAGATCGTGACGAAAATTCTCAGCTATTGGGATCACCAGACATTAATCTTTTTAGCAATGAAATTGTTTCCCGCCAGTGGAAAAAGCTCGCTGTATACAGGAATGCCAATACCGGTGTAGCTGGCAGTGTGTACTTGTTCAGCAGACTTGCCAGATTAGGCTATCAAACCGATTTTGTGAATCAGGAGATTAACCGTACCGTGAATTGGCTACTGGAAACCGATCCGATTAAAGAATTACCTGGGCTACATTTTGGTGAAGCAGGGGTAGCAGTAGCCGTCGCTGAAGCCCTTTCGGCAGGACTTTGTTTGCATACGAAAGCAATAGAAACGTTTATCAAACGCTCTTTGGAGGGTGAGCTAAACTGGCCGGATCTCACCCATGGAGCAGCTGGCCAAGGAATTGCCGTACTTATTTGTTTTGATCGCTTACGCGATGATCGTCTGTTGGAACTCTCTCATAGGTATGCCGAATACTTGATTGAGAATCAAAATAGCGATGGAGCTTGGACTATTCCTGAGAATATGCAAACCATTGGCGGTGATGTGTATATGGGATTTGCACACGGAGTGAGCGGAATTTTATACTTCCTCAGTGAATACGTTTCTCGATTTAAAAACAAGGTGATGCAGCATCATATAGAAAAAGCCATCGATTTTTTACTGAAGAATTCCTTCGTTGATGGAGGATCAAGACGATGGAGTAAGAGTCTTGAAATAAAAGATCGAGACTTATGGTGGGCACATGGAACGCTTGGACACGCTCTAACATTTTTGAAGCTCTATGAACATACATCAAAAAGTATTTATAAAAAACTTGCCGTGAATGCATTAAGTTCCTACCCGGAATCAGTTTCCTACTACAATTTCAGCATCAGTCACGGCCTTGCCGGTCTAGGTGAAGTATATCTTGAAGCTAGTCGAGTATTGAAGGATCAACAGTGGTACTCAAGAGCCTCACGTATAGCAAATATAATCTGTAGGTTACGGGATGAAGAGAACGGCTCTGCAATTTGGAATATGGACGGTACGTCTTACCGGACAGCCGATTTATTTTCCGGAAGCGGGGGTGTACTTCATTTTTTAGCACGTTACCTGACAAGTGGCGAAAAACTGGGATTCCCACTATTAATTGACCCGTAAAATCCGCCTAATCCCGCGATGTCGCGGATTGTGGCCCAGTCGTCGAAGTTGTCCTACGAGTATCGGGATGTTGAAAGAGAAATCATCCCTGTACTAGGGCGTGTCTTCAAACTTAAGCAAGCCACACTAAAATGGATGCCAAGGTCAAAAACGCCTTGAACGTACACGCTAATTTATCATAGCGAGTCGCCAGACGACGGTAGTTTTTTACTTTATTAAAGAAACATTCTACTAAGTGACGTTCTTTGTAGATGTCCCGATCATATTTTGGGGGCACTCGGCGGTTTTTCTTACCCGGAATCACGGGGATGGCCCGCTGTTCTTCCAAAAAAGCCCGGATTGCATTCGTATCGTAAGCTCGGTCGGCCAAGACTTGCTTCATGGTCAGTTTCATGGCTTTAAGCATTTCGTATCCATGGACGGAATCATGCGCCTCGCCTCCGGTCAATTCCAAGCGAAGTGGGTTGCCTAACGCATCCACCACAGCATGAATTTTGGTGCTTAATCCGCCACGGGAACGTCCGATCGCTTGCTTGCTTTGCCCCCTTTTGCGCCTGATCCATGCTGGTGAACTCGCACAATCGTGGCATCAATCATCACGCTTTCCTCATCGGAATCCAGCGAAACGTGTTTTAACACTTCATCCCAAATCCCCGCTTTCTGCCAGCGTCGAAAGCGGGTGTAGACAGATTTCCAATTGGGAAAGAAATCGGGCAAATCACGCCAAGGGGCGCCTGAACGGGCCACCCATAGCATGGCATTCAACATGATTCGATTGTCCACTGCAGGACGTCCTCCTTGTGGTTTTCGTTCAGGTGGAAAAAGATCTTGAATCTGCCGCCATTGTTGATCTTGAATTTCATATCGTGTACTCATTTAATGGTTTTAACCAATATATTCCTACTTAAACACTTTGAAGACACGCCCTAGTTAGAAGAAGCCAATGAGAAAAAACCATTGGCTCTTTTTGTTGTGATTTGTTAAAAACTATGAAGTGTGGGTAAAGAATTCACGATGATATGATTTCTGTAAATGCTTCAATGGAATTGTGATACTTGGAAGGAAGAGGCGTTCTATCTAATTCCCAATTATAGATGGTCTTTGCATCAACTTTCATTCGTGCACTTAATTCAGTTTTGGTTATGCCATAATAGTGCCTGGCCTTCTTTATTTTCTCGCCTATAGTGCCTTCAGGCATCTCCTCAAAGCAACCAAGATAAGATATTGGCTGCCCAAGTAACTCAGATAGAGTGCGGAGCGTTTTAGGCTTCGCGGGATTAATATCTCTCTCGATTCTGCTGAGTGCTACGTCTGATATGCCAGCTTTAACTGCCAGCTCTTTAATTGTAAGATTACGAAGCATCCGATGATAACGAATACGTGCTCCAGATGTGTTGATCTCTTCAGGAGGTTCGCTCGGAAAAAACCTTGTCTCTTTTGTGATATATAATCCCAAGGTATTATCTACACGGTTGTCACTGTGGATTTTTCGGCAGTGACATGGAGCATCAGCGTTGTACCTGTTCACCTTCTGCGGTAGCCCGCTACCGTTCGCGTATTTCCGGTCCGTTACTGGATCGGATTGATCTCCAGCTTGAAGTATCGCAGCCGAAGGATTGGCGGGAGGAAAAAGAATCGTTGTCGTCGGCTGAAATGCGAAGGCAGGTGCTGGCTGCACAAGCGATACAAACCCGCAGATACGGCAAGCTTTCTTTTTCATGGAATAGTGAGTTGTCGGGGCAGATGCTTCGTAAATATGCGGTATTAGAACAGAGCGCGGCTGAGCTGCTCAATCAGACGATGGATGCACTTGGTTTAAGCATGCGTGCATATGATCGAATTCTCAAGCTGTCTCGCACCATTGCGGACTTAAATGAGTCGGAGAAAATCAAGACCTCACATGTCGCTGAAGCTATTCAATATCGTAATATGGATAGGGCAAGAGCTAGTTTTACCGAGGACTAATATGAAATAAAGTGGTTACACGCGGTTATTTTTTATATACACTTTGCAGGTCAGATTGGGGAAATATGAGGGCAAAAAAAAGCTCCAGACGCAAAGTTCTGGAGAAGCAAAAAAAATTATGACAATGTGATTATACTATGAGTATATCAATTTCGTATATACGATTATGCATCATCTTCCATGTTACTTGATGGAAAAAACATTAGTTATGAGCCCTCTAATGAGCACGTAGCCGAAAGGATAAAAAGCCTCCCAACCGGGAACGGCTAAGAGGCTGTGCTGTGAATTCGTTTATTCATAATGTTGAATCAACTAGAGAAAGAAACTGGCCTCCTGCTCAATAAAATCTCAGTTACAGGACGTTCAGCTTTACTTCAATATTTCCGCGGGTAGCGCGGGAGTATGGACATTGCTCATGTGCGCCTTCCACCAGTTTTACTGCTGTCTCATGGTCTACACCTTTTACCAGTACGTCAAGGTTTACTCCAATTCCGAAGCCGCCGTCCTCCACTTTACCGAATTGGACTGTAGCTGTTACTTCGGTACCTTCGTGCTTAACACGTTGCATGCGGGCAACCATATTTAAAGCACTGTCAAAGCAGGCGGAATACCCTGCCGCGAACAATTGCTCCGGATTTGTTCCTGCACCGCCTGCACCACCCATTTCTTTTGGTGTATCAATATTTAAACGAAGTTCGGGAGAGGAAGACTCGATATACCCGTTACGTCCACCAACCGCTTTTACTGTTGTTTCATACATTTTTTGTTGAATGGTCATCATAATTCAATCACTGCCTCTCGCTCAATTTATATTTTACACAATTTAATTTAACAAAATAATTATTAATTGTAAAGTATTTTGTGCAATTAGCATGTATTTTGCTATATAATGTGTTAAAATAGTGACGAAAGTAGGTGATCTGACAACATGGACCATAATCAAAATGAAGGTGCAGCATTAAAACTTGATAACCAGTTATGTTTTGCCATATATGCGTGCTCCAGAGAGATTACGAAACTGTACCAGCCTTATCTGGATAAACTTGGTGTGACGTATTCACAATATCTGGTGCTCATCGTGCTCTGGGAGCGTGAAGAATGTACCGTGAAGGAATTGGGTGAAGCGTTGTACCTAGATTCCGGCACATTGACTCCGCTATTAAAGAGATTGCAAAACGCCGGACTGATTGATCGCAAGCGTTCGACTCAGGATGAGCGTAAAGTGCTGATTTCTTTGACGACAGAGGGAAGTGCATTGCGAGAGAAAGCTTTATCTGTACCGGGATGTATTCAGGAAAAAACGAATATGACCCACGATCAATTTGGTTCGCTTCTGCTGCAGTTCAATGATCTGCTGGATCGTGTCCATCAAGCGAATGCGAAAATTGAAAAATCATAGTAGGCACTTTCAGTTACACTTACAATCTGAGTGCATAAGTGGTTCTAAGCTGTAAGAGAGAATGCCTGATGGAATAAAGTGCCTCTCATGGTGGATTAGTAACCATTTTGAGAGGTGCTTTTTTGCGTACCGTTGTATTAAAATGTATTAAAAATAAATACCCATTAATATCCAAACATTCGATTTTGGGAATGATAATGATATCAAAATACTGTAATTCATAAGGTTAAATTATAAGGAAAGCGTTTTAAAAACATGTTACAATGATGTAGGTTTAGTATAGATTTCCTTGTGAACCACCCTTGTTGCAGTCATGTTGATAGGAGGATTCCAGAATGAATATCCATGAATATCAGGGTAAAGAAGTATTAAAGCAGTACGGAGTGGCTGTACCGAATGGCAAGGTTGCCTATACGGTGGAAGAAGCCGTAGCCGCGGCAGAAGCGCTTGGAAGCGCTGTTACGGTGGTAAAAGCACAAATTCATGCTGGTGGACGTGGTAAAGCGGGCGGCGTGAAGGTAGCCAAAGGCTTGGATGAGGTGCGAACATTTGCTTCTGAAATTTTGGGGAAGGTGCTGGTGACGCATCAGACCGGACCTGAAGGTAAAGAGGTCAAACGCCTTTTGATAGAGGAAGGCTGCGATATTCGCAAAGAATACTACGTCGGTGTTGTTGTAGATCGTACAACCGGACGTATCGTGATCATGGCCTCGGAAGAAGGCGGTACGGAAATCGAAGAGGTAGCTGCGGCTACTCCGGAGAAGATTTTTAAAGCAGTCGTTGATCCAGCGATTGGGCTTCAAGTGTATCAGGCCCGTAAGCTGGCTTATGACATTAACATCCCTAATGAGCTGGTAAACAAAGCAGTCAAGTTTATGCTAGCATTGTACGAGGCTTTTGTGGACAAGGACTGTTCGATTGCAGAAATTAATCCTCTAGTTGTTACAGGTGATGGAAATGTAATGGCGCTGGATGCCAAACTGAATTTTGATTCTAATGCGTTGTTCCGCCACAAGGATATTTTGGAGTTGCGTGATTTGGATGAAGAGGATGAGAAGGAGATTGAGGCATCCAAATACGATCTGAGCTATATCGCTCTCGACGGAAATATTGGCTGTATGGTCAATGGTGCTGGCTTGGCGATGGCAACGATGGATATTATTAAATATTACGGTGGCGATCCGGCCAACTTCCTGGACGTAGGGGGCGGTGCGACGACGGAAAAGGTCACCGAAGCGTTTAAAATCATTTTGGCCGATCCGAAGGTAAAAGGTATTTTCGTGAACATTTTCGGCGGAATTATGCAGTGTGACATCATTGCAAACGGCGTTGTGGAGGCTGCCAAGCAATTGGGGCTGACACGTCCGCTTGTTGTCCGTCTTGAAGGGACGAATGTTGGGCTCGGCAAACAGATTTTAGCGGAATCCGGCTTGAATATCGTGGCAGCTGATTCCATGGCGGATGGCGCCCAAAAAATCGTTGAACTTGTTCAATAGCCTGTTTGCATTCCGATATGCCGAATAAACGATAGGGGATGTGAAGATCGTGAGTATTTTGGTCGATAAGCATACAAAGGTGATTACACAGGGGATTACGGGAAAAACGGCGTTGTTTCACGCCAAGGGTGCGCTTGATTATGGCACACAGATGGTAGGAGGCACCTCTCCGGGTAAAGGTGGCACAGAGGTGGAAATCACGCTGGAGAGCGGACAACAGGTCAAGCTGCCGGTGTTTAACACAGTGAGCGAAGCAAAGGAAGCTACGGGTGCAACAGCGAGCGTTATTTACGTACCGCCGGCTTTTGCAGCGGATTCCATCTTGGAAGCTGTGGATGCGGAGTTAGACCTCGTAATATGTATTACCGAGGGCATTCCGGTGCTGGATATGATCAAGGTCAAACGTTTTATGGAAGGTAAAAAGACTGTTCTGATCGGCCCGAACTGTCCGGGTGTTATTACGCCGGGTGAGTGTAAAATCGGCATCATGCCTGGTTACATCCATCTGCCAGGTCATGTAGGTGTTGTGTCACGTAGTGGTACGTTAACCTATGAGGCAGTGCATCAGCTGACAACCCGGGGCATAGGACAATCTTCCGCGGTTGGTATTGGCGGTGATCCTGTGAAAGGTTCGGAATTCATTGACATTTTGCAACGCTTCAATGAGGACCCCAAAACTCACGCTGTTATTATGATCGGGGAAATCGGTGGCACAGCTGAGGAGGAAGCTGCCGAGTGGATTCGGGATAATATGACAAAGCCGGTGGTTGGTTTTATCGGCGGTGTGACTGCACCTCCAGGCAAACGAATGGGGCACGCCGGCGCCATAATTTCCGGTGGAAAAGGGACAGCCAAGGAAAAAATTGCTACGCTTGAAGCTTGCGGGATCAAGGTGGCACCGACTCCTTCCGAAATGGGCTTGACGCTGGTTAGTGTGCTGGAAGCACGCGGAATTTTGGATTTGTGTACGACACATTAAATTGTGTTTCTTCATTAATATGCGGGCTGTAAAAACAAATCGAAATTTGTTGCCTGCTAGTGTATAATGAAGGAAAGGTAAGCAACCTTTTTGTCTTCTGAAACAGGGGATAAAAAGGTTGCTTTTTTTGCGTTGAGACAGGCTTGTCAGGGAAACGCTTGCAAAATGATTCAATGTGCCACAAAATAAGGGAGGGTTCACTCTTCCCGTGAATGGGGGAACCGCAGGTTGGAAGAAAGATGGCTTTTGTTAGGTTTACATGAATTAGAGGGGATCGGAAGGAAAACAATTCAGCGTATTTGGTCGAGTGATTATCGACTGCACGAGCTGCTGGATTTTAGTGAGCAGAAATGGATGGAGATAGGATTAAGTTCTGCTCAGGCTCGCCTAGCGGCACAGTGTTACAACGAAGAATGGGTTCATGAACGATATCAGCAAGTTCAATCCGGTGATATTGGAACGATAACTTATGTAGACGAGGATTATCCCCTATTAATGAAGGAAACGATTGACCCACCTTGGGTAATGTATACAAAAGGGGATAAATCACTTTTGCATACGTGCGCTGTAGCCATGGTAGGAACCCGCGTTCCTACTGCTTATGGACGCAGAGCAGCGGAGATACTAACAGAGGGATTGTGTAATGCCGGGATTACGGTGGTTAGTGGCTTGGCGAGGGGAATCGACAGTATTTGCCATGAAACAGCGCTACGCCGGGGAGGAAACACAATTGGTGTGCTTGGAACAGCGATTGATCAAATTTATCCGCCCCAAAATGCGTCTTTATTTGCAGAGATGACAAGCAGAGGCTTGATCGTATCGGAGTATCCACCAGGCACAAGGTCGCATCCGGGAATGTTTCCGCAGCGTAACCGGATTATTGCCGGCTTGACGAAGGGGACACTTGTCGTCGAAGCAGATGCAAGAAGTGGCTCTCTAATTACAGCTGATGCTGCACTGGAGGAAAATCGAGATGTGTTTGCTGTTCCCGGACCGATTACGTCACCGAAGAGTAGGGGGACGCTGAATCTGATTAAGCAAGGGGCCAAAACGGTCACTGAAGCTTCGGATATTATCGAAGAGTATGCAGCAGATTTGCGTACAAGGGATGTTTCTTCATACAATAGAGAGCAGGGTCTCGATGTAAGGGAGATCTCGAAAGCATCAGAAAGTGAAACTCCCGAGGAGAATCGTGTCGTGCTGTTGCTGGAGCAGGGGACCATGACACTGGATGAACTGCTTGAAGCCACTACATGGGATTTTGGACTTTTACACGGAGTTCTGTTATCGTTAATCATAAAAAAAAGGATCGCCCAGCTCGCGGGCACAAAATACAAGCTTGTTTAGTAGTTGTTTTTGCAAAGTCCTTAGTTAGTAATTGTACAAATTCAATTTTAAACATCAGGTGGGGGAAGTACTGCATTCATCCGCACCGCGGATTTCTACTCCCTCCGCACTTCCTGAAATGTGTTGAATTTATAGCTCGTACTAGCGAAGCGTTGAATTTGAATCTGAAAAAGCAACAGCGATTGTAAGATCAAATCCATCGCGTAGCTCTCTACGAACTATAGCTCACCACATTTCAGGAAGACTATCCTATTCATGTATGTAATCGAGAGGAGGAAGAGCCTATGGCGGATTCACTCGTCATCGTGGAATCGCCTTCCAAGGCGAAGACGATCGGCAAATACTTAGGCAGCAAATATATCGTCAAGGCTTCCATGGGTCATATCAGGGATTTACCGAAGAGTCAGATCGGCGTAGAGGTCGAAAATGATTTTAATCCCAAATACATTACCATTCGAGGTAAAGGCTCAATTCTAAAAGAATTAAAGGATGCCCGAAAAAAAGTAAAAAAAGTATATCTGGCGGCTGACCCGGATCGCGAAGGCGAGGCTATTGCTTGGCATCTGGCACATGCGCTGGAACTGGACGATACAGCAGATTGCCGCGTTGTATTTAATGAAATTACAAAGCAGGCTGTTAAGGATGCTTTTAAAACACCACGTAAAATCAATATGGATCTAGTCAATGCCCAACAGGCCAGACGTATTCTTGATCGGCTTGTCGGCTACAAAATCAGTCCGCTTCTGTGGAAAAAGGTAAAGAAAGGTCTATCAGCAGGTCGTGTGCAGTCCGTGGCGGTGAAAATTATTTTGGATCGTGAGACCGAGATTAGTGAGTTTATACCGGAAGAATACTGGACGATCACAGCCAAACTAGCTATTAAGGATAGCACCTTTGAAGCAAAATTCCATAAGCTGCGTGGGGAAAAGAAAGAGCTCTCCAGTGAAGCGGACGTACAGGAAGTATTGGAGGCGATCGGCAAATCGTCCTACAAGGTACGTGATGTGAAGGAGAAAGAGCGTCTGCGTAATCCTTCTCCACCCTTTACAACAAGTTCATTACAGCAAGAGGCAGCTCGGAAGCTCAATTTCCGTGCATCCAAAACGATGTCTGTAGCTCAGCAGTTATATGAGGGCGTTGATTTAGGTAAAGAAGGGACCGTGGGTCTGATTACGTATATGCGTACGGATTCCACACGCATCGCCGCTTCGGCTCAAGAGGAAGCAAAGGAAATCATCATTCAAAAATATGGCGAAGATTTTGTACCTGAAAGTCCTCGTCAGTATTCAAAAAAATCGGCTAACGCTCAGGATGCGCATGAAGCGATTCGTCCAACCTCCGCCTTGCGTGATCCAGAAACCGTTAAGCCGTTTATGAGCCGGGATCAGTTCCGATTATACAAACTGGTATGGGAACGTTTTATGGCGAGCCAGATGGCTTCCGCTATTATGGATACCTTGTCTGTTGATATTGAAGCAGGTGAGACGATATTCCGGGCAGCCGGTTCTAAGGTTCGTTTTCCAGGCTTCATGAAAGTGTATGTAGAGGGGAATGACGACGGTAAAACCGAAGAAGATAAGCTGCTGCCACCACTTCAACCGGGCGATAAGCTCAAAAAAGAATCGGTTGAACCCAAGCAGCATTTTACACAACCGCCTCCTCGTTATACGGAAGCACGACTGGTCAAAACGCTGGAAGAATTGGGTATAGGACGCCCGAGTACGTATGCACCTACGCTGGAAACCATTCAGAAGCGCGGTTACGTTGCCATTGAGGAGAAGAAGTTCTTCCCTACAGAGCTGGGGGAATTGGTTATTGAGCAGATGGAGGAGTTCTTTCCTGAGATTCTAAATGTAGAGTTTACAGCCAATATGGAAGATGATCTTGACCACGTAGAAGAGGGAGAAGGAAATTGGGTTAAGGTATTAAGTGACTTTTACGAGTCATTTGAAAAGCGTCTGGAAGTAGCAGAAGAAGAAATGAAGGAAATTGAGATTAAGGATGAAGTGTCTGATGTCATTTGTGATAAATGTGGTAGCCCAATGGTGTATAAGCTAGGCCGCTTTGGTAAATTTCTGGCCTGCTCTGCCTTCCCGGATTGCCGCAACACAAAGCCAATTGTCAAGGATATCGGGATCACTTGTCCTACATGCGGTGAGGGCCATGTCGTCGAACGACGGAGTAAAAAAGGACGTGTATTCTACGGTTGTGACCGCTACCCGGAATGTGATTTTGTATCGTGGGATAAACCGTCCATTAAGCCTTGTCCAAGCTGTAGTGGTCTAATGGTTGAAAAACGAACGAAACAGGGGACGAAGCTCAACTGTACCGTCTGCGATCACAGCGAAATGTTGGAAGAGAGCGATGAGAGTGTAGAGACTTCATAAGAAGAACAATAGCAGGGGGATTTAAACGTGAGTGAAATACAAAAGGTAACGGTCATCGGAGCAGGTTTGGCGGGCAGTGAAGCTGCCTGGCAAATTGCAAGCCGTGGAGTACCTGTTAAGTTGTATGAAATGAGGCCGGTAGTAAAGACACCGGCACATCATACAGATAAATTTGCCGAATTGGTGTGCAGTAATTCCTTGCGAGCGAACGGCCTAACGAACGCGGTAGGCGTGCTGAAGGAAGAAATGAGAATGCTAAATTCCTTGATTTTGAGCGCAGCGGATCGTCATGCTGTTCCGGCTGGTGGTGCGCTGGCAGTTGATCGTGACGGATTTTCCGGCCATATTACAGATACGCTTCATCAGCATCCGCTGATTGAGGTCGTTAATGAAGAGCTTCAAGAAATTTCACAGGACGGCATTGTGGTTATTGCAACGGGGCCTTTAACTTCTCCAGCTTTGTCAGAACAGATTAAATCGCTGATGGGAGAGGAGTATTTTTACTTTTACGATGCTGCAGCCCCGATTGTCGAAAAGGACTCCATTGACATGAGCAAGGTTTATCTGGCTTCTCGCTACGATAAGGGAGAAGCAGCTTACTTGAATTGTCCGATGAACGAGGCGGAATTTGACGCTTTTTATGAGGCCTTGATTACGGCTGAAGTGGCACAGGTTAAGGAATTTGAAAAAGAAATCTATTTCGAGGGCTGTATGCCCATCGAAGTGATGATGCAGCGTGGAAAACAGACGGCATTGTTCGGACCCATGAAGCCAGTTGGCCTGGTAAATCCACATACAGGCGAACTGCCGTATGCAGTTGTTCAGCTTCGTCAGGATAACGCTGCAGGTACGCTGTATAATCTGGTTGGTTTTCAGACTCACCTCAAATGGGGGGAGCAAAAGCGTGTATTTTCTATGATACCGGGTCTCGAAAATGCAGAGTTTGTACGGTATGGTGTAATGCATCGTAATACCTTTATCAATTCTCCACAGCAGCTTCGTCCAACCTATCAATTCAAGGGGAGAAGCAATTTGTTTTTTGCCGGGCAAATGACTGGCGTAGAAGGGTATGTGGAATCAGCAGCTTCAGGTTTGCTCGCGGGAATGAATGCGGCACGTGCGGCACGTGCACAGGAAATGTTTGTATTTCCTGCGGAAACGACACTTGGCAGCATGGCGCGGTATATTACGACTGCTGATTTCAAGCATTTCCAACCGATGAATGCAAACTTCGGTCTGCTGCCTAAACTGGAGACACGGATTCGCAATAAGAAGGAAAAGAACGAAGCGCTCGCTAATCGCGCGCTGGAAAGCTTGCGCCGTTACATCGATGAAACGGGAGTTATGTCAGCTGAAGTACAGGCATAAGGATGAATGAAAAGGAGGAGCGCGTTATGGATATGTCCTTTCATGCTACCACCATCTGCGCTGTACGCCACAATGGCAAAGGAGCTATTGCGGGTGATGGACAGGTAACGTTCGGTAACAGTGTTGTGATGAAGCAGACGGCTAAAAAAGTACGCAGACTGTATCGTGGACAGGTCGTTGCAGGATTTGCGGGTTCGGTGGCCGATGCCATCACATTATTTGAAAAGTTTGAAAGTAAGCTGGAGGAGCATCACGGCAATCTGCAACGGGCTGCCGTGGAGCTGGCCAAGGACTGGCGACAGGATCGTATTCTGCGCAAGCTGGAGGCGTTGATGATTGTAATGGATGCCTCCGGGATGCTGCTCATTTCCGGCGGCGGGGAAATTATCGAGCCGGACGATGATGTGCTTGCGATCGGTTCAGGTGGCAATTTTGCATTGGCGGCTGCTCGGGCGTTCAAACGTCATGGTACTAATATGGATGCAAAGGATATGGCACGGGAAGCTTTAGAAGTCGCTTCGGAAATATGCGTGTATACAAACAATCAGATTATCGTGGAAGAACTGTAAATCGGCTCTGAGTATTCAAGGGTGGAGGAGTGCAAAATGAAAAATCAATCGTTGACGCCCAGACAAATTGTATCCGAGCTGGATAAGTATATTGTCGGACAAAAGCAGGCTAAAAAATCTGTGGCTGTTGCTTTGCGCAACCGTTATCGTCGTAGTAAGCTGCCGGATGATGTTCGGGATGAGATTGTGCCTAAAAATATTTTGATGATCGGGCCGACAGGTGTAGGTAAAACGGAGATTGCTCGTAGACTTGCACGGCTCGTGGGAGCTCCTTTTGTCAAGATTGAAGCGACCAAATTTACAGAAGTGGGCTATGTCGGTCGTGATGTGGAATCCATGGTACGTGATCTGATGGAGACCTCCATTCGCATTGTAAAGGCGGAGCGAACAGAGAATGTGAAGGACAAAGCCGAGGAAATGGCCAATGAACGGATCGTCAGCATTCTTGTACCTGCGGGGAAGTCCAACAAATCGCAGCGTAATCCCTTTGAAATGCTGTTTGGTAATAACTCGGGAACCTCAGTAGAAGAAGAATCACCACAGCAGGACGCTTCTTTGGCGGAGAAACGACGTAAGGTCAAATTTGATCTGTTGTCCGGTAAGCTGGAGGATGAGATCATAGAGATTGATGTGGAGGATACCGCACCCAATATGCTCGACATGTTTGCCGGGCAAGGAAATGAACAAATGGGTATGAATATGCAGGAGATGTTCGGAAGTTTTCTGCCCAAGCGGACTAAGAAGCGCAAGTTATCCGTGAAGGACGCCCGCAAAGTTTTGATTCAGGATGAGGCCGCCAAGCTGATCGACATCGATGATGTGATACAGGAGTCTGTGAGACGTGCTGAACAGTCCGGTATTATTTTCATCGATGAAATAGATAAGATTGCGAGCCAGGGCAAGGGTAGTGGACCCGACGTTTCGAGAGAGGGTGTCCAGCGTGACATTTTGCCTATTGTCGAGGGATCTACCATTATGACTAAATACGGTCCGGTAAGAACGGATTACATTCTGTTTATTGCAGCTGGGGCATTTCATGTCGCCAAGCCATCTGACCTCATTCCTGAACTCCAAGGCCGTTTTCCTATCCGTGTCGAGCTGAGTAGTTTGACCCTGGATGAGTTTGTGTCGATATTGACGGAGCCTAAAAATGCGCTGACCAAGCAATATACGGATCTGCTCCGTACTGAAGAGATCGAAGTTGAATTTTCAACGGATGCGATCCGCGAGATTGCCAGCATTGCCGAGTCCGTAAATCGGAACACGGAAAATATCGGAGCACGCCGCCTGCATACCATTTTAGAAAAGCTGCTGGAGGACCTATCCTTCGAAGCTCCTGAGCTTACATTGGATCGTATGATTATTACTCCCGAATATGTACGTGAGAAGCTGGGTGATATTGCCCAAAACAGGGACCTTAGTCAGTATATTTTATGAGTTAGGTTTCTAAAAATAGGGTGCGGGGTCCAGAATAACACTATCTTGCACCGTTATATAGACCTAGATGAAAGTCAAGTTGATGATTTTTCTGTCTATTCCAAAAGTAGGACGTGTAATCTTTTACAGGTGTAAAGTGCTAAAAAAACGCCCATTTCCATGAAAAAAACCTGAAAAATTTAACATTTTATGCATCTAAAGCCCTCTTTTTTAAAAAAGATAGGGCTTTTTTCTTATTGTAATTAGGTCCCAACTCTACGAAACTTAGAATATATGACAGAAAGCAATTATTTTCTACTTAAGACCTAAGAGAAATGTATAATTATGAAATTTAATTGTCGAAAAAAAGTGAAAAATCTTGTTTTATTGAATCTTACTTTGGAGTAGACGTTGGAAGGGAGGAGCTAAATGAATCTGCTGGGTGATGTGAGCTTTCAAAAGCTTCAGGCAGGTGTACAGGCGGCAAATACGAGACAACGTGTGATAGCCGACAACATTTCCAATGCGGATACCCCGTATTTCAAGCGTTCGGAGGTTTCATTTGAAGAACTGCTTCAGCAGCAAACGGACGGTAATGTAACACCACTGCGTGGAAAAGTTACCAATGCAAGACATTTTCAGATAGGACCTGTGAACTCCATTCCGGATGCCACGGTCACCAGAGATGGGTACTCAGTCATGAATAATAATATGAACAACGTAGATATCGACAGAGAAATGAGTCTTATGGCTGAAAATCAACTAAGATATAATACCTACATCCAGGAAATTTCTGAACGTATCAAAATGATGAGAACAGCGGTGGAAGGGAGATAGGACTAGGTGAAGATTAACAACGGCTTTGATATTAGCGCATCTGCACTTACGGCCCAACGCCTGCGGATGGATGTTATATCAAGTAACATCGCCAACGCAGAGACAACTCGGGCCAAGGTGGAGAATGGACAAGCAATTCCATATCGGAGAAAAACGGTTGTTTTGGAGCCGAACCAATCTGGCTTTGCCGATGTTTTGAAGGCTCAAATGGAAGGAAACAGCACAGGTGCTGCTGGCGTTAAGGTTGCGCAAATTCAGGAAGATCAGTCGCCTTTAAAGCCTGTGTATAATCCGGGTCACCCGGACGCTGATAAAGATGGCTATGTATATATGCCAAATGTAGACATTATGAAAGAAATGGTTGACATGATTTCCGCAACACGCTCGTACGAAGCCAATGTAACAGCTCTGAATGCATCAAAAGCGATGGTTTCCAAAGCGCTTGAAATCGGTCGCTAAGTACCAGGACTACTAACTATTGAATAGGGAGAGTAAAGCATGATTCAAAACGCCATGTTTAATGTACAGACACCGGTAATACAGCAGATTCAATCGCCTAACAATGAGTTGACGAAAGCGACGCCTTCCGAATCCATAAAAGATTTTGGTTCCTTTCTAAAGGATGCTCTCAATGAAGTGGGGCAGCAGGAAGCCGCTACACACCAGATGTCCGACCAATTCATGGCAGGCAAAGTTGATGTGGATCAAGTCATGATCACTTCCCAGCAAGCGCTGCTTTCCCTGCAGCTTACTACACAGGTCCGAAACAAAGCGATTGAAGCCTATCAGGAGATCATGCGTACACAGATGTAAAGAGGGTCTAGCAAAGTTTCGGATGGGGTGACGGAGTGAACGAGAGAATCGCCCAATATCGGGATAAAATTTCCGGGTATTGGAATAATTTTAGCAAAAAACAGAAGATACTACTTGTTTCGACATTAGCATTCATCATTATTGCAATTGTAGTGCTAACGATGCAGTTTACCAAAACTGAGTATGAAGTGGCTTTCCGGGACTTAAATGCAAACGATGCTGCCGGAGTCATTAAATATCTCGATTCGGCGGGTATACCGTATCAGCTCAACGCTGGTGGGACGCAAATCTCAGTCCCGACCGCAAATGCGGATAAGGCAAAGGTAGACGTTGGGTCTCAAGGCCTAATTCAAAAGGGTTCAATCGGCATGAGCACTTTTGACCAGTCTTCCTCGGCAATTGGCATGACGGAAAACGAGTTCAATGTGAAGTATAACAACGCATTGAATGGTGAAGTACAGCAGCTGTTGGAACGGATGGATGGTGTCCAAAGCTCCAAGGTTGTCATTAATATGCCGAAGGAAAATATTTTTGCCGGACTTGAAGAGAAGGATAAAGCTTCTGCTTCAGTGCAAATGGAGTTCGAACCTGGCTTTACGCCAAATCAACAAGCTATTGATGGATACTTTAATCTGGTGAAAACGGCTGTGCCGAATTTGCCAGTGGAGAACATTACGATCACCAATAAAGAATATGAGTTGATTCCAACAGCCAAGGGCGGCCAAGGAGGACTCACGAGTGGTGTTCAGGAAAACATGGCTCTACAGAAGAAGTTTGAGAGCGATGTAAGGAGTAATGTTCAACAATTTTTGTCGAAAATTGTTGGGGAAGACAAAGTCAATGTACTGGTCATGTCCCAGCTGAATTTCGACAAAGTAACATCCAAGGAACAAATGGTCACACCTGTTGACCAAGAGAAAATGAAGGGCATTGAAATCAGTGCTCAACAAATTCAGGAAAGCTATACGGGCAGCAGTGGACAAACCGGAGGAGTTGCAGGAACAGGAACGCAGGATGTTCCTGGCTACCCTGGAGGAGCCAATTCCGGCAACACTAGCTCAGATAAGAGCTCAAGTACAATTAACTACGAAGTTAACCGAATTGCGAAGGATATTATCCAAAGTCCGTACGTTGTAAAAGATTTAACCATTAATGTAGCGGTTGAACCACCAACAGGACAACAAACGTTGGATACTGCAACCCAGACAGCAATTCAAAATATTTTGGTTAATATTGTAAGAGCGTCGTTGGCGAATTCCGGTACTACCTTTACAGACGCTGATTTGGCCAAAAAGGTTTCAGTTTTCTCTCAAACTGTCCCGGCGCCAGCCAGCACCAACACATTCTTCTCGGCTTCCAATCCTTGGATATGGGGTATCGGAGCTGCAGTTCTGGCATTGTTGGCGGGTGTAATCTTCCTGATCGTGCGCGGTCGTCGTAAACAGGAAGACGATCTGGAGGAAGATTTGGAACTCATGCCAACACCGACGGAGTTCCCGTCCATTACCATGGAAAGTGTGACAAATGAAAGTCAAGTGCGTAAACAGCTTGAAAGTCTGGCGAAAAAGAAACCCGACGAATTCGTCAATCTGCTTCGTACATGGCTGGCTGACGAATAGAGGTGAGTTCATTGGCAAAGGCAAGCAGTCAAGGTTTAACAGGAAGACAGAAAGCGGCTATTCTTCTGATCACAATGGGGCCAGAAGTATCTGCCCAAATATTCAAACATTTGCGTGATGAGGAGATCGAGCAACTTACATTGGAAATTGCCAATGTGCGGAAGGTCGATGCCATTGAAAAAGACTCCATTATGGCCGAGTTTCATCAAATTTGTCTGGCTCAGGAGTACATTTCCCAAGGCGGTATCAATTACGCGAAAGAAATATTGGAAAAAGCACTCGGATCGCAAAAAGCGGTTGAAGTCATTAACCGTCTGACGGCCACATTACAGGTGAGACCATTTGATTTTGCCCGCAAGGCTGATCCGAACCAGATTTTGAATTTTATACAAAATGAAAATCCACAAACGATTGCTCTCGTGCTTTCGTACTTGCAATTCGAACAGGCAGCGGCGATTCTGTCGTCTCTGCCACAGGAAAAGCAAGCAGATGTGGCCCGGCGTGTCGCTGTCATGGACAGCACATCTCCGGAAGTTATTTCACAAGTAGAACGTGTGCTGGAGCAAAAGCTGTCAGCAACCGCAACGCAGGACTACACGAATGCAGGCGGTATCGAGTCCATAGTTCAGATTTTGAATGGCGTAGACCGAGGAACCGAACGTACAATTCTCGACTCGCTAGAGATTCAGGACCCTGAACTGGCCGAGGAAATCAAGAAAAGAATGTTCGTATTCGAGGATATCGTCAATGTGGACAACCGTTCCATTCAACGTATTATCCGCGATATCGACAACTCGGATTTGCAGTTGGCGCTTAAAGTATCCAGTGAAGAAGTACGCGATGTGATTTTCCGAAATATGTCGAAACGTATGGCAGAGACCTTCAAAGAGGAAATGGAGTACATGGGACCGGTGCGGCTGCGTGATGTGGAAGAAGCACAAACACGTATCGTATCGACGATCCGCAGATTGGAAGAGGCCGGTGAGATTATAATCGCACGCGGCGGAGGAGATGACATCATTGTCTAACTTGATCAAATCTTTCCAATATGTGCCTGTAGAGGCTTTGAAAACGATTGACGTGGCACATACGTATGCGCCAGAAACGACGGATGAAGAAGTCACAACGGAATATATGGAGCCGGAGCCTCAAAGAGATCATGAGGCTGAACGGCTCCGGGATGAAATGCTGAAAGATGCCAAAGATTTTGCCGAACGCCAGGTTCGTGAGGCAGCTGAAGAAGCAGAACGGATACTTCAGGAAGCACAGCAGCAGATTGAAGACTGGTGGCAGGAACGACGTGAAAATGACGATCAGTTAACCCAGTCGTTAAAAGCCGACGGATTCCAGCAAGGCTATGAAGAAGGTCAGAAGCTGGCTGAGGCCGAGCTCCAGACAAAATCGGAGCAAATGATGGAAGAAGCACAGGAAATTCTGCGTCAGGCCTATGAGATTAAAGAGCAACTAATTCAGGAAGCTGAGCCGTTTTTGGTCGAACTGAGTAGTGCTATTGCTGAAAAAGTCATTGAAAAGCAGCTTAGTATTGAGCCGGAATATACGATTGAGCTAATTCGCAAAAATTTGGCTCGCAAGCGGGAAAAAGGAACAATCACGTTGTGTGTGTCACCTCAGCATTTCGCATTTGTGCAAGGCGCGCGCGAAGAACTGTCATTAACTATTGATTCGCAGGCAGAACTGCAAATTATTCCTGATGGTACTGTGAAAGATCGCGGTTGTGTCATCCGCTCTTCCTTTGGAAGCGTGGATGCAAGGATTGATACGCAATTAGCGGAGATTAAAAAAGAACTATTGCGTCTGGCACATGAGAATGAGGAGCGAAGACATGAAGGGGCTTAATGCGCAGCGCTACATGGATCATTTGCGACAGCTGGACCCGGTTCGGGTAAACGGTAAGGTCACACAGGTTATCGGTTTGATGGTGGAATCAGAAGGTCCAGACGCCAGCATCGGGGATGTTTGTTACATTTATCCGGGTAAAACGGCCAAGCCGCTGCAAGCGGAGGTTGTCGGCTTCAGAGACAACAAGGTGCTTCTGATGCCGCTGGGAGAACTGCAATCCATTGGTCCGGGTTGTGATGTCGTAGGAACTGGGAAACCACTCAACGTGCAGGTAGGATCAGAGCTGCTAGGCAAAGTACTGGACGGTTTGGGTCAGCCCTTGGATGGCTCGTTGATCCCCTCGAGAATGGCGAGATATTCGACCTTCAATATTCCTTCCAATCCTCTGAATCGTCCGCGTGTGCAGGAACCGATCAGTATCGGAGTGCGGGCTATCGATGGATTGCTAACCATTGGTAAAGGGCAACGGGTTGGTATTTTTGCAGGATCTGGCGTAGGCAAGAGTACCCTCATGGGCATGATTGCACGTAATACCGAAGCCGATGTCAACGTAATTGCGCTGATCGGAGAACGTGGACGCGAGGTGCTGGACTTTATCGAACGGGATTTAGGCCCAGAGGGGCTCGAACGTTCTGTAGTCATTGTGGCCACTTCCGACCAACCTGCGTTGATTCGCATTAAGGGTGCACTCATCGCGACGACGATCGCAGAGTACTTTCGGGATCGCGGGTTGAACGTCATGCTGATGATGGACTCCGTTACCCGGTATGCCATGGCTCAGCGTGAAGTAGGACTGGCCATAGGGGAGCCGCCGGCAATGAGAGGATACACTCCTTCCGTGTTTGCTAGTTTGCCAAAGCTGCTGGAACGTGCAGGAACGGGGCCTACTGGCTCCATAACTGCCTTCTATACAGTGCTGGTCGATGGTGACGACATGAACGAGCCCATCGCGGATGCGGTGCGCGGAATTTTGGATGGTCACATTGTATTGAACCGGGGGATTGCGAACAAAGGGCATTTTCCCGCAATTGATGTGTTAGCGAGCATTAGTCGGGTCATGAAGGACATCTCACCGCGTGATCAGATCGAAGCTGCCGAGAACATTAAGCGCTTGATGGCCATTTACAAGGATTCGGAGGACCTGATCAATATCGGGGCCTATCAGCAGGGGTCAAATGCAGAAATTGACGAATCCTTGGAGCGCATACGGGATATATGGGACTTTACAAGACAAAGAACAGATGAAAAGACTGAGCTGGACGAGGTACGGGAACGTTTGATTTCTGAATTTACGAGGAGATGAAGGTTGAACGATGAGATTTCAGTATTCCTTTCAGAAAGTTGTAGACTTGAAAACGAACGAAAAGTCACAGGCCGAATGGATGCTTTCCAATGCTGTTGGACAATTGCAGGCTGAAGAGCAGACATTGTTACAGCTTGTTGGCGAAAGGAATCGGGTCATATCAGCCATTCTAAAGGCTGCCGAGGAATGTGCGCCACTCTCTACCATTCAGGAATTACAAGCTTATGTTAATCATCTGGACCAATGTATTACACGCAAGCATAAAGACGTTCAATATGCGCAGCAAAATGTGCAAAGCAAACAAACCGTTTTGACCGATAAAATGCTGGATGAACAGGTTTGGCTGAAAGCGAGAGAGAAGGCCAACGTGAAATTCCAACAGGAAATGCTCCTGCGCGAGCAGAACGAGCTGGATGAAATGGCTTCCGTGCGATTTGCCATGAAAGCCCGGTAAGCGGAAAGTCATAGGATACGCATATCAGCTGCCTGAGGAGGAAGACGATGGCACAGAAGTTAGCAGAAAATGAACTGGATATGGATTTAGAAAAAGAATCAGGCGGGGGATTTGAACGGTTTATGTTTTTCCTGATCCCGATTGTTTTCACAATCGTTCTGGTCGGGGTCCTGCTTACACTGTTCAATATGGATTTCAGAAGCGAAATGATTTCATTGGGGAACAAGATTCCAATCGTAAAAAATTGGCTTCCTGAATCGAAAGATAAGACTGCTCAGACGAAAGAGGCAGATCAGAAGGCCCAGTCTGAAAGTTCTGAAGCAACCATTCAGCAGTTAAAGGAAGATTTGGCCAAACAGACAGAGGAGCTTAAAAAGGCATCCGCTGCCAAAACGGCCCAGGATAAAAAGGTTACAGAGCTACAGAATCAAGTCAATACGATGCAAACGCAACAATCACAACAGTCGCAGACCGGTCAACAGGGACAGACAGGTACGCAAGCCGCAGGCACTACTGCTAGCGGAACAGCGAATGAAGATCCATATGTAAAGCAGGCGAAGGATCTTGCTTCCATGTATGAAGGAATGACAGCAAGCAAGGCAGCACCGATTATGGAAAACCTGACTACGGAAGAAACTGTACAACTGTTAAGCTACATGGATCCTGCAAACAGTGCGAAAATCCTGCAAAAGATGGATGCCAAAAAGGCAGCCGATATTACCATGGCACTGAAAAATGTAACGCCATCTACGGATTTGTCAGTAGCTGCGTTGCAGTCCCGTCTGAAAAAGGATCAAGGTAGCACAGCGGGGACGACAAGTAAAAGCTTGCAAAGCACGCAAATCAGCAGCACATTTGCTTCCATGGACAAGAAAAGCGGTGCTGAACTTATTTTACAAACTTACAAAATCAGTCCGGACAAGGCACTAAACATATTAAATACAGTAGATGATTCAACACGTGCTTCTTTACTGCAAAATATGTCTGCCAAGGATGCGGGCCAAACCGCAAAAATTTTGAACAAGCTGATGGGCAGCAAGTAATGTCAATGAAGGGAGGTGAAAAATAAATGACCCTTATTTCTCAAAGCGTATCTCTTGCTTCCAGTCAGACAGCGAGTGGCACGACGTCAGCATCAACAACGAATACAGCAGCTGCAGGAGCGACAAACGGTGCTTTTAATCAAACACTTACGCAAATGATGACAGGCGGGCAAACGGGCTCAGCTGGGACTGATGCTAACGGTTCTCCATTAGTTATGGTACTTCCACTTATTGCGGCTGGAGAATCTGCGGAAGCTCCAACCGAGCCGCTTGTCGAAACATTGGCTCCTTTGCTGCAAAAACTTGCTAAGTTGGATGATCAGGTAGCTGCTGATCCTGCTCTGCTTGCAGCTCTGCAATCGTGGATTCAGCAAGTTCAGCAGTTTTTGCAAGGCGGCGGAACAAATCAACAGACAGATGGTGGAGAATCGACAGAGCCAGCAGGCTTAACAGCTTTGGCAGCTAATCCGGCTACTCTTCAATTTGCATTGCAGGACGCTTTGTCACAGCTTGCTAATGTAGCAGAACAGGCTTCGGGAGAACAGAGGTCCCAGGTGACACAGCTGCTACAATCGCTTCAAAGCGTGACGGCTGGTACAGGAACTATTTCCGATGAGCAGTGGAGTGGTGTGATGAAGGCTGTGGAACTTGCTGATGGTGGAGATTCACAAGCGGCTCAACCTCCTGCAAATCGGACTAATGGTACTCAGACATTAACTACAGCTTCTACAGACAAACAGGTTGTTGCTCCTGAGCAGCAAGCGAGTCAAGGTGGAACAAGTCAACAAGGCTCAGAAGGACAGCGTTCATCAACTAATCTTCATGTTCAAGCTGCAGTTAAAGCGACTGCAACGGATGAAGCCAGTACAATCGTAGACGCAACTGAGCAAGTGGATCCGGCAGCAACTGACAATCAGACTCCAGTGATCACGACTGCAGGACAGCTTTCGGTACAGACACAAGGAACAACCCCTTCGGCTCCGGCTCAACCCGTGGTACATGTACGGCAATTTGCCAAGGAAATGACTGAATTTGTAGTGCAGAAGCTTGATATTGTAAAGCATTCCGGCGTGACGGAAGCGACGATCATGCTTCGTCCAGATCATCTCGGTCAGCTGGAAGTTAAGCTGACGATGCAGAACGGTCATCTGGTTGCCCAGTTCATGACCGAGCATAGCGGAGCGAAAGATTTGCTGGAACAGCAAATGTCGCAACTACGTGCCAGCTTGCAAAGCCAAGGTATCCAGGTGGATAAGGTGGAAGTAACACATAATGAATCACTTTCCTCCCATATGTATCAGGATGGCCGCGGCTCTAGTGCTAATCAACAACAGCAATCCAACCAGCGTTCCAAAGCTCAAGGCAGAGAAGAGAACGAGGACGCATTGAAGGTAGCCGAAATGGCAGAAGAGCTGCGCAGTTGGACAGCTGAACAACGCGCAGATGAGGTGAATCGGGCAGGTTCCTTTACAGCGCAAGCGTAATGATGGAGGTGAGAACACAATGACGACTACAGACAACAATGTATCCACCAGTAACGTCTGGCCGAATTACAATGTCAATAATGTCAAAACAGCAAGTGCCAAGGATACCAAAACGATGGGGAAGGATCAATTTTTAAAAATTTTGATCACTCAGCTGCAAAATCAGGACCCGATGCAGCCTTTGGAGGATAAAGAATTTATCGCTCAAATGGCCCAGTTTTCTTCGGTGGAGCAACTGATGAACATTTCTACGCAGTTGAATGCATTGGGACAGTCTTTGGGTACAGCCTCCGGATTGATAGGTAAGGAAGTCAGCTGGATTGAGGCAGGTAAAAAAGATCCTCTGACGGGTGAAACAGCTGCAGGTACAACGAAAAGTGGAATCGTAGATTCCATCGTTATTCGCGACGGTGTGCAGTATGCCAAAATGGGAGCGTCCGAGGTAGCATTAAAAGATGTTACATCGGTAAGCCAGGCTAACTCAACGGCTCCCGCAACAGAAACGTCAGATACTACACCATCTTCCTCTACTGGAAGCGGTGAGAACTCATGAATGACAGGATAACGGTTGGACGTCTTTTTCCAGCCAACGTTCCTCCAGCAGCGATACCGCAAAACCGAACAAATTCAGTGCCGAAGGATGCAAAACCATTCGATCAGGTGCTGCAGGAACAGGTTCTGAAGCTGAGCAACCATGCAGCCAAGCGGTTGGAGCAGCGAGGAATAGAGTTGAGAAGTGACCAGATGGCAAAGATTAACTCAGCTGTCGATAAAGCAGCTGCCAAAGGTGCTAAGGAATCATTGATTTTAATGCAGGATATGGCTTTGATTGTAAGTGTGCCTAATCGAACTGTTGTTACCGCGATGGACAAGCAATCCATGGAGGATAACGTATTTACGCAAATAGATAGTGCCGTAATTATTTCATAAAAAATGTACACGAAGTGGCTGGCCCGAATAGGAAAGCCATGAAAAAGCCGCGGATCGACTGATGCGGTCAACTAAGCAACCAATCAGAGGAGGATTTATACTCAATGTTGAGATCAATGTATTCAGGTGTATCGGGCATGAAGGGCTTTCAAACGAAGCTGGACGTTATCGGTAACAACATTGCCAACGTAAATACTACAGGCTTTAAGTCCAGCCGGGTGATGTTCAAAGACATTTTGAGCCAGACAAGTTCAGGAGCAAGCGCACCAGACGCAACAACAACTGCAGGACAAAATGCCAAGCAGGTAGGTTTGGGAGTATCAGTTAGCTCCATTGATACATTACATCTTCCAGGTAGCGCAATGACCACTAATAATCCGACAGATATGCGGATTAACGGTGACGGATTTTTCTTGGTCAAAATGAATGATGCGCAGGAAGTCCCTTACCTGACTCGTGCGGGTGACTTCCACGTGGATGCGAACCGAAATCTGGTGACCTCCGATGGATTTTTCGTAACAGACACAGGCGGAACTCCAATTACACTTGCTGACAATGTTGCTTCGTTCTCTGTTCAACAGGACGGTACGATTGTACAGCAATTACAAGACGGAACAGTTGATAATGGCACACAAATCGGATTAGCCAGAGTCACGAACCCAGAAGGCTTAGAAAAAATCGGAGGAAGCTTGTACCGTACAACAGTGAACTCCAACATTGATGCTATAGAGCCAGGAGTAGCGAACGCTGATGGCTTGGGAGCTATCATCTCTGGTCAGCTGGAGATGTCCAACGTTGATCTGACCGGCGAATTTACCGAAATGATCGTAGCGCAGCGTGGCTTCCAGGCGAACTCACGTATCATTACGACTTCGGATGAAGTGCTTCAGGAAGTTGTAAACTTGAAACGATAATCTCATTTAAACGCGGAGGAGTAGAGGCTCCTCCGCACCTATCAGGAGGTTGGTGTTACGATGATCCCGTTGACGCGGCTGAACGGCTCGCCTATGTGGCTTAATGCGCTGCTCATTGAGACTGTGGAGGAAACGCCGGATACATACGTCACTTTGGTGACGGGGAAACGGTTGATTGTATTGGAAAAAGCGGCAGATGTCGTCTCCTTAATTAAGGGTTACAGCCGTGAAATCGGCATCCATGCCGCCACGATAAAAGTGCAACAAATGGAGGAAGACGAATGAAGAAGATGCTGCCATGGCTCATTACAATTTTACTCGCGATTACTTTGATTGCAGGCGCGGCCTTTGTACTTGTACCAGCGCTTAGCGGGAAGAAGTCGGAAGTCACTCCGAATGCGCAAGCTGCTCAAGCAGAACAGCTTCCAAGATTATCAGCAGATGAACTGGTAGAAGTGAGTTCTGAAATTACCGGCATCAAAACAAATTTAGCGGACGCCGATTACATTGTACAGATGAATCTTTCTTTCCAATTGAACGATGCCAAAGCAAAAGAAGCTTTTGAAAAAATCAAAGACATTAGTATTAAGCCTATCGTTATTCAATTACTTGCAGACACCAAACCTGATGAGCTCAGAACGGCTAAAGGCCGTAGCCAATTCAGTGACAGGCTGACGGATCTCATCAACAAGTCGCTCCCTGAAGGTCACCTGGGGAACGCCAAAATTACAGACTTTTTGCTGGCATCCATTTGATTCCAGGTGAACTTGTCAGGACACGTAAGGGGGTGAATAACATTGGTGGATGTACTGTCACAAGGGGAAATTGATGCCCTTTTAGCAGCTCTTTCGTCCGGTGAAATGGATGCGGAAGAACTTAAAAAGGAAGATACCCAAAAGAAAGTTCGCGCTTATGATTTTAAAAGGGCGCTTCGTTTTTCCAAGGATCATATACGGAGTCTGACGCGGATACACGAAAATTTTGCGCGGTATCTGACCACTTATTTTTCAGCACAGCTCCGTACATTTGTCCAAATTAATGTCGTTCAGGTGGAGCAGCTTCCTTATGATGAATTCATTCGCTCCATTCCGAAAATGACCATTCTGAACATTTTTGAAGCTGAACCACTGGAAGGCCGAATGGTGCTTGAGGTTCACCCGAATGTAGCTTATGCCATGTTGGACAGGCTTCTCGGAGGAACAGGCTCGGCACCGTCCAAGGTTACCGCGTTGACAGAAATCGAGACGACAATCATGGAGCGGATTTTCAGTCGTACCTTTGACAGCCTGCAAGAGGCCTGGAAAACGGTACTGGACATTGAACCGCGTCTGGAGGCGATGGAAACCAATCCACAGTTTATGCAGATTGTTTCGCCGAATGAAACGATTGCTCTGATTTCGCTCAGCACCAAAATTGGTGATACCACGGGGATGATTAACCTCTGTATCCCGCATGTGGTATTGGAGCCCATTATGGCCAGACTGTCCACGCACCAGTGGTTTACATCCGAAAAGAAATCAAGGGCGCCTGAAGAGATTGACGCCTTGAGATTACGGGTCACCAAAGCAGAACTTCCTATTATTGCTGAGTTAGGTGAATCCCGGATAAATGTGGCTGAGTTTCTTGGCCTTTCGGTAGGGGATGTCATTTCATTGAACAAACCTGTTAAGGAAGGACTGTCCATCCGGATAGGCGAGAAATTGAAGTTTATGGGAAGTCCCGGCATGGTAAGAGATCGTGTTGCCGTACAAATTGATGAAATTGTCAACGAAGGAGTTGAAGAAATTGACGAGTAAAGACTATTTGTCCCAGGAGGAAATTGATGCCTTGCTGAAACAGTCTGAAGCGGGGACGGATTCTACTCCCGCCAACAAGACCGTTGACGATTTTCTGACTCCTCTGGAGCAGGATGCTCTTGGGGAAATCGGTAATATAACGTTCGGTAGCGCAGCGACGGCTCTTTCCACACTGCTCGGTCAAAAGGTGGATATTACGACACCAAAGGTTTCAATTATTACCCGTTCTGAATTTGAAACGGCATTTCCAAAGCCGCACGTAGCAGTACATGTGAATTACGTCGATGGATTTGAAGGTATTAACTCGCTCGTAATCAAGAAGCGCGATGCGCAGGTTATTGCGGACTTAATGCTTGGTGGTGAAGGAAACCCGGCAGATGAAGAATTAAACGAAATTCATATCAGTGCCGTGCAGGAAGCGATGAACCAGATGATGGGCTCGTCAGCAACCTCGATGTCTACCATGTTTAACCGTTTTGTAAATATCTCTCCACCGGGGATTGATATTTTAGACCCGATGCATGGAGATGGAGTATCCAGCTTGCCAGATGAAGAGACACTTATTACAGTATCCTTCCGTTTATTGATTGGGGAACTTATTGACTCTACACTGATGCAGCTGTTACCTGTAAACTTCGCCAAAAAGATGGTAAGCATCCTGATGAATGGCGGAGAGGACGACGAGCAGCCGCCAGCCTCAGCACAGCAAGCAGCTGCAGCAGCGGCTGCAGAAGTGCCGCAACAAGCTCAGGCTCCGCAGCAGCCGCCAGTAGCCGCTCAGACGCCGCAAAATACAGGTTACGGACAGCAGCCGCCGACATATCCTCAAGACCCGGGATATGGACAGCCAGGGACTCCAGGCTATGGATCACCGGGTTATGGAATGCCAGCTGGTGTACCACCGCAAGCTCCTTATGGGACACCTCATCACTATGGTGCAATACCGGGACGTAATGTAAATGTGCAGCCTGTACAATTTTCTAACTTGCAGTCTGGTGCATTTGCGCAAGTGGATGAAAACAATTTAAATTTATTGATGGACATTCCCCTTAGAGTCACCGTAGAATTAGGAAGGACCCAAAAGCAAATTAAAGATATTCTGGAGCTCTCACAAGGTTCAATTATTGAACTGGACAAACTTGCCGGGGAGCCGGTCGACATCCTAGTTAACAACAAACTGATTGCTAAGGGCGAGGTTGTCGTGATTGACGAGAACTTTGGCGTGCGTGTAACAGATATTGTAAGCCAATGGGACCGTATTCAAAAATTACAATAATAGCATAATTTAGGGAGGATTTATTTCAGATGGCAAACCGTATTTTGATCGTGGACGATGCTGCATTTATGAGAATGATGATTCGGGACATCCTGTCCAAAAATGGATTTGAAGTAGTAGGAGAGGCCCAGGACGGATCACAGGCGATTGAGAAATTTAAGGAGCTTCGTCCGGACCTGATTACGATGGATATTACGATGCCCGAAATGGACGGCATTGCCGCTCTGAAGGAAATCAAACAAATTGATGCCAACGCAAAGGTTATTATGTGTTCTGCGATGGGACAACAGGCGATGGTTATTGATGCTATTCAAGCTGGCGCAAAAGATTTTATCGTTAAGCCTTTCCAATCGGATCGGGTTATCGAAGCCATTAACAAAACACTGGGTGTCTAAGGCGCACCCGGTATGGATACAAAACAGGGTGCCTCTGACGCATTGAGTACATCCAGCAATATAGGCAACATCGCCTGGGTCCTTTTCGTGCTAATCTTGATCATCGTACTGATCGTGTACTTGATACGGTTTTTGAGTAAAAGAAATCAGAGCTGGTTCAGCAACCGCTCCGTTCGCATACTGGGAGGCGTGGGGCTGGGCCCCAATAAATCCCTTCAGCTTGTTGAAGTTGGTAGCAGTGTGTACCTCATTGGTGTGGGAGAAGATATCCGGCTTGTTGACAAAGTATCCGATCCTGAAGAAGTGGAGCAAATTTTGGCCGCACTGGAGCAGGAAGCTTCTCTGCAGCGCGGCCCAATTGCCCCGCTGTTCGCTAAAATTGCGGATAAGCTTCGCCGGAACAACGCGGCACAGCAGCAGTCTGAAGAAGAAACATCGTTTCACGAGATGTTTGAATCCAAGCTTCGGCAGATGCCGAATCGCAAGGAAAAACTTGAAAAGCTGCGCAATGAGGAGAATACTACAGATCGGTCGGGAGATTCATGAGAAAAAAGATTATACTAGCATGTTTGCTGCTTGTCTTGTTTAGCTTCATTTCGGTGACGGCGGCCTCTGCAGAACCGATTCCGAACATTGATATTCAAGTCGGCAATTCGGACAAAGGACAGCCCGGTGCCACCTCGCTGTCTATTATTTTACTTATAACGGTCATTAGTGTAGCGCCAGCATTACTTGTGCTTATGACAAGTTTTACACGAATTGTGATTGTGCTTGGCTTTGTGCGAACCTCGCTGGGAACACAGCAGATGCCACCCAATCAGGTGCTTGTCGGACTGGCTTTGTTTCTCACTTTATTCATTATGGCACCAACGTTTTCGGCGATGAACGAAACTGCGCTTCAGCCTTATCTCAAGGGGGATATAACACAGTCTCAGGCTCTGGACAAGGCATCGGTACCGATCAAGACTTTTATGTTCTCTCATACACGTGAGAAGGATTTACTGCTTTTTATGAAATACACCAAGATGGAAAAGCCAAAAAATTATCAGGAAATTCCATTAACGGTGATGGTTCCGGCTTATGCAATCAGCGAGTTGAAAACGGCATTTCAGATGGGGTTTATGATTTTCATACCATTTTTAGTGATAGACATTGTAGTGTCGAGTACACTCATGGCTATGGGGATGATGATGCTACCACCGGTAATGATTTCACTTCCTTTTAAAATACTGCTGTTTGTGCTTGTAGATGGTTGGTATTTGGTCGTCAAATCATTGCTTCTAAGTTTTAACACATGAATATTTCCTGCAAGGACAGCAATCAAGGAGGACGGCAATGACTTCGGAGTTTATTATTTCCCTGGCTGGACAAGCGGTGTACATTGTACTCAAGGTGAGCGCTCCGATGCTGATTTTGGGGCTAGTCGTGGGTTTGATTATCAGCATTTTTCAGGCGACAACCCAAATTCAGGAGCAGACACTGGCCTTTGTTCCGAAGATTGTCGCCGTATTGCTGGCGTTGCTTTTGTTCGGACCCTGGATATTGACCACTTTAGTGGACTTTACGTATAACATTCTGGACAATTTGTACAAATATATAGGTTAGGCTGAAAGCTATGAATATAGTGTTACAGAGTTTTCCTGTTTTTTTGCTGATTTTTTGTCGGATTGCCTCGTTTTTTGTAGTAGCGCCTATCTTTTCAACCCGAGGAGTACCTAATATCTTTAAAGTTGGAATTTCAGGATTTCTGGCTTTGATTGTGTATCTTACCTACGGTACACATCAACAGGTACCGACCGATGTAGCGTATGTGCTGTTAGTAGGTCGTGAAGTGCTAATTGGGTTGTTGTTGGGGTTTACTGCATATTTGTTCATAACAGCGATCCAGACCGCAGGTTCATTTATTGATCTACAGGTGGGTTTCGGGATGGCCAGCGTGTTTGATCCCATGACAGGGGCATCAACGCCTTTAACGGGGAATTTCAAGTTTGCCATCGCTGTATTGTTCTTTTTAAGTATAAATGGGCACCATCACCTGCTAAATGCAATCTTATATAGCTATGATTGGGTACCGCTGACAAATGATTTTTTTGTGAAACTGTATGGTGGCAGTGTAACTGAATTCCTGATACGTTCTTTTGCGGAATCATTTATGCTGGCCTTTCAAATTGCTGCTCCCATTGTAGTAGCTACCTTTCTGACGGATGTGGGACTCGGCTTTTTAGCAAAAACAGCCCCTCAGTTTAATATTTTCGTCATTGGTGTACCGCTTAAAATTATTGTGGGACTGTTCATGTTACTGCTTCTCATGCCAAGTTTTGCTTTTATTTTCGAAAAATTATTTTCTGTGATGTTCGAATCCATGCGCAACTTGTTGGATATTATGGGCAACCGTCCTTAATGTCTGGTTTGGAGGAACGTAGTTTGTCATTTAAATATGCTATGAACCTGCAGTTGTTCTCAGGGGAAAAAACGGAAAAAGCTACACCCAAAAAGAAGCAAGATGCAAGACAAAAAGGCCAGGTTGCCAAAAGCATGGAGTTGCCCGCCTCTGGTGTCCTGCTGATTACGTTTTTTTGCCTTATGATTTTCGGCGGGTATTTTAAGGATCATGCGGTCCGCTTGTTTCGGGATATATTTATGAATCGCCTCACTATGGAGGTAACACCAAACACGACGCTTCTGATGATGGGTGAGTATGGCGTGCAAATCATAATTATGCTGACTCCTATTTTTATTGGGGCTATTGTCATCGGGATAGCGGCGAATTACATGCAGATCGGTTTTTTATTAACCGGAGAGGGCATCACGCCCAAGTTTAGTAAGATTGATCCGATTAAAGGATTCAAAAACATTTTTTCCATGAGGTCATTGGTCGAATTCCTGAAGTCTGTTTTAAAGATGACCGTGATTGGTTATCTCGTGTATAGCGTACTCTGGAAAACAAAGGCCGACCTTCCCAAACTGGCTGAAATGTCCGGCGATCAAATGTTAAGCTTTACGGCTTCATTAACGATGGAACTGGGGCTTAAAATTGGTGTGGTGCTGTTCATTTTAGCGGTATTGGATTATATGTATCAACGCTATGAACATGAGAAAAACCTGAGGATGTCCAAACAGGACATCAAAGATGAGTACAAGAAAATGGAGGGTGACCCGCTGATCAAAGGGAAAATCCGCGAACGGCAGCGCCGCATGGCCATGCAGCGTATGATGCAGGAAGTTCCCAATGCAGATGTCATCATCACCAACCCTACGCACTTTGCTGTGGCTTTGAAATATGACGGTTCGGAGATGGAAGCCCCTCAGATTATTGCGAAAGGGCAAGATTACGTAGCACTCCGAATTAAGGAAATTGCCAAGCAAAACGGCGTTATAACGATGGAAAATAAGCCGCTGGCGCGGGCGCTGTTTCAAAGGGCTGAAATCGGGGACGCGATACCAGCTGACCTGTTTCAGGCCGTTGCCGAAGTGCTGGCGTATGTATATAAATTAAAAGGAAAAGTGAAATAAAGGGATCGGAGGCCTAGAGACCCGTGAAAATAAAAGAAATAACTGTCCTTGCAGGCGTCATCGGCATCGTTCTTATGATGATTCTCCCGATCCCTTCATGGCTGCTAGATATTTTACTCGTCATCAATATATCAATTGCTTTGATGATTCTACTTGTTTCTATGAACACGAAGGAAGCTTTGCAATTCTCTATTTTTCCTTCATTGCTGCTTATCACCACGTTGTTTCGTTTGGCGCTTAACATTTCCACGACCAAACTCATTTTAGGTGAGGGACATGCAGGGGAAGTCGTGGCTACGTTCGGTAGCTGGATTGCAGGGGGACAAATTGCAGTCGGTTTTGTAGTCTTCCTGATTCTCGTGGTTGTGCAGTTTATCGTTATCACCAAGGGCTCTGAGCGGGTTGCTGAGGTAGGCGCACGGTTTACATTGGATGCGATGCCGGGTAAACAAATGAGTATTGATGCTGATCTGAATGCAGGTCTGATCAACGAGCAGCAAGCCCGTGAACGACGCAGTAAAATCGAACGTGAAGCGGATTTTTACGGAGCGATGGATGGTGCGAGTAAATTCGTTAAAGGTGACGCTATCGCCAGTATTATCATTTTGATCATTAACCTGGTGGGCGGTTTTATAATTGGTATAGCCGTTCAGGGGAAGGGATTTCAAGAGGCACTGTCGACTTATTCTGTTCTTACCATCGGTGACGGACTGGTTAGCCAGATTCCTGCACTGCTCATATCCACAGCGTCAGGTTTGATTGTTACGCGAGCTACGTCGGATGGAAACTTGGCAGAGGATTTAACCGGGCAGCTCTTTTCATATCCCAAGCTGATCTACATTGTAGCTGCTACGATTGCATTATTGGGCTTCTTTACGCCAATTCATATTATTACAACCCTTCCACTGGCCGTTCTGCTATTTTTCGCGGCCCGCAGGATGCAGGGCAATATGGAACGCAAGCAAATAGCGGATGAACAACTGGAAGAGGAGCAACAAATTGAAGAGGTACGTAGTCCGGAAAGTGTCATTAATTTGCTTCAAGTTGATCCGATTGAATTTGAGTTCGGGTACGGGCTGATTCCGCTGGCTGATACACAGCAGGGCGGGGATTTACTGGATCGGATTATCATGATCCGCCGTCAATGCGCCTTGGAGCTGGGTTTGGTTGTACCGGTCATTCGTATACGGGATAATATTCAGCTTAAGCCGAACGAATATGTAATTAAAATTAAAGGCAATACGGTAGGCGGCGGAGAACTGCTGTTGAACCATTATCTCGCTATGAGCCCGGGATATGACGACGATTCCATTACTGGTATTGAAACCACGGAACCGGCCTTCGGATTGCCTGCGCTCTGGATAGATGAAAACACCAAGGATGTTGCGGAACTATCAGGCTATACCGTTGTTGATCCACCTTCAGTCGTAGCTACTCACCTAACGGAAACGATCAAGAAACATGCTCATGAGTTGCTTGGCAGACAGGAAACACGGTCGTTGGTCGACAATCTTAAGGAAAATTATCCAGTGCTGGTGGACGATCTTATTCCTTCCGTGCTGGCAATTGGAGATGTACAAAAAGTATTGGCCAAGTTGTTAAAGGAAAAAATTTCCATACGCGATATGGTGACTATTTTCGAAACGCTGGCTGATTACGGTACTTATACAAAAGATCCCGATGTGCTGACTGAATATGTACGTCAGGCGTTGTCCCGTCAGATTACACAGCAGTTTGCTCAGCAAGGGGAGACGCTGCGTGTCATTACCGTAGGACCGGGACTAGAGAAGAAAATTGCCGAAAGTGTGCAACAGTCGGAGCAAGGAAGCTATTTAGCTCTTGATCCGGTGTCAACGCAAACCGTGTACCAGAAGATGATGGAGCAAATCAATCGTCTCATTCAATCCGGACAGCAGCCGATCGTATTAACGTCACCGACAATCCGTATGTATTTGCGGCAAGTGATGGAACGGACAATGCAGGATGTCCCGGTGCTGTCGTATAGTGAACTGGAGCCGAACGTTGAAATTCAAAGTGTCGGGGTGGTGAACTTATGAGAGTGAAACGATATGTAGTGGATACCATGCCGGAAGCCATGCTGCAAATCAGGGGTGACTTAGGAACGGATGCCGTCATTTTAAGCACGAAGGAAGTCAAGGTCGGCGGCTTTATGGGAATGTTCAGCAAAAAGAAAATCGAAGTGGTCGCTGCGGTAGAGGAGAAGCAGCCTCAAAAGCCTCAGCGGATGGGAACACCACGACAACAGCCTTTTTCTATAATGAAGGAACCTGAGCAGCCGGAGGTGCCATCCGCGCCTGTGGTTCCCAGACAAGCCGCTCCAGAAGCTTACCGACGGGTTACGCAGATGACGGGCAGTCCTAGAGAGGAAATGGGTGATTTAACAGCTGGCTCAGAACAAACTGCATCAGCCACAGACCATTCATCAACCGAGTCTGATTATAATCGGGAAACAACTGCTCAACTCCATGAGCTATTAAAGCAACCAATCGAAACAAGGGTTCCAGACAAGAGCGGAGCTGCGGAAAATCAGGCTTTGCTCAATGAATTACGGGAAATGAAAGCTATGATGACTCGCTTTTCCCGCAACTCTTCGCTGGAAAGTACTTGGCCGGAGCCATTGCAAGAAATTTGTGAGCGATTGTTGGAACAGGAAGTGGAACGTGATCTGCTGGAGTATTGGCTCGAACGAGTTTATGAGCGTCGTAGTGAATACCCTTTAGCTCCGGAGTCCTTTGATTGGGAACAAGCCCTTCGTGAAGAAGTGACCGAATTTATTCGGACCAGACTGGACAAAGGCATCTCAAAAGATACCAAAATTGTGTATGTGGCAGGCCCTACGGGGGTGGGAAAAACGACGACCATTGCCAAGCTGGCGGCGGAGCAGTTGTTTAAGCATCATCGCAAGGTTGGATTTATTACCTCTGACACATATCGTATTTCAGCCGTCGAGCAGCTGCGTACATATGCTACGATTTTGAATGTACCGCTTGAGGTTGTGCAATCTCCCGGGGATGTTCACAGAGCCATTCAGCGTCTGGAGCATTGTGACCTGATCCTTATGGATACTGCAGGACGAAACTATCGTAATGAATTGCTTGTTTCAGAACTGCAAAGTCTGCTTTCACCTATTAAGGAAAGTGAGACGTATCTGGTGCTCAGTCTGACGTCCAAAAGCAAGGACATGCTCAATATTACCGGTCATTTCAGTAAATTCGGTCTTGGTAAAGTAGTATTTACGAAGATGGATGAGACAGGTAGCTGTGGTGGAGTGTTTAATCTATTGCATCATTTTCCGATGCAACTGGCCTATATCACTAACGGACAAAATGTTCCTGACGATCTTCTTCATCCAGATGCAGAAATGGTGACAAGTATGCTACTCGGAACTAAAGCATCATCAGGAGATAACGGAGATTCTATATGAGTGACCAAGCCCAATCACTTAGACAAATGGTTTCAGCCTTGGATAAATTCCGATTGCCCCCACGTGATCGCCAAGCGAAAATTGTAACGGTTACCAGTGGTAAAGGCGGGGTAGGCAAATCCAATTTCACGCTCAACTTTGCTCTGGCCCTGCAATCCCTTGGTCGAAGAGTACTTGTATTTGACGCTGATATTGGTATGGCCAACATTGATGTGCTGATGGGGGCTAATTCACAATACAACCTTCTTCACCTGCTGAAACGTGAAAAATCAATTGATGAAATTATTCAAACAGGTGTAGGTGGTCTGCCTTATATTGCCGGAGGATCGGGCTTGAGTGAGCTGTTTTCGCTATCAGATGATGACCTGAATTATTTTGCCGATGAAGTGGAGAAAATGGCGGCAAATATGGATTATATTTTGTTTGATACCGGTGCGGGCTTGTCCAAAGAAAACCTTAAATTTATCACTTCAGCTGATGAATGTATTGTTGTAACCACGCCGGAACCGACATCCTTAACAGATGCCTATGCGCTAATCAAAGTCGTGAGCGGGTTGCAAAAGGATACGGTATTCAAAATTATAGTCAATCGTGCCGATAACGATAATGAGGCCCGTCAAGTTGCCGATAAGATTGCACTTGTTGCGAGACGCTTTTTGGAGATCGATATCCCGTTGCTTGGACATATCAGTGATGATACTCATGTCATGCAGGCAGTCAAAAGGCAAGTACCTTTTTGGGTTGCCTTTCCGGGATGTGCGGCTTCCAGAGATGTATTGAATCTGGCGCACCGATTTGCAGCAATGCCGCAGGCTCCGCAATCTGGTACATTGAGCGGAATTAAAGGTTTTATGCAAAAATGGCTGCGACGTTCTGTGCATTGATTTTGATGAGAGGAAACAGAGGTGTTTAACATGTGTGCTTACCGGGTGCTGGTTGTAGATGATTCAGCCTTTATGCGCAAAATTATTTCAGATTTAATTGTAAGGGATGAGTCGTTCAACATCGTAGGTACAGCCGCCAACGGCAAAGAGGCTGTAGAGAAAGTGAAGGAGTTGCAGCCGGATCTGGTTACCCTGGATGTTGAAATGCCTGAAATGAATGGGCTTGAAGCGTTGCCGCTGATTATGGCAGCCCATCCGTTGCCTGTCATTATGCTGTCTGGTATTAATGAGCAAGGCATGAAGGAGACCATCATGGCTCTGGAGGCAGGGGCTTTCGATTTTATAAGAAAGCCATCCATATCTCATGCGCAAGACATTGGGCAGGTAAGCAAGGCGCTGCTGGAGCAGATGCATACGGCTATGCAAGCAGTACGCAGCCGTTTGGAGCGTAAGGAAGCGAATGAGCGCAAAGAGGCGTTAGAGCAAGTGAAAAAAACGCCACTGGAAAAACCTTCAGAAGGACAGGCTGTAACTGAGAAACAAGTGGAAAGTAAAGCACCGGCTGACAAGGCACCTATGACTCCGCTGGCTTCTCCGCCTGCTCGATCAGTACAGCCAAAGCCAGATGCTGGCAAGCCTGTTCAGGACAATGCCAAGCCGGAAACGAAACGGCAACAGTCAGCACCATCTGTGACAGTCGGTCGCAAAGACCCATCAGCGGTTCAGCCAAGCAAGCCAGTGAAAGCACCTGCTGCGCAGCCGAAGCAGGAACCATCCAATGGTACGGGACGAAAACAAGGGCAACTGAATATTTCCGGTACGACTGCTGCCAAATCACTGCAGGGTACGGATAAGGCAGGGCTGGTTAAGCCGGAGCATCGGAAGACCGTAACTTCATCCACTCCTGCGGCGACTACACCTCCGGTAACGCCATCTGCAGTTCCGTCTGCCCCCAAGGAGCTGTCTTTAAAAAAAGGTGTGCATACGTCCAACTTTCGCAAGCTGGTGGCGGTCGGATGCTCTACAGGCGGCCCGAGGGCGTTGAAGACGTTGCTGGAGCGCATTCCTGGGGATTTTCCCGCCCCTATCGTCATCGTTCAACATATGCCGCCAAACTTTACTCGCTCGCTGGCGCAACGTCTAAATACGTTGAGTCCTCTCCGAGTAGTGGAGGCAGAGCAGGGAATGACGCTGGAGACCGGTACCGCCTACATCGCTCCAGGAGGGTATCAGTTAAGAGTTGTGTCAGGAGCGGGCGGTAAATACACCGTATCACTGAAGATGGAAGAATCTCGTAATGGCCACCGTCCTTCTGTAGATACGATGTTCGAATCTTTGCTCTCGTTAACCTCGCTGGAACGGCATCTAGTGTTGTTAACTGGCATGGGAAGCGACGGAGCCAAAATGATGAAAAAGCTTTATGATGCAGGGGTGCAGTCCACATTTGCTGAAAATGAGGAAACTTGTGTAGTGTATGGAATGCCCCGCTCAGCAGTGGAGTTAAAATGTGTGCGTTACCTTCTGCCTATGCAGGAGATCGCCCCCAAGCTTGTACAAGTTGTGAAATAATCGGAGTGTAACTCATGGAGGAGGTGTCTCACAATGGACATGAACCAATATTTAAACATGTTTATTGATGAGTCGAATGATCATCTGCAATCTCTTAACGAAAATATGCTTCAACTGGAAAGCAACCCTACAGATCTAGGCATCGTTCAGGTGATTTTCCGTTCTGCCCATACCCTCAAAGGAATGGCTGCTACGATGGGGTTTGAAGATCTGGCATCGCTCACTCACCAAATGGAAAACGTTCTTGATTTGGTACGTAACAACAAGCTGGCGATGCATGAATTTATATTCGATACCTTATTCAAAGGATTGGATGCTCTGGAGTCCATGGTGCAGAACATTACAGAGGGCGGCGATGGAAAAGCGGATGTTTCCTCCATTGTAGCTTCACTGCAATCTATTGTGAGCGGTGATTTCCAAAAGTCCGGTACGGGTGCTGCTTCTGAGGCTTCTCCATCCACAAAAGTAGACAATAGCGAAAGTGCTAGGCTTGTTCTGGATCAATTCCAGTATTCTGTACTGGAGCAATCTATTTCCGAGGGACATCGTGTTCACTATATACAGGTGACAATCAGCTCAGAGAGCCAGCTGAAGGCGGCACGTGCTTTTATGGTATTCAACACGCTGGAAAACTCCGGTGAAATCGTGAAAGCCCATCCGTCCGTACAGGATATTGAGCAGGAGAAATTTGAACAAAGCTTCTCGTTATACTACATAACGCAGAAAGAAGTCGGGGAGCTGGAAAAGGAAATCGCAGGTATTTCCGAAATCGACACTGTCTCCGTAGTACAGCTGGATCAGGAATCTCTTAAACGAATGAGCGAAGTTACTGCCGGACTGGCAGAGGCTGCTGCGGTGCAGGAGGCTGTTGCCGTACAACAATCCGCTCCATCCCAGCCGCAGTCTCCAGCTGCGGCCTCTGTCGCTAAGCCAGCGGCGGGTAAAGCACCAGCAGCCAAGGCAGCTGCACCTACACATAACCGTACCATTCGTGTAGATATTGAACGTCTGGACGTACTGATGAATTTATTCAGCGAGCTGCTCATTGACCGAGTGCGGTTGGAGCAGTTGGCAAGTGAGGCCTCCAATCCGGCACTGACAGAAACGGTAGAACACATGAGCCGTGTGAGCAGTGATTTGCAAAACGTCGTGCTTAAATTGCGGATGGTCCCGGTGGATACTGTTTTCAACCGTTTTCCGCGTATGGTGCGTGATCTGGCCAAATCACTGGATAAAAAACTGGATCTGGTTATTACTGGTGCAGAGACTGAAATGGACCGCACCGTTATCGACGAAATTGGCGATCCTCTGGTGCATTTGCTCCGTAACTCCGTGGATCATGGAATTGAGTCGGTAGCCGACCGTATTGCGGCTGGCAAGCCAGAGACAGGAACGGTGCAATTGCGTGCCTTCCATAGCGGGAACAACGTATTTATCGAGATCGAAGATGACGGGAATGGCATTAATCGCGAGAAGGTACTGAAAAGTGCTATTTCCAAAGGGATTTTGACAGAAGAACAGGCAGCCGTCATGACCGATGAGGAAGCCTATCAGGTGCTGTTTGCTCCAGGCTTTAGTACGGCGGCGGTTATTTCAGACGTATCAGGACGCGGTGTTGGTCTGGATGTTGTAAAATCCAAAATTACCGCTTTGGGTGGCAATGTTACCGTTCACTCTACCTTGGGCAAAGGCACCAATTTCTCTGTACAATTGCCACTGACCCTGTCCATTATTGCAGCAATGATGATACAGATCGGCTCTGAAAAATATGCAATTCCTTTGTCCTCCATTGTGGAGACCGCGATCGTCAAACGGACACAAATTCGTTCGGTACATGGCAATAAAATGATCGCTTTCCGCGATTCCCATATCCCGCTTATCTCCTTGAGTCAGCTGTTTGAGGTGCCGGACTTCAATGAAGATGAAGAAGATGAGACCGAGGTCGTGGTCATCCGCAAGGGAGACCGTCTGGCAGCACTTTCCGTGCAGGACTTTTTGGGACAAAGTGAAATTGTCCTTAAAAATTTGGGCAAGTACCTTCCGAACATTCAGGGAATTTCAGGCGCCACGATTCTGGGTGACGGTCAGGTTGCTTTGATCATTGACCCGAATGTTTTCATTAAATAATGTCTTCATTAAAAATGAAAGAAATGTGAGATTGCTGACATCAATAAGGAGGGTTTTTAGACATGGGAGAAGAAATTAAAGTTATCGTATTTAAGCTTGGTGAAGAGGAATACGGTGTTGAAGTAGAAAAAGTCCAATCTATTGAACGCATGGTGCCAATTACCCGGGTTCCGAGAACATACGATTTTGTTAAAGGCGTATTCAACATGAGAGGCGTAGTCATCCCGGTTATTGATCTTCGCGGCCGTTTTGGATTGGCTGAAGCTGAATATACGGATCAAACCCGAATCATTATCGTTGCAGTAGGTGAGATGCAAGTCGGCTTTATCGTCGATTCGGCGAATGACGTTATTGACCTGAACACCGATAACATCGAGACACCACCGGAAGTGGTTGGCGGAGTCAAGGCTAAATACCTTCGCGGAGTTGCTAAAATCGGTGAAGAGCGCCTGTTGATCATGCTGAACTTGTCCGAAGTCCTGAATCGAAGTGAAATGAACCAACTGGAAGGCTTAGAGGATTAATCTATGGAAAATCTTGGTAATCTTGAAGACTTCAAGTTGGATGTTTTGAAAGAAGTTGGCAATATTGGCTCGGGGAATGCTGCTACAGCGCTCTCCCGGCTTCTCAATAAACCGATCGATATGGGTGTGCCCAAAGTACAAATGCTGCCCTTTGAGGAAATTGCTGAAAAAGTCGGTGGCGATGAGCAACTTGTTGTTGCAGTGTTTTTTAGGGTCGAAGGGGAAGCTCCCGGCAATCTATTTTTTATATTGCAGCCTCAGGCGGCCAAAAGCCTGCTTTCCCGTTTGGCGAATATTCCTTCAGATGACGAAGACAGCTTTAACGAAATGGAGCATTCAGCCCTGTCCGAAATCGGAAATATTTTAGCAGGTTCATACCTGTCCTCGCTGGCGGATTTCACACGTTTGGCTATGTATCCGACAGTTCCTGCGCTGGCTTTGGATATGGCCGGAGCAATTCTTAGCTACGGACTGCTCCAATTTGGGCAGATGGGGGATGCGGCTTTATTGATTGACACATCGTTTCTGGAAGGTCAGAATCAGATTGAGGGTCAATTTTTCCTGATTCCTGATCCAGAATCGTTCGGGAAAATATTTAGGTCGTTAGGAGTCCCGATGAACGATGATTGAGGATAAAAGCATCATTAAGGTCGGCATGGCAGACTTAAATGTAACCAGCAACCCGAATTCGATTCGCACGACAGGACTTGGCTCCTGCGTCGGATTGACCCTCTACGATCCTCATTTGAAACTGGCAGGCATGGCACACGTGATGCTACCGTCCTCGGATATTGCACGTGAAGGGCAATTAAACATTGCTAAATACGCGGATACAGCACTGCCAGAGCTATTTGAGCGGATGTTGAAATTGGGAGCCGAACGCCGCAGATTGATCGCCAAAATGGCAGGGGGAGCCCAGATGTTTGCCTTTGCTGGTAGTGGAGATACCATGCGGATTGGTCCGCGCAATGTAGAATCATGTAAGGAAATGCTCGTAAATCTCGGTATCCCTTTGATTGCGGAGGATACTGGCGGTAATTATGGACGAACGATTGAGTTGGACTGTGAAACCGGCGTTTTGAATATTCGAAGCGTACAAAAAGGTGTAAAGGAATTATAATCATGTTATTTGGCAGCTTACGCATTAATCTTTGGTCTGGAGTAGTCGGATTTTTTCTGACTTTTGTGTTGTCCGTTGGCAGCAATCTGCTGACCACGAGCTTAATTCGTGGCTTGATCGCCTTCGTTTTTTGGTTCCTGCTTGCATTTGTGCTGCGCTGGACACTTGGTGTTGTAGCGCGGCCAGATCTGGGGAATGCCCAAAGCCGGGCAAGCTCTCAGGTAGATGGCGTAGGTGAGAATCTGGACCTGACGACACCAGACGAAAATGAAAATCTGAATGAATTGCTGAAACCAAAACCAGAGCAGACGGACGGGGAAGAAAATGGTTTCGCACCTTTAAACCCGCCTAAGCTGGTTACCAACAAGAACCCTGAAGAATTGGCCAAGGCCGTTCGTCACCTGACAGACAAATAAGGAGGGTGAAGCCGATGAACGAGCGAAAAGCCGCTCATTTAAACCATTCCGAGCTGTGGGAGCAATGGAAAGAACACGGTGACAAGGAAGCAAAAAAGCAGTTAATTGAAAAGTATCTTCATATTGTGGAGTATGTGTCGGGTCGGCTTGCAGTAGGCTTACCTAAAAATGTATCCAAAGACGACTTGGCGAGTAACGGTGTCATGGGTTTGATTGATGCTTTGGAGAAATTTGATTATGGGCGTGGTTTACAGTTTGAGACTTATGCTTCTTGGCGTGTTCGCGGAGCAATTTTGGATGGTCTTCGTCAAGGGGATTGGGTTCCCCGTTCGGTTAGGGAAAAAGCGAAGAAAATTGAAGATGCCTACCAGCATTTGGAACAGAGGTATTTGCGTACGGTAAGCGATGAAGAGATGAGCCATTATTTGGACGTTTCCGAAAAAGAGTTTCAAAATATGATCCAGGAAGTCGCCGTTATGTCGATCGTTTCACTGGAGGACCCAATCCGCGAGGAAGAGTCGGAAACACGGCTTTCTCTTTTGGTGGACGAAAAGGCGAAAAATCCGGATCATAAAGTCAATGAATTTACACTTCGTGATGCCCTTGCACAAGGCATTGACAAATTGACTGAAAAAGAGCGTATCGTTGTTTCTTTATTGTATTACGAGGACTTGTCACTCAGTGAAATTGCTGAGGTCATGTCGCTCTCTCCATCAAGAATTTCACAGTTGCATTCCAAGGCAATATTGCGCCTGAGAGCGACATTGGACAAACAACGGGATTTGCTAATGCGTAAAGATTAACGTACGGGAGGTTACAGTAACAGTTAGACGGAAGGAGCACCCCTGTGGAGAAGCAATATGCTTTGGACCAGTTTTTAAAAGTGGTTGTCTCACCTGACAAACAAACCGCCTATTTGGAGTTTGCCAAACGTGAAGAAGGCTTTAACTGCTCTGTGGAGGAACTAGAGCGTTTTCTGAGCAGCCAAAAAATATTCTATGGTTTAATTACGGATGCGATTCATGCATTTGTGGCACGTCCGGAAGATCATTTCTTTACCAAAGTATTAATCGCTCAGGGAAAGCAGCCGATCCATGGCAAAGACGGAAAAATTAATCTGGCCGAGATCGTGACCGGAGAATATGCACATAAGCCGCTTGAAACCATTGATGGACGGGTGGACTATAAAGAATTAACTCGTTTAAGAAATGTAAAGCGTGGACAACTGATTGCCGAACGGGTTGATCCTCTGCCGGGTGTACCGGGTATTGCTGTAACTGGGGAGGAAATTCCTTTTCTTCCGGGTAGAGAGGCTCGCTTTAAGATTGGAAAAAATGTAGTGGTTCATCCAGAAGGCGTTGCGATGTATGCGGCCATTGATGGATTGGTAACAACAACTGAAAAGGGTAAACTTAATGTATTCCCTGTATATGAAGTGAACGGGGACGTAGATTATAGTGTTGGTAACATTGATTTTGTTGGAACCGTCGTCATTCGTGGGAATGTTTTGACAGGTTTTCGTGTTCGGGCTGCTGGAGACATCCGTGTCATCGGTGGTGTGGAAGGAGCTGAACTGGAAGCGGAAGGTTCAGTGGAAATCAGTGGCGGTATTATTGGATATCATAAGGGTTTTGTCAAAGCAGTACAAAATGTGAAATGCTCCTTTATACAAGATGGTAACGTCATTGCGGGAGGCGATATTCTCGTATCCCAGAGCATTATGCATTCCCAGATTAAAGCGAGCAAAAATGTAATCTGCGAGGGGACAAAAGGGCTCATTGTAGGTGGCAATGTACAAGCTGGTGAAAAGGTAGTGGCGCGTACCATCGGTAACACGATGTCCACAGCTACCATTATAGAAGTGGGCGTGCTTCCAGAACTGCGTGATGAGCTGACAGAGCTGCGCGCACGTTTGAAGCAACAGACGGACAGCCAGGATAAAACCAATAAGGCCCTCACCATATTGGATCAGCTAGCTGCTACTGGACAGCTTGCACCTGAAAGAATGGCCATGCGGATTAAGCTGACATCTACTAAAAAATCTAATGAGCATGAGCTTTTGGAAACCAAGTCCAGAATGCTGGAAATTGAACGAACATTGGAAGATACGAGCCGTGCACGGGTAGAAGTAAAAAATGTAATTTACGGCGGCTCTAAAATAGTTATCGGCAGATATACGAAATTTATTAAAGATTCAGTGGAAAGAATAGCGTTTTATTATCATGAGGGAGACATCAGTATGTCCTCTTACGTATAATTTGGTATATAGATTCTAACTCAACATTGTATTCCTCGGAAAACATACACGGATGCTCAATCGGAAAGGGCGTGGTCCAATGAGCTTGAAAGCTGTTGAATTACAAATTGCCGTACCTCGTACCAGTGAAGCAGGTAAATACCAAAGTGAATCCCAACAGCGGCCGATGAATGACCAGGCACTGCTAGGACAAAAGACCGCGCTGGAGACGGAGAACATGCGGCAGCGAAGCAGTGCGGTAGATGAATCTGCGGAAACATTTGTTGATGAACGGCAAACAGGAGCCCAGGGCAGGGAATCTTCACAGCAGAGCCGTTCAGGATCTGGTGAGAACGAGCTGCCTAAAGAGCATCCGGCAGAGCATCCGTACAAGGGACACCATATTGATTTTTCGCTCTGATTACAACAGGTGGAGAAGCATAATTAAAGGAGACGATGGGCAGTGGACCAACCATGGATTTATATTGTTCTGCTGGGCGTTGCAGCTGTTGTCTACGCCTGGCTGCTGCCTAAGCGTCAGCCGGATCGGGGAACAGAAGAGGCCGTCGTCCAAAAGGTCGAGGCCACACTGGAGCAATATATGGCTGATATTGAAAGCGATAATGACGAGCTGATTGAACTCGTATCTGGTATGAAGCAGGAACACGCAGTTAAGCAGGCGGCATTACAGGAGCAGGTGGCTGAGCTGCGGAACCGTATCGTCGAGCTTGAGCGACAGGCTGTGCTTGCTGCGGCCTCTGCTCAAGTGGAGTCTACATCTGAGGAAATACGCTATACAGGTATTTCTCAACAGGCAGCGGTCGCTTATGGTCAGTTCCACAGACCGCAATCTTCTATGTCCATACAAGAAGAGCCTCCTGTTTCAAACGCTCCCCTTGTAGCTGGTCATGACCAGACGGCGTTGCAAGAGCCTGAAACTGAACAGGAGCCAGAATCCATCCGTGATCGTTATCAAGAGCTGTTTGCGCTCTATGAGCAGGGGAAATCGGTGGATTACATAGCTAAGCAATCAGGTATCCAGCGGGGCGAGGTACAGCTCATATTGCAACTAGCAGAACGGGAGGATCTGAAGTGATCAAAAATCGTTCATTTATGCTGGGTATGGGTACCGGACTTGTAACAGGCGCACTGCTGCTGCAACTGGCGATAATCGGTCAGGGACAATCGCAGCAATCCTCCATAGATCTGAAAAACATGACCCGTGAGCAATTGGAGAAAGCGGCAGCCGGATTAAATCTTCAGATCAGTGACAGTTCTGATCCGAAGATGACGGAAGATGAATGGCGAAATAAGGTGATCAAGGAAGGCAGCAAAACACCGACTGCACCCCAAAAGGCAAAACCAGCCCAAACGCCAGCAACTCCAAAGGCACCTGCAAACAGCACACCTTCGGCTGCTTCAAAGCCTGCGGCCAGCAAGACTATAACGAAAAATCCGGAACAGCCGCAAACGAAAGAATCTGGTGCTGCAACTACTCCAGATACCCCTAAGCAACCTGCTACTCCGCAAGTGCAATACAGCATTGCATCGGGGAGTAATTTGAGAAGTGTGGCATCTGGACTGGAAAAGGCGGGCGTTGTTTCGGATGCTAGTGCATTTGAGACTGCGGCTAAGGCTCAAAAAATCAATACCAAAATTCGTACCGGTACCTACCAGTTTGTCAAAGGTGAGGATTTCGGTTCTATTATTACTAAAATTACGAAGAAGCCGTCCAACTGACCAGTACGGGAAGTGGACGGCTTTATTTTTTGCTAAAAAGCTCGACAGATTGAAGTGAACGGGTCACTTTTGTATGGATTCAACTATTGTCGAAAAGTTAGTTGCAACGATGCAAGTGTTATGGTATATTAATTGACGGTGTTAAAAACGCACGTCGGTTAATTTCGTAAAGGGTGCTTTCAACAGAAAGTCTTTATGAAAAATGATGTCGGCGGAGGACACACAAAAAACCAAACTTAGGAGGTGTGTGAAGATGGCAGTAATCTCCATGAAACAGCTTTTGGAAGCTGGGGTTCACTTTGGTCACCAAACACGTCGCTGGAACCCGAAAATGGATCGTTATATCTTCACTGAAAGAAACGGTATTTACATCATTGACTTGCAAAAGACAGTGAAAAAGGTTGAGGAAGCTTACAACTTCGTAAAAAGCATTGCAGCTGAGAATGGTACAATCCTGTTCGTAGGCACAAAGAAACAAGCGCAAGATTCTGTTAAAGAAGAAGCAGAACGCGCTGGTCAATTCTACATTAACCAACGTTGGTTGGGTGGAACGCTGACTAACTTTCAAACCATTCAAAAACGTATTGATCGTTTGAAACAGCTTGAATCTTGGGAAGAGGACGGCACATTCGCAGTTCTTCCTAAAAAAGAAGTTATCATTCTTCGCAAAGAAAAAGATCGTCTTGAAAAATTCTTGGGCGGTATCAAGAACATGAAGGGTCTTCCAAGCGCCCTGTTCATCATTGATCCACGCAAAGAACGTATCGCGGTTGCTGAAGCTCGTAAATTGGGTATCCCAATTGTAGGTATCGTTGATACTAACTGTGATCCAGACGAAATCGACTATGTTATCCCAGGTAACGACGACGCGATTCGCGCTGTTAAATTGCTGACTGGTAAAATGGCTGATGCAGTTATGGAAGCAAACCAAGGCGAAGAAACTACAGCGTAATATTTCCTTTAGGAAATACCTATATGAATTAAATGAAAAGGGTGGTTGGCAGGTGGATAACCTCTCACTACCCTTTTTTTAAGGAATAAATTGTGTATACCACTGAAAACCAAATTTGGAGGGAAATAATATGGCAGTTAATGCTAGCGCAGTAAAAGAGCTTCGTGAAAAAACAGGCGCAGGAATGCTGGATTGTAAAAAAGCGCTTGAAGAAGCGAATGGTGATTTGACAAAAGCGGTTGAAGTTCTGCGCGAAAAAGGACTTGCAGCTGCAGCCAACAAAGCAGGTCGTATTGCTACTGAAGGCGTTGTCGAGTCCTACATCCATGCAGGCGGCCGTATCGGCGTACTGGTAGAAGTAAACTGCGAAACAGACTTCGTAGCTAAAACAGACCAGTTCAAAGATTTTGTGCGCGACATCGCAATGCATATCGCTGCATCGAACCCTCGTTATGTTCGTCGTGAAGAAGTGCCACAGGAAGAGATTGAAAAAGAAAAAGAAATCCTGAAAGCACAAGCTTTGAACGAAGGTAAGCCAGAAAAAATCGTTGAAAAAATGGTTGAAGGCCGCATCGGTAAATTCTACGAAGAATTCTGCTTGCTAGAGCAATCTTTCATCAAAGATCCAGACAAAACAATCTCCACACTTATCAACGAGAAAATCAGTACGATTGGTGAAAACATCTCCTTGCGTCGCTTTGTTCGTTTTGAGCTGGGTGAAGGTCTGGAGAAAAAAGAAGACAACTTCTACGAAGAAGTTATGTCTCAAGTAAAACAATAATTACCAGTGAACGGTAATTGAATATGGGGAAAACGGAAATGGAACACATCGGTGTTCCTTTTCTTGCAACAGGACACTTATCCTGTTACATAAAATATAAATGATATTGGAGGGTGATCATTTGGAAAAACCTGTGTTTAAGCGTGTAGTCCTGAAAGTTAGTGGAGAGTCGCTGTCGGGACCAAACGGTTATGGCATTGATGCGGACACGATTGCATCGATTGCCGAGCAAGTCAAAGACGTTGTGGAACTGGGTGTGGAAGTTGCTATCGTATGTGGAGGCGGCAATATCTGGCGTGGTATCGCTGGTAGCGCCAACGGGATTGATCGGGCAACGGCGGATTACATGGGTATGCTGGCAACGGTGATGAACTCACTCGCTTTGCAGGATGCTTTGGAGCAAATTGAAGTACCTACACGTGTGCAGACATCCATCGCGATGCAACAAATTGCAGAGCCTTATATCCGTCGTAGAGCTATCCGCCATCTGGAAAAAGGCCGGGTCGTTATCTTTGCGGCAGGTACAGGGAATCCGTTCTTCTCGACTGACACTACAGCTGCTTTGCGAGCTGCTGAAATTGAAGCCGAAGTGATTCTGATGGCTAAAAATAAAGTGGATGGTGTATATTCAGCCGATCCGTTTAAAGATAGCACAGCCGAGAAATATGAGCAGCTCACGTATTTGGATGTACTCAATAAAAACCTCGGTGTCATGGATTCTACAGCTTCCTCGCTGTGCATGGATAACAATATTCCGTTGATTGTCTTTGCTATTACAGAGCAAGGTAACATTAAACGTGTCGTGCTGGGTGAGAAAATCGGTACGATCGTCAAAGGGAGTGTAAATTAATGCCACAATCCGTGAAAAAAAGCGCAGAAGAGCGCATGCAAAAAGCAATTCAGGCATTGCAACGTGATCTTTCATCTTTGCGTGCAGGGCGAGCGACACCAGCTTTACTGGACCGTGTGCAGGTTGAGTATTACGGCGCAATGACTCCAGTCAACCAACTGGCGAACGTAAACACACCTGACAGTCGGACCTTGATGATTCAGCCTTGGGACAAATCCTCCTTGGCAGACATCGAGCGTGCTATCCAAAAATCCGATCTGGGTTTGACGCCTTCGAATGATGGAAATACCATCCGTCTGAGCATTCCTGCTTTGACAGAGGAGCGCAGAACTGAACTGGTGAAGATGACGAAAAAGAACGGTGAAGAAGCGAAGATCGCTATTCGTAACATCCGCCGCGATGCAAATGATGATATCAAAAAAATGGAGAAAAGTGATATTTCCGAGGACGAATCTCGTAAACATCAGGAAGATATCCAGAAAACGACCGATAAATATATCGCTGAAGTGGATAGAGTTTTAGCTGCAAAAGAAAAAGAAATTATGGAAGTCTAAAAGAATGGCAGCCCCTCCCTTACGGTGGGGTTTGTCTCTTTTCAAGCCTGAGGCACATTTTCAGAGAATGCTGGAGGAACTGGAATGATCAAACGGGTTCGGTCTTGGTGGAACAGGGAACAAAATCAGCAAACACCGGCCATTTCAAAAGACAATATTCCGCAGCATGTTGCTGTCATCATGGATGGAAACGGCAGATGGGCCAAACGGATTGGAATGCCGCGGATTGTAGGGCATCAAAATGGAATGAAGGCAGTGAAGCGCACAGCAATTGCGGCGGACGAACTGGGCATTAAGTATTTGACTATGTTTGCTTTTTCGACTGAAAATTGGACGCGTCCAAAGGACGAAGTTGATTTTCTAATGCGGCTGCCACAGGAATTTCTGGCTATTGAGCTGGATGAGCTCATTGAAAAAAATGTGCAGGTACGTATGATGGGAAACAAGGAACATCTACCTTCTCATACCGTTGATGCGCTGACTGAAGCGATTCGACGAACCGAAAATAATACCGGACTTGTTCTTAATTTTGCATTAAATTATGGAAGTCGGCTGGAAATCACGGAATGCATGCAAACGCTGGGACGTCAAATTGAGAGCGGGAAGCTCAAATCAGAAGATATAACGCCCGATATGATCGGCAACACTTTGCTTTCCAGTGATATGCCAGACCCTGATTTACTGATTCGCACAAGTGGTGAGCTTAGACTCAGTAATTTTATGCTCTGGCAACTTGCTTATAGTGAGTTATGGTTTACTGATATTTATTGGCCTGAATTTAAAAAAGAACACTTATACGAAGCAGTGATCGAATATCAGCAAAGATCAAGACGGTATGGCGGACTGAAGTAAATGGAGGATGAAAGCCGTTGAGACAGAGATTAATTACCGGTATTCTGGCAGGCGTATTCTTTTTGGCGATGGTCCTGTGGGGCGGCTTGGCCTACCATTTGCTTATTTTGGCAATGGCCCTTATCGGATTTTATGAGTTCGCACGAATGACGCAGGTATCTCCTTTTGGGGGTACGGCACTACTTGGGTACGTGAGCATAATGGCTTTTGTATTCCCTTATCAACCTTTGGGTGTACATTCACCACTACCCTTTGCCAGCATGCTTTGGCTGCTAATGATAGCCTTCATGATCATTACAGTAGGAACAAAAAACAAAATCCCTATTCAAACGGTAGCTATGCTATTCCTTGGTACCGTTTATATAGGTTTTGGGTTTTCGTATATTGCGGAATCACGTCATATGGAACATGGGCTGTTATGGACTTTTTTATTGCTGGCTTGTATATGGGCAAGTGATGCAGGGGCCTATTTTGTAGGTAAAATGGCAGGAAAGACGAAGCTATGGCCTGCGATTAGTCCGAACAAAACGGTCGAAGGATCCATCGGCGGGATTGTTTTAGCACTGGTTATAGCTCTGCTATTCGCCGGATTGTCAGGAGGATTGCTGCCGTGGTCCAAAGCTTTCGGAATTGGCTTGGCTTGTGCGGTTGTGGGGCAACTGGGTGATTTGGTACAATCTGCGTATAAACGAGTGTACGGCATTAAAGATTCCGGTAATCTGCTGCCAGGACACGGCGGGATATTAGACCGCTGCGACAGCTGGATTGTCGTTTTTCCATTTGTACATATGCTGATGCTGCTTCCATGAAATTTACCTGGTGATTATTAGTTTATGCTCAGGATTAATCTCTATGCTGCTCACACCGCGTCATTCGAAGCATGAAACCATAGCATAGCTGCCCTGAATAACAAACAATGAGCTCCTGGATAAAAGGGATTTTCTGGATAGGAAGGTGCATCATGAAAAAAATTACGGTACTCGGTTCAACTGGATCTATTGGAACACAAACGCTGGATGTGGTATCCATGCACCCGGATCAGTTTGTTGTTGAGGCTTTGGCGGGTGGTTCTAATATAAAGCTGCTTGCTGAACAGGCGCATCTCTATCAACCTAAAAAAGTATCAGTCGGCACCAAGCAACTGGCGGAGGAAATTCGTCCTTTACTGCCACCCGGCGTGGAATTGCATTGGGGAAATGAAGGACTCGTTGAGCTGGCTGCAAACACAGAGGCAGATATGGTTGTGACGGCTGTAATGGGCAGTGTCGGATTGCACTCCACGCTGGCCGCGATTGAGGCTGGAAAACAGATCGGATTGGCTAATAAGGAAACACTGGTTACTGCCGGTCATCTGGTCACAGAGCGAGCTCGGGCGAAAGGAGTGCCGTTGCTGCCGATTGACAGTGAGCATTCAGCTATTTTCCAATGCTTGAATGGTGAGCGCATGAAAGATGTGGCACATATCACCCTCACGGCATCGGGTGGTTCTTTCAGAGATTTGACAAGAGAACAGCTTCGTGCAGTTACGGTGGAAGACGCACTCAAGCATCCCAATTGGTCGATGGGCGCTAAAATTACGATTGATTCAGCAACGATGGTAAACAAAGGGCTGGAGGTCATAGAGGCTCACTGGCTGTTTGGGCTTGATTATGAGCAAATTCACGTGTTGCTTCATCCGGAAAGCATCATTCATTCCTATGTGGAGTTTCAGGATACGAGCATTGTTGCCCAACTGGGGAATCCGGACATGAGAGTGCCCATTCAGTATGCTTTGACTTACCCTGAGCGGATGAAATCCCCGGCGAAGCCGCTGTCACTGGCGGAGGTGGGTAAGCTCCATTTTAAGGAAATGGACTTTAATCGTTTTCCTTGTTTAAGGCTTGCCTTCGAATGTGGTAAAATGGGTGGTACAGCACCAACCGCATTTAATGCAGCTAATGAGATTGCTGTTGCCCGTTTTCTGCGTGGAGAAATTTCTTTTCTGCATATTGAGGCTATTATTGAACGTGTGCTGGAGCGACATGTCAATGTGGCTAACCCTGACCTGTCTGTGATTGAAGCCTGTGATCGTGAGACTCGCAGCCTAGCTGCCGGGCTATAAGACTGACTTGGGGTTGGAGAAGCGAAATGTGATTCTCTTGTACAGGATTGGAGAATAATGATAATCTAGGAAGACAAACTCGATCTCATTGAAAGGGGAACGGAAACGATTGGAGACGATTCAAATAGTGTTGATGACGGTGCTCATGTTTTTCGTCATAGTGACGGTGCATGAATGGGGGCATTATTATTTTGCCAAACGCGCCGGGATTCTGGTACGGGAGTTTGCGATCGGTTTCGGTCCGAAACTGTTTTCTTATAAAAGAAACGAGACGCGATTTACGCTACGTTTGTTGCCTTTCGGTGGTTTTGCCCGCATGGCAGGAGAAGATCCGGAGGTCAATGAAATTGAAGCCGGACAAACGATTGCTGTACGCGTAACGGACGGTGTCGTTAAAACCATTTATCTGGATCAATTGGATAACCGTAAAAATGTGGTGCGCGGCGAAGTGTTGGATATTGATCTGGAGCAGGCGCTGACTGTAAAATTGGATGTGGATGGCGAAGATCAGCAATACACTGTACACCCGCAAGCGATGATGGTAACCAAAGGACAATCCATTCAAATTGCTCCGAAGGATCGGCAGTATGGCAGCAAAACGGTGGGACAGCGTGCGATGGCTATTTTTGCTGGGCCACTGATGAATTTTATTCTTGCTTTTATTCTGTTTGGTCTGCATATCCAAATGGTCGGGATACAAGTGGAAAACCCTACTTATGTTCAAATTAGTGAAATTACAGCGGGGATGCCTGCTGCTGAGGCTGATTTGCATAAGGGAGATATCATTGAATCGGTTAATGGTACTGCAATTGGTGCGAATGTTGAAAATTTGATCAAGCTGATTGCTGATTCTCAAGACAAGCCGATGAAGTGGAAGGTTCGCCGGGATAATCAAACATTCGATCTCACTATAACACCTCGTGCAATGGAGGGGCAAAAGGGCGGCAAAGTAGGTATCGTGCCTGAACTTCCAAAGCGTCAGGCAGGTGTTGGAGAGACGTTTAAATTTGCCGGACAATCCATGGTAAGAACGACCGATATTATTTTCCAAGGATTTAGCCAGCTCATTCAACGCTTTTCTATTAATGATCTGGGCGGTCCAGTCCGTACTTTTGAAGTGACGGGAAAAATTGCCAAGCAGGGCATTGAGCAGTTAACGTATTGGACTGCTATCATGAGTCTCTATTTGGGGATATTTAATTTGTTGCCGATACCAGCACTGGATGGTAGCAGACTTGTGTTCCTCGGTGTGGAAGCGGTAAGAGGACGTCCCATTGATCCGGGTAGAGAGGGAATGGTCCATTTTGTTGGTTTTGCTATGCTATTCCTGCTTATGATCGCGGTCACGTACAACGATATTTTACGCTTAATTAATGGTTAATTAGAGGCGGACTTATATAAAAACGGTCTGTATGGGAGGACATGCATTTCTATGTCGAACGATAAACAGTTTGTCGAGGAAATTACGCCACAGAGCGAAGATTTTTCCCGATGGTATATTGACGTTATTAAAAAAGCAGAACTGATGGATTATTCCCCGGTTCGCGGGTGTATTGTATTCCGCCCAGATGGTTTTGAAATTTGGGAGCATATCAAGGAAGCCATGGATGTTCGTTTCAGAGAGACGGGGCATCGAAATGCCTATTTTCCAATGTTCATCCCCGAAAGCTTTTTCCAAAAGGAAAAAGAGCATGTGGAAGGATTTAATCCTGAGCTTCCTTGGGTAACCGAGGCTGGTGGGGAAAAGCTGGAAGAGCGTCTTGCAATCCGTCCGACTTCAGAAACGATGATTGGACATATGTACTCCAAATGGATTCAATCCTATCGAGATCTGCCTGTGCTGATTAACCAATGGGCTAACGTAGTACGCTGGGAAAAACGGACACTGCCTTTCTTGCGTACAAGTGAATTTTTGTGGCAAGAAGGCCACACGGCTCATGAAACAGAGGAAGAAGCACGTGAAGAAACGATGAAAATGCTGGAAGTGTACCGTGAGGTTATCGAAGAAGTTCTGGCTATTCCAGTTATTACTGGACAAAAAACACCATCCGAAAAATTTGCAGGTGCGAAGGATACCTTCTCGCTGGAAGCGATGATGAAGGATGGGCGTGCAGTACAGGCTGGGACTTCGCATTATATGGGGACTAATTTCGCGGTTGCATTTGACATTAAATATTTAAGCCGTGAAAACAATCTGGAATTCGCACATACAACTTCATGGGGAACAAGTACACGTTTGATTGGTGCACTGATTATGGTCCATGGAGACGACCGCGGTCTGGCTTTGCCTCCTAAAGTTGCACCTACGCAAGTCGTTATGGTTCCAATCGGACCACCTAAGAAGCGTGATGCAGTTATCGCGCGTGCAGATGAACTGTTCGCTGAGTTGAAGCAAGCAGGTGTACGTGTGAAAATGGACGACCGCAGCGATGTAAGTCCAGGCTGGAAATTTAACGAATATGAAATGCGCGGTGTACCGGTACGTTTGGAAATCGGACCTCGTGATATGGAAAACGGTGTTTGCGTACTCGTATCCCGTATTAGCGGCGAGAAAAAAGTTGTACAGCAGGACAACCTGGTAGAGGAAGTCCAAGCAATGCTCGTACAGGTACAACAGGAAATGTATGATCGTGCGAAGAGTTTTATGGAAGAAAACTTCTATTCCGTCGATACGCTGGATGAAATGAAGGCGCTCATGGAAGAAAAACGTGGCTTTACTTTGGCAGGTTGGTGTGGATCTGAGGAATGTGAAGACAAGGTCAAAGAAGTGACAGGTGCTACAAGCCGTAATATACCGTTTAAAACAACCGAGCAAAAGACCACATGTCTGTGCTGTGGTAAACCAGCCAAGCATACTGTAGTGTTCGCACGGGCGTACTAATTAAGAAGTAAAGCAAACCCATTATACTCACTTCATTTTCTCTGCCAGCAGTATAACTGTACGTGGCAATGCCCCGTAGGATTTATATTGCCGTGATGGAGGGGTGAGGTGGGCTACGAAAAGCTTTTGCGGTCGGAGATTTTTTTGACGCAGAAGCTTTTCATGTTTTCAGAATGTAGAATTGAACATGAGGAGAACGGCTGTACATTATGAAGACAGCTAGGCTAGCATCAATAGAAAATGGGGGGAGAGCCATGGGCGGAGCTGAAGAAAAGAGAAAGCGGCTGGAACTGCTGATGAAACAGGTTGTGATGCCTGCAGGAGTGGTTGAACCTTACTTTTTGGACGGTTGGATTGATCAGGTGGAAATTAGCCGTACCAATAAGGATTGGAATATCATCATTGTCAAGGAGACACTGGTTCCCGCTCAGGTGTACCGTACGTTTTGCATTCAGGTACAGGAAAAGATGAATCACATCGCTAAAATAACGTTTCAGTTTCATTATAGTGAGCAGGTTCAACCTGGTGATATCATTGGCGAATATTGGAAGCTTTTTTTGGAGTGGGTGCATCGTGAAATTCCCTCTGTAAACGGTTGGATGAATCGGGCTGTGCATGAGTGGGAAGATGGGCTATTCATACTGACGATGAGCGATAGCATGTCGCTGGAACTGGCACGTAAAAAACAGATTGACCAAGCTATTATCAAATTTTACGACAAATATTTTGGACTTTCCATGCGCGTTAAAATTCAGGTGGGGGAAAGTAACCAGGAGGCTTTGCAGCAGTTCCAAGAGAAGAAGATGCAGGAAGAACGCGAAGTTATTCAGAAGATGATGGAAAGTATGGAATCTGAATTGCCGCCTGAAGATGAGGAAGAGGGAGACGTCCGGCTTCAATTTGGTTATGAAATCAAAGAACCACCTGTTCCGATGCAGGATATTCAGGACGAAGAAAAGAAGGTCACGTTACAGGGGACGATCTTCGGTCTGGATAGTAAAGAGCTGCGTAATGGTAGTACACTGTTTACATTCTATTTGACGGACTTTAGTGATTCGCTACAGATGAAAATGTTTGCAAAAACAAAAGAAGATCTAAAGATACTTAGCCTGCTGGCTAACGGAAAATGGGTCAAAGTCCGCGGTCGAGTAGAATACGATCGTTTTATGCAAATTCCCGAGCTGGTTATGATTCCTTCCGATCTGGTTGAAGTACAGGCTCCACCTACTCGTAAGGATAATGCAGAGGAAAAGCGGGTTGAGTTCCATCTGCATACGAAGATGAGCGCAATGGATGCTGTAGCCTCGATTGACCAATATGTTAAAACAGCCGCCAAATGGGGGCACAAAGCGATTGCGGTCACCGATCATGGTGGTGTGCAATGCTATCCTGATGCTGCTAAGGCAGCAAAGAAAAACGGAATTAAAATGATCTACGGCATTGAGGCCAATGTGGTTAATGATGCAGTTGAGGTTGTGATGCAGGCACAGCCGTTAAATTTGAAAACAGCGACTTATGTCGTTTTTGATATTGAAACTACGGGTTTGTCGGTCACGCAAAATAAAATCATTGAGATAGCGGCTGTCAAAATGCATGAAGGCAAGGAAGTTGACCGTTATGCTACCTTTGTTAATCCGCATGAGCGTATCCCCTACAATATCCAGCAACTGACCAACATTAACGATGAAATGGTCAAGGATGCACCGGATGTGGAACCAGTTATGAAGGAGTTCGTGGCTTTTGCTGGCGATGCTGTGTTGGTTGCCCATAATGCGAGATTTGATGTCGGTTTTATCCAGGCGACTCTTCGAAAGATGGGTTTGCCTGAAATGACCAATCCGGTACTGGATACACTGGAACTGGCGCGTTTGCTTTTTCCAACCATGAAGAATCACCGCTTGAATACGCTGACGACTAAATATAAGGTTGCGCTTGAAAGCCATCACCGGGCCATTGATGATACGGTTGCGTTGACAGAGGTGTTGAATGGTTTGTTGAATGATGCTGAACAAATTAAAGGTATGAAAATGCTCGACCGCTTGAATGACTATGTGGGAAAGGATTTATCGACCGCTCGTCCGTTCCACTGCTGCATTTATGCCCTTAATCCGATAGGTAAAAAAAATCTGTACAAGCTGGTATCGATGTCTCATACCGAATATTTTAAACGTGTGCCTTGTATTCCTAAATCAAAATTGTCGGAAATGAGAGACGGACTGCTCATCATTTCCGGCTGCGAAAAAGGAGAATTTTTCGAGGCCGTGTTGAACAAATCCGAGGAAGAAGCCGAGGAAATCGCACAGTTTTATGATGTGCTGGAGATTCAACCTTTAACGATGTATATGCATCTGGTGGAAAAGCAGCTCGTAAGCGGACCTGATGCTCTGAAAACGGCCATACGCAAAGTATGCGAAATAGGAAAACGACTTGATAAGCCTGTGATTGCTACAGGCAATGTCCACTATTTGGAGACTCGCGATAAGCTGTACCGTGATATCACCATTCACGGCATTACGGGATTTAGCCCGCTAAAGGATATCCGTAAGCCGGATGCTCATTTACGGACAACGGATGAAATGCTGGCGGAGTTCGAGTTTTTGGGTGAGGAAAAAGCTTATGAGGTCGTTGTGACAAACACGATCGAGCTTGCGGACCGTTTTGAGGAACTGGAACTGTTCCCTGACAAGCTGTTTACGCCATTGCTGGACGGAGCAGACGAGGAAATCCGTAATACATGCTATGAGACGGCTCAATCCATTTATGGTGAACCCTTGCCTGAGGTCGTTGTAGCTCGCCTTGAAAAAGAATTGGAACCTATTATTAAATACGGTTTCTCCGCTAACTATCTCATTTCCGAGCGTCTGGTTAAAAAGTCTAATCAGGATGGATACCTGGTAGGTTCACGGGGGTCTGTTGGCTCTTCTGTGGTAGCTACTTTTCTCGGTATTTCTGAGGTTAATCCATTGCCTGCCCATTACATTTGCGGTAATCCTGAATGCAGACACAGCGAATGGTTTTTGGACGGTAGTGTGCCGAGCGGGTTTGACTTGCCAGATAAAAACTGTCCGAATTGCGGGGGCAAGCTCAAGGGTGAGGGACAGGATATACCCTTTGAAACGTTCCTCGGCTTTAAAGGAGATAAAGTTCCCGATATTGACTTGAACTTCTCCGGAGAATATCAGCCTGTCGCACATAACTATACGAAAGTACTGTTTGGTGAGAAAAGTGTTTTCCGTGCAGGAACCATCGGTACGGTTGCCGAGAAAACGGCGTTTGGTTTTGCAAAAAAATATGAAGAGGCACACCATAAAAAATGGCGCGGGGCTGAGCTGAACAGGCTGGCTTCCGGCTGTACAGGTGTAAAACGCAGTACCGGACAGCATCCAGGCGGGATCGTTGTTGTTCCCGATTATATTGAGGTCGAGGACATTACACCGGTGCAATATCCGGCTGATGATACGAGTTCAGAATGGAAAACGACGCATTTTGATTATCACGCTTTTGATGCGAATTTACTCAAGCTCGATATTCTGGGCCATGATGATCCGACTATGATGAGGATGCTTCAAGATTTGACCGGGGTTGATCCTACGACGATTCCCATGAATGATCCTAAGGTAATGAGCATGTTCAACTCCACGGAGGCACTCGGTGTAACACCGCAGCAAATCCGTACACCTGTCGCAACCTATGGTGTACCGGAGATGGGAACAAAGTTTGTACGCCAGATGCTGGTAGAGTCGCAGCCGAGTTCTTTTGCCGATTTACTGCAAATATCCGGTTTGTCTCACGGTACGGGTGTATGGCTGGGGAACGCGCAGGAATTGATCAAAAATAATACCTGCAACATCAAGACCGTAATTGGTTGCCGGGATGATATCATGCTGTTTTTGATTTACAAGGCGGGAATGGATGCGGGTCTGGCCTTTAAAATTACGGAGAGCGTGCGTAAAGGTAAGGGACTTAGTGCCGAATGGATTGAGGAAATGAAAAAATGCAAGGTGCCACAGTGGTACATTGATTCCTGTCTGAAAATCCAATACATGTTTCCGAAGGCGCATGCTGCAGCCTATGTTATTTCAGCGGTGCGTACAGCGTATTTCAAGCTGTATCATCCGATTGAATATTATGCGACTTACTTCTCAGTACGTGCAGCCGATTTTGATATTGAACTGTGCTGTCAGGGGTATGATGCGATAGCGCGTAAGATTGTCGAAATCGAGCAGCTCGGTTTTCAGGCACCACCAAAGGAAAAAGGGATGCTGCCAATCCTGGAAATGGCTTTGGAAATGACGGCTCGCGGTTTCAGTTTCAAATCCATTGATTTGTACCGTTCCGAAGCTACACGCTTCAAAGTGGATGGAGATTCGCTCATCCCTCCGTTCGGAGCCCTTCAGGGGATTGGTGACAATGCGGCGCGTAACATCGCAGCTGCCCGTGAACAGGGTGAGTTTTTGTCTGTCGAGGATTTTCAGCAAAAGTCGAAGGCCAGTAAAACCATTGTCGAAATGCTGTCCCAGATGGGATGCTTCCGTGGTCTGCCAGAGAGTAATCAGCTGTCTCTGTTTTAATTCGTACCACAGTAGTCAAGCTCTGGCACTTGTCACATAACTACGGTTATGTTATAATTTTTTTGGTAATCATGGAGATAAAACCGTTGCTAAAAGAGTGGGGAAACCCACTCTTTACTGTTTGATATACAGTTACAACGTGAAAACGTTATTTTTGGGCCAAAAACCGGTAAGCCGGTTTATTTGCAGTGAGCCCGAAATGAACATTACATCAAATAAAAATGGAAAATGCCGGTGATGAAGAAGCATTGTCCATAGTAATGGGGCGTCTTTTTTCACCACAGGAAAGTTTACTTTTGGAGGTTATAATCTTTGAGCACACCAAAGATCAAATCAGCAGTAGAAGAAATGGCCCAACCTTATCTCGATGAGCATGGCTTTGAACTGGTCGATGTCGAGTATGTTAAAGAGGGCAGCAATTGGTTTCTTCGCGTTTTTGTAGACAAAGACGGAGGAATTGATCTGGACGACTGTAGTATGATCAGTGAGTATCTGGGCCAAAAGCTGGATGAGAATGATCCGGTTTCTACAGCATATTTTCTGGAGGTATCTTCACCAGGCGCCGAAAGACCGCTGAAAAAAGCGGAGGACGTTGCTAAAGCGGTAGGCAAAAATGTATTTGTTACTACATACGAGCCGATCAACGGCCTGAAGGAATTTGAAGGTCGTCTGCTTTCTTTTGAGGATGGAGAGCTTACCGTTCAAAGCGGACAAAAGAAGCATGCCATACCTTATGAAAAGGTAGCTGGTGCAAGGCTCGCGATCATATTTTAATTCGGATTTGATTGTTGCTGTTTGACATGACTTCATGTATTTTACCTCGTGTGCTGACCAGGACACAGGTGCCATCATTTGAAAGGGGGAGCAGTAATCCATGAGTATGGATTTTATTGAAGCAATGAACGAGTTGGAAAGAGAAAAGGGGATCAGCAAGGATGTGCTGTTTGAGGCCATTGAAGCAGCCTTGATTTCCAGCTACAAACGGAATTTCAACACTGCACAGAACGTGCGTGTTGATATGAACCGCAACTCGGGAGTCATTAAGGTATATGCGCGCAAGCTGATTGTTGAGGAGGTATTGGACCCTCGCACCGAGATTTCGTTGCCGGCAGCTCGTGAAATTAATCCGCATTTTCAGTTGGAAGATATCGCTGAAATTGAAGTTACACCACGTGATTTTGGACGGATTGCTGCACAAACAGCGAAGCAGGTCGTGACCCAACGTATCCGCGAAGCGGAACGGGGATTGATCTACAACAAGTTTGTGGACAAGGAAGAAGATATTGTAACAGGTACAGTACAGCGCCAAGACCCACGCAATATTTATATTGATTTGGGCAAGGTAGAAGCGGTTTTGCCGTTGAGCGAGCTGATGCCAAATGAGAAATTTAATCATCTGGATCGAATCAAGGCTTATATTACCAAGGTAGAGAACACAACTAAAGGACCGCAAATTATGCTGTCCCGCTCACATCCGGGTCTGCTTAAGCGTTTGTTTGAACTCGAAGTGCCTGAAATTTTTGACGGTGTTGTAGAGATTCGTTCTGTGGCGCGGGAAGCAGGCTTCCGTTCTAAAATCGCGGTTCATTCCCGCAATGAAGAAGTTGATCCGGTAGGCTCCTGTGTAGGACCTAGAGGAACACGGGTACAAACTATTGTGAATGAGCTGCGTGGTGAAAAAATCGACATCGTGCGCTATTCCGATAACGTTGATGAATACGTTGCTAATGCGTTAAGCCCTTCTAAAGTACTTGAAGTACAGGTGTTTGAAGAAGAAAAGATGGCACGCGTCATTGTACCGGATTATCAGCTTTCTCTGGCTATTGGCATTAAAGGGCAGAATGCTCGTCTTGCTGCTAAGCTTACGGGCTGGAAAATTGATATTAAGAGTGAAACACAGGCGGAGGAAGAGCTTGGCAGACCAAGAACATCCACCGATGAAATGCATCAGGATTCCGTGTCAGTAGATTAAGCGGAGTGTAGGGGGGTTAATGCATGAAACAGAGAAAGATACCTTTGCGCAAATGTGTGGCCTGTCATGAAATGATGCCAAAGAAGCAGTTGATCCGTGTCGTCAAAACCCCTGAAGACGAAGTGCTGATTGACTTGACCGGTAAAAAGTCAGGACGCGGCGCTTACTTGTGCGGCAAAGCCGCCTGCTTCAAGCTGGCTCAAAAAAGTAAGGCACTGGATCGAGCATTGAAGCACTCGGTTCATCCTGATATCTATGAGCAGCTAAGTCGTGATTTTGCTGCCGTCGAGGAAGAATTCCTGGCGGCACAAGGCAGCGTGCAGGATGAGTAAGGCGCTGTCTGGATTGGGTCTTGCCATGAGAGCTGGCAAGCTGCTAACAGGTGATGAGATCGTTTATAAAGCGATCAGGTCTTCAGAAGCCAAGCTGGTCATTCTTGCGAAAGATGCTTCAATGAATACTCAAAAGAAATTCCGCGACAAATGCGGGACGTACAAAATCCCCTTATTGATAGGATTTGACCGGGAAAGCTTGGGAAGCAGTATCGGCAAACCTGAACGGGTGGTGCTGGCTGTGACAGATCAAGGATTCGCGAAATTGATCATGAAACATGCGGGGATAATGTCGGAGGTGGAGTATATTGAGTAAACAAGAAAGCAAAGACAAAGTGCGGGTATACGAATACGCCAAATCGTTGAACATGAGCAGCAAAGAAATTATCACCATTCTTAAACGGCTGGATATTCCCGTGAACAACCATATGAGCGTCATGGAACATGATGCCGTAGGTAAAGTGGAAAACTTTTTTAAGAATATCAAATCCAATGCTGCGGCTAAGCAAGGTGGAGCAGACACGGCGCAAGTAAGCTCGAATCAGGCTCGTTCAAGCCAGGCCGGTTCAAGTCAGACCGGTTCAAGTCAGAACAGTAATCATTCAACTGAGCAAACCAAAAATCAACAGGAAAAGCAGGTAAGTATGAATAGGACAAACAACAACCAAAACAGTAATCGAAGCAGCGCTCCAAGAGTGCAAGGTAGTCAGCAGGGCGGTCAAAACCGCAGTCAGCAAAGTACAAATAAACCAAGTGGTCAGCAAGGCAGCCAGAACCGCAGTAATGGTCAACAACAAGGAGGACAACAGCGTTCCACTAGTAACACAGGTACGCGTTCTCAAGGAAGTAGCCAGGGTGGTACGGCAGTAAGAACATCTTCATCTACGGGAAGCAGCAATGCGAACCGTAATAGTGGTGGTGGCAACCGTACAGTCAGCAGTAACGGTAATAACCGTTCCGGTCAAGGCCGTTTCGACGATAACCGTCAAGGCGGAGGACGCGGTGGTAGCGGTGGCCGTGGTGGTAACCGCGGTGGTAACAATCGTGGTGGTAAATTTAATAACCGTGGTAAAGGCCAACCGCAGGAGCGTCGTGAGAAAATCGACAACACGCCTAAGAAAATTATTGTGCGTGGTGAGATGACCGTAGGCGAAACAGCGAAGCTGCTTCACAAGGATGCTTCAGAAGTTATCAAAAAGCTGATTATGCTCGGAACAATGGCGACAATCAACCAGGAATTGGATATGGATACCATTCTTTTACTGGCCGGAGATTTCGGCGTTGAGGTAGAAGTGAAGATTCCGGTTGAAGAAGATCGTTTTGAAACTGTGGAAGAAAATGATGATCCAGCGGATCTGAAAACACGTCCACCAGTTGTAACAATCATGGGTCACGTCGATCATGGTAAAACCACTTTGCTGGATGCTATTCGCTCCACCAATGTAACGGGTGGCGAAGCTGGTGGTATTACACAGCATATCGGTGCTTATCAGGTTGAAATCAACGGTAAAAAAATCACTTTCTTGGATACACCAGGTCACGAAGCCTTTACGGCAATGCGTGCTCGTGGTGCTCAAGTTACAGATATGACGATTATCGTGGTTGCAGCTGACGACGGTGTTATGCCACAGACGGTCGAAGCTATCAACCATGCGAAAGCGGCAGGTCTGCCTATTATCGTGGCTGTGAACAAGATTGACAAACCGGATGCGAACCCGGATAAAGTGAAGCAAGAACTGACGGAATATGAGTTGGTACCTGAAGAGTGGGGCGGAGATACCATTTTCGTCAACGTTTCAGCGAAACAAAGAATGGGTCTGGAAGATCTGCTCGAAATGATTCTGCTGGTAGCTGAAGTGAATGAATACAAAGCGAACCCGGACAAACGTGCACGCGGTACAATCATTGAGGCTGAGTTGGATAAAGGTCGCGGTTCTGTAGCTCGTGTGCTCGTTCAGAACGGTACTCTGAAAGTCGGTGATGCCTTCGTAGCGGGGAATTGCTTCGGGCGTGTACGTGCTATGGTCAACGACAAAGGTCGCCGTCTCAAGGAAGCTGGACCTTCCACGCCAGTTGAAATTACTGGTTTGACAGAAGTTCCACTCGCTGGTGATCCGTTCATGGTGTTTGAGGATGAGCGCAAAGCCCGTGCTATCGCTGATAGACGTGCGATCACGCAGCGTCAGTCAGATCTGGGCAGCAACACCCGCGTAACGCTGGATGACCTGTTCCAACACATCAAGGATGGTGAGATGAAGGATCTGAACGTCATTATCAAAGGTGATGTACAGGGTTCTGTCGAAGCGCTGAAGGGCTCCTTGAACAAGATTGAAGTAGAAGGTGTACGCGTCAAAATTCTTCACAGTGGTGCAGGTGCAATCACCGAATCCGATATTATTTTGGCTGCTGCTTCCAATGCTATCGTCATTGGCTTTAACGTTCGTCCAGATAATCAGGCGAAATCTACAGCGGAAGCTGAAAAAGTGGACATTCGTCTACATCGCGTTATTTACAATGTCATTGAAGAAATCGAGCAGGCTATGAAAGGCATGCTGGATCCTGAGTATAAAGAAAATGTGATCGGGCACGCTGAAGTTCGTAACGTATTCAAAGTTACTAAAGTCGGTACGATTGCTGGCTGTATGGTGACGTCTGGTAAGATTACCCGTTCAGCAGAAGCACGTCTGATTCGTGACGGCATCGTGATTTTCGAAGGCAAAATCGACTCACTGAAACGCTTTAAGGACGACGCAAAAGAAGTTGCCCAAGGTTACGAATGTGGTATTACCCTTGATGGCTATAATGATGTTAAGGAATCCGACATTATTGAAGCGTTCGTCATGGAAACAGTGGAGCGCTAACGGCAGAGAGGTGAGCATCCATGGCTAAAATACGTACAGGTCGAGTTGGCGAGCAAATTAAGAAGGAACTAAGCCTACTCATACAAACCGAATTAAAAGACCCCCGTATCGGTTTTATTACGGTGACGGGTGTCGATGTCACAAACGATTTGTCGCAAGCGAAAGTATACTTGAGTGTACTTGGGGATGAAGAACAAAAAACTTCTTCCCTGAAGGCATTGGACAAAGCGAACGGTTATCTTCGTTCTGAACTTGGCAAACGGATACGGCTTCGCCATGTTCCTGAGCTGATTTTCAAAATTGACGAATCTATTGCTTACGGCAGTCGAATTGAAAAGCTGTTGAGTGATATCGACAAGGACGAAAAATAGGAATTCCTGTTGGTCCGAAGAAACCACGAACTGAATGTAAAGGAGACGGCAATGCATACCTATGAACAGGCGCTTCAACAAGCGAAGGAATTTATTCTGGAGCATGATGATTACCTGATCGTATCGCATGTGCAGCCGGACGGAGACGCAGTCAGCTCCACCGTAACGGTGGGCTGGCTTCTCTCATGTCTGGGGAAGAAATTTACCATGTTGAATGAGGGAGCGATTCCCAAACGCATGGATTTTTTATGGCATGCCGATGAGATTATGGATATGAGCCAGCAACCGCCAGAACAGAAATACAACCGGATCATTTGCGTGGATTGTGCAGATTACCGTCGTGTTGGTTTGACAGAACAGTTTTTTGCGGAAGATGCCGTTATCCTGAATATTGATCATCATCCAACGAATGATGCGTATGGTACGGTGAATGTAATTAAGTCGGATGCAGCAGCAACAGCGGAAATCCTTTTTGATTTACTGGAAATGTTTGCTGTGAAGTGGGACGTTGAAGTAGCGACTTCTGTGTATACAGGACTGCTTACGGATACAGGAGGCTTCCGGTATTCCAACACTTCGCCAAAGGTGATGTCTATTGTGTCACAGTTGCTCACTTATGGTGTAGATGGTCCATCTTTGTCTGAAAATTTGCTGGAAGAAATGACATTCCCGCAAATGAAGGTGCTGACCAAGGCATTGCAGACGCTTACCATGTCGGAGGATGGTAAAGTCGCCTGGGTGGTTGTTACACCTGATGATATGGAGGAGTGCGGAGCTGTGAACGAGGACTTGGAAGGGATTGTTAACTATCCAAGAAATATTCGTGGCGTTGAAGTAGGCATTTTCTTTAAAGTGATCAATGAACAAGCGGTTAAAGCCAGCATGAGATCGGCAGGTCGTGTTGATGTAGCTGCGTTAGCCCAGTCGTTTGGGGGCGGAGGCCATGTTCGTGCGGCGGGCTGCCGGCTTGAAGGCAAACTGGAGGATATTATTAAGATCGTTGTAGGGCGTGTGAAGGACGAGCTATGAACCCGATGAAGAAGGAACAGGCAAGTTGGGAAGGGATTCTGCCCGTCTTTAAACCCGCTGGATTTACCTCTCATGATGTGGTAGCGAAGGCTCGTCGTTTACTGGGGATGAAGCGAATCGGACACACCGGAACGCTTGATCCGCAGGTAACCGGTGTGCTGCCCTTGTGTTTGGGACGTGCTACCCGAGTCGTAGAATACATGCAAGAGCGGCCCAAGGAGTATCGGGCTACGCTGAGATTAGGCATTGCGACCGATACCGAAGATCTTACGGGGACAGTTATTGAAGAAAGTCAACGTCCGGTAGAAGTAACGGAACTGGAAGCCAAAGCGACGCTGGAGCGTTTTGTTGGTACGATTTCTCAAGTGCCGCCGATGTATTCCGCACTCAAAGTGAATGGCAAACGTCTATATGAACTGGCTCGAGAAGGCAAAACCGTAGAGCGCAAAAGCCGCGAAGTAGACATTTACGAGCTGGAGATGACAGGATTCGCGCAGACAGGATCATATGTGGACATTTCCTTCCGTGCTTTATGTTCCAAAGGGACATATATCCGTACACTATGTGTTGATATTGGCCGTGCCTTGGGATATCCTTCGACGATGGTCAAGCTGGAGCGAACCATGTCTGCGGGAATTTCCGCGGAACATTGCCTGACGTTCGAAGAGATAGAGCGTTGCGTAGCGGATGGCAGTTTGGATGAGCGGCTTATTGCAACCGATCAGGCGATTGACTATATGCCTGAGCATACGGTGGTCGAAGCAAAGGCAGCTGCAGCTTTGCAAGGCCAACGTTTGTCACCGAGTATGATTTCACCACCTGTGGTCGACAGCCAGCCCTTCCGTTTGTATAAAGAGGATAAAACGTTTTTAGGTATATATGGACGAGATGAATCAGGGGCAATCGCCCCAATTAAAGTTTTTTTAAGATTGTAGAATTTATAAATTTTCAGCGGAGCTGAACATTTCTATAATCGCAAGAAAAACTTCCGCTAGGCGCGGTCTGGCTTCCGTGAAAGTACGTCGATAGACGTTTTTCTTACCTTGAATTGTGCTATAATTTTGACGAAGTTAGTCAAATGATGTGAAATGCAGGTGAATGAATATGATTACCGTTTCGTTATCTTATCCATTGAGTGATGAGCTTTTACAGCAATGGGGGCGTCCACAGGTCACGGCGATTGGTCAGTTTGACGGTCTTCATCTGGGGCACGCAAGCGTTATACACCAAGCCGTTTCGCTGGCTCGGGAACAGAAAGTACCGGGTTCTGTCATGACATTTCATCCTCACCCGAAGGAAGTCATGAAAAAAGGTGACTATGAAGGTTATTTAACACCGCTTGCGGACAAGCAGACTATTTTGGCTGATATGGGTGTGGATGTTCTTTATATTATGAGCTTCAACGAGGATTTTTCCAAGGTCAGTCCTGAGGCGTTCATGACAGATGTACTGCTTCCATTGCAAATTCAAACGGCAGTAGTAGGCTTTGATTTTCGGTTTGGCTACCGAGGGGCGGGGCATGAGGATACGCTTCGCAAGCTTGGTGGGGAGCTGATGGCTGTCCACACTGTACCACCGTTTGAACTGGATGGGGAAAAGGTGAGCAGCTCTGGCATCCGCCGTGCTTTGCAGACCGGGGATCTAACACATGCGTCTCGCTGGTTGGGACGTCCTTACCGTATACGGGGTACTGTAATGGATGGAGAGAAGCGGGGACGCACCATCGGATTTCCGACCGCCAATCTCAAATTAGATGATACTTACGTAATTCCGGTCAAAGGTGTATACGCTGTACGAGCACTTGTAGGCAATCGTTGGATCAGCGGTGTCATGAATGTAGGAGTTAAGCCTACCTTTCATGAAGGTGTGCTGAATCCGTCGTTTGAGGTGCATCTATTTGATTTTAATCAGCAGATTTATGGCGAGTCTGTGCTGGTTGAGCTTCATCATTACATCCGTCCTGAACGTAAATTCTCTTCAGTGGACGAGCTGATCAGTCAAATTGGCAATGACGCACAGACGGCTAAAAAGCTCTTGGGCTAATTTATTTACATAAGACAGGCGCTGTGTTATACTGACTTATGTTGTGTAAACAACGATGAACCTTAGCTTGGTTGTCCGCTTTCACCGGCGGCTACGAGGCTAGTGGCGATTATAATGAAGGAGGTGAACAGGATGGCATTGACTCAAGAGCGTAAACAGCAATTGATCGAGGAGTACAAAACTCATGAATCCGATACAGGATCACCTGAGGTACAAATCGCTATCCTTACTGAAAACATCGTCAACTTGCAAAGTCACTTTCGTTCGCACAAGAAAGACCATCACTCCCGCCGCGGGTTGTTGAAAATGGTCGGTCAGCGTCGTAAACTATTGGCTTACCTGAAGAAGACTGATGTTAAACGTTACAGTGCGTTGATCGAGCGTCTCGGACTGCGTCGTTAATTTTCAGACATGTAATGAGAAAAGAAGCCTGGTTGTTCACCGCTTGTCCCTGCTAAGGCGACGGCGGACAGCAGCCGGGTTCTTTTTTGAAATGAGGAATCTTTTTTAAATTACATATCTTATTTGAATGTGTTTCTTATGAATAAGACCTGCGCAGGAAATACTGGATATGTATAGAACTTTTACAATGGAATGAAATGGAGGGATACCATGGAGCAACGTGTAGAAATGCAGCTCGGCGGAAGAAAGCTGGTGCTGGAAACAGGACGTCTTGCGAAACAAGCCAATGCGGCAGTTAAAGTAAGCTATGGAGAAACAGTTGTGCTTTGTACCGTGACTGCTTCCCGTGAACCGAAAGATCTGGACTTTTTTCCGCTGACAGTAAACTATGAGGAAAGATTGTATGCTGTTGGGAAAATTCCAGGTGGATTTATTAAACGTGAAGGACGACCAAGTCAAAAAGCGATTTTGTCCAGCCGTTTGACAGACCGTCCGATTCGTCCATTGTTTCCTGAAGGCTTCCGGAATGATGTACAGGTATTGAACTTGGTGATGAGTGTTGATCAGGATTGTGAACCGGAAATTGCAGCGATGATCGGAACCTCGGCGGCACTTAGCATTTCAGACGTGCCTTTTAACGGGCCGATTGGCGGAGTTGCTGTAGGCCGTGTAAACGGACAATTCGTGATTAACCCGGACATTGCCCAACAGAATACCAGCGATATGTACCTGGTTGTAGCCGGAACGAAAGATGCCATCATGATGGTAGAAGCTGAAGGTGACGAAATTCCAGAGGAAGTCATGCTGGAAGCCATTATGTTCGGCCACGACGAGATTAAGAACATTGTCGCAGTCATTGAACAATTGGTTCAAGTGGCAGGTAAAGAGAAAATGCAGGTTAAGCTGCATACTGTTGATGAAAAAGTGAACAGTGAAGTACGTGCTTATGCAGCTGAGCGTTTGGTGGAAGCTGTTAAAATTGCAGAAAAACATGCCCGTCAAGAGGCAATTGATGCAGTTAACGAAGAGACAGTTGCCCACTTCGAAGCACAATACATAGAGACGCCTGAGCTTTTGAAAGACGTGAGCGAAGTTCTCTATGATATCGTTAAAGAAGAAGTTCGTCGTCTGATTACGCATGATAAAGTGCGTCCTGACGGTCGTAAGCTTGATGAAATTCGTCCGATCGAAAGCGACACGAGCATTTTGCCACGTACGCATGGCTCGGGCTTGTTCACACGTGGTCAAACGCAAGCGCTTAGCGTTTGTACACTTGGTGCATTGGGTGACGTACAAATTCTGGACGGTATTGATCTGGAAGAAACGAAACGTTTCATGCATCATTACAATTTCCCTCCATTCAGCGTAGGTGAAGCTCGTCCTTTGCGTGCGCCGGGTCGACGTGAAATTGGACATGGTGCTCTTGGTGAGCGTGCGCTTTCCAAAGTAATTCCTTCCGAAACTGAATTTCCATACACCATCCGTCTGGTTTCCGAGGTGCTGGAATCGAACGGTTCAACCTCCCAAGCTAGTATTTGCGCAAGCACACTGGCTATGATGGATGCAGGTGTACCGATCAAGGCACCGGTTGCAGGTGTAGCCATGGGATTGATCAAGGACGGAGATCATGTTTCCGTGCTGACGGATATCCAAGGTATGGAAGATCATCTGGGCGATATGGACTTTAAAGTGGCTGGTACAGCAGAAGGTGTAACTGCCATTCAAATGGATATTAAAATTGACGGTATTGACCGTGAAATTTTGCAGGATGCGCTCAAGCAAGCTAGAGAAGGACGTTTGTTCATTCTTAGCAAGATGATGGAAGCTATCCAAAAGCCGCGCGAGCAGTTGTCTCCGTATGCTCCAAAAATTATGACGATGCATATTAATCCAGACAAAATCCGTGATGTTATTGGCGCGGGTGGTAAAATCATTAACAAAATCATCGAAGAAACCGGCGTGAAAATTGATATCGAGCAAGATGGCCGTGTGTTCATCGCTTCCACAAACCAAGAGATGAATGAAAAGGCGCGCTCCATTATTGAAGGTATCGTTAAGGAAGTTGTAATCGGAGAGATTTACATCGGTACAGTGAAGCGGATTGAAAAATTCGGTGCATTCGTCGAGATTTTACCGGGCAAGGACGGTCTGGTTCATATTTCTCAACTGTCTACTGAGCGTGTAGCCAAAGTTGAGGATGTAGTTGCTATTGGAGATACGATTACGGTGAAAGTAACTGAAATCGATCAGCAAGGTCGTGTCAATTTGTCCCGTAAGGCGGTTCTGACGGCTGAAGCTCCTGCAAAGTCCTAGGTTCTGACACAGCGGACCACAGTAACAGGAAGTCTATCCGTTTTCTACAGAACACGGGATTGCAATAAGTATTATTTAAGCTTTTGGAAAGAGGCAGAGATACGTTTCTGGCTCTTTTTTCATACATACGCACAAGTGTGCCGAAGGGGCTTCTAGAAGCTACTGCGTCATAGTTCTTGTCCTCCCCGCATACAATGTGGACAAACGGGCGGGAGGATGAAGGGACCATGAGAAGGGCAAAGAGAGCGGCGTGGGTTGTAGCCAGTTTGGCCATCACGCTGATCATCGGGCAGTTTAGTGGGGTTCGTGATTACATTGGTCAATTACGTGACGGACAAGGTACAGAAGTTAACGAGCCAGAGGCCGTAACAACGATGGCGGTTGCGACTTTACCTGATAATGCGCTTATGCAGCGACTACGTTCTGAAGCAGCCCGTCAGCGGCGGGAACCGGTTGATGCCAAGATCGACAGAGTATGGAAGGCTATTCCGGGCTATAACGGACTGGAGGTCGATCTGGATGCGACCTATCGTAAAGCGATAAAGGCCCCAGACCGCCCAATCCAGTATGTGTATCGGCAATTGGCGCCCAAAGTACATTTGAACCAGCTGGGGAATGTGCCAATTTACAGGGGAAATCCCGAGAAGCCGATGGTATCCTTCATGATCAATGTGGCTTGGGGAAATGAGTATATCGTGCCAATACTGAATACGCTGGATCAGGAAAAGGTAAAGGCTACGTTTTTTCTGGATGGAAGCTGGCTGAAAAAAAATCCCGAACTCGCCAAGGAGATTCAAAAAAGAGGACATGAGCTTTCGAATCATGCCTATTCTCATCCGGATATGAGTCGTCTGAGTCGGGCAAGGGCCACACAAGAAATACAGAAGACGGAAGTGCTGCTTCAAGAAACTTTAGGTGTGAAAAACAGCTGGTTTGCCCCGCCGTCAGGTGATTTTAATCAGCAAACAGTTGATCTGGCCGCAGAACTCGGACTCAAAACCGTGCTGTGGACATTGGACACCGTAGACTGGAAGCATCCGTCGCCAGAATCGGTGGTTAACAAAATCAGCAGTAAGGTTGAATCAGGCTCCCTGATATTGATGCACCCGACAGATTCCTCAGCGGCGGCTCTTAAAGGCATGATTCATGCGATTCGGAGTAAGGGACTCGTGCTCGGAACTGTCAGTCAGACGCTTTCCCCTGATCGGCAGCTACCTGCTCCGGTTGAGTGAACGTCTTTTTTCTGTTAGGATTGAACATTATGGCTAAGTATGCAATTCAGTTTAGGAGGGCCAATCGTGGAAAAAATTCAACTCAAAAACGGCCTAAGAGTGGTCATTGAAAAAATTCCAACCGTGCGTTCAGTTTCTTTTGGCATCTGGGTTAAAACCGGCTCCCGGAATGAAACACCGAACAATAGCGGTATTTCTCATTTTATTGAACACATGCTTTTCAAAGGAACAGAGCGCTTTAGCGCGAAGGAAATTGCTGAGCAATTCGACGCCATCGGAGGGAATGTTAATGCGTTCACTTCGAAGGAATATACCTGCTATTATGCAAAAGTGCTGGATGAGCATCTGCCGATCGCGATTGATGTGTTGTCTGATATGTTCTTTAATTCCAAATTGGATCGTGATGAACTAGCAAGAGAGAAAAATGTGATTCTTGAGGAAATCTCCATGTACGAGGACACACCGGATGATATGGTGCATGATCTTGTATCTCGGGCAGCTTATGGTGAACATCCGCTGGCTTATCCGATTCTCGGAACCGAAGGGCATCTGCTTGCTATGGATAGCTCACATCTCAGCCACTATATGAAGGAGCATTATACAATTGATAACACAGTTATAAGTGTAGCTGGCAATGTTAACGATCGACTTATCGAATTGCTGGAGCAACATTTTGGACATTTTGATAATTATGGAACCGTTTCGCCGCTAACCGTGCCTGTTTTTAACGGTGAGCAGTTGTATCATGAGAAAGCGACGGAGCAAAATCACATTTGCTTATCCCTACCCGGATTTGCAACTGGCGACGAACTCCAGTATGCTATGGTATTGCTGAATAACGCGATCGGCGGCGGCATGAGCTCACGTTTGTTTCAAGAAATTCGGGAAAAGCGCGGGCTGGCTTATTCAGTTTATTCCTATCATAGCTCTCATGCGGATAGCGGTTTGTTCACGATCTATGCAGGAACGGCCCCTAAGCAGACAAAGGACGTGCTGGATTTGACGCTGGAACTGCTGCGGAATTTGGCTATCCACGGATTGGACGAGAATGAGCTCCATAAAGGCAAGGAACAGTTAAAAGGAAGCTTGATTTTAAGCCTTGAAGGTACAGGCAGCCGGATGAACCGTCTTGGAAAAAATGAGTTGATGCTGGGTCGGCATTATACGCTGGATCAAATGATCGAACATATTGAGCAAGTGACGGCTGATGATGTGAACAAAGTGTTGGACCGGATGTTCTCGGAGCCGTTTGCCCTGTCGATGGTCGGAGCGAGTGATTCAGCGGTTAAGGATATGAGGAGGGACTATTTTGTTAACTTACGTGGAAATTAACAGACTTGAGGGCAATGAAGATATTGAGTTGCCTCGTAAAATGTCAGAGCTTGCATCCGGATTTGACCTGTATGCAGCGGTACAGGAGGAGCTGGTGCTGGAACCCGGCAAACGTTGTCTTGTTCCAACCGGATTTGCAATAGCTATGCCAGCAGGACTGGAGGCACAAATCCGACCGCGCAGTGGACTGGCTCTCAAGCATGGTATTACCTGTCTCAACACACCGGGGACGATTGATGCGGATTATCGTGGGGAGATAAAGGTACTCCTTATTAATTTGGGTGAGGAATCATTCACGATTACACGTAATGAGCGAATTGCACAAATGGTATTTCAGGCTGTGCCTGAGGTGGAATTGAAACAAGTAGACCAGTTGTCTGAAACCGTGCGTGGTGCTGGGGGCTTTGGCCATACAGGGCGCTGAGTCTATGAATCATTTTATGAATATAAATACACAAAAAAAGCTGTCCCATCATGGGCGGCTTTTTTTGCTTTTCACCCCTCTCCGGGCGCTTGCATAGAATAAAAGCATATCGTGTCTCGGAAAGGAGTGATCCGGATGCTAACAGGAATACGCATCCTTGTTTTGGGAGGCGATGCGAGGCAGCTTGAAGTCATCCGTAAATGTGTGGACATGGATGCTACGGTCAGCGTGGTTGGCTTTGATAAGCTTGAAACACCACTCAAAGGAGTATCACTAGAGCCATTGTCAGTCAAGTTGCTGGAGTCGTCAGACGCGCTGATTCTGCCGGTTGTGGGATGCGATGAGGAAGGGAACGTGAATGCACTTTTCGGAGCGCAAAAGCTCCAATTTTTGAATGAGCATGCTGCTGCTCTTCCACCGCATTGCGTTGTGTACACAGGGATGGCGCGGACATACTTAAAAGATATTTGTACCAGGCACGATTTGAAGCTGGTGGAGCTGCTGGAGAGAGACGATGTAGCCATATACAACTCCATACCTACGGCCGAAGGCGCATTGATGATGGCCATTCAGCATACAGATTTTACGATTCATGGTGCCGATTGTATGGTTCTGGGCATGGGACGGACTGGATTTACCATGGCAAGGGCACTGCAGGGCTTGGGAGCCAAAGTGAGGGTTGGAGTACGGCGGGCAGAGGATGTGGCGAGAGCGGTGGAAATGGGGTGGAGCCCTTTTATGACAAGGGATTTAGCGGATGAGACACAGGGAGTTGACTTGATTTTTAATACGATACCCTCTATGATTATCACAGCGCAAATCCTGTCTAAATTGCCACTGAGTACCGTGATTATAGATCTTGCTTCCGCCCCGGGTGGATGTGATTTCCGTTATGCGGAAAAGCGTGGCATCACGGCTATGCTTGCCCCCGGCCTTCCCGGTATTGTTGCTCCCAAAACTGCTGGTGCCATTATAGCGAATACGCTGGTGCAGTTGTTAATGGAAGATAATCCTGAGCGGGGGGATGCACAATGAGTTGGCAAGGGAAAACAGTCGGTTATGCAATTACAGGCTCACATTGCACATTTGAAGAGGTAATGCCTGTTATACAGCGCTTTGTTGATATGGGTGCTAAGGTCGTTCCCATTATATCCAATACGGTACTAACAACGGATACCCGCTTTGGTACATCGCAAAGTTGGCAAAAACAGTTGAAAGATATAACAGGGAATGATATCATTTCTACAATTGTGGAGGCTGAACCACTGGGGCCTTCCCAGATACTCGATGTGCTGGTGATTGCACCTTTGACGGGGAATTCGATGAGCAAGTTGGCGAATGCGATGACAGACAGTCCGGTGTTAATGGCTGCCAAGGCGCAATTACGCAACGGTCGTCCACTTCTTTTGGCCATATCTACTAATGATGGATTGGGTCTGAATGCTGCCAATATCGCCAAGTTACTAGTAGCTAAAAACATCTTTTTTGTGCCGTTCGGACAGGACAATCCATTTAAAAAGCCAAACTCGCTTGTGGCTAACATGGAGCTGATTCCGGAGGCTGCTTACGAAGCAATGCAGGGCAAACAGCTTCAGCCGATGATTGTGGAACGCAAGACCCCATGAAGTACTATAGTTAACTGCTGAGCATCCCTCGCCTAGAAGATGATTCGATCATGCATCGGGTCTAATTTCTTGTTGGCGGTGGATGCTTTCAGAATAAAAAATGGTTTTTTAGTCGAGAAGGGGAGATACACCAGATGAGCAATAGAAAGTTTAATGTAGCTGTCGTTGGAGCGACAGGCGCTGTAGGAGAACAAATCGTAAATCTGCTGGAAAAAAGAGATTTTCCTGTGGACAAAATCAAATTTCTTTCTTCGCCTCGTTCTGCCGGCACGTTAATTAGCTTTAAAGGTCAGCAGATTCCAGTAGAGATTGCTACCCCCGACAGCTTTGAAGGAATCGACATTGCCTTGTTTAGTGCAGGTGGAGACGTAAGTAAGGAACTGGCACCACATGCAGTACGTCACGGGGCAGTTTGCATTGACAACACGAACGCATTTCGAATGGAACCGACAGCTCCTCTTGTAGTGCCTGAGGTGAACAGCGATAAAATTGCCGAGCATCAGGGTATCATCGCCAACCCGAATTGCTCCACCATCCAGATGGTAGCTGCTTTGAAACCATTATATGATAAGTATGGTATTTCCCGTATTATTGTATCCACTTACCAGGCAGTGTCCGGCGCTGGAAGTCGTGCCATTGATGAATTGAATCGTCAAAGCGTAGCAATTCTTAACGGTGAGGATGTTCAGCCTGATCTGTTGCCTGTGGGTTCATTGCCAGTGAAGCATCAAATTGCTTTCAATGCTATCCCGCAAATCGACAAATTCCAGGACAATGGTTATACACTGGAAGAAATGAAAATGGTACGTGAAACGAAAAAAATACTGGGTGACGAATCCGTAGACGTAACAGCAACATGTGTACGTATTCCTGTCGTATACGGTCACTCGGAATCTGTCTACGTAGAGCTTAAAAAAGATTATGATTTAGAGGAAATCCGCAATCTGCTTGCTTCGGCACCTGGAGTAACGCTGGTGGACGATCCTGCTGGGCAGCTCTATCCGCTGGCATCCGAAGCCGCAGGGAAACCGGATGTATTCGTAGGACGTTTACGCCGTGATTTGGGCAATAGCCGTGGATTAAATTTGTGGGTCGTATCCGACAATCTGCTCAAGGGAGCGGCATGGAACGCGGTGCAAATCGCGGAAATTATTGCTGCAAATGCGGAGTAACGTTCCCAGAGCAGGGAGTAAGATGGGGGAAGAATGATGGGGATTTTAGTTCAAAAATTTGGGGGAACCTCGCTGTCCACACCCGAAGCGCGTCAACTTGTGCTGGGGCATGTGAAGCGAGAACTGGAACAAAATATTAAACTTGTTGTTGTTGTGTCGGCCATGGGGAGGAAAGGAGAGCCTTATGCGACGGACACGCTGCTCGATTGGGCGGCGTCTAACGGCGACAGTCTTCCGAAGCGTGAACGGGATTTACTGCTGTGCTGTGGTGAAATCATTTCTGCCGCTACATTATGTAGCCTGATGGAGAAAGAAGGTATTCCTGCTACGGTGCTGACTGGTGCACAGGCAGGCTTTATTACGGATGATCAATACGGCAATGCTCGTATTTTGGATATAAAGCCGGATCGAATTGTGGAAGAGCTAAACCAGGGCCGGGTCGTTATTGTGACAGGTTTTCAGGGACAGACAGCAAACGGTGATATGACTACGCTGGGCCGGGGTGGCAGTGATACCTCAGCCACTGCGTTGGGTGCTGCTCTACATGCGGATATGGTTGACATTTATACGGACGTTAACGGCATATTAACCGCAGATCCGCGTATTGTAGAAAATGCCAAGCCGCTTTCACATGTTAGCTATACGGAAATTTGTAATATGGCTCATCAGGGAGCAAAGGTTATCCATCCACGTGCTGTTGAAATCGCTATGCAGGCGAATATTCCGGTTCGTGTTCGCTCCACCTTCTCTGAAGGAGAAGGTACACTGGTTACACACCCTGAAGGCTTCAAGGACGTGGAGGCAGACATCGTAGACCGTTTCGTGACCGGTATTGCGTATGTCGGCAACGTCACTCAGATTACCGTAGAATTAAAGCCAGGTTTGGAGTATTTGCAGCTGCAAGTATTCAAATCTATGGCTGAGCACGGAATCAGCGTTGATTTTATTAATGTCACTCCATCCGGAGCGGTTTATACTGTGTCTGATCATGATGGAAGCAAAGCAGTTGAAGTATTGAACAATTTGGGTCTAGAGCCTAAGATTCTGGCCGGATGTGCTAAAGTTTCAGTCATTGGTGGCGGTATCAACGGGGTACCGGGCATTATGGCGACGATTGTAGAGGCATTGGCAGATTCAGATGTACAGATTCTTCAATCGGCAGATTCCAACACGACCATTTGGGTACTTGTAAAAAAAGATGATATGGTGCAGGCTGTACGCGCATTGCATAATAAATTCGAACTCCATCAGTAGGCGCATGTCCGTGCTCGGACTTGCAAAAAAAGGAGGCAGCATGGTGAACTTCGGCAGACTGATTACCGCAATGGTGACACCTTTTGATCAGCAAGGAGAGATTGACTGGGCTGCATTGTCCTCGTTGATTGACTATTTAATAGCAGAACAACATTCAGAGTCACTGGTCGTATCAGGGACAACAGGCGAGTCCCCTACTCTGAGTGATGATGAAAAAATCAAGCTATTTGCATTTGTTGTAGAAAAAGCAGCCGGGCGATGTAAAATTATTGCCGGAACTGGAAGCAATAATACACGTCATTCCATTCACCTGACCCGTGCTGCGGAGCAGGCGGGAGCAGACGGTGTGCTTCTGGTAGTGCCTTATTATAACAAACCGAATCAGGAAGGGATGTACCGGCATTTTGAAAGCATAGCGAACTCCACTTCCCTTCCGGCTATATTGTATAATGTTCCAAGCCGTACCGCAGCGAGTCTGACAGCTGAAACGACGCTGCGTCTCGCACAAATCCCGAACATTGTGGGGACCAAAGAATGTGCATCACTCGCGCAGGTTACACAGATTGCAGCGGCAGCCCCAGAAGGATTTGTAGTTTATTCAGGGGATGACGCGTCCGGACTACCTGCTATGGCTGTAGGCGCATATGGTATTATCAGCGTAGCCAGCCACGTGGTAGGCGCAGAAATGAAGCAGATGATCGATGCACTTGTTGAAGGGCACGCGCAGGAGGCAACAAAGTTGCATCAGCAGTTGTTCCCGGTTTTCAAAGGCTTGTTTGGCTGTCCTCATCCTCTGCCTAATCCGGTCGCCGTAAAATACGCATTGGAGTTGCGGAATGTTAAGGTTGGTTCGGTTCGGCTGCCGCTTATTCCTCCTACCGAGGAGGAAGCGGAGTTTATTAAGAAGTTATTTATTCGATAAATGAAGATCTCGCAGTGAGAGATGACTCATAGTAGGAGTATATTGTTAGAGGCAATCGATAGCAGCAAAACCGAGAAAGCTTATGGTCTGACAAGATCCTTCGGCATGAGGGGCGTTCTAATGGAACGCCCTTTTTGTCGTGCTTTTAATCATCCATCTAGATAAATGGACTGGACTAATGCTTTTAGGCGGCGATGGGAAACCTAGCGTAACGGACAGGATGACTTGTTTTTTCGTAATTTAATCATGTATAATGAGGTCAAGTGACTGGGTGCGGTATTTTTTTGAAAATTAAATAAACAAATCAAGGTACGACGTCCAACTACCATAGGAGGTTTAGATTCATTTGTCTAAAAAAACAAACAACGATAAATTGATGATTTTCGCTTTGGGCGGCGTCGGTGAAATCGGGAAAAATATGTATGTCATTCAATACGGCAATGATATTGTCGTGGTGGATTCCGGTCTGAAATTCCCGGAAGAGGACATGCTTGGTATTGATATCGTTATTCCTGATATTTCCTACCTTACAGAGAACCGCGACAAAGTAAGAGGCATAGTGCTGACTCATGGTCACGAGGACCATATTGGCGGTTTGCCTTACGTGCTGAAACATTTGAATGTACCGGTATATGGTACCAAATTGACGCTGGGATTGGTGGAGAACAAGCTGAAGGAAGCGAATCTGCTTGGCGAAACCAAACGTATTTTGATCAATGCTGATTCCGAAATTAAGTTGGGCTCCACGCTGAAGGCCACATTCTTCAAAACAAACCATAGTATTCCGGATTCTGTAGGTGTATGCATTGATACTCCTGAAGGTGCTGTTGTTCATACAGGTGACTTCAAGTTTGATCATACTCCGGTTAACGGACAATATGCAGATTTACAGCGTATGGCTGAAATCGGTGCACGTGGCGTACTGGCTCTTTTGTCAGACAGTACCAATGCTGAGAAACCGGGTTTTACACCTTCGGAAAAGAGCGTTGGCATCGTGTTGGAAGATATTTTCCGTAAATCCAGACAACGTGTGGTTGTAGCAACTTTTGCTTCCAACGTACACCGCATTCAGCAGGTTATTAATGCTGCGGAAGCGACAGGGCGTAAAGTGACGGTTATCGGTCGCAGCATGGTTAATGTCGTAGGAATTGCTTCTGATCTGGGCTATTTGGAAATTCCAGACGGAATGCTGATCGAGCCTGAAGAAGTTGGCAAAATGTCAGCAGATCGCGTAGTTATTCTCTGCACAGGTAGTCAGGGTGAGCCAATGTCCGCTTTGACAAGAATGGCTCGTTCCACACATCGTAAAGTGGATATTCTCCCAGGAGATTCGGTCATTATCGCAGCTACTCCGGTACCTGGTAATGAAAAATATGTGGGTCGCACAATTGATGAATTGTTCCGTTTAGGTGCCAATGTATACTACAGCGCAGCTAACCCGGGAATCCACGTTTCTGGACACGGAAGCCAGGAAGAACTCAAGCTGATGTTGAACTTGATGAAACCTAAATTCTTCTTGCCAATTCATGGTGAGTTTAGAATGCAGCGCCGTCATGCTCTTCTTGCTGAAGGAGTAGGTGTAGAGCCTGAAAACATCTTCATCACAGACATCGGTGAAGTCATTGAAATTCAGAACGGCGGAGCACGCAGAGCTGGTAAAGTTACAGCAGGCAACGTGCTAATTGACGGACTGGGTGTAGGGGATGTAGGAAATATCGTATTGCGTGACCGTAAATTGCTGTCACAGGACGGTATTCTGGTTGTTGTTGTAACGCTGAGCAAGCAAGATGGCACAATTAAATCGGGACCGGATATCATTTCCCGTGGTTTCGTATATGTTCGTGAATCGGAAGGCTTGCTGGATGAAGCCAATCGTATTGTCTCAAGTACATTGCATAAGCTCATGAGTGAAAATGTAAATGAATGGGCTTCCCTCAAGACAAATGTCAAGGATGCACTGGGTCGCTTCTTGTACGAGCAAACTCGTCGCAGACCGATGATCCTGCCAATTATAATGGAAGTGTGAGTCAATTGAAATTTGTTGGAAAACCTGAATTAAAAACTTAAGTCACAGGCACACAGTCGCCTCTCTCCCGCAGGAAATATTGGACGGTTTCCGCGGGTGGAGAGGCTTTTTTGGCTTTTTCGGCTGAGGAAACGCATGGAGGCGGGTATAAAATATTCCATTTCCATCCCATACTATAGGGTGAATACGGGTCACATAGATGCGTAAAGCGAAAGGAAGATCACCCATATGGAACAGTACAGCAACCTATCATCTGGCAACGAGGAAACGGAAGCGCCGGATCAACCCGAAGTTGGGCAAAGACCCGCTTTACCTGCAATAGAGGCCTTACAGCAGTTGGGACAAACCTCCATGCCCGGAAGCGAATCCAATATTTTCTGCATGACAATTATCGGCCAAATTGAAGGACATCTCATTTTACCGCCTCAAAACAAAACGACAAAATATGAGCATATCATTCCTCAACTGGTAGCGGCAGAGCAAAACCCACGGATCGAAGGATTAATGATATTGCTGAACACAGTTGGTGGTGATGTAGAGGCAGGGCTGGCTATTGCTGAAATGATCGCTTCCATGAGCAAGCCAACGGTGACCATTGTCATTGGCGGAGGGCATAGCATCGGTGTGCCTATTGCCGTGTCATCCACCTATTCCTATATTGCCGAGAGTGCGACAATGACGATTCACCCCATTCGTATGAGCGGATTGGTCATCGGAGTACCGCAAACGTTTGAATATATGGAGAAAATGCAGGAGCGTGTTGTGCGCTTCGTCGTTTCCCATTCCCGGATCACGGAAGAGAAGTTCAAGGAGCTGATGTTCAAAACCGGGGAATTAAACCGCGATATTGGTACAGCAGTTGGTGGAGCTGATGCAGTAAAATATGGATTGATGGACGCGGTTGGTGGCATCGGAGAGGCACTGAAACAGTTGAACACCATCATTGAAACACGACGCCAGCAAAACGGGATGCCAGGGACTCAGCAGCAGGCTCCGTTTGCTCCTTTTTCACCCAATGCTACAGGTAGCCCTACAGGGACACTTTCAGGTGAGCATAGCGGGGAGCTGCCCCAATGACCTTATATACGGTAATGCCAATGGAAATGGTGTGGGAAGGTATGTGGAAGGAGCCAGAGGGGTTTGCAGAGGTTCGGGTGGATGGTTTGCTTATGCAGGTACAGCCGCTCGAAAGTCGCCGGGGAATCATTGTACGATTGTTGGACTGCCCGCTGGAAGCCTACCTGAATCCGCGTTATGAGCCAGGGCAAGTCATCGAGTGGTCGTAGAAGGTGTCGAATAACACAAAAATAGGTCGTTTATTGCTGAAAAAGAACATATGTGCGGATACCGAGTGACGTGGTATAATATTCTTCTGGGGGGTGACCTTGTATGTCCAGAAGAAGAAAAAAGAAAAAGAAAGCTGTGTTTGGCGGAGTTCTAAAATTTGAAATTTACGGCATTGTGCTGATTACATTGGCGGTCATTGCGCTATCGGGTGAAGCGGCGGTTGGTCGGTCGCTATCCAAGATGTTCGGGCTCGTACTGGGAAAATTCTATTTTGTTATCCCTCTGATTGGCATTTATTACGGTCTGATGGTGATGATTCACCGTAAATGGCCGAACCAGTGGAACTCACGTAAAACGGGATTGCTGTTACTGGTATTTGCCTTTACACTTATGAGTTCTATTTCATCCATGGAGCAGCGTTTGGGGCCGATTAATGCGCTTCAGCCGGGCGGAGTGATGAGCCAAATACATATAGATATGCGTGAGCAGTTGCTGTCGCCTGACAAGGAAGGTCATACCTCCATGCTGAACAAGGATATTAGCGGCGGGTATGTCGGCGCATTGCAGCTTACCGTTCTGTTGTGGCTGTTTGGGCTTACAGGAGCCAAGCTGATTATGATTGTAATGTTTGTTATTTGCTTCATGCTGTTGACCCAGCTGTCTTATGTGGATTTGGTACGGATTGTTCGGACCAAGCTACTGGCAGCAGGGGGAAGCGTACGAAAAAAGTGGAATGGTAAAGCTACTCCACTTTCGGCATCTGGCAGAGGCAATAGAAAAGTTAAGTCCGAGTCGATTCCTGCGTATGAGGAGGATATGGATGATGACTTTGAAGAAATGCAGCCTCCGGGACGAAAGCAGCCGATTTTCTTTCAGTTGTTTGGTCTTAAAAAATCTGATAAAGCAGACAAGGGAGAGCATTCCGCCCACATGGATGATGATCATGAGCCTCCATATGAAGCTGGGGCTACACAATCTCGCTGGAAAAACGTAAATCATGGGGAAGAGCGGTCTGATATGGTCGAGCACGCTGAGGAGGAAGCTTCAACTCCGGTGAAAAGGTCGCCGATTATTCGGGATTTCTTTGAACAGGTGAAGCATGAGGAAAGAAGACCAGAAGCTGAATCTGAGGAGTCTTTGGCAGGGGCAGAGCAGTCGGATTCTGTCTATGATGAGCCGCTGGATGATAACTTCACGGATGCTACTGTAAACACAGATATGGATGATGTACCAGCGGCCCAGAGCACAACGGCAGGTATTGAAGGACAAGCTCAGACGACTGCAACCGGTTTAACTGGTGTAGAGACTGAAGGTGCCGATGCAGCGATGCCTGCTCCACTGCCGCCTAAACCGTATAAGCTTCCGTCGTTTCGTTTGCTTGCCAAACCGCAAAATGCGGGCAAAGGTATGGGGCAAAAGGATTACATGCAAACGGCACGCAAGCTGGAGGCAACGCTGGAAAGCTTCGGTGTGCGGGCGAAGGTGCTGGAGGTTGTCCGTGGACCTGCCGTAACGCGTTATGAGATTCAACCAGACATTGGTGTGAAGGTCAGCCGAATTGTGAGCCTGACGGATGACATTGCGCTTGCGCTTGCTGCAAAGGATATCCGTATGGAGGCTCCGATTCCTGGCAAATCTGCTATCGGAATTGAGGTTCCGAATAATGAAGTTTCCATCGTAACGATGCGTGAGGTAATGGAGACGACCGTTTTCCAGGAATCAGCTTCCAATTTATCTATTGCATTCGGACGTGATATTGCAGGTCAGACGATTGTCGGTAATTTAGCCAAGATGCCCCATTTGCTTGTAGCCGGAGCAACAGGCTCGGGTAAATCAGTATGTATTAATGGGATAATTACAAGTATCTTGTACAAAGCGAAGCCAGATGAGGTCAAATTCTTAATGGTCGATCCTAAAATGGTGGAGTTGAACGTATACAACGGAATTCCGCATTTGTTGGCTCCAGTCGTGACTGATCCGAAGCGCGCCTCACTTGCTTTGAAAAAAATTGTAGTTGAAATGGAAAAACGCTACGAGTTATTTTCCAAATCAGGAACACGTAATATAGAAGGCTATAACAATCTGATGAAAGATAACCCGGCTGCATTTCTGCCTTACATTGTCGTTATTGTCGACGAGCTGGCGGATTTGATGATGGTAGCTGCCGGAGATGTGGAGGATGCGATTGCCCGGCTTGCCCAAATGGCGCGTGCCGCAGGCATTCATCTTATCATTGCAACGCAGAGACCTTCGGTTGACGTAATCACCGGAGTTATTAAAGCCAATATTCCTTCACGTATTGCCTTCGGCGTTTCTTCGCAGGTGGATTCCCGTACCATACTGGACATGGGCGGAGCCGAGAAGCTGCTTGGACGTGGTGATATGCTGTTCATGCCGATGGGAGCCTCCAAGCCGGTTCGCGTTCAGGGGGCGTTCATGAGTGATCAGGAAGTGGAGAACATCGTTAACTACGTGCGTGAACAGGGTGAAGCGCAGTATGATGAAACGCTGGTGCCGGAGGTGGAAGAGGTATCGGCTGATGCGGATGAAATGCTGGATGAGCTGTATGATCAAGCTGTCAACATCATTTTGGAAGCCAAGCAGGCCTCCGTATCTCTCCTTCAGCGCCGGATGAGAATCGGTTATACACGTGCTGCCCGATTGATTGACTCCATGGAGGCTCGCGGAGTGATTGGCCCTTACGAGGGCAGCAAGCCTCGGGAGGTACTTATCTCAATAGAGCAATATCAGCAAAATAAAGTTAGCTCCTGATCATTCGCCTTTATCTAGAACGACATTAAATCGCTGTTTGTACTCTTGAATGGTTGCTCCAATATGGCAACTTCATTCGTACAGACAGCGTTTTTTTGTGCTGTTTTTTCAGGTGTTGCGCCTGCTTATTGAAAGAAGATTAAAAGGGTGAATAGCTTCAAGCGGAGCTTGTCATAATAAACGTAGCCATCCTGTTAATCCACAAAAGAAAGGTAGAGTGCAGCATATGAAAAAGACAATGGTCTGGATTTGCACGGGTATTCTCGTAGCCTCGGCTATTACGTACACAGGGCTTTTAAAAAATGAATCTGCACAGGAGCAAGTAAAATCGCTGAGCACACAACAGGAAGTACAAGCGGCGCAGCCTTCCCAGCCGACATTTAGCTCGGCGGCCGTTGATTTTGGTTCTTACGGCCAGGATGTTTATGAGTTGCAATCACGATTGAAGCTACTGGGCTTTTTCGGGGGGCAAGTGGACAGCCATTTTGGTAGCAGTACGTTAAAGGCTGTCAAAGGGTTTCAAAAGGAGTTTGGCATGAGTCCGGATGGAGTGGTCGGAGCGAAAACAAAATTGAAGCTGGTGAACGCAACTCCGAATTGGAAGCCTACGGAAACTCCTTTGCACCGTAGCAACCAAGGCTCTGCACAGGGCCAGACAACAGCCAATAAAGATCAAAATGATGAAACAATGGGATCGGCCAACACGATGGGACTATCTGAAAATGATCTTAAAATTATGGCCAATGCGGTCTATGGTGAATCCCGTGGTGAGCCGTTTGAAGGCCAAGTAGCCGTGGCAGCAGTTATTTTGAATCGGGTCAAATCCCCAAGTTTTCCAAACACACCGTCTGGGGTGATTTTCCAACCGGGGGCCTTTACAGCTGTAGCTGATGGTCAAATCTGGCTCACGCCAAATGAAACTGCACAGAAGGCAGTACGTCAGGCACTGAACGGCTGGGACCCAAGCGGTGGTTGCCTCTATTATTTTAATCCGAAAACAGCCACCTCCAAATGGATTTGGAGCCGTCCGCAGGTGAAGACGATTGGTGAGCATATTTTTTGCATGTAGACCGCCGAAGCAGCCGGAAGCTTGTCTCCGGTTGCTTCTTGGCTTTTGCATGGTTAGAATAAAGATTGGCACACTTTACCTCTTTACAGGAGAATGATTCACAGCGGCTCATGCTAATAAAAGGCTAGACGAAATTGACGCCACAAAGGAGTTTTGGACTTGAACAAAACAAGTTTCGAGCGTGGCACGCGCAGACAATTAAGGATTCATGTACTGCCGACCAAACGCTTTAAGACGTTTGCCATATCTTTGTATGTAGGTACTCCACTCCGAGAGGAAACCGTAACCCGAGTAGGATTGACACCATTCGTACTGCGTCGGGGTACAGAAACATATCCGCAGACTACACAATTCAGAGAGCAATTAGAGCAATTGTATGGCGCGGGCTTTGGATTCGATGTTTATAAGCGCGGAGATTATCAGATCGTACAATTTCGTATGGATACGATTAATGACAGCTTTGTAAACAGCTCGGACAGCTTGCTGGATCGTTCGTTTGCTTTTCTCGGTGAAGTATTAACAAAACCAGCCCTGGAAAATGGCGCTTTTCAAACTGGATATGTTCAGCAGGAACGAGAAAATGTTCGGAAGAAGCTGGAATCTATAGTTAACGATAAAATGCGTTATGCCGCAGAACGCTGCATGGATGAAATGTGTAAAGATGAGCCTTATCGTCTGCACCCTCTCGGCCAGCGATCCGATCTGGAACAAATAGATGCACAGGGCTTGTATCAGGCTTATGGAGAATGGCTAAATCATGCCAGCATGGATTTATACGTTGTGGGAGATACAACGCTGGATGAAGTTGAGAAGTATATTGATCGATATTTTCAGTTAAACCGTTCAGCAGAAACAGGGTATGTTCCCGAACAGCCCAAGTCGGTGGAGCGCGGTATTCAAACGGTGGTAGAGCGTCTTGATGTGAATCAGGGTAAGCTCAACATGGGTTTGCGTACCCCCATTACGTATGGTGATGATCGTTATGCTTCTGCTTTGATGTACAATGGAATTTTGGGCGGGTATCCGCATTCAAAGCTGTTCGTCAACGTGCGGGAGAAGGAAAGCCTGGCCTATTATGCCTCTTCGCGTTATGACGGTCATAAAGGCATTGGCACGATTCAATCCGGTATTGAAATTCCTAATTATGAAAAAGCGGTTACGATTATTCGCAAGCAATTGGAAGATACGCAAAATGGAGCAATTACCGAGCTGGAAATGACTCAAACGCAGGCGATGATTCGCAATTTGCTAAAGGAAATGCAGGACTCCGCTTTTGAAATGATTGCCTATGATTTTAACAGACAGCTTTCCGGCAAAGAGCGGACGGTAGATGAGCTGCTGAGCCAGGTGGAGGCTGTCAAGGTGCAGGATGTTCAGGATGCCGCCCGGACGTTCCGACTGGACACTATTTATTTTTTGAGAGACCAGAAGGGGGAATAACGGGTGGAGCACATACCTTATGAGCATTTGCAGGAAACGCTGTACTATGAAGTGATGGATAACGGCTTGCACGTCTATGTGTTGCCCAAACCAGGTTTTCAGAAGACCTACGCCACCTTTGCGACAAAATATGGATCAGTCGATAATCATTTTCGTGTGGAAGGTCAACAGCCGATCAAGGTACCGGATGGCATCGCCCATTTTTTGGAGCATAAAATGTTTGAAGAGCCTGAGGGAGATATTTTTGCTACCTTCTCTTCCAATGGGGCATCGGCAAATGCATTTACGAGCTTTGATCAGACCGTATATCTGTTTTCCGCAACCGAGCGCATTCAGGAAAATTTGACGACACTGGTCAATTTTGTGCAGCATCCTTACTTTACAGATGAAAATGTAGAGAAGGAAAAAGGCATTATTGGCCAGGAAATCAATATGTATGAGGATAACCCGGACTGGCGGAGCTACTTTGGTCTGATTGAAGCACTATACAAAGTCCATCCGGTGCACATAGATATTGCAGGTACTGTTCAATCCATCAGCACGATTACAAAGGAAACGCTGTATAGCTGCTATGAAGCTTTTTATCACCCAAGCAATATGATTCTTTTTGTGGTCGGCGGGGTGGACCCAGCGGAAGTAATAGAGCTGGTGCGTAACAATCAGGCGAAAAAAGACTATAAGCCGCAGGGAGAGATCGAGCGGATTTTTGATGAGGAACCTACCACGGTTGCAGAACCGCGTCGTGAGGTGAAGCTGGCGGTTTCTCTACCGAAGCTGCTGTTCGGATTTAAGGAGGCCAAGGTTGGTCTGACGGGGGAAGAATTGCTGCGTCATGATCTGGAAACCAAGCTGATGCTTGAACTCCTTTTCGGTTCCAGTACACAGCTATATCAAAAGCTGTATGATGAGGATTTGATTTCGGACAGTTTTGGTCATGAATATAACTGTACGACTCAGTATGCTTTCTCTGCAATCGGCGGGGATACCAAAGATCCTGATCGGTTGCTGGCGCGAATACGTGAAGAGGTAGAGTCCATCCAGAAGCACGGCTTTGTTGCAGAGCATTTTGAACGGGCACGCAAAAAGAAAATTGGTGGTTATTTGCGTACACTCAACTCACCCGAAAGTATCGCGCACGAATTTACAAGGCATCGTTTTCGGGGTAGTGATTTTTTTCAGCTGCTTCCGATCTATGAAAGCATTACACTAGAGGATGTAAATCGCCGTCTCAAAAATCATATCCAGTGGGATCAAATGGCAATATCTCTGGTGGTGAGTCCGTAATGTCTAGGGAGAGGGAACCGATGACCACCAAGAACGGAGCATTAAAAGCCATAGGCGATACGACCGTGCTGATTACAGGAGCGAGTGGGGGGATTGGGGCGGCTATTGCCGAGCGTTTTGCCTCGGTAGGGATGAATGTGGCCATTCACTACATGAAGTCCCATGAAAAAGCGAATGAAGTTGCCCGTCGTTGTATGGTTTATTCGGGCAAGGTAATGACCGTGTCGGCCGATTTGCGCAGCAAGGAACAGATCGAACGTATGCGGGAAAAGCTTGAAAATCACGGAATGAAGCCGGATATTCTGGTGAATAATGCTGGATTATCTCATTATGGACTGCTATCGGATGTGTCGGAAGCGGAATGGGATGAAGTGATGGCCGTCAACGTTAAGGGAACTTTTTTGTGCTCGCAGGCTTTTATGCCCCATATGATTTCTCAACGCTATGGCCGCATTGTAAATGTGTCATCCGTGTGGGGAATATGTGGTGCTTCGTGCGAAGTGCTGTACTCCACCACCAAAGGAGGCATTAACGCTTTCACGAAAGCGCTGGCTCAAGAGGTTGCACCTTCCGGGGTAACAGTAAATGCTGTAGCTCCGGGTGCAGTGGATACCCCGATGCTGGATCATTTGGATGAGGGGGAAATTACCAGTTTGGAAGAAGAAATTCCTGCCGGGCGATTGGCTCGACCTGATGAAATTTCGTCCCTGGTATATTTTCTCGCACTTCCTGAGTCAGGTTATATAAATGGTCAGGTCATAAGTCCTAATGGAGGATGGGTGACTTAAGGAAAACAGCGTTTGGAGGAATCCACCAGTATAGTAAGCGTCTGAGAAGAGAATATTACAACTGTTGATTTTAAATCTGAATCATCTAAGGAGGATTTAAGCATGTCAACAGTTGTCAAGGATTTTGATGTTTGGAAAAAGTTCCTCGGTCAGCGCGTTGAGCAAGCGGAAAAGCTGGGAATCAGTCAGGATACCATTGCAGAGCTTGCTTATGAAATTGGTGATTTTCTGGATGAGAAGGTCGATCCAGCCAACCATTCCAACCGCGCACTGAAAGAACTGTGGGAAGTTGCCGATGAAAATGAGCGTCACACCATCGCCCGGTTAATGGTCAAATTAGCCAAAAGCAACGTATAAGCAGGAATCCACATGAAAAGCTCCCTTTTGGGGGGCTTTTCTGTAATGGTTACAGACCTGTTCTTGTAATTCCATTGTAATTTATATATCATAAACGTGATTGAAGCATACAACTCAATGGAGACCTTTCAGGTCTCAATAATTGGTTTTGTCGAATGTTGTTATTTTATGATACAATAATGCTTTGATTGGAATTTTTGATGGTTTGAATCTGAATGAGGTGCTAACGTGACGGAGGAAACGAAACAGTGGTACATGGAGTACAAGATACATAAAAATCGACCCGGACTGCTAGGGGACATTGCTTCCATGCTTGGTATTCTGGGGGTTAATATACTGACGATCAATGGTGTTGAAGGCGAAAGACGGGGAATGTTACTGGAAACGGACGATGATGAGAAAATACGCATACTCGGAGACACGTTGAAAAAGGCCAGCAACATTACAGTCACGGCCTTGCGTGCTCCGAGACTAGTCGATATATTGGCAGTAAGACATGGCCGTTACATTGACCGGGATTCGGATGATCGTAAAACATTTCGCTTTACTCGCGATGAGCTTGGGTTGCTGGTCGATTTTTTGGGTGAAGTATTAAAGAGGGACGGCAATCAGGTCATTGGCCTTCGTGGAATGCCGCGTGTAGGTAAAACGGAATCTATTATTGCCAGTAGCGTATGCGCCATGAAGCGCTGGACTTTTGTATCCTCGACGCTTCTGCGTCAGACGGTGCGTAGTCAGCTTTCCGAAGAGGAAATGAACCCGAACAATGTGTTTATTATTGACGGGATTGTGAGTACGATTCGATCAAATGAAAGACATTATCACTTGCTTCAGGAAATAATGAGCATGCCAAGCACCAAAGTAATTGAGCATCCTGACGTATTTGTGCGTGAATCGGGATACAGCTTTGACGATTTTAATTTCATTATTGAACTTCGCAATAATCCGGCTGAAGAAATTATCTATGATACCTTTACAGCCAGTTATACAGAAGAGCTTTAAAAAAGCGTAATTATACAAGGAGATGATGACATGTCAGAACTGGGTCAGCAATTAAAGGAGGCCCGGCTGCAAAAAGGATTGAGCCTTGACGATGTTCAGGAAATGACGAAGATACGCAAACGTTATCTGGAAGCCATTGAGACGGGCGATTACAAAGTGCTGCCGGGAAGCTTTTATGTCAGAGCTTTTATTAAAACTTACGCCGAAACGGTCGGTTTAAATCCTGATGAAATTTTGGAAGGACATCAAAGCAATGTACCTGAACCAGAACCAGAAGCGGTTATGGAGCCTGTTACACAGAAACGCTCTAGCCGTCCCGCTACAATTGGGAATCTTAAGTGGTTGCCTACCGCGTTAATGTGGCTTTTTCTAGTTCTTATTGTTGGGGTTATTTATGCTTATTGGGTGAGCAACAATCATTCAGCTCCAAAAACAGCAGAAAACACAACACCGATCACAACACCAAGTTCGTCTACTCCTGACACTACGAAGGGTGGAACTACGACGCAACCGCAGGACACAACACCAGCCCAGCCGGATAATAATAGCCAAACGACGGCTCCTAACGGCGGTGGCGGGCAAACCTCTGATACAGGACAAACAGGACAGACTCAGCCAGGTGGTACGGGAACTGATAATCCCAATGGAACTTCACCTGACAACAGCCAGCAGCCGAATACGACTACGCCACAACAAGGTGTAACTGTGGCACAGGACGGCAAGCAAGGCAAAACGACGATTTTCAAGGTCTCTAGTGCGACTGGGGCCACGGTCAAGGTTGATATTAAAGCAACGGGCGAAAGCTGGCTTGAGGTGTACAAGGGACAAAACTCCCGTGGTGAAAAGCTGAGCTATGGTATGACTAAAAGCGGGGATGTCATGTCCTTTGACATTGGTCCGGAGGGTTTATATATCAAATCAGGACGTTCTTCTGCTACAGATATTTCCGTAGCTGGTCAGCCGATAACTGATAACAAATCGACTACTCGTGTACTGATACAGCAAGGAGAAACTTCTTCTACCGGAACGAGTGCCGGTGTGGCGGGTTCATCTACGGATTCGACGACAGGTAGTAATACGGATTCAGCGCCAAGCGGTACAGACTCCACAACTACGAACGGCGAATAGACACCTTCATGCGAGTAAATACTAATGACTGTAATTTTGGGATGCCAGTCATTTTATTTTCCGCAAAGTGAGGTGTATACGTTATGACCGTTAGCTGGATCGTGACTGGGCTGGGGATAATTGTCAGTTTACTTGGCTATTATCTGACACCGAGTGCTTGGGGCTATGGCATACTGGGCTTTGGTCTTGCTCACATTGTGCTTGGAGTTTTGGATATGTTCCGAACTTCAACCCGCGTTCACCATTAGACATGTTGAATCGTGGAATGAAATAAAGGCGTTTTTGTCAGAGAAACTGGCAAGAACGCCTTTTTAGTGAGCGGATTATTGGATTTTTGTAAATGACTAGCCTATAATTAGATATTGAACTTTGTTGTGGAAAGGGAAGTGAAACGATGGCTTCAGAAAATTCATTTGATATCGTCTCCAAAATGGATATGCAGGAGTTAACGAATGCAGTTCATCAGACGGAGCGTGAAATTGAAACACGGTTTGATTTCAAGGGGAGTAAAAGTAGCCTAAAGCTTGAAAAAGAAGCTCTTACGATTGCATCGGAAGACGAATACAAGCTGAATGCGGTTATTGATATTTTACAATCTAAAATGGTCAAGCGGGGATTGTCTCTTAAAAATGTGGAGTTTGGCAAGCTGGAACCAGCTTCTTTGGGTTCAGTACGCCAACGTCTTACGCTCAAGCAGGGGATTGACCAGGATAATGCCAAAAAAATTAACATTCTGATTCGAGATTCCAAGCTAAAAGTGAAAAGTCAGATTCAAGGTGATCAAATTCGCGTGACCGGAAAAAGCAGGGATGATTTACAGGCGATCATTCAATTGCTGCGTAAAGCTGATTTGCCATTGGAGCTCCAATTTACGAACATGAAATAAAGCCGTTTTCCCTCATGCTTTGTGTAGGAAAAAACGTTGCTTGATGTGGGGCAGGTTATTTTGACATGCGTTTTGCACCATATTATACTTGTAACGAAATGCAGACAATTCAGGTGTATAGCGCTTGTCGGAAGCGATTTACATAGGATTGAATTCAATCCGAAAACTGCCATTTGTAATCAAGTACGATAATTAGGGGAGAGTGTGTTGTGAATTTACCCAACAGAATTACAATTACGCGGATTTGCCTTATTCCGGTGATGATGCTGGCTTTGCTGGTGGACTTTGACTTTTATCCGCCGCCGATTGAGATCGGAGCTTTTAAGTTGCCGTACAATCAGCTGATAGCGGCTATCATTTTCCTCATAGCAGCCAGCACGGATGGTCTTGACGGATACTTGGCCCGTAAGAATAACATGGTCACCAATTTGGGCAAGCTGTTGGACCCCCTTGCTGATAAGCTGTTGGTAACCGCCATTTTGGTTTCTTTGGTAGAAATGGGTAAGATTGATTCGTGGATTGTCGTTGTGATTGTTAGCCGTGAGTTCGCGGTTACGGGTCTGCGTCAGATTGCCTTGCTGGACGGTTCAGTGGTCGCTGCAAGCAACTGGGGCAAATTAAAGACGATTATTCAGATTGTTGCCATTGTAGCGCTGCTCATTAATAATTTCCCGTTTGTTTTTCTGGGTGTTCCGTTCGATTTAATAGCGATGTGGGCGGCTGCGTTAGTTACCATTTATTCGGGTATAGATTACTTTGTGAAGAATATCCATTTGCTGAGTTCCTCCAAAGTTTAACAGGATAAAATTTAAGGGAACAGCAATAGAACCATACTTATTGCTGTTTCTTTACATAATTCCCACAACATTTGCAGTACAGGAGGAAAAGACAATGAAAGCTGAAATTATCGCAGTAGGAACAGAACTATTGCTTGGACAAATCGTGAACACAAATGCTCAATATTTGTCACAAGAGTTAGCCGCAATCGGAATTGATGTATATTTTCAGACTGTAGTTGGCGATAACATGGATCGGCTTCAGGAAGCGGTACGACTGGCTCAGAAGCGTGCGGATATTATTTTGTTTTCCGGTGGTTTGGGACCAACTCAGGATGATTTGACAAAAGATGCGATAGCTGCTGTACTCGGACGGAAATTGCACATAGATCGTCTTGCCATGGACAAGCTCGAACAGTTTTTCCGCAACCGTGGGGTAGAAATGACCGAGAACAACCGCCGTCAGGCGCTTTCTATTGAAGGGGCTACCCCGCTTGAAAATGAGACAGGATTGGCTATAGGCGATGCAATTGCACAGGATGGTAAATTTTATGTGGTTTTACCTGGGCCTCCTAAGGAACTTAAACCGATGTTTGAAAATCAAGCGAAGCCTTGGCTGCTTCAACAGGCATTAAGCGGTAAAGAAATGCCGATTTATTCGAAAATGCTAAAATTTGCAGGGATTGGTGAGTCTGCGCTGGAAACCCGACTCCTAGATCTGATTCAATCCCAGACGGACCCGACTATTGCTCCTTATGCCAAGGAAGGGGAAGTCACGATCCGCATATCCACCAAGGCGGCTAGTGAAAGCGAAGCGTTAATCAAGCTGACGGCTACGGAAGCAGAAATTCAACAACGTCTTTCCGAACACATGTATGCAAGCGAGGATGTTACGCTGGAGAAGGTCATCGTGGACTTGATGTCCAAACGCGGGCTAACTGTTAGTGCTGCGGAAAGCTGTACAGGCGGGATGCTGATGGAGCACATTACTTCCGTGCCGGGTAGCGCTGTTATGTTTCAAGGTGGCATCGTGTGTTATTCCAATGAAATGAAGATGAAGCTGCTCAACGTTCCTCATGATTATTTGGAAGGGGATCAAGCGCCCGGCGCAGTGAGCAAGGAAGTGGCCCTTGTGCTTGCGGAGCAGGCAAGAATGGTCATGGACAGCGATTTCGGACTTTCAGTCACAGGTGTAGCCGGACCTGGATTTTCCGAACGGAAGCCTGTAGGCTTGGTATACATCGGCATTGCTGAACGGGACAAGGAAACGGAAGTATATGAGCTGAATCTGAGCGGAAACCGTGAAACAATCCGTTTGCGATCTGTCAAAGCAATCCTGTACAGATTGTGGCGCAGATTGGTGGAGAACGAGAAGCTCTCTTAATGGTGAGACAGTGCGAATCATAGAGTTGTTTTTGATAGACCATTCATGATATAATTATACTATCGGAAGAACCGTTGCAAAGCCTTTTGCCTGCGGTTCTTTTTTTATTTTAAGAGACGGGTGCAATTATAGTAGAGAACCAACTGAGTAAAAAAACGAATGTATGTTCGAAAAAATGCTTGGCAAGCGTGTCAAAACAAGGTATTATTAAAGTACAAACAATGAAGGATGTGAGTTTATTGTCAGATCGTCGTGCTGCGCTGGATATGGCGCTCCGTCAAATAGAAAAGCAATTCGGTAAAGGTTCCATTATGAAGTTGGGAGAGTCCACTCATATGCAAGTGGAAACGATCCCCAGTGGTTCAATTGCTTTGGATATTGCGTTAGGAACGGGCGGCTTTCCAAGAGGCCGGATTATTGAAGTTTATGGACCGGAATCATCCGGTAAAACGACAGTAGCTCTTCATGCTATCGCAGAGGTGCAAAAAACAGGCGGACAAGCCGCCTTTATCGATGCCGAGCATGCGCTTGATCCGTCGTATGCGAGCAAGCTCGGTGTTAATATTGATGAGCTGTTACTATCACAACCAGATACAGGAGAACAGGCGCTGGAGATTGCCGAAGCTCTTGTACGTAGTGGAGCGGTAGACATTATCGTCATTGACTCTGTAGCGGCACTTGTGCCGAAGGCAGAGATTGAAGGCGAAATGGGGGATTCCCACGTCGGTCTTCAAGCTCGCTTGATGTCGCAGGCATTGCGTAAGCTGTCTGGAGCCATTAATAAATCGAAAACTATTGCTATCTTTATTAACCAGCTGCGTGAAAAAGTAGGCGTTATGTTCGGTAACCCTGAAACCACACCAGGTGGACGTGCATTGAAGTTTTACTCAACAGTACGCTTGGATGTCCGCCGTATTGAAAGCTTGAAGATGGGTAACGACATCGTGGGTAACCGCACACGTATTAAAGTCGTGAAGAATAAAGTTGCCCCTCCTTTCCGTCAGGCTGAAGTGGACATTATGTACGGTGAGGGTATTTCCAAAGAAGGTAGCTTGATCGACATCGGTACGGAGCATGACATTGTCGACAAGAGCGGAGCCTGGTATTCCTATGAGGGCGAGCGCCTTGGTCAAGGACGTGAGAATGCGAAGCAATTTTTGAAGGAAAATCCGAACATTGCTAGCACAATCGAGCAAAAAATTCGGGTGGCGAGTAATTTAATTACGACGGTTGCTCCACCGACAGAAGAAGAGTTGGCGAAGGAAGCTAAAGAAGAGCAGGAATTGCTAGAGCTTGAATAAGCTTGGCTGAATCTTGGTTTCTGTTCTGTCATGTGAACTGTAGCCTGGGGATTATGGCACAGTCCGTTTGAATAGCATAATTCTGATGCCCTGCACAGTTGTGCAGGGCATTTTTGCATCGAACGCGGCCTGTTCTGTCAGTGGAATCTAACTTTTGCGTGGCAGGCGCTCTCAGCTTGCCTTCGTGAATTTCAAAGTGAGGGAAGCACATTGCAATTGCAGAATGAAGATGAATATACCTCGGAAGAAAATGAGCAGCAAGGTATTTCTCATTTTCCGGATAACGAAGAATTGATGATTACCAAGGTGGAGCAGGGACAGGGGCGCAAACGAGGAAGATATATCATTCATTTCGGCCCGTATTCACTGTCCGTGTTAGAAGATGTAATGATCAAGTACAATATGTTTAAAGGAACGGCGTTCGACAAAAAAGAATTGGAAGATATCGTTCTAGTAGATGAAAAGCAGCAGGGTTACGTATATGCGCTCCATTATTTGGGGCGAAAGCCGCGTACACGCCAGGAAATTGCACAGCGATTGGTGCAAAAGGAACTGGATCAGGCTGTTATAGATGAAGTGTTGGCGCGACTGGAAAGGGAACGGCTCGTGGATGATGATTTGTACGCCCGCCAGTGGGCAAGGCAGCGTATAACGAGCCAACGTAAGGGGAAGATGTGGGTAAGGCAGGAGCTTCGTCAGAAGGGCATCTCAAAAGCCTCTATCGGGGAAGCTTTAGGAGAGATCACCGATAACGAAGAGTGGGAGAGCGCTTTAGTTATTGGACGTAAGAAATGGGAACAGGTACGCGGTGATGTGACGGAGAAAAAACGGAAAACGTATCCTTTTCTCATGAGACGCGGATACTCGGGTGACATGACACGCCGAGTAGTCAATCATCTCACTGCGGCTGAGCAAAACGGAACTTATGAAGACGAGGAATTATCGCAGTGGGATGAATAGTTGTTAACTGTCGGTCATTCATCGGATGATGACCTGACTGGTCAGGGCAAGCAGGTTATTACATGGAAACAACACGGCAACTTACTAAAGTTTGCATTCCCTTGACAATGCCATTTGTCAAATAATAAAATATATATGAAACGATACTTGTGGAATGCCCTTTTTCCTTCCAAAAAAGCGGAATCCACGGTAAGTTCTCATCGCCAAATAACAAGTGATGCCGCTATGCCAGGCGGAATTGTACATGTGAAAGCATGTGCATATGAAATGAAACGACCTTGTGTCGTTATCTTAGTTTGACGATTAAAGTAAATGTGACAATTGCAAAAAGTCCCAAGGAATGCCTTGGAGGAACCAACGGGGAGGTGAACAGTATGATGACTGCGATCTGGTTCGTTCTCGTTGCTGTAGCCGCGTTATTCTTTGGGTTCGGGATTGGTTATTTTATTCGCAAATCTATTGCAGAAGCTAAAATCTCCAGTGCGGAAGAAGCTGCCGCGCAAATCGTGGAGAACGCGAAAAAAGAGGCGGAAGCACTGAAGAAAGAAACGGTATTGGAAGCGAAAGATGAAATCCACCGCATCCGTGCCGAAGCTGAAAAAGAAACTCGTGAACGTCGCAATGAAATTCAACGACAGGAACGAAGATTGCTGCAAAAAGAAGAATCGCTGGATAAAAAATTGGAATCGCTGGAACGCAAAGAAGAACAAGTGGCCAACAAAGAGAAACGAATCGATGAAACCCAGCAGCAAATTGATTTGATTTACAAGAGTCAGGTAACTGAGCTGGAGCGTATTTCCAATCTGACGATGGAGGATGCAAGAAGTATTATTCTGACCAATGTAGAGCAGGAAGTTCGTCATGAAACAGCTCAGATGATTAAGGAAATTGAACAGCAGGCCAAAGAAGAGGCGGACAAAAAGTCTCGTGAGATCATCACACTGGCCATCCAACGCTGTGCGGCAGACCATGTAGCAGAAACGACGGTTTCTGTTGTCACGTTGCCAAACGAAGAAATGAAAGGACGGATTATCGGGCGTGAAGGCCGTAATATCCGTGCACTTGAAACCCTTACGGGGATTGACCTCATTATTGATGATACGCCGGAAGCTGTTATTTTGTCCGGATTTGATCCGATTCGTAGAGAGATTGCGCGTACTGCGCTTGAGAAGCTCGTAGCGGACGGACGGATACATCCGGCACGTATTGAAGAGATGGTTGAAAAATCCCGTAAAGAAGTGGACGAACGAATCCGCGAGTATGGCGAACAGGCCACCTTCGAGGTAGGCGTGCATAGCCTGCATCCGGATTTAATCAAAATTTTGGGGCGTCTCAAGTTCCGTACGAGCTACGGACAGAACGTATTGAAGCACTCGATGGAAGTTGCATACTTGACAGGTCTGATGGCCGGAGAACTGGGCGAGGACGTTGTACTGGCAAGACGGGCAGGATTACTGCATGACATCGGGAAGGCGCTGGATCACGAAGTGGAAGGATCACACGTTGAAATTGGCGTGGAACTAGCGAAGAAGTACAAGGAACACCCGGTCGTCATCAACAGCATTGCTTCACATCACGGCGACTGCGAAGCGACTTCAGTGATCGCCATGCTGGTCGGGGCAGCAGATGCATTGTCAGCTGCAAGACCGGGAGCGCGGCGTGAAACGCTAGAGACGTACATCCGTCGTCTTGAGAAGCTGGAACGTATCTCCGAGTCTTTTGAAGGCGTTGAAAAATCATACGCGATTCAAGCCGGACGCGAAGTTCGTGTCATGGTACAGCCAGAGAAAATTGATGATGCGGAAGCATTCCGACTGGCCCGCGATATAACGAAAACGATTGAAAATGAACTGGATTATCCTGGTCATATCAAGGTTACCGTCATTCGCGAGACCCGTGCGGTAGAATACGCAAAATAAAAGCATTTCAATGAAAAGTGGCCGCTGCTTGTAGGGCCACTTTTCATTATGTAAGGCAGACTAGGGAGGGCTTTCTATCAACGTATTATTTATTGGAGACATCGTCGGCAGTGTAGGCAGAAAGGCACTGAGGGAAAATCTTCCTTCGTTAAAGTCAAAATATAACCCGCATATTATTATTGTCAATGGAGAAAATGCGGCTTCGGGAAGAGGGATTACTCCAGCCATCGCCAGAGAGTTTTTTGATTGGGGCGTTCATGGGATTACGATGGGGAATCATACTTGGGACAATAAGGAAATATTTGATTTTATAGATGATGAGCCGCGCATTATACGCCCGGCTAACTTTCCACCAGGAACACCGGGACGGGGGTATACCGTTGTAAAGGGTGGAGGTAAAGAACTGGCAATCGTTAATTTGCAGGGTAGAACCTTTTTGCCAGCTATTGATTGTCCGTTTCGCGCAGCAGATGAAATTGTAGATGAACTGCGCAAAAAGCACAAGCATATTCTGGTCGATTTTCATGCCGAAGCAACCTCGGAAAAGATCGCCATGGGCTGGCATCTGGATGGACGTGCTTCCATTGTGGTCGGTACACACACACATGTACAGAGTAATGATGATACCATTTTGCCGCAAGGAACTGCGTATCAGACAGATGCGGGAATGGTAGGTCCCTATGAGGGAGTGCTTGGTATGCAAAAAGAAGCTGTGCTACAGAAATTCCAGACACAGCTTCCGGTACGTTTTCAAGTGGACATGGGCAAATGGCACTTCCATGCCATCAGCGTGGAGTTGGATGATAACAATGGAAAAGCCCGCAAGATTCAGAAAATTAGACTTAAAGAAGATGAATGGCGGATGGATTAACCTTTTTACAAGCTCCTTAAGGAAACAATATGGAAAACTGTCACCAAAAAGCAGGAATTTTTTGCTGACCCTCGAATAACATCTAATAGTGGAATCAAACCATCATCATTCCCAGGGGAGGTACTTACTATGGATGTATTAAAAGTATCAGCAAAATCCAATCCCAATTCAGTTGCAGGCGCGCTTGCAGGAGTACTGCGTGAACGCGGAAATGCAGAATTGCAGGCGATTGGAGCCGGTGCACTAAACCAAGCCATTAAAGCGGTAGCCATTGCCCGGGGATTTGTCGCACCAAGCGGAGTGGATTTGATTTGTATTCCTGCTTTTACAGACATTGTTATAGACGGAGAAGATCGGACCGCAATTAAATTGATTGTAGAGCCAAGATAATAAATGAACGTTGCCTGAGCCTGTTTACGCTTCGTAAACGGGCTTTTTTGCTTTGTGGCTTGTTGCGATATGATTTTTTTAAAATACATTTCGTGCTTAGCTATGAATGGGGGGAAAAGTGCATGAACGGTAAGTCAAATACCAAACGGCCAGTTGTTGACTTTCATTGTGATGTACTGTGTAAAATGCAGCTCAATCCACGAGTAGATTTCAGTCATTCATCACTGGATGTCACAAAAGAGCGCTTGCTGGAAGGTAATGTGCGATTGCAAACGTTCGCCATATATATATCCCAGGTATTGGGCATGCCAAGAATAGAGCATGTAGTTCGTCAAATTGAGCTGTTCAGGCAGCATGTCGTATCTTCCTCTGGTGGACTTAGAGCCTTGCTTTGGCGGGAAGACTTGCAAGAACAAGACGAACTGACAAAAAAGCTGACGTATTTGGACGGTAATGAGTCAGATCAAGCCCACTCAGCTTGGGCTTTACTCTCATTGGAGGGAACAGACGCGCTGGAAGGGAATCCGTTTTATGCGGAACTGTGCTATGCCATGGGGATACGGTTCATTGGGCTGACGTGGAATTATGCAAACTGGGCGGCTGACGGCATTATGGAACCAAGAGGGGGAGGCCTGACACGTAAAGGGCGTGAGCTGGTCAAGCGCTGCAATGAGCTGGGGCTATTGCTAGATGTATCGCATTTGTCCGTACAAGGATTCTGGGAGGTATTAGAGGAGGCAACTTTGCCGCCAATTGCCTCGCATTCGAACGCTTTTGGCGTTTGCTCTCATCCACGCAATCTGCGGGATGATCAGATTCGGGCATTGATCGCATGTAACGGACGAATCGGTTTGACTTTCGTAACGATGTTTATCCAGGAGCAGGGTACTGTGACCGCTGAGGATCTGTTACCTCATATTGAGCATATTTGTGCTTTAGGCGGTGCAGGGCATATGATGTTCGGCTCTGATTTTGACGGTATCGAACGTTATGTACAGGGATTGGAGCATCCAGGGAAATATCCCGAGTTCGCAGAATTGCTATTAAAGCATTATCCTGAGGAACTGGTCAAAGGCTGGTTGGGAGGACATGCGCTCCATTATTTGCAAACCAATCTGCCCTCTAAACCGTCTTCTTGAATATTTATATTGTATAAATATATACACAAAAAAACTCCTAGGTCCGGTTATCGGATAGGAAGCAGGTAAATGAACGAAACTCAAGACTGATTAGGGCGAAAAAGGGAACTTTGTGTGCTTTCCTTTTCTTTCTTGACGAAATAGGAGTATAATAGCATAGATGTGTTAAGTATTGTATAGAGAAAAAGGAGTGACCACACGATGAGTAAAATCGTACCTGTCGGCGTTTCCGCCCGTCATATTCACCTGACCCAAGAGCATATTGAAATTTTGTTTGGAGCAGGCTATCAACTGACTGAATTTAAACCTTTGTCCCAACCAGGACAATTTGCCGCAAATGAAACGGTAGCTGTAATTGGTTCTAAGGGCCAATTTGATAAGGTTCGCATTTTGGGACCTGCTCGTCCAGCTTCCCAGCTCGAAATCTCTCGTACAGATTCCTTTGCTATTGGTGTAAAAGCACCTGTACGCGAATCTGGCAACATTGAGGGTACACCAGGAATTACGGTAAAAGGACCAGCCGGAGAAGTGGAACTGCAAGAAGGTGTTATTGTAGCAGCTCGCCATATTCACTTCCATACATCTGATGCAGCTAAATGGGACATTAAAGACAAGCAGTTGCTGAAAGTACGTGTCGGCGGCGAACGTGGTCTTGTGTTTGAAAATGTTATTGCACGTGTATCTGACTCCTTTGCTTTGGATATGCACATTGATACGGATGAAGCGAACGGAGCCGGTGTGAAAAACGGCGACAGCGCTGAAATCGTAGACTAATATACGTATTGAATGCCGGAAGGCTTTTTGGAGCTCGATTCTTGCAAAGGAATCGGGCTTTTTTACATAGATAAGAAATAGATAGAAAATTCACAAATCTCCACATATACATATAAAGATCACTCGCTCACATTGCAGCCAATTGATGTCTGTGGCCTGATCTATGGCTATGGGGTATAAATCATGCTATAATTTAGTGTAATGCCTTTTTCAAAGGATTTTAATGAGCTTAAAAGGATATGTACATGTATAAGGATTCAGCAAAAGCGCGAATGGCGTGAAATAGATGGTGTAAGGAGTGACCAGGAATGGCTAAGGAAACAAAAGATTACTCCAAATATTTTGATTTCTCGGATGCGAAGATTATTTCTGAAGATGAGCATAGCAAAAAGATCCGTATTCGCGGACGTGAAATCAACATTATGGCGGAGCCGAACCATAGAAAAGAAAAGCAGCGCGGTAAAGAGGACGTACAAGTATTATATGATAACGCAGTTCCAGATGAGCTGAAGCATATCGGTGAGGGAAAGCATTATATCGTATATACATTTGGTTGCCAGATGAACGAGCATGATTCCGAAACCATAAAAGGCTTGCTGGAGCAAATGGGTTACCAGGCAACCGAGGATCGGAAGGAAGCAGATATCATTTTATTGAATACTTGCGCCATCCGTGAAAATGCGGAGGATAAAGTGTTTGGCGAGCTGGGTCACCTCAAGCATCTCAAAACAGAAAAGCCAGGGCTGCTGCTCGGCGTGTGTGGCTGCATGTCGCAGGAAGAGAATGTCGTTAACCGGATTATGCAGAAACATGGTTTTGTCGATATGATTTTTGGTACCCATAACATTCATCGTTTGCCTCAACTCGTCAAGGAAGCACTGTTCAGCAAAGAAATGGTGGTTGAAGTGTGGTCCAAGGAAGGCGACATTATCGAAAACCTGCCGAAGAAGCGTGAGGGAATGCGGGCTTGGGTAAACATCATGTACGGGTGTGATAAATTTTGCACCTATTGCATCGTTCCCTTCACACGTGGTAAGGAAAGAAGCCGCCGACCAGAGGATGTTATCGCAGAGGTACGGGATTTGGCGCGTCAGGGCTTTAAAGAGATTACCTTGCTGGGTCAGAATGTCAATGCCTATGGCAAGGATTTGAAGGATATGAATTACAGATTCGGGGATCTGATGGATGATATGCGCAAGATCAATATCCCGCGTGTACGTTTTACCACATCACACCCACGTGATTTTGATGACCATTTGGTTGAAGTGCTCGGTAAGGGCGGCAATTTGGTGGAGCATATTCATCTGCCTGTACAATCCGGTAATACGGATATATTGAAGAAAATGAACCGAAAATATACTCGTGAGCGTGTTTTGGAGCTGGCAGCGAAGATCAAAGCGGCTGTTCCACATGTTTCTCTAACAACGGATATTATTGTAGGATTCCCGGGTGAAACGGACGAACAGTTTGAAGATACACTATCGCTTGTGCGAGAGGTTGGCTACGACTTCGCCTATACATTCATCTATTCACCACGTGAAGGTACGCCAGCTGCTTCGATGGAAGACAATGTACCTATGGAGGTCAAAAAAGAGCGTCTTCAGCGACTTAACAGGGTTGTGAATGAAAACAGTCTCCGCTTTAACAGTAGACTGCGGGGCGAGGTGGTTGAGGTACTGGTAGAAGGCGAGAGCAAAAATAACAGCGAGGTGCTCGCCGGACGGACCCGATCTAATAAGCTCGTGCATTTTGAAGGTTCCAAGGATCTGATCGGTACTTTTGTTCAAGTGAAAATTACAGAGCCTATGACCTTTTATATCAAGGGTGATCTGGTTCAAACCGCAGTGGCGGTTAACGGATAAAAAAAGAAATTCTAGCGGATTGCATGGGGATGACGATTTTATGCAAGATCGCCTAAGTGAGAAAAGGAGCGATGGACAGTGACAGAGGAGCGGTTGCAACAGACAGAACTTCAATCGGCGGCGCACCAGCATGATCATTTGGTCAATCGCGATATGATATTGGCAAAAGCCAAAGAGTTAGCTGGTATTTTGGGCAACAGTGAGGAAGTGCAGATATTTCGGAAAGCTGAAGAGAAGATTCGGGATCATGGGCGCATCCAGCAACTGATTGCAACAATGAAGAAGAAGCAAAAGGAAATTGTAGCATTTGAATCCCTGAAGAATCAAAAAATGATTGCCAAAATAGAGGCTGAGCTTCAGGAGCTGCAGGAAGAGCTTGACGGTATTCCGATTGTAACGGAGTTCCAGCAAAGTCAGGTGGAAATTAATGAGTTGCTGCAAATGGTGATCATGGCTATCCGTGATACGGTTGCAGAAAAGGTAAATGTAGAAGAGGGAAAAAGTACTTCTGCCTCTAATTGTAGTGACTAAAATGAGGTGTAAGGTGTGGAGGCTTAGCTTCCACGCCTTTTTTTCGAAGGCAATCCGAGTCGTGCATGCTGAACTATGTATACGGTGCCGGACATCAAGAATGAGTGACATCGAAGAAGGGATGAAAACAAGGGAATGGATAAGCTGCGTAAGATGATAGAGGGGGAAGAGAATACATTCTGGAGTTACTTGGGATGTGAGCTGGTCGGTGCGGATGAGAACGAGGTACACATCGCTTTGCAGGCTGGCCCGCAGCATACGAATGTAATGGGGATTGTCCATGGGGGTGTGCTGACTTCGTTAATGGACCAGGCAATGGGAATGGTCGCCATGGGGTCGCGTCAAATGCAGTCATGTGTAACGACGAACCTGAATGTTCATTTTTTGTCAGCAATGAGGCAAGGGGCATTGCAAGTGAAAGCCCGGATTCTTCATCAGGCAGGTCGCACCATCACTACGGAAGCAGAAGTAAGGAATAGTGAAGGGACACTTGGTTGCATATCTACGGCAACCTTTCGAGTGTTGCATAAACAGCCCAGTGAATCAGACAAGGCCTAACGCTTGACAAAACTTTTTATTATGTCATAATGAATTTATCAAAACGATATAATATGGTGATGCGAATGGATAACAATCGTACAAACGAAGAGGCGCAGAAGGCGTCTTACAACATTAAGAAATACCGCACCCCGGATGGTGCTCCGGCAGATATCGTTATGTTTACCTTAACGAAGCGGGAACGCAAGACGGTGACGAAGACATTGCCGATCCGGGAGCTTAAGGTAATGCTTATCAAGCGCCGCAGATGGCCGTTTGAGGGACGCTGGGCCTTGCCCGGAGGATTTTGTCAGGAAGATGAGTCTATGTATGGAGCGGCCAAGCGAGAACTATTAGAGGAGACCGGTGTGGACGGCGGACATCTGGAGTATTTAGGTGTATACAGCGGACCAGGGCGTGATCCGCGTGGCTGGATTATATCGCATGCATTTTTTGCATTGGTAGAGGAATGGATGCTGGAGCAGCGGCAGGCAGCGGATGATGCTTCCGAAGTAGGATTGTTCACGATCCGTGAGGCACTGGAGGAATTGGAGCTGGCGTTCGATCACCGGGACATCATAGTCGATGCTTATCGGAAAATTCAGTTGCAGATGTTGCAGACGACGATAGCCAAGCAATTTTTACCGCCGCATTTTACACTGGGCGAGCTGTACCAGGTGATTCAGAGTGTCGTACCGGATTTTGAAGAGCCGAATTTTATCCGTAAAATAACATCGACCCGCAGCAGACAGGGAATACTGGAAGAAGTAAGGGATGAGGCCGGTAAACCGCTCAGCTCCAATCAGTATTCACAAAGACCGGCTCAGCTGTACCGTTTTAGTGACAGAGTACCGCGGTTGTCTATCTACACATAATGTGATGGGATAGGTCATACGAAGAACGCACAATCCCCAACTTTGTGGATGAAGGAGCTAACTGTACGATGAAGGCACTCATTGTTATTGATTACACGAAGGATTTTGTAGATGGTAGCTTGCCTGTAGGTCAACCGGCGATTGATTTGGATGATCGGATTGCAGCAATCACACAGGCGTATGTGGATCAGGGGGACTTTGTTGTCATGGCTGTGGATTTGCATGAGGAAAGCGACCCTTATCATCCGGAGAGTAAGCTGTTTCCCCCACATAATATACGTGGAACGGAGGGACGACATTTATATGGCAAGCTCCAAACCCTCTATGAGCAACAAAGTGATTCCATCTATTGGTTGGATAAAACACGGTATAGTGCGTTCGCTGGGACCGATCTGGAGCTCAGGTTGCGCGAACGAGGCATTTTGGAAGTTCATCTGATTGGTGTATGTACAGATATATGTGTACTCCATACGGCTGTAGACGCTTATAACAAAGGATTTGCTATTACCGTATACAAGGATGCTGTGGCGAGCTTTAATCAGGCAGGACATGATTGGGCTTTGGGTCATTTTGAGGGAAGTTTGGGAGCTGCCGTATGGTCGGCTGAGGATACGATTTTACTACAGAAGAAGTGAATAACTTAACGATTGTGCACCAATATCCGATAACAAAATGGAGCCGGATATTGGTGGGCTGGACAGATGAGGCGGTACGCCGTCGCAATCGCAAAACCGGGGACAGTCAGAGAGGATGAATACGATGCAGTCAACGAGCCTCGCATTACATACAGATAAATATCAGATTAATATGATGTACGCCCACTGGGTGAACGGAAGTCACCAGCGTAAAGCTGTGTTCGAGGCGTATTTCCGTAAGCTGCCCTTTGGCAACGGTTATGCGGTGTTCGCTGGTCTGGAGCGCATTGTGAATTACATCTCAAATTTGCGTTTTACAGAAGAGGATATTCGCTACCTGTCAGAACAGGAGGAGAAGTATGATCCTATGTTTCTGGAGGCTTTGCGGCATTTTAGATTTGGCGGGACAGTTCATTCGATGAAGGAAGGAGCGCTTGTTTTTCCGAACGAGCCTCTGATACGCGTCGAAGGAACGATTATGGAAACGCAGCTGGTAGAGACGGCGATACTGAATTTTATGAATTATCAGACACTGATCGCTACAAAGGCGTCACGCATTAAACAGGTGGCAAATGATGACACGCTGCTTGAATTTGGCACACGGCGTGCACAAGAAGCAGATGCGGCGATTTGGGGCGCACGTGCAGCTTATGTAGCAGGCTTTGATGCGACGTCCAATATGCTGGCAGGTGAGCACTTTGGGATTCCGACGAAGGGAACACATGCTCATTCCTGGGTGCAAACGTTTATGTCGGAGCAGGAGGCTTTTGACGTGTACGCCAAGGTTTTACCAGATCAGGTCACGCTGCTGGTAGACACCTTTGACACGCTGGAAAGCGGCGTTCCTCATGCGATTCGTACAGCGAAGATGCTGGAGAGCCAGGGCAAGCGTATGAATTCAATTCGTCTGGATAGCGGTGATTTAGCTTATCTTTCCATACAGGCGCGGGAAATGCTTGATGCTGAAGGCTTGGATTACGTAAAAATTGTAGCTTCCAATGATTTGGATGAAAATACGATTTTTAATTTGAAAGCCCAAGGGGCGCGTATTGATGTATGGGGTGTGGGGACACAGCTTATTACAGCTTCGGATCAACCTTCACTTGGCGGAGTGTACAAGCTGGTTGAGCGGGAAGTGGACGGTGAAATGTTGCCGACGATTAAGATTTCGGGTAATCCGGAAAAAGTATCCACACCGGGCAAAAAGGATGTATACCGCATCGTGGATAAAAAGAAGGGAAGAGCCGTTGCAGATTATATTTCTTTTCCGGATGAAGAGCGTCCGCGTAATGGAAAACGACTGAAACTGTTTAATCCCTTGCATCCATATATGAAAAAATATGTAGAAAATTACGAAGCTGTACCGATGCTTGAGCCCATTTTCGTAAACGGGCAGAAGGTATATACGCTTCCCGAGCTGGATGAAATTAGAGCTTACCATGTTTCACAGTTGAAGCTGTTTTGGCCAGAATATTTGCGGAAGCTGAACCCTGAAATTTATCGTGTTAATCTCAGCGAAAAGGTGTGGGGGCTGAAGCAAAAGCTGATCGACAGCTATATGCAGCCTGAAGTAGAAGAAAAGGAATAGCACGAAGAGGCACCTCATGAATGTATGGGGTGCCTTTTTTCTATGTGGCGAATGGCGAGTATGGAAAAAGAGAGCTTACTTATAAATTTCTCTCATGACATGTCTCAGCTCAGGTACAATAATGCGTTCCATCGCCAAACGTACAGCCCCTCTTGAACCAGGCATGGAAAATACAGCTGTCTGCCCTATAATACCGGCTACAGCACGGCTTAATATAGCGGCTGAACCAATATCCTCAGCAAAGCTTAGATATCGAAAGATTTCTCCAAATCCAGGTAGTTCCTTATCCAGCAGGGAGGAGACCGCTTCATATGTGGTATCCCGTGGGGAAATACCGGTGCCGCCTGTCAAAAGTATAGCTTCGATGCCATCCTGTGTCGCAGCTTCGGATACCAATTGCCGAATACCTTCATAGTCGTCCTTGACGATGACATAACGAGCGACCTCGTAGCCGCTGGTTTCCAGCAAATCCATGAGCAGTCGTCCCCCGGTATCCGTTTCCACGGTGCGTGTGTCAGAGACGGTTACGACCATGCAGCTAACCCGCTGCGGAGATTCCCGTCGGTGTTCCTCTACAGAAGTCATATTCATTACAATGTTCACTCCTTGATCAGTGCTTAAGCATACTGTTTTTTACACTCTTTTTTTACAATAGAGGAATGGTTGTCCGTATGCAAGTCGGGAGCGAAGAATACAAAGCATTGTGATGAATATCCTTGCTTTCATACATTGGAATATAGTACACTTCCTTACATAAGTCGGGATTTTCTGGTTTTGTTTTGTTGGAAGCGTGAACATCAAATGATTAATCTCAATGATTAGCGGGTAATAGTCAGCAGGATCAACAACTGGGAGGTAATGTAATATGAATCATTCATACCAACAATGTGTAGATGCTTGCCTAGAATGTATGAACGCTTGCAATGTCTGCTACGTGGCGAGTTTGAAGGAATATGATCTGGCCATGCTGCGTGAATGTATTCGAGTGAGTAGGGAATGTGCAGAGATATGCGGGTTTGCTGCTCAAATGCTGGAACGAGGAACCGATTTTGCCGAGCAAATCTGTGAGCTGTGCGCTAAAGCTTGTGAAGTATGCGCTGCCGAATGCAGCAAGCATGGACATGATCACTGCAAACAATGCGCAGAAGCCTGCCACCGTTGCGTTCAGGCCTGCCGCCAATTGGTGGCTGTGTAATTACATATGAGGAACTAGTGCCTGAAGAAGAAAAAGTTGCTTTCTACTGAATAGGTTTGTATAATGATGGGAATTAACGTCGTGGAATGGGAGAGTAGCATTGGAAGCCGATCATTACAGCGAGCCGGAAAAGGTGGAAGCCGGTATGAGGTTTGATGTGAAGCGCACCCGGGAGACGGCTGGTCCAACGCGGAGTTCCTTTTAGCGAAATTCCTTTAGTAGATCAGCCCGGCAGACACCGTTATTCGTCATTGGAGTGAAATCGGCGATTTGTGTAGCTAGTTTTAGCTGCGCAACCTGATTTACGAAGAGTGGTACCGCGGGGATATTGAAGTTCTCGTCTCTTGAATTAGTTCAAGAGGCGGGAGCTTTTTTATTAGACAAGGATTTTGCAAAATCCGGAGATCTTAATCGAGAAGGAGAGAGAAGACATGTTGTTGTTGACTGCTGCTAAGGTTTTATTGGCCCATACGGGCCTGGAAGAGAAGGAAGTATTATCTTTATTGGAGATACCCCCGCAGCCGGAATGGGGAGATTTGGCGTTTCCGTGTTTTGTGCTCGCTAAAAAGCTTCGCAAGTCTCCACAGCAAATTGCGCTTGAATTGGCGGAGGCAATAAGTCATGAGGAAGGCTTAAGTGCTTCGGCTGCTGGTGCCTATGTTAATATAACTTTGAATCGATCTGTTCATATTCCGCATATGCTGGCTGAATTGAGCAAGCCCGATTTCCTCAAGCCAGATATCGGACATGGGCAGCGGGTTGTGATTGATATGTCCTCACCTAACATCGCCAAACCGTTTGGTATCGGCCATCTTCGCTCTACTGTCATCGGTGCAGCCCTGTATCGCATTCTGGGGGAAACAGGACATGTTCCTATAAGCGTAAATCATCTGGGGGATTGGGGAACACAATTTGGCAAGCAAATTGCGGCCTATAAAAGATGGGGAAATGAGGAGCAGCTACAACAGGATCCGATTGGAGAGTCACTTAAGCTATATGTGCGTTTTCATCAGGAGGCCGAGCATGACCCGTCTTTGGAGGATGAAGGGCGCGAGTGGTTCCGGCGTTTGGAGTATGGGGATGCCGAGGCTCAGCGACTATGGGAGTTTTTCGTTAAGGTCAGTCTGAGTGAATTTGATCGTATGTACCAGCGTTTGAACATTACATTCGACCACGTGCTAGGGGAAAGCTTTTACAATGATAAGATGCAGGCAGTTGTTGCCCAATTAAGAGCGAAAGAATTGCTGGAGGAAAGCGACGGGGCACTCGTGGTTCGTCTGGAAAAAGAGGAGCTGCCACCGTGTCTTATTTTGAAAAAGGATGGGACCACCATTTATCCGACACGTGATCTGGCAACAGCGATCTATCGTCGTGAGGTGATGAAGGCAGATCGGTTGCTTTACGTCGTTGGCGGGGAGCAGAGGTTGCATTTCCAGCAGGTATTTGCAGTACTGAAGCGTGCAGGCGAGGCATGGGCGGAGCAATGTGAGCATGTGCCGTTTGGATTGATGCGGTTTGCAGGAAAGAAAATGTCTACAAGACGAGGCAAGGTTGTGAAGCTGGAGGAGGTGCTGGATGAAGCTGTAGCGCGTGCTCAAGCCATCATTACTCAGAAGAATCCCGATCTACAGGATCAACAGGAAATAGCTGAGGACGTTGGTATCGGAGCGATTATTTTCGGTGATTTAAAAAACAACCGTCTCAATGAAGTGGATTTTTCATTGGAGGAAGCGTTGACCTTTGAGGGCGAGACGGGGCCTTATGTGCAATACACTCATGCGCGCCTACGCAGTCTTCTGGAAAAAGCCCATGCTCGTACTGGTGCTCATTCAAATTTTAGTGACATCGCACCTATGCAGGAGAGGCATTCGTCTGACTTGACTGACGACGTATCAAGTGAAATGCTCGGTGATGCAGGCTGGGCGCTGCTTAAGCAGCTGGATCACTATCAAGGGCAACTGATACGTGCGGTTCGGCAGCTGGAGCCATCGGTTATGGCGAGATTTGCGTTGGATACGGCCCAGGCATTCAACCGTTTTTACGCCAAGGAGCGGATTGTTGATGGTGGACAGTGGCGTATTCAGCTGGCGGAACAAACCGCGGATATTCTGGCAAGAACGCTGCAGCTCCTTGGGCTGAAAGCACCTAATCGGATGTAAACAAAGCGAATAAAGGAGAGCGAGATACAGGTGAGTATTCTTGCAACAATGCGCAATGTAAGTAAACGATATAAGAATGTAGCGGCCTTGGACGACTTTACTTTTACTATTAAGCAGGGAGATTGGATTACAATTGTAGGGAAAAATGGTTCCGGTAAAAGTACACTGCTGCTTTTACTGGCAGGTTTGCTACGCCCCAGCTCCGGGTCAATTGAGTGGCGATCCGGAGCTTCGATACATGTCGGCTATGCGCCTGATCGGCTGCCGCAGCTGAATTTTACACCTCGACAGTATTTACAGCATATGGGCCTCATGCAGGGAGTGCAGCGGGACGAATTAAGGCGGGAAATTGATTTTCGGCTGGAGCAATTTTCGTTAATGCATGCTGCTGATCGTGATATGCGTGGTTTTTCCAAAGGGATGCTGCAAAAGGTTAACCTGACACAGGCACTTTTGGGTAGGCCGGAGTTATTGTTGCTGGACGAGCCACTTGGTGGCGTGGATGTGGACACGCAAGCATCAATGATTAAGCTGTTGTCCGAATTAAGTGAACAGGGTATTACAATACTGGCATCCAGCCATGAGCCGGAGCTTGTGCAGCAGGCGGCACGGCAAGTGCTTGTATTGGATCATGGTCGTCTTGTGGCACAGTACGATCCGCATCGTGTACTACGGACAATACAACAGATTGTATGCACAGGGATATCAACGTTGGAGGCAGAGAGTTTGCTCGCTAGTGAGCAGACGGAGTGGATGGTCGTTAATGAGGGTGATCATATTCGCGTGACTGTGGAGAAGGAGGCGGGAAATCGGCTGCTGCTGAATTTGATACAATCGGGAGCCTCTATTGTTTCCGTACATCAGGACGCACAATTTTCCGATGATATTTTTGATGCTGCTAATTCTGCTGCAGTTCGCAGACGTGAGGGAGAGGGAACGATCTCATGATTTTTGCTATCCGTTACATATTACAAAGCTATACGCGTTCACGGCGTTATGTACCGCCTGTAGTGATCTATTTTTTTGCCATGATGCTGATCTATTCTTACAAGCCCAGCCCTATAGCTGACAGCTACAGTGTTACTGCCCTTTTATTATTTTTTGCTTCCGCATGGCTGGGAATCAGTCTGTTGAACCACGAGCACCCCGTACAAAAACAGTTGTCAGTTCAACATAATCGACAGCATTGGATATATTTTAGTGCCGAGTTAATAGCAGCATATATCATGCTTGTTTTTATGACAGGGGTTGCCGTGATTTATCCGGTAGTTTTCAAAATGTTTGTGCACGTTCCTTCTGTGCTGCAATGGGTGGTGGGTATTATAGGTCATTTATCGCTTGCATTACTAGGGTTGTCCCTATCGCTGTTTTGCCAGCGGATTTTTATAGCGAAAACGAATCGCAGCCTGTCATTGGTTATCATCGCGCTCACTGTATCGCTTGCCGGACCACGCCTAGCGGAGTTGCTTCCGGTGGGAGCTGAATGGATGATATGGATTCTTCCACCTGCTCATATGAATGTAAATGCGATGATGAATCTCGAACAGTTGCCGTTAGGAGAGGTTATTTGGTCATTGCTACTTCCTGTGTTATATGCTTTTGTGCTGATTGGTGTGTACATAAAGATTGTGAGCAGAAAAGAGCTTAACGGGTTACACTAATCGCAAGAACGGTGCTGTTTTGCAATCCTTTTGTGCATATGTGAAACATTTGCAGCTTCTATTGCGTCGATAAGTATAGAACATAGTTAAAAATGGAGGTGCACCTCATGAAAAAAAGTAAAAGTGTGGCAGCTGCTCTGCTCGTCATCTGCTCATTGGCAGTGGCAACGTCAGCTTCTGCTTTTCGTGATATAAAAGGAGCTGAGCAGGAGAAAATCGTTAATTCGCTTCAGCAGAAAGGTATTATTCAGGGAATAACCAAGGACAAGTTTGCACCTGATCAAACCCTTACGTATGCACAAGGAGTGCATTTGGTCGTTAATGCTATGGATCTTCAGGTTATGCCCGATTTCACAACCGGTTCCTTTGCAAACATTCCCGCTTCAGCATGGTATGCCAAGTCCTACCGGATCGCAGCCCAGCATCAAATCCCTTTGTCACCGGATATTGACCCGAGCACCCGCATGACAAGGGAACAATTCGCAAACATTCTGTATAAAGCAGTGATTGCCACAGGAGAATACCCAACTGTCCGTATGTACATTAATGTAGCGGACGGCAAAAAGCTGGACCAGGATTCAAATGAAGCGGTTCAATTCCTGCTGTTGACCCAAATTGCAAAATTGGACGAACAGAGCAACTTTAATCCGGATCGTAAAGTAACTCGAATGGAGGCAGCGGAAATGGTCTATAATGCATCTGAATTTGTGCAAAATCATAAGCCGGTTAAAGCTACTCCTGAAACTCCCGTCGAGCCTGCAGACCCGGTTCAGCAAAATAATGTTAGTATGAGCATAGAGAAGACGAATGACCAGCAGAACAAGGTGACAATCACCCGTTTGCAGGCACCTAATCCGGGTTACGGTATTGAAGTAGATCATATCGACTATATAGATGATACGAATGCAGTCATTTACTACAAGTTAACAAGTCCAAAGCCGGGGGAAATGAACATCCAGGTCATTACGGATACCCATACAAGTACATTGGTGGACAGCAAATATAAAGTTACGCTCAAAGCCGTAGAAGGAACAGTATCTCCCCCCGCAGGAACAGGTTCATCGGTAGCTAAATAAGGTCTGGAGCCGATTTGAGGAATATAATATAAAAAAATAAAACCAGCAAGTTTCCTATTTACAACGGAAACTTGCTGGTTTTTTAATGCATCATGCTGGTCTTTTGCCTAAGGAAATATCGTTTATTTCAAGCTTTACGAGCTGACTTAAGCGTTTCCGCCAGCCAAGCCGGGTCCGCTTTGGCCGGAGCCCGCTTTCTGTGAGGCACTGGAACCCGCCCGGTTGTTGGACTTTCCAGAAACCGTAGCCATTACGGCTACAGTATCTTTACCGGCAAGCAAGCCATCCTGTGCGGGAGATGAAACAGACGATGAGGCTGCTGTATCTGTTCCAACCGTTCCCGACTGAAGCTGATACATTTGGAAATAACGACCGCCATGAGCCATAAGCTCGTCATGGCTACCGCGCTCCACAATTTCACCCCGATGCAGCACCAAAATTTGATCTGCACTGCGAATGGTCGATAAACGGTGAGCTATGATAAAGGTCGTGCGCCCCTTTTTAAGTACCTCAAGGGCAGATTGAATGAGCGCCTCCGTTTCGGTGTCAATATTGGCAGTCGCTTCATCCAAAATCAAAATGGCTGGATCGAAGGCCAGTGCGCGTGCAAAGGAAATAAGCTGGCGCTGTCCGGCTGATAAGGTACTACCTTTTTCAATAACGGGTTCATCAAAGCCTTGCGGCAAGTGTGACAACAATTTGTCAGCTCCAACGTCACGCAGCGCTTTGTCCACCTGTTCTCTGGTGATGCGGCTGTCTCCGAGACTGACATTGGAGGCTACCGTACCTGTAAACAAATACGGATCTTGAAGAACAATACCCATATGATGACGAAGCCATTGCTTAGGGATTTCCTTGACAGGTGTTCCGTCAATGGTGATCGTTCCTTTTTGCGGATCATAGAAGCGGAACAGCAGGTTAATAATCGAACTTTTACCTGATCCGGTATGTCCGACTAGGGCAACCGTTTGGCCGGGCTGTGCTGTAAAGGAAATATGCTTAAGCACATCATCCTTTTTGTAGGCAAAAGATACGTCGTCAAATTCTACCTGGCCTTTGTAGCGCGGCATAGTGCCGTCCGTCACGGGTTCTCCGGTTTCATCCATCAGCTCAAATACCCGTCCAGAGGACACGATGGACGAATCTAGTACAGCGAGTTGGTTGACCATACCTGTCATAGGCTGGAACAGTCGTCCCAGCACATCGACGAACGCATACAGGACGCCTAGTGATATCGCACTGTCTGCGGTGCCGAGTGCCTTAGATCCGAAATACCACAACACGACAGCAAAGGCGAGGTTTCTCAACACATTGACCAAATTGTGCGAAGTAAAAGCGTTCAAATTCAGCATTTTATTCTGATGCTTCATATAGTCATCATTCAATGCTTCGAACTCGGTTTGCGTTTGCTTCTGATGCCGGAATACACGAATAATGGACATACCCTGAATAGATTCATTGATAATCGCATTGATTTCACTGAGCCGGGACCGAATGATCGTATTGTAGCGTGTGGCAACCTTACGGTATAACACAATCCACAAGATCAGCAGCGGCACAATGAACAAGGAGATTAGACCCAGTCTGAAGTCCAGCAGGAAGAGTGCAACATATACCCCTGTCATTGTCACAATACCGGAGGTGAAGTTTGACAGTACGGCTACGAACAAGTCTTTGACCGCTTCAGTGTCATTCGTAACACGCGATACGACCTTGCCTGCGGGCAGGTTGTCAAAAAAGTAAACCGGCAGCCGTTGAATGTGCGCGTAGAGGTCCAGCCGAAGCCTCTGAATGACCTTGTTGGCAGAGGATTGCAGCCAGTACGTTTTGCCAAACTCGGCAAAGATCGAAACGACCAGAAAGAAGCAATACCAGCCAATCAACTGAAAGATGCCGGGCATTTCCGGTTTGTAAAAGCTATACAGCTCATCAGCAGTCAAAGCCTTGGCTTCATAGCGAAAGGTGTCGGAGCCGCGTGTCACCGTCAGTGTACCGTTGGCAAAGGAACGATTGCCATCAGCCACCTGCACCGAGCCATTAACAAATACAAAGGATTTGTCAACTTGTAAAATTCTCGCTTCGCGACCTTTGGCTTCTCCGGGCTCAAAGCGGTCTTCACGCTTAAAGTGGGTATCGGCAAAGCTTACAGTGCCGTCCACACTCGTTGTTTCATAAAATGGTTTTTCTATAGCGAGCATATGGTCGTCGATCATCGTTTTGGCGATGAAGGGTCCGGCCAGCTCGGCGGCTACTCCAATAGCCAGTGCGATGAGTGCAGCGATAAAACCTGCTTTGCTCGTCAGGGCGTACTGGAACAGCCTTTTGCCGATATTGGGTTTCATTAGGATACCTCCCCTGAGGTCAGATCAGATTCCACTTGCTGCCGTTCGTACTGCTGCCGGTACCAGCCGCCAGCCTCAAGCAGCTCGCTGTGGGTTCCTTCCTCAATAATGCGTCCTTGCTCCAGCACGACGATCCGGTCTGCATGTTCGACAGCCGAGAGACGGTGAGTGGAGATCAGGGTTGTTTTACCCGAGCGCTTACGCCGGATATTTTCAATAATACGTGCTTCCGTTCGGGCATCTACTGCTGACAGTGCATCGTCGAGCAACAAAATATCCGGGTCACCGATAAAGGCGCGCGCGAGCGAAACACGTTGCTTCTGGCCGCCGGACAGGGCAATACCTTTTTCCCCAACCAGTGTATCCAGTCCATCGGAGAGAGTGCCCAGATCCTGATCAAAGGCGGCAGTACGGATCGCTTCCATAATGTCGTCATCATCTGCACCAGGTTTACCGAACTGAATGTTCTCACGTACCGATTTGGAGAACAAAATTTGCTCCTGTGGCACATATCCGATCCAGCTGTGCAATTGTTCGACGGCAATGTCCTCCAGCCTTGTGCCAGAAATTAAAATATCACCGCTGCCTGTTGGGTACTCATGCAAAAGTTGTTTGAGCAAAGTGGACTTCCCGCTACCGGTCCGACCGACAACGCCTAGCGTTTCACTACGTTTCAAATTCAGGCTCACATGCGACAAATTATCGACAGTGGAAGTGGGATAACGGAAGGTAACGTCTTTCATCGTAATGGACTCAGGACGGTTAACCGATACGGGATGGGCTACATCCTGTACGTCTGGCTGGACATGGAGCGTTTCATTGACCCGATCCAGAGATGCGCTGCCGCGCTGCATGATGTTAATCAGCTCGCCGATGGCAAACATCGGCCAAATCATCATTCCCAGATACATATTAAAGGAGACCAGCTCGCCCAGCGTGATATCGTTATGAAATACCAGATAAATTCCATAGCCGAGACCGATGACGTAACTAAGTCCTACGCATAAGCGGATTGTTGGTTCAAAGAGGGCGTCCATTCGGGCGACTGCCAAATTTTTACGAAATACGTCCTCGGTAATATCTGCAAAACGCTTTTCATCCATCCGCTCCTGCACATAGGCGCGAATGACCCGGATACCTGCCACTGATTCCAACACCTGGTCGTTCATATCGCCAAATGCATCCTGTGCGAGTGTGTAGCGTTCGTGAACGGCTTTGCCGTAGATGCTCATGGCCAACGCAATAAAAGGCAGCGGCAGGATCGCCGCCAGTGTCAGCTTCCAGCTAATCAGGGTACCCATGGCAACCAGTACAACGGTCAGATAGACTGTGGAGTCTGTTAGTGTCAGCATGCCGAAGCCGGCTGTACTTGCTACGGAGCGCAGGTCGTTCGTGGCACGAGCCATCAAATCCCCTGTGCGGTTGCGCTCAAAAAAGGGCGGCGTCATCCGTAGCAGATGATTCATGAAGCGTGTGCGAAGCAGGCGCTCCACCAGATTGGCACCCCCAAACAGCTTGTGCATCCATATGTACGTAACGTAGTAGATGACGGCGAGAATACCCAAAATCATAAAAATATAACGCCAAAGGGAGGACCAGGAAATCGTACCGCGCACGATCTCATCAATGGCGCTACCTAACAGCCGAGGAGGAGCCAGCTCTACAATACCAACGGCTATCAGCATAAACAATCCAATGAAATATCGGCTTCGTTCTCTTTTAAAAAACCAACTTAAATTTTTGAATACCGAAAACAAGTGGAATCCCATCCTTTCATAACAAGCTCATTCGAGAGTTGTGTACCATTTTGAAAAAACAACAGTGGCTTGCTGCCACGAACTTCATCGGACAACAGGCGCAAAAAAGGCATACCGTCCGCAGACGATATGCCTTAAATCTCAATATCATATGGCGCGCAGGTATTTTCAGCACACTCACCACTGAAAAACTGCTCAAACACAGACAACCACTCGTATTAAACCATACAACGTGAATGGCCCAATTCCGAAAGGTGCGACAGGGGAGATGCTCCGGTATGAAGTTGTTGTGTGTGTAGATGTGGGTAAAATGTAATATGGAATTTTAGCACCGGAAACACTCCTTTCTTCCTCAAATTGGGTTCATTCTTACGCGAGTAAGCGTTCAAATTGTAATAAATTTCAAAATGGATCTCGTATGGTTGAATCTTAACACCCTTTTTTGCGAATTGTCAAACCTTTTTCAAAAAAATGTATATGACTTGTATCAAAAGACCAGCTTGAGCAGGGCGGTTGGTGGTCATTCCAAAAGATGCTATGATATAGTTAACAGGATTTCATTGTATAAGGAGATGAGCGCAACGCATGAGTATACAGGTAACTGAGCCTGCGGCACAGTGGTACATTAAGGAGCTTGGCTTGAATGAAGGAGATGCGATCCGTTTTTTTGTTCGCTACAGTTCTGGCGGCGGGTTGCATCCAGGCTTTTCTCTGGGAATTTCCGTAGAGCCTCCGCAGCATCCCGTATTGCAGCATAAAGCGGCTGGCATTACGTTTTATATGGAGGATCAGGATTACTGGTACCTGAAGGGTCATGATCTGCAAGTCAAGTATTTGGAGGAACATGATGACATTATTTACACCTACACCGAGGAAGCGCAAGTGTAATATCCCAACGACAAAAATAGTGTACAAGAGCTGTTCATCGACATGAAAAAGCGGCGGAGCACCGTGCTGCAGGGAATTAGCCTGCGCATGATACTCCGCCGCTTTATTGTGTTTAAGGCGATGTCATATGTTAAGGATTGTTAAACATCGGATCATCGACCGCAAAATCAAAATCATCAATATCATATACGTGTACAGGTACAGAAGCTTCAATAATGCGGTGAATCCAATCCAATTGGTCTGTCAAAATGGGCAATGCTTCACGCTGGGCGGTCAGTACCAGCTCGGTTTCGATCGGATCAAAATATTCCCCGTAGTGTGCCGTATCCACAGCATTAATAACAATGAGCGAGGTGTTGGCATCGAATAGAATGGGCAAGCTTTTGGCCCAGGGCATCTGAAGGGCGCGCCGGATTTTTTTCTGATTCAATGGTTCTTCAAAATAGCTGATGAGCTCGCTTACCTTTCGCTTTACATGCTGATCGTCCATAGGATTATCCATGAGAGGCTCCGTGCTATCCTGAAACTCGTATAGCTCCAGCAGCGATGTATAAGGCACTATATATTCCACAGGGGCGGGAGATGTAAGCAACTGGCCGTATATGGCCACCATTACAGCTTCCGTTACAAATTGTCGAGACATCGGTCAAGCCTCCTGCATTTACCCAATTATGCGATAAGAGTATAACACAAAAGCGGGACTAAATTCAGCCCGACATGCAGATTGCTTTCATTTGTAGCATGAGCCAAGGATTTAGGAGCGGCCGATCAACAAAGACAGCAGTCCGGCGGCAATAAGTGGCCCTACAGGAACTCCTTTAAAGAATGCAACGCCAATGACAGTTCCGATAAGCAGACCTGTCACAATAATAGGTTGACCAGACATCAAGGTTGCTCCGCGACCGCCAAGATAGGCTACCAGGATGCCGATGACAATCGCGAGCAGTGACTTCCAGTGCATAAAGGATTCCAACACTTGATTAATGCTGATTTTACCGCTGGCTAGCGGGGTCATGACCCCGATTGTCAGGATAATAATTCCAATCGTCAAGCCGTACTTTTCGAGCCAAGGGAAAGCAGTATGAAAACTGGTTACCCGCAGCAGCAATAATACAACCATGGCGATGGTTACAGTGGAATTGCCGCTGATAATTCCAAGACCAGCCAGCGCCAGTAAAATAAGTGAGCTGTAATCCATATCGGTGTTCTCCTTAGTTCGTTTGGCTTTGTATATGCTCAGCAATTTGACGTCCATGCCAGCGACCAGTTTCAATGAATACCTCATTGGCATTGCTGCCGGAAGCGATCACGCCTGCCACATATATACCTGGTATATTCGTTTCCATCGTGGCAGGATCAAACTCGGGTTTATCTATATCTTCAGCCATATGGACGCCGACAGATTCGAGTAGTTTTCGTTCCGGATGAAACCCGGTCAGTGCCAGCACAAAATCATTCTCCAGTCGGAATGCTTCTGCATCCAGCGGAGTGACTACTACATGGTCTGGATGAATTTCCGTAATACGAGCACCTAAGTGCAGCGTAATTTTCCCCTTTTGTACCATACTGTCGAACAGTGGGCGCACCCACGGCTTAATGTATGGAGACAGCTCGGTCCGACGATACACCATATCAATCGCAGCCCCGACTCGTACCAATTCCATCGCTGCATCTACTGCGGAGTTACTGCCGCCGATGACTGCGACCCGGGTTCCTGTGTAAGGATGGGCTTCGCTGAAATAGTGAGTGACTTTATCTAATTCTTCCCCGGGAATGCCCAAATAGTTCGGATGATCAAAATATCCTGTAGCCACTACGACATAGCGGGACGAATACGTTTGGGATTTTCCACGCTTGCTCATGGTATGAACAGTAAATGTACCGTCATTCTGACGAGCAATGGATCGAGCCTCCTCATAATGCTGAATGTTCAGGTTATAATGTGTTGCTACTTTACGGTAATACGCCAAAGCTTCATGACGAAAAGGCTTGTCATTGGGGGTGCTGAACGGAACATCACCGATCTCCAGCAGTTCGGCGGTGCTAAAAAACTGCATGTTCGTCGGATACAGAAAAATAGAGTGGACAATGTTGCTTTTTTCAATAATGACGGTTTGCAAACCTTTGCGGCTGCATTCGATAGCAGCGGATAGCCCGCATGGACCGCCACCGATAATAATTACGTCGTGCATATAGTCGTGCATATAGATGAACCTCCAATGTATTGGTGTACTGCGTTAATTTATCACAGGATCAGCATTGTACATCACTTTCGAATCATTCCGATTTACATTTTGATCCATGAAAACTGCTCTCTGAATGGATGGAAAATGCACGGGTATGTAAGAAGTTTTCAAATAATAATCCTACCGCAATGCGCACATAATATCCAGCCGATTTCAGGAAGAAGTAATGGAAGGATAGGATTGACACATGTTTTCAACAAACATATAATTAGATATATATCTAATTTTAGTGATTGAGTTCGTTGGTAGAGCAGGTATGGATTAAGGGAAAGAGGTGTTATCACGATGCAGCTGGATAAGATGGTCAATTATCATAAAGCACTTGCTGATCCGACGCGTATGCGTATATTACTCCTTTTGTCCGGTGGAGAGATGCATGGTCAAGCTTTGGCGAAAAAGCTGAATTTATCCCAACCGACCGTTACGCATCATGCTTCCAAGCTCCGTGAGGCTGGATTAATCAAAGAACGACGGGACAAAAATACGGTGTATTTTACATTGAATCCGGAGCTGATCCGGCAGCATGCCGAGGCGACGGTACGTTTTATCTTTGAAAAGGGAGAGGGGGAGAAAGAGATGTCAGAGCTTAATGAAACATTGGAGGCGACGGTTTTGCGCAATTTTTTTGCCAAGGACGGCAAGCTGCGCCAAATTCCTGCACAGTACAAGAAAAAGCTGATCGTGCTTCAGATGCTGGCAGAAAAGCTGGAGCCGGGCCGCGTATATCCTGAACGTGAATTAAACGAGTGGATTAAACAGTACCATGACGATTTTGCAACGATTCGACGTGAGCTGATTATGCATCAGTTTATGTACAGAGAACAGGAAATGTACGAATTGAATCCACGTGAGATGTGGACGCGCTGGGATCAAGTGCGCTAAACGAAACTAAAAAAATTGAAGAAAGTTTCGCGGCAGGCTTGACAGACGATTTATCGACTTGTATGATAAAGGAAATTTTAGGAGGAGGCGATGTTATATGCGTACGAACAAGAATGGATGGGTTCAGCAGCAGAATGACTTGTCTCCCGCACGGACGATGCTCAGCTAAGACTGTACAGTATATAGTTTTGGCTTAGCAGTTGGTTGGACAGTAGAACCGACGAAATCCGCAGGGAGTAATTCCCTGCGGATTTTTTTATGGTTAGGTGTCCTTTGTTTACGGTTGTTGGTTCCGGGAAGTGGTCCGTACGTAAGACTGCTTGAATGAACGAACGACGGATCATATGGGCCTTAGCCATACATACATCCTCCGCAGGGATTTCCCTGCGGATTTTTTGCATTGTTTGCTTGCGGGAAAAAAGGTGCACATTTCGAACAACACTATATTTGAACAACGCTATATTCGAACAACACAAAAATCAAAAAAACAAAGATAACTCTAAGGAGGAAAACGATGAGTATACATGAATACGGTTGGTCTGATTACTGGAACGGTTATTGGGACCAATGGAAGCAAAGTTTTGAGGAACGTGCAGGACATTCACAGCTACGGCCTGCCCGCTTGATCGCCGATTATGGGCAAAAAGTCAAGCTTATCACGATGGATGGGGAACGCTGGGGAGCCTCTTCTGGCAAGCTGCGACATTTCATCGATGATCCCGCCGAAATGCCGGCTGTCGGGGATTGGGTGGCGATCACCACACCGGATGGAGTGTCGGATGCTGTGATCCATGCCGTCCTGCCACGCAAAAGCCGAATATCCCGGCAGGCTGCGGGCTTTGAGACAAAGGAGCAACTGATAGCGACTAATGTGGATACTCTCTTTCTCGTAAATGCGTTGAATCATGATTTTAATGTACGCAGACTGGAACGGTATTTGATTATGGCTTGGAACAGTGGGGTGAACCCGGTGGTCGTGTTGAGTAAGAGCGACCTATGTCACGATGTTGAAGCACGGATCGCAGAAGCGGAGGGGGTAGCTCCCGGTGTCCCTGTCATCGTTATTTCTGCTCTGCAAAACGAAGGTAGGGAGCAGTTGGAGGCGTTTCTTCAACCCGGCTGCACCATTGCCTTGACGGGCTCTTCCGGTAGCGGTAAATCAACGATTGTGAACTGGCTGTCTGGAGCCGAAGTTCAGCTGACACAAGATGTGAGGGAGGAAGACAGCCGGGGACGGCATACGACAACTCACCGACAGCTTTTTCCCATCGCCAAGCAAGCTGTCCTGCTGGATACGCCCGGCATGCGTGAGCTTAACCTGTGGGATGATTCTACGGGCGTCGCTCATACCTTTGCCGATATTACCGACATAGCGCAAAATTGTCGGTTTGTGGATTGTAAGCACAAGGGGGAAGCTGGATGCGCAGTGGAGGAAGCTGTACAGACGGGGGGACTGTCAGAATCGAGGGTGAACAATTATCGCAAGATGCAGCGAGAGCTGGAATATCAGGCGCGCAAGGAAGCGGATCGGCGGAGAAAGGATAGCCGTACAAGCACAACCACGGGCCGAAGGGATCAGCGAAGTGGTTGGCGACGGGATGTGGAGTGGTAAGCCAAGCTGCATTGAAATATCATTTGTAAAAAATACAAGAAAATCTATGAAGTAATCGGCATATGGTGTAAAGGGGTGAGCATATGCCGAATTACAGCATTTTGGTGGATCTATCGGAGCGTCGTTTGTATTTAAAAGATGGCAGTCAGATCGTGCAAAGTTATCCGGTCGGTATCGGTAAGTTGGCTACACAGACACCGTATGGACAATTTACGATCATTAACAAACAGCCCAATCCCGGCGGCCCTTTCGGAGCGTTCTGGATGGGGCTGTCCAAGCCACATTATGGCATTCACGGGACCAATGATCCTTCATCTATTGGCCAGATGGTGTCACATGGCTGCATCCGAATGCAGAACAAGGATGTACTTGAGCTTCAGGAGAAGGTAAGCGTGGGCACACCTGTTACGATCCAGTCTTAGCGGATTACTGACCGACAAAGAGTTCGACTTTTAGCTATGTGCGCTGGTCCGTTACGATTTGGGCTGGATAGGGATACGGGCTTCAATCCGCTTGGAGCCCTCTTTGTCGTTCGCAACTTTGACTAACGATCCCGAAAGACGTTCTCCACGTGTACCGTATACCTGCTTAGCGTTGATCCATATATCTTCGTTCGGCTCGTAGTTTATGACCAGGGTGTAGCGGTTGGCAAGGCTCGGTTTTTTGACCCTCATGCTGAAGGAACCGTCAGGCATGACTTTAGTTTGGTCATCGTAGCCAAACTGCCATCGCCCCGGGAAATCAATCGTGAGCTTGACATCGGAACCCTCCAGCAAATTGCTGCGTGCATATACATGATAATAATTGCCTTCTTGTTTCACATCAGGCTTAATCCACACTTGGGGGCTGCCGTAGTCCTTAGGTTTGTTCCAGACAGGTTTAACCAGTGGAGTAGTGCGATCCTGCTCGGGATCAAGCTCAGCGCCAATCCGTACTTCTTGCAATAGCCGTTCCTTTTCCTCGTATTGATATACATATGGCCCTTCCAGCTTGTTACCGCCGCTGCCATAAAGATTTCGTATCGCATCGACTTGATCGTCCGGGCGAAACAGAACGGTCAGATCCATACTGCCCTGTATGCCAGGTCGTTGCACTCGGAGTACAAAACTTCCGTCCTTTTGGATCGCTGTCTCGTCAGTGTATCCGGTTAACAGGGAGTTTTTGACCGCGAGATTCCCTTTAATCCGTGCTCCGGCGGGGAGATTGGAGTGTCCTGTAACCTTGACGGTATTTTCGTCTATACTTACGTTCCCCGATATTTCGAGATAGCTGCTGCCTTGCTGATGCACGGGGGAACGGCTGGCAGCTCGCTCATCAAGGGTTGATGCACCCTGATTCGGATTGCCGGTGACAGTATAAGCGCGTGCTTCTGCTTCATGCTGTGCGATACTCCGGGTAGATGCCTTTTCCCTGCTGCACGCAGCTAGAATAGTTAAAAATAACAAAGTGCATATCAGGTTACAGCCTATTTTGATCATTCGGCGTTTGCTCATGATTTCTGCTCGCTCCTTGTCTGTAGCTATCAGGCTTAAGTGGGATCAAACTTTTGAAACTCTATGTATTTACCCGATTTAAAGGAGATGTAATCCATCCACACTGTATCCTACAAGGACCGTACATGTTTAAATAACCTATAGAATGGTTAAAAATGGATAGCCTGATCATCCATCAGAATAGCAGGGGCAGCATGCTGTAAAGGAGCCTGAGTCATATGTCCATTGACCGTTTTATTTTGAAAAAGCTGGACAACTGCCGGGAAGAACATACACGCGCTAACTTACTGGAACTGTTTAGAATACGAATAGAGAAGGCGCAGAAACAGGAACGAGGCGCTAAAAAAGGCTATCGCAGAGTTTTATAAGCAGAATCTGATCAAATGCACAGATGACGGCAAGGTCACATAGTTCATGTTTCAAATCCGCTGATATGGAGAGGGTGCTGGAGAGCCCTCTCTTTTTTGTGTCTGTATTCAGACAAAAAAATAGTCCCTCTTAGTAGAGGGACAGTGCCAATGAATCATTTTCACTAACGCTATGCAGGATGGCTTCACAGCCAATAATCTCTATGCTGATCAAAGAGTTAAGACATTTCTGAAGGGCACGCTTGCCGCTGGAGATTTTGTTCTCCAAAGTGTTGCTTAGAAGTTTCAATGTTTTTTGCATAGGCTGCTTGTTATCTTGATTGAAGTAAACGGGAATACGTTTGTTTTGAAATGTAATTAATGTTCTCACAAAAATCACCTCACCTGAGTTATTTCATGGCTTTATTGTAGAGCCCGTTTCTTAAAATTACCTTAAAAACACCTTATAAAAACATAAAGGTCTGAGAAATTTACAAAGTGTTCACAATAATCTGGGTAACAATCGAGTTTAGTTCTAAGCAATTGATAAAATGACGTAGATGCGACTATTTAAAACTATTAAATATAAATTTGTGATACAATTGGCTCTTTATAATTTGGTAAAATGCGACTAAAGGCTTTATATTATTTTGAGAGTGGGTATTTTGTAACAAATTGACAGTCTAATAGGTGAATGCTACAGTTACGATAGCCATCTTTCTATCGAAAAAAGGCTTTTTGTGTGAACTTTACTGTATTAATTAAGGATCGGGAGGGATGACAGATGATCCTGACCGTGCTTTCAGGACGACAGGAAACAGAGTGGTTTGACATCGAGGTGGCTGATGAATATTCGGTGGAGCATTTGAAGCTGATGCTGGGTGTGCGCATTTTTGGGGAGTCTCCGGCAGAGGGAATGCAATATATTATGGAAGCAAAGTTCCCGGAGGGGCTTTGGTTCAGAGTGGAGGACGACCAGCTACTTACAGGGGCAGGCTTGCGGGAAGGCTGTACGGTGCGTATTCAGCGTGCCTTTTCGACAACCCAGGACGAAGCACCTGTATATGGACGGCGTTCGCTGTTTCAAAACGAAAAAAATGGGTAAATACACACATGAAATTATATGAAACCTTGGTAAAATGAAATAGTAAGCGAAAAGGGGGACTTTTGTCTTGAATGTATTATACCAGCGATCCCCGAGATTAAGGCCGGCACTCCGAGAGGAGAAGCTGGAGATTTTACGGCCTCCGGCTGAGCCGAGCAAGCCGTCTTTTTCTATTATATCTATACTTATTCCTTTAATGATGACGTTGGTGACTGTAGGCTTTTATGTATATATGAGCAGAACGGGCAAAATGGGCAATAGTAACTATCTGATGTTCCAGATGGTTACGGTGGTCATGATGCTAACATCGTATACGATTCCTTTTTTCGTATACCTAAATAATAAAAAGGAATATAAGCGCAAGCTGGAGGAACGCGACCGGATGTACCGGGAACAGCTCCAGAAGCATCGTGAAGAGCTTGAATTGAAGCGCGAGGAACAAATTCGCACGCTGTATGAAATTCACGGTGATCCGCAAATATGCGCTCAAATCGTCAAAAACCGCAACAGTTCTCTTTGGGAACGATCTCCGGAGGATGAGGATTTTTTACAGGTCCGTATTGGGACTGGACAAGTTCCCTTTCATATTAAATTGCAAATCCCGCGTCCGGACGGCTACGACCGTGACCCCCTGTTGGGGGCTGCGGATGAGTTGGAGGAAGAGTTCCGTCTGGTGAATGCTGCTTCCATTGCATTACCGTTGTTTCAATCCAAAGTAGTAGGACTGGTCGGTGAACGAGAGCATACTCTTGCTGCCTTAAGAGTGATTCTGGCGCAGGTAGCTGTGCGTCACTCGCCGGATGAAGTGAAAATCGCGTCCTTTTATGATGAGCGAGAGGAAAGTGAATGGGCCTGGATGCGCTGGCTTCCGCATGTGTGGGATGATGACAGAACCCAGAGGATGATGTCAGACCGCAGCAGCAGCACCCATCAATTAGCTGATTTTCTGTTTGCCAGGCTAAACCGCCGTAAAAACAATCGCAGCGAACGTCACGGAAAAGGGATGGAAGTCCCTTGCTACCTGATTGTTTTATCCGATAGCCAGCTCATTGAGGAAGAGCCTTTGCTTCCATTATTACTGGAAGACGGACGAGCCATTGATGCGTGCACGATCGTGCTTGCTTCCCGTAAGGAAGCATTGCCGATGCAGTGTCAGCTGATCGTGGAGGCTTCCAAGGAGCAGGGGGTATATGCTCGCAAATCGGAATCGGCAGAGGTTGAACAACAGAGCTTTAAGCCGGATCGTTTGTCCAAAGGGGAAGCCGATGCATTGGCACGGTATATGGCTCCTATTCGATTGAAGCGCTCCTCGGCTTCGGATATTCCATCTGTACTGCCTTTGTTTGATATGATGAGCGTAGCGGATGTGGAGGAACTGGATGTAACAGAGCGGTGGCGGCGGAACCGTCACCCTGATACTTTACCCGTACCGATGGGTGTGCGAGCAGGCGGCAAGAAGATTATGATTAATCTGCATGATAAAATAGAGCGCCAGGGACATGGTCCCCACGGTCTGATCGCGGGTACGACGGGTTCAGGGAAGAGTGAGGTTATTCAGTCTATCGTGGCCTCGCTTGCGGCCGAGTTTCACCCGCATGATCTTGCTTTTATGCTGATTGACTACAAGGGCGGCGGCATGTCCAATACGTTCGTCAACCTGCCGCATGTTGTGGGTACGATTACGAATTTGGACAATAACTTGATCGAACGCGCCAAAATATCCCTCAAGGCAGAACTGGTTCGTCGACAGAAAATATTGAACGATGCAGGCAATTTACAGCATATTGATGAGTATTACAGATTACTCCGGCAGCGGCACGAACAGCCGCTGCCTCATCTGGTTATTATTATTGATGAATTTGCACAACTAAAACGGGATCAGCCAGAGTTTATGGACGAGCTAATCAGTATTGCAGCGATTGGGCGGACGTTGGGTGTCCATCTGATCTTGGCAACCCAAAAGCCCGCCGGGGTCGTAGACGATAAAATCTGGAGTAACTCCAGATTCCGTATCTGTCTTCGGGTGCAGAGCGAAGGCGATAGCCGTGATATGCTGAAAATACCGAATGCGGCGTGGATTACCAAGCCGGGACGAGGGTATTTTCAAGTCGGTAGCGACGAGGTGTTTGAAGAGATGCAGTTTGCTTGGAGCGGTGCACCGTATATAGGCAACAGCGATATTTCTTCTGCACTGCCTGTACATGAAGTGAGACTGAACGGGAAACGTGAAGCACTACTGACAGGCGGCGAACGTGCAAGCTCAGGCTTAAAAGGAGAAGAAGCCCCTAAACAGCTTCAAGTTTTTATTGATTATATTGCGAATGAGGCTGCTAAGGCAGGGATCGAACGGCTTCAGGGACCGTGGCTTCCGCCGCTGCCTGAATTGCTGGATTTAACAAATTTGCCTCCATGCACCGAAATAGATAGTACATCATCACCTTTGGAGCTGAAGGCTCTTATTGGTCTGGTGGATGATTTGCCGAATCAGCGACAGGAGCCAATTTATGCAGCGCTGGATCATGGCCATTGGGCGGTGTACGGCATGCCGGGCATGGGGAAAACGACCTTTTTACAGACGCTGCTGATGTCGACAGCTCAGCGCTTTGATGCGAACCGTTGGAACGGTTATATCATTGACATGGGTCGGACGATGCGCGATTTTGGGGAACTTCCGCAAATCGGTGCTGTTATGATGGCAGAGGAGGACGACCGGATCAAGCGGTTGTTCCGTTATCTGTTCAAGCTGGTTGCTTTACGCAAGGAATTGATTTCCGAAGCTGGCGTCAAAACGATAAGCTCGTATCGCCGTTCTGCGGTCGAGGATGTACCGCAAATTGTCGTAGCTATTGATGGCTACCTTAATTTCCGTAATGCTTATCCGGATGAAAATGAACTGCTGGAATCTCTTTTGCGTGAAGGTGGCAGTTTGGGTATCACGTTCATCATCACTGCGAACCGGATTACGGATGTGTTTGAGAAATTCCGCAGTAACATTCCGAATGCTGTTTCTTTTGAATTGTCCGATCCGAGTGATTATTATTACGCGGTAGGACGGCCGGCGAAAACGCCAGGACCTTTGATTCCGGGCCGCGCCCTGGTAAAAGGACATATTCCACCGCTTGAGTTCCAGACGGCATTGCCTTCACCGGGAGAAGATGAGACGGAACGATCGGCACGGCTGCGCCGCAATATCGCGAGCATTGTACAGGAATGGAAGGGTGCGCACGCACCAGCCATTCTCCCGTTGCCTGAGCATATTCCACTGGCGGAACTGTTACAGCAGTGGGATCGGACAGCTGGGCCTTCCGGTGCGCTCCCTTATGAGGTGCCTGTAGGTCTACAGAGTGACGATCTTGAGCCTTTCCTCCTGAATCTAAAAGAGGGTCCTAATTTTATCGTCGGCAGTCCTATGGAGGGAGGAAAAACATCCTTCCTGATGAGCTGGATTCTATCGCTGGCTTATTACACCTCACCAGGACAGCTGGAAGTCTATACGCTTGATACCCGTTATGGGGGCGGTGGATTATCGCGGTTGCGGCATCTTCCTCATGTCAAGGCTGCGGCCGAAAGCGAAGAAGAAATCGGGCCTCTGGTACAGCAAGTGCATGATATCGTTCAACAGCGAAGCAAGGATGGAAATGACCCTGAATTACTGCTGGTTATTGATGATGCGGATATGTTAAGCAAACAGCTGAACGATTTTATGATAAAGGATCAGCTCTCCGCCATTGTACGGTTGGGACGTGATCGTAATGTGCATGTCGTGCTATCGGGTGTGCCATCTGATTTCCCAACCTTTGGGGTAGACTGGTTCAATGATGTCAAGGCAAGTCAAAGCGGCATGCTTTTTGGAACACTGGATTCGAATGATTTATCGTTCTTTCGTATCCCCTATTCGGAAGCGAATGCCGCTGCGGGTGGCCTAAAAGTCCTGCCGCCTGGACAGGGATACTACGTACGGCGCAAATTTACCAGGATAAAAGCGGCAATTCCTTTCTCAGAGCAAGTGAGCTGTGAGGATTGGATAACGAAAATTCGTGACCGATGGCATGTTGTAGTTTGAAGGGAGGTGGCTCATAATGTTAACGTTTCAAGCTTCCAAGCAGAAGTTAATAACCCTCAAGTCGAAGGAACTGTTTTTTCTGGCAGGCGTGCTGGGTTCTGACAGACTGCTTGGGGTGGAAGATCCGTTCAAGGGCTATCTAGCGGAGGAGTTGGCAGAAGAGTGGGAACAGGTAAAAGCTGCTCTTCTGGAAAAGGGTTATCTAAAACGGGTAGATAAGGGCAAAGAGTTGGCAATGCCCCCTACTGTTTTTTCGAGGGTTGCTATCGCCGGATTATCTAACAGGGCTTGCCGCATACGTTATACACGGGGAGGCAAGCGGTTTGAAGGCTACCTTCATTGCACGAACGAGCGTGTGGTGGAGCTTGTGAAATCCGTTGATGAACCCGATGAGTATCGCCTGTACGATCTGGGTAATGTGGAAAAGGCATGTGAATCGTTGATTGATGAAATGGGCTGGGTAGATCGGCTTGTGCCTGAATCCCCTGCGCTCATGTTCTCCAAGCAGGCATTTAATGAAATTTATAAGCAATCTGCAGGAGAGAATGTGTCTCTAATCAGCAGTAAACTGACCGAGACTAGCGGAGATGCGGAGGGGGCTGCCAAGCTGGCCCAGTCATTAAGCTCCCGAGTAGCCGAAGGAGAGCTGCAATTGCTGGTTTGGAACGGCAGGGAGTGGGAATCACAACGGGCAGCTTTTGTCCTGTGTCCTGCAATGAGCTGGATATTTCGTATGAGCTCTAATGGTAATGGAGACTGGCTTATTGCAGCCATGACTTCGAGGGATCAATTTGTGGATTTATTATTAAATTGGCTGAGACAGTCGACAGTAACTGAAGAAGCGACAGAAGAAGGGTGATGGATATGCGCATTCGAGTTGAACCGGATGTGCTTCGGGGGCTTAGCGGGCAGCTACAGCATGCGGCGGAGCAAATTCAACAGTTAACAGCAGGTTTGGAGCAGGCGTTACAATCGCTGGATTGGGATGTATCTGCACGTGAGACGGTCTTGGATCATTGGATGCAGGCCAAGCGAATGTCGGAGCAGATTCATGCTTACCTCCATACATCAGGTGCACAACTGAACCGAAAGGCAGAGGAGTTTCAGTCTGTTGACCACAACTATCATACGATTCTGTCATTTGCCAGCCAGCCATTGGGACGCCCCGTCACGATGCTCGATTGGTCGAATCAGCAATCCCCGTCTATTTTGCCCGGGCAAACTTCGGAAGGAAGCGGTCTGATTTCAAACCCGCAGTCTGTCGTACATGCCATTACCGGCATACCATCTTCAGATGCAGGAACACTGAAGATGGATATTCTGGAGCAGGCATCCTCCGGCAGTCCACAGGATTGGTATTTTACGGACCCGTCTGTAGTGAGAGATCAACCTGTCGCATAGCAGGTTTAATTCCATGATTATCTTGTTCGATTGCGAGTTTGAATGAATTAATACCATTATTCCCGGTTTTTTGGGACTTATTAGGTGTCTTTTTTGTCAGGATCATACTGTTAGATGCTGTTATATAGTTAAAAAGTGGGATAATTGCATTTAGGACCTTTGCCTTTTGTAGGGAATTCAATAACCATAGTACAATTTGAACCAGTTAAACAATAAACATTTTTTATCATCAAGGAGGACTCATAAAAATGGCAGGACGCATTTTAATTACACCAGAACAGGTCGATCAGGTAGCTAACCAATTTAAACAAAGCGGTGAGCAAAGCCAGCAAATCGTTTCCAGTCTGACACAGTCCATCTCAGGTATGGAAGGTCAATGGGAAGGTATGACTAAGCAACGTTTCTTCCAAGAGTTTCAGGAAGCTAGCAAACAAATGCAAGCTTTCGTAACGACTTTGAACAGCATCAGCCAGGAATTGACGGCTATCGCTAACAAATTCCGTACGGTTGACCAAGCTAAGTAAGCCGCCAGCCAGGCATTTCTTCATAATTTTACCACGCTATAAAGAAGCAATATGTGAACCATTCCTCACAGTTTAGAATAGATGGTTCCAAGTAGAAACGGTTTGGCTGTCCTTTACCAGGATGATATCCATTTCTGCAGATAAATATAAGAACAGAGGATAACGTTAAACGTATACTTTCTTATATTTTAAGAAAACCGGGCGATCTTAGGACACCCGGTTTTCTTGCCATCCACAGAAATTTATATTAAAGTGAGGAAACTAGCATACTGAACGATATAAGGAGAGGGATGTTTCATGTCTTTTCAACCGAATCCGGGAGACGAATTGATCATAAACGGCACAGCTTATGTGGTTGGACGACATCCAGTTGCACCCGGTTTGGCCTATGCTCAAGCGGGGCGTCAAGGCATTGTATATCAGCTGAATGCTAAAAGTGGAGCGCCACATGAGGCTAAAGCCCTTAAAGTGTTTTTTCCGAAGTTCCGTATCCCGGCTATGGTTTATCAATCTGAGCATATGGAAGCATACGGGGATATTCCCGGTTTGCAGGTGTGCAAGCGTGATGTGCTCACTCCAGAAAGAAACGGAAGTCTGATCGCCGAACAGCCTGATTTGCTGTATGCGGTACTGATGCCATGGGTTCATGGTACGACGTGGTTCGATTGCCTCACAGATCAGCGTCAGCTTGAGGCTTCCGATAGTCTGGCTTTAGCCAGAGCACTGGCAGGGATCGGTTCGGCTATGGAGCAAAAAGGACTGGCGCACTGTGATTTATCAGCGCCAAATGTCATGCTTCCGTTTTTTTCTGAAGTGGAACTGCCTGAAGGCACGTCAGCTGTAGAATTGGTGGACGTGGAGCAAATGTATAGTACCAAAATGGATCGTCCAGACGCTCTATTGGCAGGTTCACCAGGATATGCCGCACACCGTACCGTTCACAGCGGGTTATGGAGCGCATACGCAGACCGTTTTGCAGGGGCCATTATTATTGGAGAAATGCTGGGCTGGTCTGACCGTGTAATCATAGATAAAGCGTGGGGCGAAAGCTATTTTGATCAGCACGAAATGCAGACGCCTTGCGAACGATATTTTATTTTACGAAAATCACTGGAATCCCGATGGGGAAGCAAGGTGGTAGAACTGTTCAGTCGTGCCTGGGATAGTCAGGATTTAAGCAGTTGTCCTACCTTTGGCGAATGGCTGGTTGTGCTTAATGGCATTACTGAACAGGAAATTCCTGTTGAAGTAGAAGCGACAGAGCTTGAGACGACAGAAACAGCACAAGCCGCCGCCGTAGGTAGTTCTTCCGTTGAGCCAGCATCCTCTTTAGTTGCACCGCTCGAAGCTGAGCAGGCTGCGCTGCTTAATCAGGCCGCTGAGGAGCAGGGACAGCGTGGGGTAACGGACAAGCTGTTCCGACAGGCCCGTGATCTGGAGCAGCAAAACAAACCTGCTGCAGCGCTGGAAGTATATCGGTCGTTGTATCATTTTGTAGAAGACGGCAGTCCTCTGCATGTCGAGGTATCGGCTGCTATTACAGGGCTGGAAGAGCAGTTAAATCCCAAGACACCAGAGCAACCCGAAAAATCGGCAGCCTGGTATCGCTCGAAAACGTTTATCGTATCGACAGCGGCTGCGGTCGTTTTCTTAGCTGTTGGAATTCCAACCGTTAAGATTCTTGCGGATCAGTCCAATCAACGGCAAATTGAGGCAGCAAAACAGGAAGAAGCCGTGAAGGCTGCACAAGCCAAGCTGGCTGCAGAACAGGAGGCCGCTCAAAAGGTGTTAGCTGAGAAGCAACGGCAGGAAGCGGAGGAGCAGGCCAAACAACAGGCAAAGCAACATGCTCTTACCCAAAAGCAGCAGGAAGAGCAGAAAAAACAGCAGGCCCTTATAGATCAACAGGTCAAATATGAAGCTTATCTTGCCCAAAAGGAAAAAGAGAATCAGGCAGCTGTCAAGCTGGCCAAGCAAAAAGTATATGATCAGCAGGCAAAGTATGAAAAGTATTTGGCATGGAAAAAGGATCAGGAAGCCCGTGCAGCCCAGGAAGAGGCAGCGCGTAAGGCGGCAGCTGAGGCAGCACAAAAGCAAGAGGCGTCGATGCATGAACGTAACAAGGAGAACGTTCTCCAGCTTATTTCACTGTATAACAAGGCTTATGCCTCCCAGGAGGGGGGGAGCACGGCAAAGGCAAAGAGCTTTGCCAATCGTTTTAGAGCATTATACGATAGTAATCCATCCTATTATCGTAAGGTAGGTGAAGTAGGATATCGGGCTTCTTCTATCTATAACTTTTTAAGTGACACGAATTTTAGACTGCCTAAAATTTAATTATTGAACTATTCATGATAGATAGGCTGATAGATAGAGATACAAGGTAACTGAGGGGAGCATGTACAAACCATGAATTATACAATACAGGCTTCACAACGTACCCCCGCCCTGATCATTTACCTGATTGACATCAGCGCGTCGATGAACATGCTGATGGAGGGGCGACGGCGCATTGACGTTGTGTATGAGGCTATATCGCTGGCGATCCGGCAGATGGTTTTCCGTTCAACCAAAGGGAATCGTCTGACTGCACGCTACCGGATTGCGATCTTGGCTTACAGTGACGACGTGTATGATCTGTTGAACGGTGTAAAAGGGATTGATGAAATCGCAGCCATTGGCTCGTTGCCCGATTTGACGCCCAAACGGTTTTCAGATTCCGCAAAGGCTTTCTTGCAAGCCGAGCGTATTTTACAAGCAGAGCTGCCAGGGATGCAGGATTGTCCTGCTCCTTTGGTTTGCCATATGACAGATGGGGTATCTACAGGCGATGATCCGGAGCCGATTGCCAAGCGCATTATGAGCATGAGCGTACCGGATGGAAATGTGCTGGTAGAAAATATATTTTTATCTGACAGACTGCTGGAGACACCTATTCAGGACCCTCGTCGCTGGAAAGGCTTGACGCACAATACACCGCTGCAAGATGAGCATGCTGTGAAATTGCGTAATATGTCTTCTGTACTCCCTGAAAGCTATCGGGAAATGCTGTTTGAGGCAGATTATCAGCTGGGTGAAGGGGCGATTATGATGCTGCCTGGAACCTGTGCGGAACTGGTGTCCATCGGTTTTCAAATGTCGGCCGCAACGCCTGTACGGTAAGGAGGTAAAAGCATGAATCCACTGCTGTCCCTGCTCCCCGCGAGCAAAAGAAAGGGAATGAATGCAAGGCTGGCTCAGCATTTTGCTTACATAAGCTCTCAGACAGGCGATCAGCCTTTATCATCTCATCATAGTCGTTTTATGTGTCGTTATGGCTATGGAAGGTCTGCCGAATCTGCCAGCATGGGGGAAAGCGGACAGGATTTTGCCGCAGTGCGGATTCATAAATCCGTCTGTTGCTTTGTCTTGTGTGACGGTGTCGGGCTCAGTTATCGAGGAGATTTTGCAGCTCGCTATCTGGGCTCTTCTTTACTGGATTGGCTGGAAGAGGGGCGGGATCTGTCTGCTGATCAATTGAGGATGTATCTCGAACGCTTGGCCGGTACAGCTACAGAGGAATTGGATCGGCAGCCTTTGAATCTCGAATCAGGCTTAATGCGTTCGGTATTGGAGGACAAACGTCGTCAGGGAAGCCAGTCCATGTATATTTGCGGTAAAATCGAACTGCCGAAGCGCGGTGCTCGTGGGCGTCTTAGACTTGCCTGGCAGGGCGATTCACGCTTGCGACTATGGAACGGTGCGGAGGAAATCAGCGAGTTGTTTGATCATACCTTCTCTACAGCAGAGCGCTGGTCCACAAGCCGTGGACCGATCGGAGGTAAGCCTCATTGGTACGAAAGAAGCATACCCGCAGATATGCCAATGAGACTACAGGTATATAGTGACGGTTTATCCGATTTGGACCCTATTTGCGAGCCTGTCCCTGATGAGCAGATACAAGTATTGCTGGATGCATCCCATACCGGGGGGCTTGATGATGATGCGGCATTTATTGAATTGCAGTGGTAAATGAATAAGCAAAAGGACGTTTGCATCCATGTCAATGGCTGGAGGACGTCCTTTTTTGATGCATACATACAAAAAAACAAACAGTTAAGATAGATTTGGAATGCAATCGAGATACAAGAAGAAAAGATGCGCTAATTCGCGTAATATTCGTTCTTTTCCTCCATATCGCAAAGGAATAGCAAAAAACGCGCAAAAATGGTGATTATAAAGTATCCCCTTTTGGGTAATCTTGTGATTATACAGGAAACTGAAGGGAGAGATACATATGAGCTACACATCTGTAGGAAATGCGCGCTTTGAAGGCAAAACGGCTCTAATCACGGGGGCTGGTTCTGGCATTGGCAAGGCAACGGCTATTCAAATGGCGAGAGAAGGAGCGAATGTCGCCCTCTTTGACGTAAGTAATGAGCGGATTTTGGAGACGGAAAGAGAAATTAATTCCATACGAGAAGGATCAGCACGGGCATTTGACGTGGACATTGCCGATCCGGTGCGTGTGGAGAAAGCAGTGTTGGAAGCCGTAGAATTGTTTGGCGGGTTGCACATCATTTTTGCCAATGCCGGAATTAACGGAGTAGTTGGACCGATTGAAGATTTGAGCATTGAGGATTGGCGGCAAACATTATCTACAAATCTGGATGGTACCTTTCTGACGGTGAAGTATACGGTGCCACATTTGAAAAAGAACGGGGGCGGCAGCATTATCATTACCAGCTCCATTAATGGAAATCAGCGTTTTACCAGCTTTGGGATGTCAGCTTACAGCACTTCGAAGGCAGGTCAAACCGGGTTTGCTAAAATGGCGGCGCTGGAGCTGGCCAAATTCCGTATCCGTGTCAATGTCATCTATCCTGGTGCCATTTCGACCAATATTGATGAAACAACGGAGAAATCGGAAAGGTTAAAGCAGATTACCATCCCTGTTCAGTTTCCCGAAGGAGGGCAGCCGTTGGCTAATGGGCCGGGTCAACCCGAGCAGGTAGCTGATTTAGTCACCTTTTTGGCCTCCGATCATTCGCGTCATATCACTGGCGCACAAATTGTGATTGATGGGGCGGAATCCTTATTGTTTTAGCGCTGAGCAGATTTTTAGTCATAGAGAAATGATGAACGTTGTTTGAGTGTATGGTCTTGGTTATGATGCTTATTTATGGTATATGTATAAAGGAAGATAAAGCAAATTTTCTCTCTCTCTATTGTTTGGTGCGAATGTGAAGCTCACATAAAATCCCTAGATCCTTCGCACCTCGAAATTTGTCGAAAAGGATTCAAATCAGCTTTCATCGATAAAAGTCAATCCTAGATTCAAGCTTTTTTGGTATCGTTTTTATGAAAATGTACAGAATTGATATCTTTTCTGGATCAATTGGGTACATTTTCGCTGTCGCACTCTATATGAGTGCGTGGATTGAAATTCAAAGTCAAAGTATTCGGCTCTAGCATCTCCTGGTCGCACTCTATATGAGTGCGTGGATTGAAATTGCTAGGCATGCTACAAAAATCCCCTATCAACGCGCCGTCGCACTCTATATGAGTGCGTGGATTGAAATATACAACGCTGTTACGAATTTTGTGGATGCCGTCAGTCGCACTCTATATGAGTGCGTGGATTGAAATCAATAATGAAAGGAGGTTTCCTAGCGTATGGAGCCAGGTCGCACTCTATATGAGTGCGTGGATTGAAATATGTAGTTATGGGTGGAAACGTTTGGATAGCTTAGTCGCACTCTATATGAGTGCGTGGATTGAAATATAGAATCACATCCTCAATAGGGTTTAAATGGTGGGGTCGCACTCTATATGAGTGCGTGGATTGAAATAAAAAGTTTTGAGAAAAAATACCATATCCCTTCGAGTCGCACTCTATATGAGTGCGTGGATTGAAATTTGATGACAAGCCGAAGAATAAAGCCAGCAAATAACGTCGCACTCTATATGAGTGCGTGGATTGAAATTCGTTATTATTATATTCAACAAACAAAAGGCTCTGTGGTCGCACTCTATATGAGTGCGTGGATTGAAATTCCTTATACGGCATCGGCTCCCGTGGCTTGTTGCCCGTCGCACTCTATATGAGTGCGTGGATTGAAATCTGTAGATACGCATCATCTGCGGATCGATCTCAACATGTCGCACTCTATATGAGTGCGTGGGTTAAAATCGGGGCGCGGGTTGCATGTAACTGGCAATCCATGCCCACTCCACATGAAGATGTATTTTAAAACTCATTTTGTAAGTGTAATTCGAACTTAAAATATTTAATTTTGGTGTATGTCAAGAATCCTCAGAGAAAGAGCTCTGGGGATTTTTTTATGAGTGCTTGATTCGCTCAAAATACTGAATTTTTCTCTAAAATAATTTGTTTGGGAGGAAAATGTAAATCAATGTCGAAAAAAGTAAATAAGTCTTAGTTCAAGAGACTCATTCAGCAGAAGTATAGGCTCATATAGGCCGAAATTAAAGGAGTGAAAAAATGGAGTATATCGCCCACATACGGGAAAGTGACCAAGTGATTCAGACGGTTGCTGAACATCTATTGGAAACTCGACAATTAGCAGAGGCCTTTGGCGATAAAATAGGCATACGACATATTACCGGACTCGCTGGTATGCTGCATGACTTGGGGAAATACACAGAAAAATTCCAGCATTACATACGTTTAGCCGTACAAAATCCTGACAATCCACCGAAACGAGGAAGCGTGGATCATTCTACCGCTGGTGGGAAGTTGTTGTACAATCTCTTACATATCCAGCCTCAGGGAGCATTTGATCAGCAGGATTTCATGAACAAAGCTTTATTATCCGAAGTTGTAGGAAATGCGATTATTTCACATCATGCCTATCTACAGGATTTTCTAGACCCAAATCTGGAATCGAAATTTTTGGACCGGGTGCGTGATCGAGAATTAGAGGGATTTGATGGTGCAGTCGCTCTTTTTTATGAGCAGGTGATGGAGGAATCTGAATTTTATCATTATGTGAATCAAGCAGGGATAGAACTGGCTCATTATATGAAACGAGAGGATAAGACAGACGTTGAACTCCAAATGATGTTCCTATCCAAGTTTGTTTTCAGTGCTTTGATCGATGCGGATCGCACGAATACCCGTTGTTTTGAAGAAATTAACCTTAAAAACGAGAAGAACAGCAATGAACCGATGAATCGCCAACAGCTATTTCAAACATATTACGAAAGACTAATGGAGCGTATTAACGATCTGCAATCAGGAGAGAACGCCGACACAACCATTAATCTGCTTAGAAAACAAATGTCCGAGCAATGTGAGCAATTTGCAGACAAGCCTTCCGGGATACATACACTTTCCATACCTACAGGGGGTGGGAAAACGCTGGCCAGTCTGCGTTATGCCCTAAAGCATGCGGTCACATTTGAAAAGAAGCATATCATCTACGTCGTTCCATTCACAACGATTATCGAACAAAACGCTCAGGAGGTTCGTGAAATTATACGGGATGACGCTAACATTCTGGAGCATCATTCCAATGTGGTCATGAACGAAGTAGAGGCCATAGATGGTGAGGATCATGAGCTTGAAGATGTTGTTGTGAATACGCATCAAAAATTAAAGCTGGCTAAGGATAATTGGGATTCGCCAATCATTTTCACGACTATGGTGCAATTTTTAAATGTGTTTTACGCAGATGGCAGCAGAAATATCCGTAGACTTCACAATTTGAGTGAGTCCGTCATTATTTTTGATGAAGTCCAAAAAGTTCCCACACACTGTATTTCTTTGTTTAATCAAGCGCTGAATTTTTTAAAAACATATGCCTCTTCAAGCATTGTTCTTTGCACCGCTACCCAACCGGAATTGGATTTTGTACACAACAAGCTGGACATTGAACCGGATGCCGAAATGGTGCATGATCTCGATCATGTTATCGAAAAGTTTAAGCGGGTTGAAATTGTTGATAAGGCGACGGATGATACTTTGGATACCGAGAAACTTGCCAATTTTGTTGAGCAAATACTTGCCGATGAATCAAGCATACTCGTTATTCTCAATACAAAAGCAATGGTCAAAAATCTATATCACCGATTAATAGAAGGAAACGGTACCATCCCGGTTTACCATTTAAGTACCTCCATGTGTCCGGCTCATCGCAATCGCATATTGGAGGAAGTAAAACAACATCTGGAGCATAAAAAACCTGTCGTTTGTATTAGCACACAACTCATCGAGGCGGGAGTGGATATTAGTTTTGATTGTGTCATTCGATCCTTGGCTGGTCTGGATTCCATTGCTCAGGCAGCAGGTCGATGTAATCGCCATGGAAGAGATGGAACGAAGCAGGTGTATGTCATTGATCATGAAGAAGAAGATCTCAAGCGTCTCAAAGAAATCAAAATCGGTAAAGAGATAACCAGGAAAATGTTCATTGACTTAAAACGTGATGAAACCTGCTACGGTGGTAACGTATTATCTGCACAGGCCATGGAAATATATTTTAAAAAATATTATACCGAGCTGGAAACAGACTTGAATTACTTTATACCTCAGCTAAGAAAAAACATGACTGAACTATTATCTGCTAACCGCAGAGAGAATACGTATTATCGTTCTTATTACGATGAAAAAGGTACGATTCTTCCCTTATTCTTAGCGAATTGCTATAAGACAGCGGCAGAACATTTTCAAGTCATTGAGGATCATACGACTGCCATTATTGTTCCATATGGGGATGGAGACAAAGAAGGAAAGGAGATCATCGCTGATCTAAATGGACAGCAAAGCATAGAGGATCTAACAAGCCTACTGCGCAGAGCGCAGCAATTCACCATTAATATATTCCATTATGAGAAAGAACAATTGGATCAGAATAAGGCGCTGGTTTCTTTTCTGGATGGTAAAATATTGGCTTTGACCGAGGGGGCCTATCATGATTCTTATGGGCTTAACCTTGAAAATGATAGTCCGCATGGTGGATTTTTTATTTAAGAAAGCTTTCATCTGGGACTTAGGGCTTGTTTTTTGCGTTGACTGAATATGCCGAAAGTAATATTCTGGTACTATATTTAGAAAAAAGACCTTGAAAGGAGGAAGCTGCCAGTTGAGAAACGCAATCGAATTTAGAGTGTACGGAGATTATGCACTGTTTACAGACCCACTAACCAAACTGGGTGGGGAGAAATTAACGTACAATGTCCCTACCTATCAGGCATTAAAAGGGATCGTAGAAAGTATTTACTGGAAACCTACGATTACGATGGTTGTGGACAAGGTTCGTGTTCTAAACGCGATCCGAATGGAATCCAAGGGAATTCGGCCCATTGAATACGGCGGCGGTAATACGCTTGCTAACTATACTTATCTCAAAGACCCTTGCTATGAGGTTCAGGCTCATTTTATTTTTAATGTGCATCGTCCCGAGATGGAATATGACCGTAATGAAAACAAGCATCATAACATCCTCAAACGCTCGTTGCTTGCGGGTGGGCGTAGAGATATTTTCCTCGGTACACGAGAATGCCAAGCTTATGTGGAGCCTTGTGTTTTTGGTGAAGCACCCGGTTTCTATGATAGTTATGGCGAGATTCATCTAGGAAACATGGTACACGGCATTAACTACCCGGATGAGACAGGCAGGAATCAGCTGGAGGTACGCTTGTGGAATCCGGTGATGAAAGACGGAGTTATTGAATTTATTCCACCGGAGAAATGCCCACAAGTTCGCGTCATAGCAGAGATGCATCCCAAACGGTTTGATGAAAATAATGTTCAATCCGCTGATGAGCTGCTTGCAGAGTGGGAGGGGTGGGGCATGAAATGAGCTGGCTGCTAAATTTATATGAAACATATAAATCGAATCTTGATCGTGTAGGTTTGCCCGAGAAAAAGCGTGACGGTCGTGAATACACGCTGTTGCCCATCTCTCATACAACTCAAAATGCACAAATTGAAGTGGAAATTACGGAACAAGGTGATTTTCATTCAGCCAGAGTGCTGGACAAGGACGAGCTCAGCACATTAATTCCTTGCACAGAGAAATCGGCCAGTCGGGCTGGCTCTGTCGTAGCGCCTTATCCGCTGCACGATAAATTAAGTTATGTGGCCGGAGATTTTGTAGCATATGGTGGAAAAGTCAAAAAAGAAGAGCCCTTTGCGGCTTACATTCAGCAGTTAGAAGGGTGGGCTAATTCAGAATATGCCACTCCCAAGCTGAAAAGCATCTATCGTTATCTTAGCAAGCGCCAACTGATTAAGGATTTATCGGATCATTCTATTTTATGCCTTGATGAGAATCAACAGCTAATAACCAAATGGGACAAGAAGTATGAGCGTTCATCTGGGGAAAAACCACGTATATTTACGGCAGTTCCCGGTGAACTGGAGAGTGCTTTTATTCGTTTTAATGTATATTCACCAAATAAAGCGTTAACTAAAGTTTGGCTGGATACAGAACTATATGATTCATTTATTAGTTACTACAGTCAGTTGCTGGGTGAGAAAGACATTTGTTATGTCACCGGAAAGCAACTCCCGAGCACAGACAAGCATGCAAACAAAATCAGAAATTCCGGAGATAAAGCAAAGCTGATTTCTGCTAATGATACAAGCGGGTTCACATTCAGAGGACGGTTTGCCGATAGCCATGAAGCAGCAAGCATCAGCTATGAAGTATCCCAAAAAGCTCATAATGCCTTAAAATGGCTGATTCATCGTCAAGGTAAAATTATGGATAATCGTGTTTTTCTCGTCTGGGGTAATGATGACCCGGATGTGCCGAGCTTTACCAACAATGACAACATCTTTGCAATGGATTTTGGTCCTGAATCATCCCGGCCGACAGCAATCAAAAGTCATACGAACGAGGAACTTGCCTTTGATCTGGCCAAAGCCCTGTCGGGTTATCGCAATAAACTGGCCGTCAAATCGACGTCCAAAGCAAACGTCAACATTCTAGTGCTTGACTCAGCAACAACAGGGCGCATGGCTGTTCTGTATTATCGGAATTTGGATAAAAAATTGTACTTTGACAAGCTTATTGATTGGCATTCAAAATGTGCCTGGTTACACCGTTACCAGAAGGACGAGCAAGGTGAGCTATTACAATTTTGGGGGGCTCCAGCGACCAAAGACATTGCTTTCGCGACATACGGCCCTAAGGCAAATGATAAACTCGTTAAAGGTCTAATGGAACGAATGCTTCCGTGTATCGTAGATGGTCGACCCATTCCGCAGGATATTGTGAGGAGTGCTACTCACCGTGCCTCTAACCCGGTAGCTATGGACAAATGGGAATGGGAGAAAACATTGAGTATAACATGTGCATTGATTAACACACAGGAGGGATACAACGTGGCATTAGATGAAGAGATTAGGGATCGCAGCTATTTATTTGGCAGACTGTTGGCCATTGCTGATGTACTGGAACGAAATGCACTGGAGCGAAGTGGGCAGGATAGGGATAAAAAGCGTTCCACCAATGCCATACGCTATATGAGTGTATTTTCACAGCATCCGGAAAGAACCTGGAGAACGATTCAGAATGCCTTGCAGCCACACCAAGCTAAATTCGGCAAACAACTAAACTATTATTCCATTATGATTGATGAAGTTGCTTCAAAAATCCCATTTGACGAATTTAATAACGAACCGCTGACCGGTAAGTATTTGCTCGGATTTTACAGCCAACGCTATGAAATCTATCATAACACGGATAAAAAGAGACATGAGGGCAATAACGCAGGAGATGAAAACAACCAAGACGACAACATCCCAGACATGTGAATGAATAGTGGTGCTCGTAACAATCTTTTAAAATATAAGGTTACATGAAAAGGAGAATCATCATATGTCTATACTGGATCATAAAATTGATTTTGCCGTTGTACTGTCTGTCGCGAAAGCCAATCCCAATGGAGATCCCCTGAATGGCAATCACCCGCGGCAAAATTACGATGGTTATGGCGAAATTTCAGATGTGGCTCTGAAACGGAAAATAAGAAATCGTCTGCAGGATATGGGCGAATCTATCTTTGTTCAATCGAATGATCGGAAACAGGATTCTTTTCATAGTTTAAGAGAACGTGCCGAAGCGAACCCTGAGCTGGGAAAAATTTTTAAGAGCAAGGAAGGTTCAAGCGAGGAGTTTGCCAAAATGGCCTGTCAGGAGTGGATGGATGTTCGTAGTTTTGGTCAAGTTTTCGCATTCAAAGCGGCGGGTAAAGGGGCAGGAGTATCTGTGGGGATAAGAGGTCCTGTATCTATACATACGGCAACCAGTGTTCTTCCTATTGATATTACCAGCATGCAAATTACCAAAAGTGTAAACTCCGAGCCAGGAAGTGAAAAAGGTTCCGACACGATGGGGATGAAGCACCGTGTGGATTTTGGCGTGTACGTTTTTAAGGGAAGCATCAATACACAACTAGCTGAAAAAACAGGGTTTACCAACGAAGATGCTGGAAAGATCAGGGGAGCGCTGATTTCCTTGTTTGAAAATGACGTATCTTCCGCCCGTCCTGACGGTAGTATGGAGGTACATAAGGTCTATTGGTGGGAGCACAATTCCAAACTCGGAAAATACTCATCTGCTAAAGTACACCGATCTTTGGAAGTGAAACCGAAAGAAAATGTAAATGCGGCCGACAAATCTTTTGATACACATTATGAATGCATCCTCACTCCGCTCGAAGGCTTAGAGGTCCAAGAGTATGCAGGGCTATAATGAAGAAGATTATTTGCTTCTATCCGGTATACAGCATTTTAATTTCTGTAGAAGACAGTGGGCGTTAATTCATATAGAGCAGCAATGGGAAGAAAACGTGCGGACGATTGAGGGTAATCATTTGCACAGAAAAGCGGATCAGCCGATGATTCGTGAAAAAAGAGGGGATAAGCTTGTCGTACGCGCATTACCTGTACATTCCAGAGAGCTTGGGATCACTGGAATCTGTGACGTGGTAGAGTTTGTGCGAGATCCACTCGGCGTTCCGCTTGCAGGGGAGGAAGGTACGTACCTTCCTTTTCCTGTTGAATACAAGCGTGGTAAACCGAAACGAAATGATTCGGATCATGCTCAGTTAGTCGCACAAGTGATGTGTCTGGAAGAAATGCTCGTATGCGAGATTTCAAAGGGCTACTTTTATTACGACGAGATCAAACATCGCGTAGAGGTCATCATCACGGCGGCTGACCGAGAGCGTGTGCGCACAAGCTTGCAGGAGATGCGGCATTATTTTGAGCGAAACCATACACCTAAAGCCAAAGCGGGACCACACTGCCTGAGCTGCTCACTACATAACATATGTGTTCCCGAAATACTGAATAAAAAATCAGTTTCGAGCTTTATTGAAAGCAGGCTGGCTGAATGAAAAAACTACTAAACACATTATTTGTGACCATGCCGGATACGTACTTGTCACTAGATGGGGAAAATATCGTAATTAAACAAGAAGAGTCCATTCTTGCACGGTATCCTTTGCATAATTTGGAGGCGGTTTGCACTTTTGGCTACTCAGGGGTTAGTCCAGGCCTAATGGGGGCTTGTGCAACACGCAATATAGACTTAACTTTTATGACGCGAAGCGGACGTTTTTTGGCACGAGTTACGGGGGAAAGCCGGGGAAATGTAGTGCTGAGAAAAGAACAGTATCGGATTTCCGATGATGATAGAAGAAGCGCTCTGGTAGCCAGGAATATGATTACAGGTAAGATTTACAACCATAAATGGATTTTGGAACGGGCGACGAGGGACCACCAACTTCGGATTGACACGGATCGCTTGAAGAAGGTGAGCACATCTTTAACAGAGATCATGAAGCAGGTCCGTGAAGTGGAGGAGCTAGACATTTTACGGGGCTTGGAAGGTACGGCGGCGGTTCAGTACAATTCTGTTTTCGATGAGCTGATCTTACAGCAAAAAGATAATTTTTATTTCCATGGACGCCATAAGCGCCCGCCATTAGATAATGTGAACGCTCTGTTATCCTTTGCCTATACACTGCTGTCCAACGATATGAAATCAGCCCTGGAGGCTGTAGGCCTGGATGCGTATGTAGGTTTTTTGCATCGAGATCGTCCGGGAAGAGCCTCCTTGGCACTGGATGTGATGGAAGAACTTCGAGGCGTATATGCCGACCGTTTTGTGCTGTCCCTGATTAACAAAAAGCTGATTCACGGCAAAGGATTTTACAAGAAAGAAAACGGGGCTGTTATGATGGACGATGATACGAGGAAAATCGTATTGAAGGCCTGGCAGGAACGGAAGCAGGACAAGATTATTCATCCTTATCTGAATGAGAAAATGTCCTGGGGATTGGTGCCTTATTCACAGGCTCTGCTCTTGGCCAGGCATATTCGGGGAGACTTGGACGAGTATCCTCCATTTTTGTGGAAGTAGGTGTGAACACTTGCTCATATTGATTACTTATGATGTAAGTACAGTAGACAGAGTAGGCAGAAAGAGATTGGCAAAGGTTGCGAAAAAGTGTGTTGATCACGGACAAAGGGTACAAAACTCCGTATTTGAATGTATTTTGGATTCGGCCCAGTTCCGCCGTTTAAAATATGAATTAGAAGAGTTGATAGACAAAAAGGAAGACAGCCTGCGTTTCTACAACTTAGGTGATAACTACAAAAAGAAAGTAGAGCATATAGGGGCCAAAGAGGCTTACGATATGGAGAGTCCACTTATTTTATAAGGTGCGAATGTGAAGATCACATAAAAACCCCGGGTCCTTCGCACCTCGAAAATTGTCGAAAATCAATTGAATCAATTACCTTTAGTAAAAGTCAATGGTTGATTCAAGCTTTTTTGGCATCAGTTTTTGCGACAATGTGTGGAATTGATATCATAAGGGTATGAATTACTGCATTTTCGCTGTCGCACTCCATGTGAGTGCGTGGATTGAAATTACTTAATTGAATTGATCTGCTCGAAAAGAGAGCGTCGCACTCCATGTGAGTGCGTGGATTGAAATTTACTCAAGATGAAAAACAACTCCTTTTATGGTGTCGCACTCCATGTGAGTGCGTGGATTGAAATAATTTCATCAGGACGAGGCAATGATGTAATTGAACGTCGCACTCCATGTGAGTGCGTGGATTGAAATCATATTCCTGCTCAAGTTTGGCTCTAATCTGTTCTTGTCGCACTCCATGTGAGTGCGTGGATTGAAATAGTGGAGATTTGCCGTCCAGAAGCCGAAGTTCCTAAAGTCGCACTCCATGTGAGTGCGTGGATTGAAATCCGAATTGACGTTGCAGTTTAGAGAGGGGGTAAGTCGCACTCCATGTGAGTGCGTGGATTGAAATAATGGAACGCATCTTCATTACAGTAAACGTTTAGTCGCACTCTATATGAGTGCGTGGATTGAAATGCCCGTGGTTGCCTGCGAACGGGCCCGATCAATTGTCGCACTCTATATGAGTGCGTGGATTGAAATTTTTCTCAAAAAAATAATCCATGCTAACGTTTAAAAGTCGCACTCTATATGAGTGCGTGGATTGAAATTCTTGCTGGACTGATGAAATGTAGTCGTTGTGAAAGTCGCACTCTATATGAGTGCGTGGATTGAAATTTGCCTTTGTATGTGCTGATAACTTCGTTAATAGTCGCACTCTATATGAGTGCGTGGATTGAAATCTTCGCACTACCAGGCCCATAATACGTACTTACTGGATTGTCAACAGTAAACCAGACAGCTTTTTTAAGGGCTTCTTTGCGATACTGAATAGGCGTCAGATATCCCAGCGTTCCGTGACTCCGATGTTTGTTAAACCAGTTGATGTAATCATATAGTTCCAATTCCAGATGATGAGAACTGTGGAAATCCATCTGATTAATGAACTCTGTTTTCATGATTTTATAGGTGGCTTCAGCCACGGCATTGTCGTAGGGACAGCCCTTCATGCTAAGCGAGCGACGGATTTCAAAGGTTTCCAAAAGCTCGTTCATCTTTACGTTTTTAAACTCACTGCCACGGTCTGTATGAAACCACTGAATGTGACGCAGATCCCCCTGTACGGTAGCAAAGGCGCGGGAAATCAGAGCAGCGTCCTTATTTGGAGCTGCACTATAACCAATGATTTCTCGATTGAATAAGTCGATCAGCACGCAAATGTAATGCCACCGATTCTGAACCCTTACATACGTTAGATCGCTAACAACGAAGCGCCTCTCTTCCGTCTGCTCAAATTTACGTGCCAGGACATTTGCCGTCTCTGCTTCATTGCAGGCCGCTTTGTGGGGCTTATACTGAGCGATTGTATAGGTGGAAACCAGCCCCTGCTCTTTCATGATGCGGCCAATTCGACGTCTGGACACGACTAAGCCTTGTTCATGGAGCTTAACTTTGATCTTGCGTGTACCATAAGCTTTTCGATTTTTATGAAAGATCTCCTTAATAGCTTCAGTGATCTCATCCTCATTCGATGGTTCTTGCCCTTCATAGTAAAAGGTGCTTCTTGCGACTTGCAGGACGTCACACATTGCTGATACCGAGTATTTATCACGGTTATTCTGGATGATAGCTACTTTCGTCCCATGATCAGCGCGGCTTGCTTTAAAATATCTACCTCCATTTTCAGCCGCTGGTTCTCTTTTCGTAAGGCGATGAGCTCATTGTCTTCGGAGGAGCGATTGTCCTTTTCTTTGAAGGAGCCCGTTGTCTGAGTTTGCTTGATCCAGCGGTCTAAAGCAGAAGCCGTGAGGCCATATTCCTCCACAATCGCTGCTCTGGGTTTCCCGTTTTCATAGAGCTGGACCATTTGCTTTTTGAATTCTGCTGTAAACGTACGTCGTTGTTGTTTTGGCATTGTAGAGTTCCGCTCCTTCACTTGATAGGTTTATTCTACAAGCCCTTATTTTTTCTGTCCAACTAAGTGTAGCCGATCCAGTCGCACTCTATATGAGTGCGTGGATTGAAATGTTAGAGCTTTGATCTTCATACCATGTGGCGTAGTCGCACTCTATATGAGTGCGTGGATTGAAATGGTTGTTACTCGGTATCCGGTCATAGTGTCATAACCCTGTCGCACTCCATGTGAGTGCGTGGATTGAAATAGAGTGAGTAGTGTCAACTGCCCTGTTACTTGCAGTCGCACTCTATACGAGTGCGTGGATTGAAATCGGCAGGTGGGGGGGCGGCGCAGCTGGAGGCTCGGCTTTGTTGCTCTCTATTTAACAGCTGTGTTCATAAAATTAAGAAAAGGTATATTTATAATACCTTCGTATCCTGAAATGGTATAATTAGCCAAGGGGATTCTCATTCATCAGGAGGGGCTATGGAATCAGAAGACATTCGCCGGCAATTACTAAGTCATATTCAGAGTTACAAGAAATCTACCATTCTACTTGAAGAGTTGGCAGCTTTTATGAGTGGACATGACGTTAATTATCCATCATTTGCTGAGACCATTTTACAACTCGAGGAAATGCAGATATTAGTGGGGGTCAAAGCGCATGGCAGGAACGGGAAACGGCCCGCATTGGCTTACCAATATAAAATTCGTCGAGTGTTCATGCGGCAGGGGCATTTACAAAGAATTCAACAGCACTCTGCTCAATTTCATCCAAGTATAAATCTGGATTGGTATTATGGGCAGTCTGAAGACACATGGAACAAGGACCTGACCTATATTGAACGTATTCATCATTTTTTAGCAATGCATGGATTGCCAGTCAGTGAAGTGCCGGCCCCGGAGCGAAGTTACCAATTAACGGGTGATGAGAAATGGATCACGGATGGAGGAGGAAGAGTTGTTCTGGAGCGTCTTGGTTTATGGAGCAAGATGCTTATTAAACCTGTCAGCGATCCTTTGATGTGGGCATTTAACCCTTCGCTAGAAACTTCTCAATCCTATCAGTCTCATTTGATTATCGAGAACAAGACGACCTTTCAGGCGTTATTAACAGGGCTGTCCACGTTACCTTTTTCCACCCTGATCTTTGGCTCCGGCTGGAAAATTGTTGGGAATCTGGAGATGTTTCATTTACAGTATCCGGTGCAGGATGTACAGCATACTTTTTATTATTTTGGAGATCTGGACTGGGAAGGCATCCGAATTTGGCATGCCTTGCAGGTCAAACATATGGTGAAGCTGGCAGTGGAATTCTATCTGGCTTGTCTGGAGCATAAGGGGGTGCCGGGGAAGCTGAACCAGATACGAAGCGAAGCTGATTTGGCTACTTGTCGGACGGTTCTGCCAGAGGCAGCAGGTGAGCAGTTGGAAAATATGCTGCGTAATGGTCAGTACATCCCTCAGGAAGTGCTAGGCCGGGAACAATTACTTGCGATTGGGAGATTGGGTGTATGAAACAGACGGACACAGGTATGAATGCTGGCGAGATTATATCCGGGTTTGCAGGACGAATGGGCAAGATTGCTCTTTTTGACCCTTTGTTTGAATTGAGTCGGCAGCGAAAGGTAGACCGCAATGGCAAGCAGATAGCTATGATGGAGCTGGGGCTGATGACGCTCCTGTTTTTCTTCGAGAAGAAGCTATTACGCAGTCATAAGACGAGTACGAGAGATTACATACAATTTTTAAAGGAATCACTGGCTCCACATTATGAGCTGGAACAAGTAGATCTGGAGGATGTTGGGCGTAAGATTTTACAGGTGTTCCGTCCTGCGAATGGACGGAAGCGGGAAATGCCATTTTACAATCTGGATTCAGGACAGGAAGAGATACTGCAAACTTCCATTCTACGAACAGACAAATACGATGCACAGACACAGGTTCAATATTACACATTAGATGAGGATGGACTAGAGTTGGTATTCGCAACCAAAGAATTTTATATGGAATTTCAACTGTCCATTCATCAGCTATTGCTGCGTAAACAACTGGAAAAGGGTGAATTTCAAGGCGCACTTCGTCAGATTGATGAGATGCAGGTCGATGTAGAGACTCTGCGAGAACGTATTCGCAAGGTGGAGTACGAGATTAAACGCAATATTGTATCCGACGAGACTTTCCAACGTTATCGCTCATTGCTCGAGGACATCCATCTGCGATTAAATCGTGAGAATGAGGAATTCGTGGAACTGCGGGATTTTGTCCGCGAGACACGAGACCGAATCTATGCGGATCGGGAACAGGCAAGGTTCCAACGACCTTACGAGCTGATTCTCCGTATCTCCGCTAATCTGGAGAAGGTCCATAATGAGCATACCTATCTATTGCAGCAGAGCATAGAACTGGATTCGCAGGCATTACGGGCAGCCAAGGAGTCGCTATACTACACCGGAATTAGCTCTTTCAATTTTGACCAGGACATCACCGGAATCATCATAGGGCATCCTTTGTCTCCAGATGCATTACGGGGTGTGATTTCTCCGTTTCTTACCGTAGAACAGAAGCCGTTATGGTCACTCCTGACCCTTTTTGATAAACAGCAGGTTATCAGCAAGGAGGGGGGCCAAAGCGATTCAGCAGGTTTTCTGGTGATGGATCAGGGCGAGGATAATCCTTTCAATTTGCAGCGTAAAAAAGGCGTCGTAGATATGCTCTCGTTACTTTTGGAATGTGCAAAGGTACATGGAAGCTCTAAATTTCTTTTGAGCGATTTTATTGCCTATGTAAGGCAAATGGATCTCGAGGAGTTGCTTCACAGCCGGAACTTTTATGATTACTGGATGATGATTCATCAGCGCAGTCCAATCTCTGCACAGCAACGTGAACAGAAAACGGCAGATGAGAGTGATTTGAGCCTGTATGAGGCGATGACGGATGCACTGAAAGGGTATGAACTTACAGTGTATGAAGCGACAGAATTACTGCAAGTAACGGATCGGTATGTGATCCAGGATATGATTATTGAATTGGCAGGTGCTTATGATGCAATATCTTGAGGAAGAAGTGATAACAGCCTTTCGAATTTATGCGTTGCTGACCCAGAAGGGTGAAGCGGGTTCAGACAGTCTGCAGCAATATGAGAGTGATGATAAAGTGCGCGGGCTAGTGGATCAATTTGCAGCAGAGATGGAATGCGCTGTACTGACGGCCGGGGGACGGCTCTATCTGATTCCGCTCGCGCGACTGTCTCCTTTTCATATGAGTAACGACATGCTGAAAAAAACATATTTGCGTGGAAGTGCCGTTAACGCAGACTTGTATCTCATGTATCTGGTCATGATCGTGTTCATCGGTGGGTTTTATGACAGCTACCAGACGATGGAGCCTACGCGTAATTTCCTGAATATGAATGATTGGTTGTCTCTGGTGCAGGAGAGAGTTGATGTATTACAGGAGCATGGCGATGAACATTTGGAACGTCTGAGCAAGGAGTTCTCCTACAGGTGGGTCGACATCATTGAACGCTGGAATGCGATGGATGACATTAAGGAAAATGTCAAACGCCAGAGCGGGCAAACGATCAGCCGCATTAGCTTTCTGGATACCGTCAGACGTTTCCTGTTGGAGCAGGAACTGGTATATCAGGTTGGACCGGATGAACTTGATCTGACGGAAAAGACGAAAATTATTGTACAGCGTTACTTTATGGAAGCGGAATACAACCGGGGAATTCTTGAATTCCTGTATTCATTTAAGGAGTCCACGAAGGAGGAATCTCATGCCAACAATTTCTAAAATCAGATTCACCAACGTTGTCTATGAAGCTGGAGCCAAACGGTATACCGATTCGATCTTTCATTTTGACGGTCATAATGGTGCAATTGTGCTGGAAAATGGAGGAGGGAAGACTGTCTTTATCCAGACGGCGCTTCAGGCTGTCATGCCCCATGTGGATTTGGCGGGCCGGAAAATGAAGGACACGCTTGCGCTGGAAAATGGACCTGCTCATATTGCCGTAGAGTGGCTGCTGACGGAGAAGCCCCGGCGCAGGTATGTTGTGACCTGTATCAGCTTGTTTATGGACACGAATGGAATGAGTTCTTATCGTTATGTTCATGAATATGGAGAAGGGGACGAGCACCGGATTGAGCAGATTCCATTTACAAAGACTCAGGGTGATCGGGAACGGGTGAGTGACAAGGGAGAAATTCATGATTACTATATGCACATGCAGAGCAGATATTCACTAACCTCCAAAACGTTTTTCAACACCATAGATGAGTATAAAAAATATTTGGAGGAGCAGTATCATATTATCTCCACGGAGTGGGCGGCCATAGCCAAGATTAATTCAAATGAAGGCGGGATCGAAGCCTTTTTTGATGAATGCAAGACTACTTCTCAGCTTGTTGACCGCCTTCTGATTCCGACCATTGAAAGCTCAATGGAAGGGTATAAGCAAGGAGCTTTTGTTGATCTTTTCCAGGCGCGGCAAGATAGCTTTAAGCAATATAGGGCGCTGAAGGAGAAGCTGGATACGAATCGGGATATTCTTATCCGTCTGCAAGAGTACGTGGAAGGATATACACGATATGACCAACAGAAGAAGGAATATGACGAGCGGCGGCGAGAATCGAAGGCGGCATGGCAATACCTTGAGGGTATGAAGCAAGTGACAGTTGCAGAATTGCTACAACTTGATATGCAGAAGGAAGAACTACAAGCTCAAGAGAAATTGATGGAAAAACAGGCTGATTCATTGAAAATCGCACAGGCTAAGGAAACACTGGAAGCGCTAGAAACCGTGTATTATGAGGTACAGGACGAATATGAAGCATTACAGGATCGTATCGGCTCCGAGGAGCAGCAGTATTATTCGATTAGGTATGCACAGATACGTGAGCGGCAGAAAGAAGCCGCATTCAGGCTTGAGTATATCCATAATCAGATGGAGCAACTGGAGCAATCGGCTGACGAACAGGAGCTTCAGGTGCAGTGGGATCAGAATGGTCGGCATCTGCGAGCTTTTTACATGCAAGAGGAACAGAAGCTAAAGGCAAACCTTGAGGACATGGAAGAACAACGGAAGGGGTTGGAGCAACAGCGGAATGAATGTGCAAAAAGTGAAAATATGGAGGATCAGGCTCGTGAGCAACTCGGCATAGAGGAAAGTAGAATCGTAACGCAATATGACAGTCATAAAAGCAGAGCGACAGATATTTCCAGACAAATATTAAGCAATGTGCAGACGCAATCGGTTGAACGGGAGATGTCGCTCTGGAAGGAAGAATATACAGTGCTGCAACGTGAGATTGTCGCATTTGTACAGGTCTTTCATAAGATGGAGCGGAAGAAAGAACGATTACAGCAGCTACAAGCAGATGGCAGGGTGCAGCTTGCTGCGGTAAGAGAAGAGTTGGGTAAAGTACAAGCTCAGCTAACCGCATTCGATCAGGAGCATGCACAGATGTTACAGGAACTATCTGTATTGCATCCTGCCTGGAGTCGGGTGACTTCCTTGCACACACAGGCAGATTCGATCCGTAATCGTCTGACTAGTGGGATCGTCCACAAGGAACGACAGAAGCAGGACCTGTTATATAAGGAAAGAATCGCTTACCGTTATGTGGATGACTATCAGCAGCAAGATGTATTTTTTGCTGATCCGTATGCTGCTGAGCTGGTCCACCATTGGAGTAATGAGTTCTCCATGCTTCAGTTGGGCGTGCAGTATGTGGAGCAGAGTGAGCAAGCCGGTGAACATCCACTGTGGGAAGTTACGTTATTAACCACTGTACACGAGAAAGAGAAGCTGCTGAAAAAGCTGAGACAGTCTGCGAGCAAGCTCCAGTATCCGATAAGGGTGTTGTCAACGGAGGAAGCGAAGCGCTTGCTAACCCCGGTGGGAGAGCCAACGCTGGGAGAAAGCTGGGTTGAGCCCGGACTATGGATGGACGTACAGGATTCTGCACAATTTCAAATATGGAAGCAGGCAGCAGAGGAACGAGCGGAACTAGCCAGGCAGGAACGGGAAGATCAAGAAAATAAACTCGAACAATGGCGAGATGTATTGAGGCAAACAGAACGTTTCTTTGACAGGTACAGGATAGAGAGCATACATGAACTGCGCCAGCTTCTGGAGGGACTTGGTGATCGACGTAATATCCTGCAGAAGCGACTGGATTTATGGGATGGGGAAATGAAGCACCTGGACCAGCACAAGGACGAATTACAGCAGAAGAAAAGATTGCAAGAGCAGCAAACCGCGGAGTTGGAGCGTCGCTTGAATCTGGGACATGAATGGTTAGCCATCATGCAAAAGAATCATGAATTGGAACACGAGATGGTCTCTGTGCGGGAACAAATAAACCTGAAAAGGAAGCATGTGGATAAATTCAGGCAGCAAAAAATCAGTCTGGATACTCAATGCAGGGATGCTGAAAAACAGATCATAGCTCTCGAAGGCAAGCTCCTTCATATGCAAGAAGATGAATTATACACAGAGGTTCAGGTGTACAGCCCGCTGGAGAATTCCTTTGGTTTGCAACGTTTAAGGGATGAGTATGAAAATCTGAAGATGAGGCGTCGGCAAATGATGATGTCCCGTACAGAGTTGGAAGGAAAGCAACAGAGTCTGATACGAGAAAAGAGTCAGGCGGAGCAAGAGATGTCCGTGCTACGAAAAGAACATTCCAATATTATCCTGGAGCTGGACTTGCCACCTCACGAGGAAACTAGGATGGAAGAGATTTGGAAAAAGTGCGAAGAGTTGAAAGAACGTGTCCACAAGATCAGGGCTGAGTTGGATCGTAGACGCCAGGAGCGCGATCTTCAGGGAGGTGTCGTGAAGCAACTGCTGAGCCGGTATACACTTGATCATGAGGACGAATCGCCAATATCCTTCCATGGTTCGCTAAGGCAGGTACATGAACGAATCGAGCAAACACAACGGGAACTGAGTCTCCAACTCCGTGAAGTGGATAAGGTGATGAAGTCCACGTTGGAGCAACGACGCAAATTTGAACAGGCACTGAATCAGTGGAATCAGGTCATCAAGCTATATCAGCTCGACGATCCCCAGTTGCAGAGCGCGCAGCTTACGGAGGAGCAACGCAGCGAGTGGCTCTATCAGGCATTTAAGCACAGCGAAACTGCTATTAAGGAGCTGGAGCAACGAGCAAAGCAGCGGGATCAAGAGAAGACCGGGGTCGAAGCTCACAAGCAGCGGTTTCTGGATTTTTGTAACAAATCTATTCAAGATCCAAAGCAACGCGAGATGGCCAAGAGTGGAATACGGAAAAATGATACACTCGAAGAATTACTCGATTTTGAATCTTTGCTTAGACAGAGTATCGTAAAGACGAATCAAATTGCAGAGCTGCACTTGCAGACGGAGGACCAGAAGCTGCAGCATTATATCACCCATATCCATATGCACATAAAGCAGATTGTACAGGAGTTGCGTGATCTTCCCAAGAAAACGCGTGTTAGAACAGAGAATGGGAGCAAGGAAATCTACGTATTCAAAATCCCGGAATGGGATGAAGCAGAAGGTAAACAACGCATTCATGCTCATATCGACTGGATTGTTGAGCAGTTGGATCGTACCCCGTATCAGGCTGAACATAACGAGAATTCAGTTGCACGAGTGCGTAAGGATTTGGAAAAGTGGCTGGATTCCAAGCAACTGCTGCAGAAGGTGTTGAAGCATGAAACGATCAATATTAGTTGCCATAAGGTTACGAACGATCAACAAATCACAAGTGCTAAGTTCTCTTGGGAAACCTCGAACTCCTGGTCTGGTGGAGAGCGATGGAGCAAGAACATGACTCTTTTTCTGGGCTTGCTAAATTATGTAGCCGAGCGCAAACAGCATATACAGGGGCAGATGAAGCGACACCGGGTTGTTATCCTCGATAATCCATTCGGCAAGGCATCCAGTGATCATGTTCTTAGTCCCGTGTTTTATATTGCGGAGCAGTTAGGATTTCAGATTATTGCTCTGACAGCGCATGCTGAGGGCAAATTTCTACAGGACTATTTTCCAGTTATGTATAGCTGTCGACTTCGTGGAGTTGCTGGTGAGCCCGGTAAGCAAATTATTGATCCCCACCAAAAGATGGATCAGGCTTATTTCCGCGATTTTGCTCCTGAATCCAAGGTGTATATAGGTGAAGTGAAGCAATTGGAGCTTTTTGAATAAGCATGTTGGAGACTAATATTCGCTCGTCATTGGCACGGAGGGGGCTCCGTGCTTGAGGCTGATCTGGCTCTGACCGAATATATGGTGTGTCTTATCTTCCAAGAACCGCCCTGAACTGGTGTCGATTCGTATTATGCACATCGACCTATTCCGTTTCTTTCAGCGTCAGGCAGATCAACCGAATCGTAAAGGTGCGAATATAAAGCTCCCATGAATTCCCCGAGTCCTTCGCACCTCGAAATTTGTCGAAAGGTATTGGGATCACTACTTATCCATAAAAGTCAATAGTTGATCCAAGCTTATTGGGCATCATTTTTTGCATCAATGTGGAGAATTGATATCATTAGGATTATCAAATACTACATTTTTGCTGTCGCACTCCACGTGAGTGCGTGGATTGAAATGCTGAGTGTGACGATAAGATCAGTCGTGGCAAGGTCGCACTCCACGTGAGTGCGTGGATTGAAATTTGTGGATTTAGAAAAGGATATGGGGTTCACGGGGTCGCACTCCACGTGAGTGCGTGGATTGAAATTACACGGGTAGCTGGAGTACCAATACCTTTTTCCTGTCGCACTCCACGTGAGTGCGTGGATTGAAATAGCCCTGAGTATCAGATTTTACGGATTACCTTCATGTCGCACTCCACGTGAGTGCGTGGATTGAAATAGACTTTGATTAAGGTGTATGAGAATTTATTGAAGTCGCACTCCACGTGAGTGCGTGGATTGAAATAATCTAGAGGCCAACTACGTAAGGATTAGATAAGTGGCTGGATTCCAAGTAGCTGCTGCAGAAAGTGCTGAGGCATAAAAACGATCTATATTGGTTTGCCAAGGTTACGAACAATCAACAGATTACAATGCCATGTTCTCCTAGGAGACGTGAACTCTTGGTCTGGTGGAGAGCGATGGAGCAAGAACATGACTCTTTTTTTTGGCATGTGAATTATGTAGCCGAGCGTAAACAGCATATCCAGCGACAGATGAAGCGACACCGGGGGTTGCCATCCTTGATAATCCATTCGGCAAGGCATCCAGTGACCATGTTCCTAGTCCAGTATTTTATATTGCGGAGCAGTTAGGGTTTCAGATTATTGCTCTGAAATCGCATATAAATGGCAAATTTATACAAGAATGTAATTATCACCAAAAGATGGATTATCAGGTCTATTTTCGCGATTTTGCTCCTGAATTTCACCAAAAAAACAAAGCCTCCCTGATAATCTCTTATTTTGAGATTTACAGGGGGCTATTTTTTAACAGGACTTATGCAAAATCCTATTAAAGCTTGGTAGTCACTTTCGCTTGTGAAACTATTTATTTTACTTAATTGAAATATAAAGGTTAATTAAAATCTATAAAACATGATTAAGAAATATTATCCTTGTAAAATACATACAAACGTAATTATAATTAACATGATCCTTAATACCTATATAAATAAGGTCTATTTTGCCAGTTTTATAACATGAGTTGAATTATTTTTAGGACTAATTAATCAGGAATAACACAAATGTGAATGATAGAGAGGGCAAGAGAAAATGGGGAAAATTGAAGTCAGCAAAGATAGTAAGGTTGAAAATGTATTTGAGCGTATTCATCAGAATTACCGTTACCTGAATCAGATGATGGTAGAAGAGATCGATATTGCTTCTGAGCATGGAACAATTAGTGGGAACTATCGCGAGGAGAGGTGGGTCAAATTTTTCCGAAGTATTATCCCTCTCAAATACTCACTGGCACAGGGGGTTATTATCATTGACTCGAACAATAACCGATCCAGGGAAGTGGATATTGCTGTCTACGATGAGCAGTATACACCTTACGTCTTCCAATATAATACGCTCAAGTTCATTCCAATCGAAGCCGTAGTGGTAGCTATTGAGTGCAAGAGTACAAATTGGGAATATGAAAAAATCATAGAATGGACAGAAAGTATTAAAAACTTACAACCACGAACGACGGGCATTGCGCGGATGGTGCAGGGGTATGTAACTGGGATCACAAACAAAACGCAGCAACGTACTCGACCTATTTTTATTCTTGCAAGCAATTTCCAGAGACAACAACAGACAGCCATAGATCAAGTTGCAAAGAATATTAAAGGGGCATTCGATTTTATTCTGCTAAAAAGAGTTGAGCCGGGTAGTAAAGGAATTGTCAGAGAATTTGATTTGCTGGTCGAACACGAGAATGAAAAGCTTGGCTGGTGGGGGGATCAATTGAATCTTGGGATACAAAATATCGGTAATATGAACGTGATTCCTTCAAACTGGAAAGATGAAGATAAGCAAGGGTTTAAAATACAAGTGGACAGCGGGCAATATAGCGAACTGAAATTTTCGGAAAACGCCATGTCACTTGAAAATACGCTGAGTGATTTGAAAATACCAGGCAATCCGCTTTTGACCTTAAACTTCCAGCTTAACCAGTTGCTCATGTTGCTGAATAACCCTATGTTGTTTCCTCATTTCGCTTATGCCAAAGCTTTTAGAGAGCTTACAGCAATCGGGGACGACAGTATCGAAGAGGATGCCAATTAAATAGATGGATTAAGAAAGGAGACTCGCATGGGAAGAAAACTGGAAAGTCCTGAAACCACTATCTCCAGTCTGGAAAAAAGTATCGCTCAAATTGCTAATCTGCATAACGTTTATGACATAACGGTCGTGACTCCTATGTTTGGGGGAGGCTATCTTGCAGGGCAGATTGATACAGAACAATTGGTTCGTACAGGCACGGTGCGGGGACAGTTACGTTTCTGGTGGCGGGCAACGCGTGGTGCAGCTTATGAAAATGTATATGAACTGCGCAAACGAGAAGTAGAGATTTTTGGAGATACAAGTCGGCCAAGTTGCGTGAAGATTTGGATTGAGCAAACGACCTCTAAGTCTACAGGTAGAATTCATTTTCCCAAATATGCGTTATATTCAGCAGGCGCCGAAGTGGATACTGCTAAAAAGAACTCTATCGAGCACACTATTGGGCATACATTCAAGCTTCATATCATTTATAAGCAACCATTCGATGATATTGCAAAATCTATGGATCTTGAAGAAATAGAACGCAAAGAGATAGAGCCTGCACTATGGGCCTGGATCAACTTCGGTGGAGTAGGGGCAAGAACACGCAGAGGGTGTGGGAGTTTATATTGTGAGGGAATTTCTCCTACTATAGATAACTGTACCCATGAAAATTTTTTGCCGTGGTTTGATAAACAAATAGAAAAGTACGATTTGAATCTGTTACAGGCGAATCAAAGTCGTAAATGGCCAACGCTCTGCAAACACATTAAATTTCGTCCCCATACAGAGGGGATACAGGATGCTTGGAATGAGGCAATTGAAGCTTATCGCCTATTTCGCAGACGTGCGAACAAAGGGAAAGATAAACACAAACCTGGAAGAAGCCACTGGCCGGAAGCAGATTCCATTCGAACGATTACAGGTATGGCACATCCCAAACATAAGAAAAAATGTCCAGCCAGTAAACCTGATAAGCTGATTGCTTTTCCAAGAGCACAACTTGGTTTACCAATTATTTTTGAGTTTAAGCAAAAAATGGATGAGGACAAAAGCCTATCTTATGAAGAACTCCGTAATAGAAAACGATGGGAAAAGGAACCATACAAAACGCAACTTGTTCCCAAAAACAAGGATCGCCTTGCTTCTCCGGTAATTTTAAAGCCACTAGCCTGTAGTCCTCATAAGTCGCTTGGAATAGTGGCTGTCCTAAATCAACCTATGTTGGAGGGGGTTGATTTAGAGGCAAACGGTAGAACTGTAAAGCAAGTTGGAACAAAAGAAATATACCCTGACATTTCATATGATGATAACCCTATGCAAGATAATAAAAAAGTCTATATGTCTGCTGTTGAGGCTTTTTTAAACAGTAAGGAGGTCGGAAAATTTTGCAAGAGCACAAATCTGAAGAGATACTGATGATGTTTTCCATCGGACCTGTGCAAGAATTTATCGCCCAGGCACGTAGAACGCGAGATCTATGGTTTGGCTCATATTTGCTCTCTGAATTAAGTATAGCGGGAGCACGGAAATTCCGGGAACTGGGTGGCCGATTGGTTTTTCCTGCGATGGTGACGGTCACAAACTCCAAACAAGTAGAGAAAATGAGTGCACCAAACAAGATTCTGGGGATAATGGATACAGATCAGCCGAGCAAGATTGCTTGGCAAGTCAGAAGGGCTATCCAAGGCAAATGGAAGGAGTATGCCAGAGCGGCTGAGGAGAAAATTGGGCGTATTATTAATATACGCACGTGGGACCGACAAGTCAGCGATTTACTTGAGTTTCAAGCGGCTTGGACAGCGATGCAAGGACTAAATTACGATGAAGCATTAAGCAGAACAGAACAATTATTAGCTGCCCGTAAGACCCTGCGGGATTTTAAGCAGAACGACCCAGGCGCGATGTATGGTGAGAAAAAATCTTCTCTGGACGGCGGTCGTGAATCAGTATGGATCAACCACGATAGGAACATTGAGCGGCTTTTACGGTTGGGAATTAAAGAACACGAGACCTTAGACGCCATCTCCGTCATTAAACGGTTGTCTTTAATACTTCACCCTGACCAAGAGCGGTTTCTTTCGGTTTGCGAAACGGCCTTTCTGCCTTTCCAAGACCAAATTCGTGACGTTACTTTCATAGGTTCGGCAGTGACCGATTATTTGCATACCGTGAATGAATTGTTGGGAAAAGAGAATTTAAAGCCAGCAAACAAGCTAGATTCCAATTCCTATGACGCGCGTCTTTTTTATGAACGTCGAATCGAGGATTATCTTGAAGAATGCGTTATGGTTCCCAAGGAACGTAAAGAGAACCTCAAAGATTCTATCGCGAACGAGTTGGAGCAGATGTATGTCCAGTTGGAGGAGAAATCAAGGGATCATCAGTTTGATTTTGTCCGTCCAACTCCTTATTATGCTTTTCTAGTTGCTGACGGTGATCGCATGGGTGAACATCTTCGCAACATTAAGGATGAGCAAAGCCATATTGAATTTTCAACTGCGCTCTCCAGATTTGCTCTGGAGGCAGTAAAAATTATGAAAAAGCATCAGGGACAGCTTGTTTATGGTGGCGGAGATGATGTCATGGCCTATTTGCCAGTTCATACATGTCTGGATGCAGCCAATGAATTGCGGAAGGCTTTTATAGATAAAATGGGTTCTGTAATCTCAAACCCGACTCTCTCTGTGGGAATAGTGATCGCTCATATGCTTGAACCTCTTGAAGAAGTGCGTCATATGGCACATGAAGCAGAACGCCAGGCCAAGAGAACGCGTAATGCACTGGCGGTCCACTTTCACAAGCGGGGCGGGGGCGATCTGATAAAAGTAGCCATGCCATTTGATCTTCATCCTGTGGAGCAAATGAAGGCATTGCGCGATCATAAAGTGTTTTTTTCTGCCCAGTTTGCCTATGAACTCCGCAGCATGTACCAAAGCTACGAGGAGATGGCTAAGGGCTCATCGTGGCTCAGTGATCAGAAATTGCTCGCGGAATTACTCTGGATGGAGATTGAGCGTCTGGCGTTCAAGAAGAAGCCGGAAAGAATAGATAAGGAAACCATCCAAGAGCAGTGGATTCCTAAACTGAAGGAACTATATGATACCGAAAAAGAGCCATTAGAACGATTTCGGATATTGGCAGAGCAACTCATTTTGACGATTCATTTGGAAAAGGGGGGAGCGACTTATGAAGAAACGACTGCAAGTAAAACCTCTTGATCCTATTATGGTACGGGACGGAAGACCATTTAGCGCTACGCCGGGAATCCGGGCCCACACATTAAGCGATGTCACGCCAAGTATGCTTGCGGGTACGATCCGCACGATGCTGGCTAAAAGGGAACAAGCACAAGAAGGGAAGTCGTTCCTCAGCCTTAACCATTTTGCTAAATTGAATGTTCGAGGTCCAATATACAAATACCGAGAAAGCTTGTATTTTGCCATGCCTCAGGACGCTGAAATATATGAAGAACATGGGAAAGCCAGTATCCAATTCATCCAACCAGTTAACTTGACAGGGGGTCAACATGACAGACAGGGATTTTTTGGTGTAGGTCAGGAAGGACGTCTGGCAGATGTGCTCTGGCCGCCACTTGGAGCAGGAACACACAAAGGAATGAAGGAAGCACCAGCATACATCTCGAAGGAGCAAATGGTGCATTGGCTGACAGGTTCCAAGTCAGAAGAAACGTGGTCCAAGCTTCTCGAACAATGGCGTCTGGATCAGAAAAACATTTCATTGCACGCAGCTAGTGAAACATCACCTTTTCTGCCCGCATTTATTCGTGAAGAACGTACACATACTGCAATCGACCCCAAGACGTATACCGCCAAGGAACAGCAACTATTTTCGACACAATCACTGGTTTTTCCACCAGAGTTCACTGTGGAGGCTGAGATTGACTTTGGAGAGCATATGTCCGGTTGTACAGGCAAAATATCAGAACTGCATCCCATGGGGGGCAAGCGCAGACTGGCTCACTTCAGTGAGATGGAAGATGACTTGTCATGGAATTGTCCCGTAGCCATTCAAGAAAGCATGCAGGGGGCGTCATATATTCGCATGGTATTAGCGACTCCTGCTTATTTCCGAAAAGGCTGGTTGCCAGGCTGGCTGGACGAAAATCTCCAAACTAAAAATCTATGGAAGTGCGGAGTAGAGCTTCAATTGCGCTGGGCTTGTGTCCCACGGTGGCAGCCTGTATCGGGATGGAGTTACTCGAAGGATGATTTGTATAGCGAAAAGGCGGTTCGGCGCATGGTTCCAGCAGGAAGCGTATATTTCTTTGAAGTCACCAAAGGGGATGCGGCTGATTTGGCGAAGGAGATGTGGTTACAATCCGTGTCGGACACGAATCGCCGCAAAGAGGCTTTTGACAAAGAAGACGGGTATGGATTGGCTTTATGGGGGAAATGGAACATTACAGACACAACTCAAAAGAACAAATAATAAATAAACCTACTATAAAGGAGCAAGGGAAATGGAAAATGTAAGCCAGTGGTACTGGATACACTGTTTGTCTCCACTACATATCGGTTCGGGAGAAGGACTTGGGGCAATTGATTTGCCTATTATGCGCGAGAAGGTGACTGAATGGCCTATGATTCCTGGTAGTAGCATGAAAGGGGTAAAGAGAGATTACTATCGAGTTAAAGAGGGAGAAAACGCTTGGTTCAAGCAAGCATTCGGTAAATCAGATAACAATGGGACCGAAGCTGGAGCGCTTGTTATTTCCGATGGACGGATTCTTGCTTTTCCGGTAGCCAGCCGATATGGAACCTTCGCTTATGTTACTTCCCCTATGGTACTGAAACGCCTAGTACGAGATGCAGCAGCGATGGGGATGTCTTTGGATATTCCAGATTTAGATCAATTTGAGAAAGATGCGAAAAACGGTGAAATCGCTTGGACAACTACAGATTCTGTAGTGGACAGCCAACAGCAAGTTTTCCTGGACGAGTTCTATGGTAAGGCGGAAATATCGCATGGCTTTACCACCTGGGCGAGTTGGCTGGCGAATATGCTGTTCGATGAAAATGAACCTTATTCAAAGCAGATGTTCATCGAGCGGCTTGTATTAGTATCGGACGACACATTCAGATACTTTACAACGATGTGTTGTGAGATTACGCCACGCATTCGAATACAGGAAGATACGAAAACTACGCAAGCGGGTGCGCTATGGTATGAGGAATATGTACCTACAGAAGCCATCTTTTACGGAATGATCTGGTGTGATCGGGTAGATGGATCGTCAGATATCTCCAAACGGATTTCCAATCTTCAACATATGAAAAAAGAAATATTCTTACAACTTGGAGGCAATGCAAGTGTCGGCAAAGGGCGCGTGCGCTGCCGCCTCTCGGGAGGCGGAGATCAATGAAATCATCCCAGCATGAGTACGCGCAGGCCGCATTTGAAGGAATAAAGTCATTAGATGCGGACTCCGTCGTTGCCCAGCAATATGGGCAGCTCTGTCACCGTTTTCCTTCGCTCGTTCTGACCAACGGTTTACGTCTGGCCGTTACCTTCTTTCAGGCGAAGTCCAAGAGCGTAGAAAGTCCACATGCTTTATATTTGCAGCATATGCGGAATGCGCTTGATCTCGATAAATCTTGGAAAGAAGAACTCGAAAAACAAAACGCAGACTATCTTCACTTGTCGCGGCGGGTACTGAGTGCCTCCGTCTGGTTTAAGCGGTATGCGGAAGCCATTCTGAAAATCGAACAAGGAGCGGATACACCGGAACAGGAGGGCATCTCATGAACGCCCATCTGGCTATGACGAAGAGTAACGAAGGTTCGCAGGATATGTCCTTAAAACTGATTGCTAGCAAAGAGGATGGTAGAGGGGATGCCAAACGAGCTTTCTACCAGAAACTGATCAAGGCTTATGAAATGGACTGGAACACGGCAAAAAAAAGCTGGTATGAACATTACTATACACGATACTGCAAGCATGAGAACTTTGGAGCCACTACATTGTTGCCTATTGTGGTTAGGTCACAAACATCGCTCGTCATTGGGCACGGAGGGGACTCCGTGCTTGAGACTGGTTTGGCCTTGCACCGTATTTATGGTGTGCCTTACCTTCCAGGAACTGCCCTGAAGGGTGTCGCTTCGCATTATGCACATCGACAACTGGGTGATCAGCACCCAGCATTGAAGCGTGCAGGAGCCGACTACGACATTTTATTTGGCACACAAACATCAGCTGGATGTATTCAATTTCACGACGCCCTTCCCACGCCAGAAACAGTTTGCACAGCGCTCAAACAGGATGTGCTTACACCGCATCACCAGGATTATAACGGCATTATTGTAGAGCCTTATCATAAGGACATTGAATACGAGGCTCCACGTGACGATGATTCTCCTGTCCCTATTTCATTTCTTTCAGCGTCGGCTCATTTCCGCATCATATTAACCTGTGAGGGAGAGCAGGAACAAGCTATGAAATGGCTAAGCTTGGCAAAAGCAATCCTGCTCGGAGCGCTAAGAGATGAAGGCATTGGTGGGAAGACCAACGCAGGATATGGAAGGTTGTTAGAGGTTTAATTGAACAGTGAAGTGAAGGTGCGAATGTAAAGCTCCCATGAATTCCCCGGGTCCTTCGCACCTCGAAATTTGTCGAAAGGTATTGGGATCACTACTTATCCATAAAAGTCAATAGTTGATCCAAGTTTATTGGGCATCATTTTTTGCATCAATGTGGAGAATTGATATCATTAGGGTATTAATTACTTCATTTTCGCGGTCGCACTCTATATGAGTGCGTGGATTGAAATCTGCCTAATCCGTTTACAAAATAGATAAAACCAAGTCGCACTCTATATGAGTGCGTGGATTGAAATTTCATCGGGCACTCCTGATACTGGTAGTTCAACAGTCGCACTCTATATGAGTGCGTGGATTGAAATCGTCCTGATGCTTTACTAAACCGTGAGCAGGCTTGTCGCACTCTATATGAGTGCGTGGATTGAAATCAATACCTGTGGCAGACGCGACCTATCAATCGCAGCGTCGCACTCTATATGAGTGCGTGGATTGAAATAATAAGCTGCTTGATTTTTTGTCCTATCCGCTTGGGTCGCACTCTATATGAGTGCGTGGATTGAAATTGCCATACCTGCAGGCTTTTTAGCAGACCCAGCCCGTCGCACTCTATATGAGTGCGTGGATTGAAATTAAACTGCTTTGAGTAACGAAAGGAGTCTCACAGTCGCACTCTATATGAGTGCGTGGATTGAAATCCCTACTCGTCCTCGTGCTTGCTGCACTTGCTGCGTCGCACTCTATATGAGTGCGTGGATTGAAATGACCAGTCGTAAATGGTAGAAGGGCGGTAGAGAAAGTCGCACTCTATATGAGTGCGTGGATTGAAATAAGCCAAGCGATACAGCAAAAACATAGGTATAGAAGTCGCACTCTATATGAGTGCGTGGGTTGAAATTACGAAGACGGCCATCCTAAAAGTTGCGTAATCACAGTCGCACTCTATATGAGTGCGTGGATTGAAATTCGTCTATCATATCCACTGGCATATCTATCATCGTCGCACTCTATATGAGTGCGTGGATTGAAATTTGATGCTATGTATTCGGAAATGTCCTTATACACAGTCACACTCTATATGAGTTCAAATTTGTCCAGCATGCGGAAGATTTGAAGGCCTTCAAGTCGCACTCCAGTTGACAAATTGACGATGCGGCAGGATTCACGGTTGGTCGTTACGGCATATGGTTTTGCTCGGCTGGTTAGGCGGTAGAATGAGGCTAGGAGATGAGGCCGTACAGAGGATAAAATGCGGAAGAACCACCGAAGGATGAAAAATCCAGTACGGTGGTTCTTTTTTTTCACTCGTCTTGTATGCCATCATTATAGGGGGAGGCGATGAAGGATGTTCCAGGATTTCAAGCTCGTCAGTGACCGTCCGGTCTCGATACAAGTAAAAGAATACGTCAATCGTTTAATTATAAAAGGGGCGCTTCAGGCGGATCAGAAGCTGCCCTCCACACGAGAAATGAGCGTTCTGCTTAAGGTGAGCCGCAATACAGTCATTGCAGCCTATGAAGGCTTGGAGGATGACGGATTTACGTATGCGATTCCCGGAAAGGGTAGTTATGTGGCCGCAATGGTGAGCCAGTCGGATGTAGATAACGAAGGGTCTGACAGCTCTGCCACCTGGGAGATCGACTGGAAGACAAGAATGAACGAGTATGCTGTATCGGCTGTTGATCTGGATATGATGAAGCAGGGCATTCGTGCCCAAAAAGGAACTATCTCGTTTACAAGCATCGCTCCGGATGAGCAGCTGTTTGATCTGGGGGATGTAAGGCGAGCCTTTATGGACCGGATGGCAATCGAAGGGCAGGTGCTGCTCAACTACGGCTATGCCAAGGGCTACAAGCCGCTGATTGATTACCTGATGCATTATATGGAGAACAAGGGCGTCGATATAAGCGGCAAGGATATGCTGATTACAGGCGGGTTTACAGAAGGCTTTGACATTGTGCTGTCGGCTTTACGCCCTTCTGGACGCCGCGGAGCAGCAATTTGTGAAAATCCGACCCATTACACAGCGATCAAAAATTTGAAGCTGCAAGGATTTGAGATTACCGGTATTCCGATGGAGCGTGACGGTATTGATGTGGAGTGGCTAGAAGCGGTACTGCAGACCAATAGCTTCGATCTGGCCTATTTGACTCCTTCCTATCACAATCCGACAGGCATTGTCATGTCGCCAGCAAAGCGCAGCGCCGTTATGAAATTAATGATGCGCTATCAAATCCCGATAATCGAGGATGGATTTAATGAGGAGCTGCGCTATTCGGGAGCGCATGTTGCGCCCTTAATAGCGTCAGCAGGGCATGGGAACGGAGTAATCTATATTGGCAGCTTCTCCAAGGTGCTGTTCCCTGGATTGCGAGTAGGCTGGGTACTTGGGGACCGAGCGCTGATTGATACTTTGGAAAGCATTAAGCGTGCGCGCACCATTCATACCTCAACAATCGATCAATCGATTTTATACCAATATATGCTTAATGGAAATTTCGATAAACATGTAAAAAAAGCACGTACAGAGTATAAGCGCAAATATGAGCTGACAAAGGCATGCTGTGAAGCACATCTTCCTGAGACGCAGGTGTCTGGTGACGGGGGCTTGCATTTGTTCCTTACCTTCCCGGCAGGCGTGAATACACGCCAACTGCTAGAAGATTGCACAGAACAGGGCGTCATTTTTACACCGGGAGACAGGTTTTTTATTCAAGAAGGCGAAGGGACGAATACATTGCGGCTTGGTTTTTCACGAGTAACGGATGAAAATATCGAACGGGGTATTCAAATAATAGGTAAACAGGCGCGTAGCTTTCCTAAGACATAAGGATTAAGAAAAGAGCTATAGAGATGAAATATTGTTCTGGAGAAGCACCAGCGATCGGAAGAACAATCCGTATCCACATAATGATTTTGAAGAAAAATGAGGTGTCATGATGAAAATTGGCGTTATTATGGGTGGTATTTCCTCTGAGCGTGAGATTTCTCTGCAAACAGGTCAGGAGATGATCAATCATTTGGATCGCAGCCGTTATGAAGTGATTCCCATTGTGATCGAGCAGCGAGCGGATTTAATCGTGCAGGTCCAGCAGGCAGGCATCGATATCGCGCTGCTGGCACTGCATGGTCAGTATGGCGAGGACGGTACGGTGCAGGGAGCGCTGGAAACGCTGGGCATTCCGTATACAGGCAGCGGTGTCTTGGCAAGCAGCTTATGCATGAATAAGCAGTTGTCCAAGACGCTGCTGAAGGCAACGGGTGTGCATACGCCTGCAGGTCTTTGCTGGCAGGGGATGGACGATTATGATCCGCAGGTGGTGGAGCGTCTGGGCTACCCGGTTATTGTGAAGCCGAATACGGGGGGATCAAGCATTGGTATCCAGCTTGTACAGAATGAGAAGGAGCTGCTGCCGGCTGTTCAGGAGGCTTGCAGCTTGGATCAAGCGATCTTGATTGAGCCCTATTATAAAGGGACGGAGATTACCTGCTCGATCTTAGACGGCGAGGTATTGCCGATTATTAGTATTAGCTCCGCTCGTTCGAAGTGGTTCGACTACAAAGCGAAATATGAGGTCGGTGGTGCTAAGGAGGAGGTGATCGAGCTTCCTCCCGTTATTGAGCAACGTGTGCGCGAGGCGGCACTGGCCAGCTACCGACTGCTGCAATGCAAGGTCTATGCAAGGGTCGATATGATTTTGCGTCAGGATAGGCCTTACGTGCTGGAAGTGAACACATTACCGGGAATGACCGCCAACAGCCTGCTTCCGAAGAGTGCGGCAGCTGCGGGTATAACCTTTTCACAACTGCTGGACCATATTATTGCCATCTCGCTCCATGAGCGGAAACAGGAATGGGGGATGGCGTAATATGTTTATTGAAAAGGGTATAGGGCGGTTTGTATCCTCGCGTGTACGGGATATTCGGCCATCGGGAATTCGCGCTTTTTTTGATCTGAATGCAGCAGGCGGAGAAGGAGATATAATCGCCCTTGGGGTCGGAGAGCCTGATTTCATTACACCGGAAAAGGTACGTGAAGCTTGCATTCAGGCATTGCGTGAAGGGCAGACGAAATATACTTCAAATGCCGGCTTAATGGAGCTGCGCGAGGAGATCTCTGCTTATTTTTCCGGCAGCTTTGCGCTTTCTTATGACCCCGAGCAGGAAATGATCGTGACGGTGGGAAGCAGTGAAGCCGTCGACCTGGCACTGCGGGCAGTAATAGATCCGGGTGACGAGGTGCTGATTCCGGCCCCAAGCTATATTGCCTATGAACCAATTACCCATCTGCATGGCGGTAAAATTATAGAGGTAGCGGCTACGGCAGAGGAGCAGTTCAAGCTGACCCCGCAAGCGCTGCAAGCGGCAATTACGCCTCATTCTAAGGCTTTAATGATCAATTATCCGTGCAATCCGACCGGAACAGTTATGACGGAGCAGGATTGGTTGCCGATTGCAGAGCTTATTATCCAACATAATCTGGTCGTCATTTCGGATGAAGTGTATGCCGAGCTGACTTACGGGAGAAAGCATGTCAGTATCGCTTCCTTGCCGGGCATGAAGGAGCGTACGATTGTCATCAGCGGTTTTTCCAAAGCATTTGCGATGACAGGCTGGCGGGTGGGCTATGCGTGCGGTCCGCGTGAGCTGATTGCCGGCATGCTGAAAATCCACCAGTACACAGCCATGTGTGCGCCCACCATTGCACAGATTGCCGCGCTCGAATCATTGCGTCATGGCTTGGCTGCCAAGGATGAGATGATGGCGAGTTACAATGAACGCCGCAAGCTGTTTGTGGCCGGCTTGAATGCAATCGGGCTTGCCTGTCACGAGCCTGAGGGGGCTTTCTATGCCTTCCCTTCAATTACTTCTACTGGCATGTCATCTGAGCAGTTTGCACTTCGAATGCTGAAAGAAGCGAAGGTGGCGCTCGTACCGGGACATGTATTCGGATCAGGCGGAGAGGGCTTTATTCGCTGCTCATATGCAGCCTCGCTCGTCGATTTGGAGAAGGCGCTGGGGCGGATGGGAAGGTTTATGCAGGTAATGCAGCCGGTATGATGAACAGGGTTAATAACTCAAATTTTGCCGAACGTCTTCATAAAATATTTTACAGATACCTTTATGATTTTCGAAAACATAAGTATTTTTCTCATTAATGTAGTGGATATTTCCGAATGTATATACATCCAAAGCCGGAACGTTCAGCTTAGGTGTTAACTGGTGGGACCCTACTTTTAAATGCGCTATCGATGAATTAAATATATTCGAATGTGCGCTGTCTCTTCACAGGTGGTAGAACTGGCAGAGTTGAAATAAGTTCAGGCAGGTATTTGCTGCTATGGCAAAGTAATTTTTTGAAAGCGATCTGTTCAGGTGCGAATGTGAAGCTCACATGAATTCCCCGGGGGATTCGCACCTCAGATTTTGTCGATAGCGTGTCGAATGTGAACAAGTTGTAAATGATCGTAAGGGGATGAGGTAATAATAGATGCGTTTTTGCTGAAATAACGCTAGAATATTACTTAAATAGGGGAGATTAGACCCATTTTCGCTGTCGCACTCTATATGAGTGCGTGGATTGAAATCGGCACGGACACCAGCTCCGCACTCCAGGTTGCTCCGTCGCACTCTATATGAGTGCGTGGATTGAAATATACGAAGGGCAGCGTTTTGAATCAGACTATCTTTGTCGCACTCTATATGAGTGCGTGGATTGAAATAATTAATTAAGACATTTCCAGAAGCCCTGACTAGTCGCACTCTATATGAGTGCGTGGATTGAAATGATTTGCTTAAAAGGGCCATCCAAAGGAATCGGAGTCGCACTCTATATGAGTGCGTGGATTGAAATCACCAAACCGTATCAATAATCATCATTGTCTTTCACGTCGCACTCTATATGAGTGCGTGGATTGAAATCATTAAGTTCATCATCTTTGCCAAAATAATTTTCGCGTCGCACTCTATATGAGTGCGTGGATTGAAATGAAGACTCTAAGCATCGCACTGTTAATGACAAAAGTCGTACTCTATATGAGTGCGTGGATTGAAATTGGAGGCTCTTGCACCCCTTAAAGGGTTCACTAGAGTCGGACTCTATATGAGTACGTGGATTGAAATTTTTGGCAATCACAAGTCACATTTGATAATCGGCCTGTCGTACTCTGTATGGAGTGTGTGGATTGGAATGGAAAGCTTACTTATTTTATAAGGTGCGAATGTGAAGCTCACATAAAAACCCCAGGTTCTTCGCACCTCGAAAAATGTCGAAAAATATTAAATTTGCTATTTATCCGTAAAAGTCAATAGCTGATCCAAGCTTATTTGGAATCATTTTTTGCGATAATGTTGTGGGATTGATATCATTAGGGTATGAATTGCTGCATTTTCGCTGTCGCACTCCATGTGAGTGCGTGGATTGAAATTTGAGCGGGCATAACTATATAACGATCCAGATACAGTCGCACTCCATGTGAGTGCGTGGATTGAAATACGTCTTTACCTTCCGGTACACTTGCGGAGCTGCGGAGTCGCACTCCATGTGAGTGCGTGGATTGAAATATTGTGAAGCAGGGTATTTCGTGGGGCGTGAGGCGTCGCACTCCATGTGAGTGCGTGGATTGAAATTCACGATTAAGTATTCAAAACATAGTAGTCTAAAGTCGCACTCCATGTGAGTGCGTGGATTGAAATACTGCGTAGATCAAAATATTGCTTTTCGTCGTTTTGGTCGCACTCCATGTGAGTGCGTGGATTGAAATATTAAAGGAGTGACTCCCGGTGAAGAGCATCCAGGTGGTCGCACTCCATGTGAGTGCGTGGATTGAAATATTAAGTCTAAAGAAGAATTGTATGGGAAGACACAGCCGTCGCACTCCATGTGAGTGCGTGGATTGAAATTTTAGTAGAACTATCTTTTAACAAAACCATTTGCAACGTCGCACTCCATGTGAGTGCGTGGATTGAAATAGCACATACTCCCCGTGATATGTGGAAATTTGCGTCGCACTCCATGTGAGTGCGTGGATTGAAATATCTGATGTACCTATAAATTCGCCATTGATATAGTAGTCGCACTCCATGTGAGTGCGTGGATTAAAATCGACAGGATGGTGCAACGAATGAAGAACGGAAAGGTCGCACTCCATGTGAGTGCGTGGATTGAAATTCATTCCCGCAATACCAAACTCCCTTAAAGGTGAGTCGCACTCCATGTGAGTGCGTGAATTGAAATTGACTATCAGATCCCGTAGACTTACCGTCCATAGGGTTATTTTACGCTTTGTGATATAAGATGAGTGCTATGGGTATCTATGCAATTTTGATAGGAATTGTGACTGGAGAAATAATCAACTTCGTATTATCAAAGCGAGAGAAATGAACTTATGCATCCCTTGATTGATCAAAATCAGGGGATTTTTCATTAAATTAAAAAAGTCATAGAATTTCTACCTGCAACCTCTACATCATTTACTGGTGGTAATGTATATGGGAAAATGAAATAGTCATGTCAACATTGTGAAATCTTTTATTTAGGCAATCCAATTCTACTTTTGCTACTCGTTTCACAATCTCCCCTTATGTGTGAGTTATGCAATTTATTTATTACAAACATTAGTTGCATAATATATTGACAGATGGTTAATTTTGGAGAAGAATAAAGTATGTTTTTTACAATAATGGGATTTTTATGTGAAGGGTGGTTATGACTTGAAGCATACACCTACGATTTCGGCAGAGTTTGAAGCTTATCTAACACAAAATGACATGACATTGGCTCAATTTGCGGAATATTCAGGTGTTCATCAAAGAACGCTTAGTAATTGGGTTACTCAGCATCGTCCTGTTTCCGTACAGCAGCTAGACCGAATCACTGTGGCTATGGGTTTACCGGAAGGCTACTTCTACGACTTGTACATAGAAAACTACATTATCGAACGTTCCCCCAATATGCGCCGAATTGAGCCGTTGTTATATCGTTGTGCGGAGCTGGACAAGCTGGATGCGATCCGACGAATCGTTGGACAAATCATGGACAAGCTGATGTATTCGCCCAGACTATTTGACATTGCAGAAACATTATTTGCACAGGGGCAACATGCCGCCGCACTGCTGCTCTATGAGAGTGTAGCAGAAGGGGAGAAGTACCAGCATTCCGAGCGCTTGGCAGTCTGTCAGTATCGTATGTTCACCATTCAAGTTGGAGACGATCAAAGCCGCAATCTCAGGGCAGCTACGCTATTTGAAGCTTTTGTTGAGCGTCTGGACGAAATAGAGCAACTTGATGCATTAAAGGATTTGGCTAACGTGTATAGGTCCTTGCGTAAATGGGACAGGTTGGATGAAACCGCGAGAAAAATGAGGGAGAAAGCAAAAGTCCAGTATTCGATGAAACATCAACAGAAGAGTCGAGAGCGCAATCAGTCTTCTAAGAAGTTAAGTCGTCCCATGTTTGTGTACATCACCTATGCTGACCTGTTGTTGACAGGTGTCTGTGAGGCTCAAGGCGATTATCAACAAGCTCTGCAATATACATACGCCTACGCTAATTTAGATTGGGTCAAAGAGACTGATGAGGAAACCCAACACTGGGTTAACTTATTCAAGCACTGGGCAGAAGGTAATATTTACACATACAAACTTTTATCTGGAGATGTAGGTGTGCTAAACGATTATGTTAAATATATTACTGTGTAGTCAGATACCACTGAAAAAGAAATGGTTGCAAAACTGCTGAACATTATGATGGCGGCTAACCGATATCAGATTGATGTAGATGACATACTTCAGCAGTTTGAAACGGAGATTGATTTTATCACCCAACAGCAGTCATCAGCTGATATGTACAGTCTTCAAGTGGTCCCAGAACAATTAATGCGTTTTAAATATGAACTGGCTAAATACTACCTCAATAGAGGTAATTACTTATACGGTTTCAGATTCTTACTAGACGTTTTATCTAAATCATTAGCCATTAACAAAGAAGCCTTTTTCATTAGCTGCATAAAATTATTTGAGCAGTTCAAACCATTTGCAGACTTTAGATTGTGTACAAAGTATGAGAGTTTAGTTAGAGAAGGACGAAAAGAAAGATTATTTTATTATTAGTAGTGATCAATCATTTTTTAGTGTTGATTCCAAGCTGAATAAATAAAATGTATATGGAAAACGAAGAAGCAGAATATTGCTGTGTAAGTAAAGAAATCGCTTTTGCCACGGATTTTAACCCACACCTGACTTTATTCAGGAAATACGGAGGAGGTGATAAGGGGAAGCAACATCCGACTGCATAGTGAAATAATAGTTGGATTTTAAGTTCAGCTTATGGGAGTCTATTGCATTTTAAATAAACATAAAACGTTAAAAAGTGCCTCTGGAATGCTCCAGAAGCATTTTTTTGTCGAGCAAATTTTCGAAAAATCCAAAAGTTTACGTTTTATATTAGGATATGACACAGAAGGGAGAATCATGATAATGAATACAGGTGTGACTTTACTTCGTGTCGAACGGGCCAGAAAAAGACTGTACCAAGTCCAGAAGAAATACGGATTTTTAACGCATCCCAAAGTGATTGAACAATCCATGAAACTGGATGAACTATTGAATCAATACCAAACCTGCAAAATGAAATCTTAGCTAATGTGTGTGCATAACGTGCTGCTGAAGGCAGAAAGCGAAACCTAATCTCCAAACCCGAACTCCAAAAAAAGTTCTAACTCCTATACTATGAAGAGGTGGTAACGTTGATGAACAAACGAAATCCTGTAACCCCTTTTGGCTGGAAAATCAAACAAAGGCTAGTCGAAATTCAAATGGATCAGAGAACTTTTTGTGACACCTATCGTGTTCCTGCAAGCCGATTGTCCAATCTCATTCATGGAACACGCAAGGCGAAAAAATATAGAAAACAAGTATGTCAATTGCTTGGGATCGAAGAATAACTCTCTCTTTTACAGAAATACAGAACATCCTCATAATATGTAGGCTACAGTGGTAATGGACCCCTTGTTTATTTAAAATAGATTGTACATAGGATGCTTATACAAGGAGTGGATAGGATCGATGGGGATGTTCTCCAGAATGGCAGAGCAGAAGATTGCCGAGGCGATGGCGAAAGGTGAGTTTGATCATTTGCCGGGAGCGGGCAAGCCACTGGTGATCGAGGATTTATCACATGTTCCAGAGGAGCTGCGGATGTCGTACAAGCTATTGAAAAATGCGGGCATTTTACCAGAGGAACTTCAGCTGCAAAAGGAATGTGTCCAGCTACGTGATCTGCTTCACGCTTGCCATGAGGCAGGAGAGCAACAGCGGATCAGTCGCAGGCTGACTGAAAAATCACTTCGTCTCCGCATGCTGCTGGAGGAAAGAGGTCTGAATACGTCGTCTGTATTTTATGAATATGAGCCGGCTGTGCGTAAGCGGCTGGGGGAATAGAAGCGAAAGGAGCAGAGGGCGGAATGCCCTTGCCCGTATACTTTGATTTCCACGCTTCACCTCATTAACGTTGCAGCTCAGACAGCCTTCTGAGGAATTGCTTCGTCAGGATGACAGGCTGATTGGGTAGCTTGTCCAAATGAAAGCCATCAATTAAATCCACAGCCTTCACAGGCTCAGGCGAATCCAGCAGCCCGGAAAAATAGGCGAGCCAGCCAATGACTGTTTCCGGTGTGATTCCTTGCCGCCGCATGGCTCGAAGTGCTACTCCGCCGTGTCGTTTAGCGAGCCGCCGTCCATCAGGCCCCAAGACGAGGGGAACGTGCGCGAAGCGCGGCGGCTGCAAGCCCAGGGCTTGGTATAGCAAAAGCTGACGGGGGGTCGAATCGAGAAGATCATACCCGCGCAGGACATCGGTAATATGCATATCCGCATCATCGACAACGACGGCAAGCTGATAAGAAAACATGCCGTCTGCCCGTTTGACGATAAAATCGCCCCCCTCTGCCGCACCGAAGGCCACATGGCCAGCTACCTGATCCTGAAATGAAATCACGGAATCCTGATTTTGCGGCACTTTGAAGCGAAGGGAAGGGAGTTTATGTTGTGATTTGGCCTCTGCTTCCTGAGGGCTAAGACTGCGACACGTCCCCGAATAGGCTGGTCCTTCACCAGACAGTCCATGTGGAGCACTGGCGGCAGCCACAATATCCGCCCGGCTGCAAAAGCAAGGGTACAGCAAATCCTGCCCCTGTAGTTTCTCTAATGCAGCTTGGAAGCGTTCCAGCCGTTGGCTTTGGGTATAGGGACCGTAGGAACCGCCTACGTCTGGTCCTTCATCCCATTCCAGCCCGATCCAGCGCAAATCCTCCATAATTCCTTGGGCCAATGGGCTGCGAGCCCGAGTCATATCAATATCCTCCATACGTAAAACATAGGTTCCGCCCAGAGAACGAACATGCAGCCAAGATAATAACGCAGTGCGGGCGTTTCCCAAGTGTATCCATCCCGATGGGGTTGGGGCAAAACGTCCTCTGATGGGTTGGGCCTGTAATTCCATACGAAAGTTACCTCGTTTCTATATTCCGTCCTTTACAATCCATATAAACCCTATTATAAAACGATCCAACCGCGAGTGCATCCCGACAAGTCACGAAGCTGACATCGGGAGCTTGCATACGGCTTGCATATCTGCGATAGCCAGACGGGAAATTTAAATATCTGTATAATAGATGGAGAATGATATCCTACCATAATAATTACAGGTGATGAAAAATTCACAATAATAAAAGAAGCAAAACCCAGATTCTACGCATTCCGCGTATCATTGGAGAGATTTCAATTGACAGATAAACAACTGCCTATCATACAAGTTATACCTGAGCTTAAAAATACCCTGCAATCTCAGCCGGCGGCTGTACTGATTGCACAGCCAGGAGCAGGGAAAACGACGGTTACACCGCTGGAGCTGCTGCATGAGCCGTGGCTGGCAGGACAAAAGATGATCATGCTGGAGCCGAGGCGTTTGGCAGCACGTGCAGCAGCGGCGCAGATGGCGAAAGCGCTGGGCGAGCCCACCGGAAAGACAGTGGGTTACCGGGTTCGTATGGATACAAAAGTAGGGCCAAGCACGCGGATTGAAGTGGTTACTGAGGGCGTACTGACCCGGATGCTGCAGCATGATCAGGCTTTGGAGGGAGTCGGCCTGATTATTTTTGATGAGTTTCATGAACGCAGCCTGCATGCAGATTTAGGATTGGCGCTTGCTCTGCAAAGTCAGGCATTGCTGCGCCCGGATTTAAAAATATTAATTATGTCTGCCACATTGGAGGCCGAGCCAGTCTGCCGTCTGCTGGGAGACGCTCCATTGCTGGAATGTCCAGGCACGGTATTTCCGGTAGAGACTTTTTATAGGTCCAAGCCTGCATCGGCTACATTAGAAGATTTTACAGCAGAAACCGTGGAAAAAGCGCTGCATGCGCATGAAGGGGATCTGCTGGTATTCCTGCCCGGGGCGAGGGAGATTCATCGCACGGAGCGTGAGCTGGCTTCGAGGAACTTGCCTGCACATGTCAAGGTGATTCCGCTGTATGGCAGTATGAAGCTGGAGCAGCAGGATGAGGCGATACGCCCGTCGTCTTTGGGTAGCCGCAAAGTCGTTTTGGCAACCTCGATTGCCGAGTCCAGCCTGACGATCGCCGGGATTACGGTGGTAATAGACAGCGGATTGTCGCGGGAATCGGTGTTTTCCGCGCGAACCGGCATGAGCCGCTTGACCACCGTCAAGGTGTCCAAAGCCTCTGCCGACCAGCGCCGCGGTCGGGCGGGCCGACTACAGCCGGGCGTATGCTACCGGCTGTGGAGCGCGCAGGAGCATGCCGCGCTCCCGGATGCGAGCCGCCCGGAAATCGCGGCGGCAGATCTGGCTCCGCTCGCGCTGGAGCTGGCCGCCTGGGGCGTGCGCGAGCCTAACGAGCTGGCCTGGCTGGATGCCCCGCCTGAGGCGGCGTACCGCCAGGCGACAGACCTGCTGCGCCAGCTCGGCTGCCTGCATACCGCCGCCGATGGCGGCGCAGGCGGCATTACCGCGCATGGACGCGAGGTATCCGCCCTGGGCGCGCATCCGCGCCTCGGACACATGCTGCTGCGCGCGACCACCCTCGGTCTGGCTCCAGCCGCCAGCCGTCTGGCTGCGCTGCTGCAAGAGCGCGACCCGTTCCGCGCCCATGGCGGAACGGATTTGCGCCCGCGGCTGGATGCCCTGCGCGACGCGGCTCATGCCCGCAGCACGCACAGTCTGCTGCGGACGGCAGACGATACGGTCATTCGCCGTATCGTGCAGGAAAGCCGGCAGCTATTAGCCTCGCTGCCGACAGCAGCCGCAGCGCAGGACGAGCCTGACGGCTCCGCATCCTGCGGGCTGCTGCTGGCCTTTGCGTATCCGGATCGGATTGCGCAAGGCCGGGGGGACGGCCGCTTTTTGCTCAGCGGCGGCCGGGGCGCGCGACTCCGACAAGTGGAATGGATGTCGCGCTCGTCCTATCTCGTCGCCGCCGAAGTGGACGACGAGGGAGTAGACGGTGTCATTCAGCTGACGGCACCGGTTGAGCTGCAAGAACTGATCGAGCATTGTGGTGAAATGCTGCTGGAAAAAGCCAACGTATACTGGGATAGTTCAGCCTCGGCCGTAAGAGCTCGCAAGGTGTTACAGCTTGGCTCACTCGTTGTAAAGGAAACGTCCTACGAGCGGCCTCCGGCAGAGGAAATAGCTGCCGCCTTGATGCAAGGCGTCCGCGAACGTGGTCTAAAGCTGCTGTCCTGGAACCGACAAACCCTTCAGTTGCAGGCGCGTTTGATTTTTATGCACTTCTCGGCACCCGAGGATTGGCCGGACAGCTCGGAATCCGCGCTGCTGGATTCACTGGAATCGTGGCTGCTGCCTTTTGCGCTTGGAGCCAAAAATATGTCTGACCTGCAACGACTGGACGGTAGCGAATTGCTGCTCGGCAGGCTGAATTGGGAACAGCGGCAGCAGCTTGAGCAGGAGGCACCGACGCATTTACGTGTACCCAGTGGTTCCCGTATTCCTGTCGATTATTCGAATCCCGAGGCACCTGTGCTGGCAGTGCGGTTGCAAGAGCTGTTTGGCATGAGGGAAACACCGCGGATTGGTCGCGGACGTGTGCCGCTCGTGCTGCATCTGCTGTCACCTGCCCAGCGTCCTGTGCAGGTGACCTCCGACCTCTCCAGCTTCTGGAGCGAGGCATATTTTGAAGTCAAAAAGGACCTGAAAGGTCGATATCCCAAGCATTATTGGCCGGATGATCCGTTGGAAGCCGTGGCGACCAATAGAGCAAAGCCCAAGCGTTGAACAGCGGCTGTCATTGTCCGAATAAACGCTGAATTTGAAAAATTCACATCAAAACGGAGTAGGTAGTATGGTGCTGTACAAGCGATGGGAAGTACCATCTGACTACGTAGGGGCTCCATATGTAACTTGTATAGAATGGTTTAATTTGAAAGGCTGAAGCATTTTAAATTTTCGCAAAAATCGTTTAAACGTCAGAATAGCGGGGTAATGAAGGACGAACCACTCAACTCAACACCAAAATCTTGGGAGGTAACTATCATGGCGAATAACTTAAACGATTATAACGAAAAGAAAATTGTCGGTGTTTTTGATACAGAGCAGGAGGCGTCTCGGGCGATTGGACAATTGCAGAGCAAAGGTATCCCGAGCAGTGAGATTTCTGTCATCACCCGAGATCGTGAAGATCTGAGGACGATTAGCGAAGAGACAGGCACCAAAGCACCGGAGGGTGTAGCGACAGGTGCGGCTACAGGCGGCGTTGTGGGCGGTGTCGCCGGCTTGCTGGCAGGCATCGGGGCCTTGGCTATCCCGGGGATCGGACCTATACTGGCTGCCGGACCGATTGCAGCTACCCTCACCGGAGCGGCTGTCGGAGCGGGAGCAGGGGGCTTGGTCGGTGGACTGGTCGGACTGGGCATCCCGGAAGATGATGCGCAGCAATACGAGACCTACGTCGATCAGGGCAAGATTTTAGTGCTGGTGGATTCCACTGAGCATCGCAGAGATGTCTATGATATTTTCCGTACCAACCGTTCCCTGAATGCGGATCGTTACAGAACAGTTGATGATCCGGTGACAGATATTCGGACAGATGCATATACAGATACCAGAAGAAATCTGTAGGTTATCTCATAGAGTCTATTCCTCTTACATCTAATTGGTTTAACAAGCAGCGGTCTTCCCAAGCGGGAAGGCTGCTTTTTTTTATAAGTAAATACGTGTTGAAGAATCGGACTTGATCTGCACTGACACGTTTATCCTTCTATATATTTTTACAGAATTGTCGCTATAATAGATTTATACTTGCTAAACATAACAGGAGAGTGACATGAGTCAAAAAGAGAGAATTTCCGAAGTCGCTTTGCTGAGAGGACTGGCTTTTGTCGCCGTTGTTCTTCAGCATTCCGTTGCACATTATGCGGTTGCGCAGGGGGCGCGCATCCAGGACGGAGTTTTGATGACACTTTTACTGCTGTGTTCCAAATTCGCAGTGCCCGTGTTTGTATTTATCACCGGGATGGTGTTGTTTTACAATTATGATGGAGCCTTAAAGTACGGAACGTTTTTACGTAAAAGATTTATGGATATCATCGTACCTTATATCATATGGTCTCTTTTATACGAATTGGGAAATCAGCTTGTTCAAAGTGGGGGAACTATTCACCCGCTGGATTTTTTGCAGAAGCTTTTGAACGGAAAAAGCAGCTATCATCTGTGGTACATCGTTATGATTATCCAATGCTATGTGTTATTTCCTGTGTTTCGGTATGCTGTGCGCCGCTTGTCTGCGCTGCTGCCGTCACGATGGCAACCGGCTGCATTGGCTGGAGTGGGCGTGTTATATTTTTTGCTCATGTTCGCAGTTGGACCTGTATACCACGCGATGGACAAGCTCCAGCTCCCGATCATTAGCTCTTGGTTTACCCTATATGCTGACCGGAATGTGATCTATTTTTTCTTTTATTTTGTGTTAGGAGCGGCAGCCGGGATGAACGTCAAACGCTGGAATGCCTGGATAACCAAGGCGCAGGTGATCTACTGGCCGCTGTTTATCGTGCTTACAGGATACTTGCTGTATGAGATGATCGGTCAGTTTCAGACGCCGCGAGGTACGGTTCTTTCCTTTAATTACTTGTCTCTGCTGCGTCCCATCATGGCTGTATATTGTGTTGCGTCTATTTTTGTGGCTTATCGGGTAGCCACGTGGATTGCCCATAAGGGTGGACAAGTGGCGAGTATGCTGACGGCCATCGGAACGTTGTCCTACGGAGCGTATCTGATGCATGCCTTTATGCTGCGTGTGACCTACTATTTTGACGAAACGCTGTTTGCAGACTGGAGCGATGTGCTTCGTACGCTGGCCTCGTTCGTGCTCTGTGTGGTCTTTTCCATTGCCGGAACATGGCTGCTGGCTCGTATGCCCCTAGGCAAATGGATTGTAGGGCTGCGAGTTCGTCCCCGGCCGTCCCAAGGTCCGCCAGCCTTACAAAAGCAAGCCTGACCTAGTGCTTTCCTTATGCTTCTAATGATCTCGTTGTGGATGTGCTGTTTCAATCCGCAACGAGATTTTTACATTTAAAAACGAAAAAATAAAAGTGGTCTATCCTTTATTTATATAATTTCATTATATGAAAAATTCATAATAGAAAAGACTATGGCCTGCCATTCGCAACCTGCATAACAATGCATTATGTTATATCTCTCGCCATCTTACAACCCGTCACAAGGGGCGGAATGTTCTCATACACTCTTACATTATGAAAGGAAATAGTGTATGGACACAGAGTGGTTTATAATGGAAGATAAGAGGTATATGAATAAGGTGTGGAGGAGGCTGTGTAATGGCGTTTATGATATCCCAGCGGGCTTTTATCAAAATTTATCTGATCACAATGGTGGAGAGGCATCGCGGTTATGGATATCAGATGCTCGAATCGATGAAGGATGAGTTTAGCAGCTTCGGATATGTTCCGCCTCAGAGTGAGGTCTACCGAGCGCTGCATGAGCTGGTACAGGAAGGTGTTTTTTACCGTACCAAACGATTAAAAGGGACAGACCCCCGCGTGGATTTTCAGGAAATTGTACTCTATCATTTTACAGATGATGGGGAGGAGAAGGCCCGACTTTATAAAAAGCAGGTTAAAACCGATTTGGACCGTTGCTTAGGTATGCTGCATAAAGCGGAACAAGACAACTATTCCTAACCACGAAAGGATGAGAAGGATGGGTAGAAAGCTGAAATGGGGAATTTTGGGTACTGCGGAGATTGCACGAATCGCTGTAATTCCGGCAATTCAGCAATCTGAACGCGGAGAAGTGCTTGGGATTGCTAGCCGTAATGCAGACAAAGCCGCCGAGGCCGCCCGGGAATTCGATATTCCGAAAAGCTATGGAAGCTATGAGGAGCTGTTGGCTGATCCTGAAATCGGGGCGGTGTACATCCCGTTGCCAAACCATCTGCATGAAGAGTGGACGATTCGGGCGGCGGAGGCAGGAAAGCATGTTTTGTGCGAAAAACCATCTTCTCTCAGTTCAGCTGGGACTATCCGCATGATTGAAGCCTGTAAAAGTGCGGGTGTGATCTTTGCAGAAGCTTTTATGTATCGCTATCATCCAAAGCATCGAAGAATTAAGGAAATCATCAATAGCGGGGAAATTGGCGACATTCGCGGGATTCATTGCACATTTACGTTTAACAATGCCGATCAGGCAGATAATGTGCGTTTTAATAAAAGCATGGGCGGCGGCTCGTTATATGATGTAGGCGTGTATCCGATATCGGCGGCTCGTATGTATTTGGATCGGGAGCCCGAGGCGGTGACGGTACATGCCTTATTTTCTCCAGAGCATGACAACGTTGATATGATGGCATCCGGCCTGCTGGAGTTTCCGGGCGGGGTCAACCTCACCTTTGATTGCGGCATGTGGGCTGCAAACCGTTCCAATATGGAGATTCTCGGCAGCAAAGGTACAATCGCGATGCCCAAAATGTTCGGCTGGGAAAGAACGTCTGTTGTACCGCAAATCTTCGTCCACGTCGGTTCGGTTACGCGCGAGGAACGTCTTAAAGGCTTTAATTCCTTTGAGCTGCAAGCGAATGCTTTTGCCGAGGCGGTGCTTGATGGTGTTCCGCTGCCTTATGAGCCAGAAGATGCGGTCAGCAATATGAAGGTGATCGACGCATGTATTGAATCGGCTCACAGTCGGAAACGGGTGGAAATCGGGTAAGAATGATTGGATAAGAGTAATCGGTAAGAAGTAATAACCGTATCACAAAAGGTTAAGAAAAGCAGCCTGTCACAAGGACAAGCTGCTTTTTTAGTTCAACGAATACATACGCATACAAACAGACTTCGAGTCTTTGCGCGCGCCTCACATATTTTCATCATAGCTTGTAGCATCGCGCTTGGCGGCTGTCGCAGGCGAGTTGGATGTGCCGTATTCTTCGACTGCATCCCATGCACCCGCATCGTCAAAACGCCCTGCATTTCGTTGTCGCACTTCACCCGCACCTTTGGGTGGCGGAGTCATGACCTGCTCCTCTATAGGGCGGTCATTCGATAGCTCCCGATTTGGAGTATCTCGACTGTATACGCGGTGTATGGGATGGCCTGCAGACGTTCAAATGGAATTTCTTCCCCGCTCTCTACGCATATTCCGTACGTTCCATCCTTCATGCGTTGAAGGGCTGCATTGATTTGCTCCAGCTCGCTTTCCAGCGAATCGTTAATCGCCAGATCACGGGATCGTCCAAAGGTTTCCGTCCCTATATCAGCAGGGTGGTTGTCGTAGGAAGATAGCTCGCCTGTGGAGTCTGTAAGGGTTTCTCCCAACAACGTGTTTTCCTGACCGTTTTGTTCAAAATGTTTTTCCAAATCCTTTTTCTGCTCCAGTAACATATGTTTCAGCTCAGCAAGCTGTGATTCGCTCAAATGGTTCATGATCCTATCTCTCCTTTGGTCTAAATGTAGTAAGCACGTATGCTTTGTTTATACCCGCTCACAGGACTGGGCAATCAGCAGAGACTTTTATTCCCAGCCTAGAATGTGATATAAAAAGAATAGTGTGTTAAGGAGGGAATAACCGATGGATGAACATATGAAGCGTCGTCTGGATAAGCAAAAACAGTTATTTAAACAACTGGGCATTCAGCTGGACGCGCTCTCCATTCATGAAAAACAGTTTAAAAACAAAATACGTGGCTATGATCCGGACGAGGTAGATGCTTTCCTGGACGAAGTGATCAAGGATTATGAACGCTTTTATGCGAATATAGCCGACTTGATGGACAAGTGGCAGGAGCAGCAGGCAACAATACGTGATTTGAAAAATGCACCCAAGCCTGCCGCCGATTTCAGCGGACTTGATCGTCGTCAACTGGAGGACATCGTCAAGCAGCTCGAATATAGCGTGCGCCAGTTGAAAGTACGATTACGTCCTGAAAATGACTATTTTCCGGAGTAAGGTGCAGTAAGCGCTGTGTCGATGCCTCTTTAATGTGGTATGATGGTAATATGCATTTTACACAACATTTAATGAGGCACACATATAAAGGTGGTTAACATGAGTACCCATTTTTCCGTTAGTATCCATTGTCTGCTTCTACTGGCAGAAGGAGCACCGGAGCGAATGACTTCGACGCTGATCGCATCCAGTATCAATACGAATCCGGTTGTCGTGAGAAGAATTATGAGCCGACTCAAGCAAGCGGGTTTGGTTGATTCATCGCCGGGAGCACGCGGCTTTCGTTTGAGCATGTCGAGCTCAAACATTAATCTTAAAATGATATATGAAGCGACCAAGGATGAAGGGCCGTTGTTCTCCATTCATACCGACAGCAATCATAATTGTGAGGTCGGCAAGAACATAGACGCTTTGTTAGACGGTTTATATACCGTGGCAGAAGAGAAAATACAGGCGTTTTTCGAGACCGTCACGCTGCGAGATCTGGAACAGTCACTCCAGCAGCGGGTTGGACACCAGAGTTCGTCTGTGTAGAGACGCCGGTAAGGAGAATTGAATATGAAAATCGTCGTACTATCAGATACTCATATGCCGTACCGAAGCAAGGCGCTTCCGAGTCGGCTTGTACAGGAGTTAAAAGACAGTGATCTCATTCTCCATGCCGGAGACTGGACGGACTGGTTCGTATATGAACGCCTGGCGGATTTTGCGCCTGTGCAAGGAATTGCCGGGAACAATGATGGAATAGATATCGTAGATCGCTTGGGCTATCAACGAATCGTTGAAGTCGAGGGCAGACGGATTGGTATGGTCCATGGTCACGGCTGGCGCGGCTCGACAGAGAATATTGCGCTGAATACGTTTAAGGAAGAACCATTGGATTGCCTGATTTATGGACATTCGCATATTCCGGTGGTCAAAAGGGTGGGAGAACTGCTTGTTCTGAATCCCGGTTCTCCGACGGATAAGCGTGGTGAGGACGAATATTCATTTATCGTGCTGAACCTTGAAGCTGGGCAGTTGAAAGCACAGCTTGTTCTTTATCCAGATAAACATTAAGCAATCAACAACCGTTGATTAAAGGGGAAGCTATGGCTATATTTGAATTGGAACCGATGAAGCATCATGTATTGATCTGTAATGGAGGTACATGTATGCGACATGAGGGTGAAGAAGTGACACAAGCAATCCGGGATGAAATCCGTAAACAAAACGCAGACACTTATATTCATACGACCCGCACTCGCTGTAATGGCCGTTGTCACGATGCTGCGGTTGTGATCGTATACCCTCAAGGTGACTGGTATGGTCAGATGACACCTGCTGCAGGGACACAGCTGGTACAGAAGCTCGTAGAGGGAGAAAAGCTGAAGACCCATCTTTTTCATGAGTGTACAGGCAAATCCCGTTCGGAATCATCCAGCAACGTAAAATAAATAAGACTAGAACATAAAATAAATAAGAAAAGTAGAGAAAATCTTTGCGGAGATTTTCTCTTTTTTTGCGTTTAATCCCTGTCCTGGAAGGTAAAAGTATACTATGGACAACCTAGCCGAGAGGGAGGGAAACAAAATGACCCGATTTGACAATGATCTGCACGATCAGGATGAAAAGAAGGAACGGTCAGGGAGAGGACCGACAGAGCATGATGTACAGGAGCAGACCCTAAGCCGGGATCATGCGGAGCAGTATCCGACAGAGCAGGAGAGCTTGTTCGACCGTTTTGAGAGTGAGCAGACGGTAGATGCTATCCCTGTAGAGGATTTAAAGATGGAACGTCAGGAGGAATTCGACAAGGACGCAACCAAGCACACCTCTTCCAGTGAGAAAAAATACAAAGGTGACGCATAAAATAGCAGGCAACTGGTAATATTTAAAAAGAAATCTCTTGACTTTAAGACATGTATAATATATATTTGGTTACGAAAAGTAATTAATTTTTCTCAGGAGGTAACAAAAATGTCTAAAGACTTCTTCACAGCTCTGAAAGAAAGACGCTCCTATTACGGTATTAGCAAAGAACAAGTGATTTCCGACCAAAAGATTCAAGAGATTGTAGAGGAAGCTGTTAAGTATACACCTACCTCTTTTAACTCCCAAACTTCACGCGCGGTTGTATTGCTCGGAGAGCACCATGACAAATTGTGGAATATTACTGAGGATATTTTGCGTGAGGTTGTAGGCAATGAAGAGCAATTCAAGTCTACGGCTGAGAAAATGAACGGCTTCCGCAACGGCTACGGAACGGTCTTGTTCTTTGAAGACAACAACGTTGTAGCGGGTCTGCAACAACAATTTGAAGCGTATGCGGACAATTTCCCAATCTGGTCCAACCAATCGAATGGTATGCTGCAATTGGTGGTATGGACAGCTCTGGAGCAAGAAGGACTGGGCGCATCCCTTCAGCATTACAACCCTTTGATCGACGAAAAAGTAAAAAATGAATGGAACATTCCTGAACACTGGAAGCTGATTGCTGAAATGCCATTCGGTAAACCAACCTTCCAACCAGGTGAAAAAGAATTCCAACCTGTTGAAGAACGCGTAAAAACGTTTAAATAAGTCAGACAATATTAACGGTCAGGTTTCATCCTGAGCAGAGCGCTGTGGTATCCACAGTGCTTTTTGTCATTCATTCGATTACGTGACTAATCTCTGGAAATGTGCTGATTTTGGGATTAATTCGGATGTCAGCAGGTCATGCTACGTTTAAAATCAGATGAGAAGGTTACATATGAGAAGACTTCACATGAAAAGACAACACGGGTGTTGTTTACAAGTCATTATGAAGGAGGTAACAACGCGTGACCTATGATTGCATTATTGTTGGTGGAGGAATCGCCGGGCTGCAAGCAGCCATTCAATTGGGAAGATACAGCAGGCATCGTATTCTGGTGATAGATTCGGGGTATGGTCGATCTACGCTGTGCCATCAGTATCATAATATTTTGGGTTATCCTGACGGTATTTCTGGTGAGGAGCTTCGGCGGCTTGGACGACATGAGGCAACAAAACTGGGAGTCGAATTTGTTAAGGGTAAGGCGATACAAGCACGCAAACAGGAGGAGTTTTTTGACATTGAAATTGAAGAGGGAACGGTATACTCCTCCAGAACGTTACTGCTGGCCACGGGACTAACTGACCGTTTTCCCAAGCTGGAAGGACTTGAGGCCTGCTTGGGCAACAGTGTGTATGTCTGCCCGGATTGTGATGGCTATGAGGTTCAGGATCGGAGCACGGTGGTGATAGGAGCGGGGAAAGCGGGGGCGTCCATGGCTCTGATCTTATCAGCACGCACCGATCAGTTGGTTTATGTCAATCACGAGCGGTCGGAAGTTCCGAACGAGCTTATGACCAAGCTACGAGAGAAAGGAATTGGATATCGAGAAGCAGCGATTTCCCAAATCATAACGGAGGAACCTGGAGGTTTTGAAGGAGTTCGGCTGGATGGAGGAGATGTAGTTCGCGCGGAACGGGGCTTTTTGGCCTTTGGTGGAAATCATGTTCATTCAGAGCTGGCAGAGCAACTGGGTGTGCATTTGCTGCATAACAAGCATATCGAGACGCATCCACGCAGTAAAATGACGAATGTGGAAAATGTATGGGTAGCTGGCGATTTGGGAGCTCATGCCGAGCAGGCGACTGTAGCGATGGGAGAAGGGGCGATGGCGGCCATTTGGATACACAAGGTGTTATCCGCTAGGCAAACAAAAGTACCGCAACTCTAGGAGTTGCGGCTTAAAAGGTTGGACGTGTACCTGCTTGAAGATGAAGGCCAAAGCGTTTTAACTGATCGCTCATTCCGTACTTACGTAAAATTTCCGCTTGTCTGCTGCCGATCAGATCAAAATGAGGATAGGGCTGACGCTGATGAATATATCGAGGCTCCAAACCGTTATGGCTGCACCATAAGCGGAGCTTGTCCAAATCAGAACAACCTACCTTGGTGACAGTTGTGATTCCTGGAAAACGATCGTCCAGCCAGTAATGCGTCAGAAAAGCAATTTCACCGCGACTGACCTCTCTTTTCCAGGCTGCAAGCTCTTCTCGGGTAATGCCAAATGCCATCAGTCTCATCCTTTCTTGGCTCAATCCCAAATCATGGGCTGCCGCGTGGGTGTACCATTATTTTCGTGCATTAGCTTGTATTATGATCCTTACAAAGCAACACAATAAAAGGAGACCGTGTAGGACGATCTCCTGCTGGCAATTAAAGCCATCTTTCGGCCCAGCTCTCTACACCATTCAATGCATCACCGAGTTCCTTTCCCTTGCGTGTCAGCGAATACTCGGTACGCACAGGTCGCTCTGTGATGACATTGCGAAGGATCAGGCCGGAAAGCTCTAGCTCCTTGATGCGTTCGTTCAGCATACGTTTGCTAAGATCAGGTATGGAGACGTGAATTTCACTGAATCGTTTGGGATGTTCCATCAAAGTATGAATGATGAGAGCGGTCCATTTTTTGCTGATGATCTGAAAGGACTGTTCCACCTTACCGCACAAAAGCTTGGGCTGCCTGTCGTCGCTCATCTGAATCCCCTCAATTTCATTGTTGTTTTAAACAGTATACTAAAAGTAACTCTGTATACCAATAGTAACTACATCATGTTGTAGCAACTGTGACATTTTTAACATTTTTTTCTCATTCCTTTCGTCAATCATACCACAGAAAACGTTATCATTACAGGATATATCGAATGTTCACGATTTCGCTAAAATTTGATTGACTTGCCCCTTATTTTGGGTGTATTATGGGTTACGTTAATTCCTCAGGTAACTTTTAATAACCTCATCTTTTATAATGGGAAGAAGGAATAATTCATGGATTCAATGACTTTTGTCTTATTTGGAGCGACAGGGGATTTGGCGAAACGCAAAATTTACCCTGCCTTGTATAATTTGTTTGTAGAAGGTAAAATTCCGGCTTCCTTTTCTGTAATTGGGATGGGGCGTCGTGAAGTGGCTGACGAGCAATTTCAAAGTAATGTGGAGCAATCCATTAAGGATTTTTCCAGACACGTGAGTGATGACCGCGCACAGATGGATCAATTCTTGAGTGCTTTCCGCTATAGTGCTTTGAATGTCAATCACCCGGAAGATTATAAAAAGCTGCTGCAACTTGCTGAGCAACGTGAAAATGATTTGGGAATTCCGGGGAACCGCATGTTTTATTTATCGGTGGCACCGGAATTTTTTGATGTGATTGCCCTCAACATTCGGGAAAGTGGTTTAGCCGAAACCAAGGGCTGGAAACGGCTTATTATCGAAAAACCGTTTGGACATGATCTGGAATCCGCACGCGAGCTGAATGATCGTTTGAGCAGAACATTTGCTGAGGATGAGATTTATCGTATTGACCACTACTTGGGCAAGCCGATGGTGCAAAACCTGGAAGCCCTGAAATTTGCTAACCCATTGCTTCAAGGAGTATGGAACAATCAGTACATTGCCAATGTACAAATTACCGCTTCCGAGATCGTAGGGGTTGAGGAGCGCGCTGGATATTACGACCATTCTGGAGCGATTCGTGACATGGTACAAAATCACATGCTGCAGGTGCTGATGATGACAGCCATGAACAAGCCTGGACATGTAACGGCTGATCAGGTGCGTGACGAAAAAAGCAAGGTCATGGAGGCGTTGCGTCCACTTGATCCTTCGGATATTGCTTCCAGTATGGTCAGAGGGCAATATACGAGTGGTGAGATTAATGGAAACGCAGTTCCTTCCTATAAAGAAGAACCGGGTATTGAACCTGATTCGCATAACGATACATTTATTTCAGCTCGCCTATGGATCGACAATGAACAATGGTCAGGTGTGCCATTCTATATTCGCACCGGTAAACGTATGAAAGAAAAATCCACACGCATCGTCGTGGAATTCAAGAAGGACAGCACAGATCCATATGCCGCTCAAGGGCAGCCATCTGAACCAAACTTACTTATTATTCATGTGAACCCGGATGAAAAGGTAACCCTGCGTCTGAACAGTAAAGACCCGCTGAACAATGGTCAACTGGAAACGGTTCTGATGAACTATGATTCAGAGGAAAAGGCTGTACCGGAAGCTTATGAGCGCCTCATCTTTGATGCGCTGCGCGGCGACTCCACCTTTTTTGCTCACTGGAATGAAGTTGAGCTTTCATGGATGTGGGTACAACCCGTACTGGAAGCTTTTGCACGTGGAGAAGTTCCGCTTCATTCCTATGCAGCGGGCTCCTATGGTCCAGAAGCTTCAGATCAATTGTTGGAGGAACAGGGCTTTACATGGTGGCTGGATCAAAAGTCCGAAAGTTCTGAAAAAGCAGTTGTTCGTGCTTAAACATTAACAAACAGACAATATATTTTTGCTACGGCAGGAGGCCTTTACAATGCAAGTTGGACTAATTGGTTTGGGAAAAATGGGCTTGAATCTCGGAAAAAACTTGATCGACCATCAACATGAAGTTGTTGCTTACGACGTGAATGCAGCAGCGATTCAAGAAATGAAGGATTATGGCGCTAAAGGTGCTGCCACATTGGAAGAGCTTGTACAGGCAACGCAATCCCCGAGAGTCCTGTGGATTATGGTTCCCCATCAAATTGTTGATACTGTGCTGGATCAGCTTCAACCGATGCTGTCCAAAGGTGACATCATTATTGAAGGGGGTAACTCTCATTACAAAGAGTCCATTGCTCGTCATGCCCGTCTGAAAGAATACGGCATCAGCTTCATGGATGCAGGAACTTCCGGCGGTATGGAAGGCGCACGCAATGGTGCATGTTACATGATCGGCGGCGATCCCGAAGCATGGGCTGTTGTTGAACCTATTTTCCGCGATACAGCGGTGGAAAATGGTTATCTGTATGCAGGTAAATCCGGTAGTGGACATTTTCTCAAAATGGTTCACAACGGTGTGGAATACGGCATGATGGCTTCCATTGGTGAAGGCTTTGAAGTGCTGGAGAAAAGCAGCTTTGACTTTGACTATGAGCAAGTAGCGCGTGTTTGGAACAACGGCTCTGTTATCCGCTCTTGGCTGATGGGCTTGACTGAACGTGCATTCTCCAAGGATGCGAATTTGGATGAAATCCGTGGGGTTATGCACTCTTCTGGTGAAGGTAAATGGACCGTTGAGGAAGCACTGGATATTCAGGCAGCGACTCCAGTCATTGCTTTGTCCCTCCTGATGCGTTACCGTTCTCTGGATACGGATACGTTCAATGGTAAAGTGGTTGCTGCGTTGCGCAATGAATTTGGCGGTCACGCGGTAGAAAAGAAGTAAGAACAATATAAGTTAGTATCTATCCCCGTAGCCTCACAACTGCGGGGATATTGCTATATGCTTTTGCTAAGCTCTTTTGCTGTATGCATATTTTTCCTTGTATATCCGCACAATAGATGAAAAAGGCGGAAGGAAGAAGAACATATGTGCAAAAGATTTTCGTTATCGGCTGATTTGGATGAGGTTAGGGAACATTTTGGCATACAACGGGTGATGTATTATTACAAAACACGCTATAACATGAGTCCCACCCAGCATATCCCGATTGTGCTGCATCAGGATGGTGAACGGGTGCTTGATGAATTCCGCTGGGGTTTTATCCCTTACTGGGGCAAGGATTGTGTTAACGCCGACTTAAATTCACTGCGGGTAAATCCGAGCTATCGCAAGATGGCGGAAACCCGGCGTTGTATCCTTCCTTGCAACGGTTTTTATTATTGGAGAAAATTAGGCAAACGCATGTGTGCTGTACGCGTGGTACTGCCAGAACAGAAAATGTTTGCGGTCGCGGGTTTATATGAAATATGGCAGGATAGTCGTAAAGAGCCGCTACGTACCTGTACGATGATGACAGTCCAGGCCAATGCGGATATACGTGAATTCGATAGTCGTATGCCGGCTATTCTCGAAGCTGAACATATCGATGCATGGCTCAATCCATCCATCCAAAACGTAGATGAACTGCTGCCGATCCTGCGCACGTACGAGCAAGGCGACATGAGTATCTATCCGGTAACGCCGCTGGTGGCTAATGATGAACACGATAACCGCGAATGCATTCAGGAAATGGATTTGCAATATTCCTGGATTAAACCTTAAACGTATGGAGATTTTTATCCATTATTGATCATAAGCTTCCCGCCACCTGCATAGGTATGTATTGGGGAACAAGCGTCATGATCCGGGGAGAGGGGAAACGGCCGAAGGAGTATCTCATATGGGATGGAGGCGATTGGAATGAGTAACGATACACTCATCCAGCTGCTGGTGCTCATGGTGACGATCATCGGTCTGGTCCAAAACCGGTAAGTGTCAGGTTCCAGAAGGCGGGAGAATTGCCGTAGGCAATCTTCCGTTTTTTTCTGCGTTAAAATACTCGCAGATTAAGGAAGCTTGCGGTACAATAGATGCTAGGCTACAGGTGACAAGACACTTGAATACATGGCTGTATACGATGCATTTAAGGGAGAGCGAATCATGAGTGAATTAACTTCATTACCACCAGCTAAGAAAAGGAAGCTGCTGTTTAGCGCGGGGCTCAGTTGGCTTTTTGATGCCATGGATGTAGGGCTGCTTTCATTTATAGTCGCAGCGCTGGCCAAGGAGTGGCATCTGGGATCAGAGCAAATCGGTCTGGTGACTTCGATGAATTCAATAGGAATGGTGTTCGGGGCCGCGTTGGCCGGGATTTTAGCTGATCGCTACGGCAGGCGCGCCATATTAGTGTGGACGCTGCTGATTTTTTCCATTGCCAGCGGCCTGTCTGCTTTTGCAACGGGTCTTGGAATGCTGCTGGTGCTGCGTTTTATTGCAGGCGCAGGCTTGGGCGGGGAATTGCCTGTAGCTTCGACACTGGTGTCAGAATCGGTGCCTGTGAAGGAGCGAGGGAGAGCAGTCGTACTGCTGGAAAGCTTCTGGGCGGCAGGCTGGATTCTCTCGGCCCTAATTGCCTATTTTGTGATTCCGAAGTATGGTTGGCAGATGGCCTTTATTCTCGGCGCCATACCTGCGCTGTACGCTCTTTATTTGCGCAGGGCTGTTGAGGATTCACCACGTTACAAGCAGCAGAACGTCAAGCTTCCGCTGCGTGAACGGTTGGCTTCTATTTGGTCAGGAGCGAATCGCAAGTCTACATTAATGCTGTGGATTTTATGGTTTACGGTTGTATTTTCCTATTACGGCATGTTCCTGTGGCTGCCGAGCATGATGTTTATGAAAGGGTTTGAGCTAGTTAAAAGCTTTGAGTACGTCCTGATCATGACGCTTGCACAATTACCAGGTTACTTTACCGCTGCGTACTTGATTGAAAAGCTGGGCCGCAAATTCGTCCTCATCATCTACTTATTGCTGACGGCGGTGTCCGCCATTTGGTTCGGAACCTCGGAAACGGCAGGAATGCTATTGGCCGCTGGGATTTGCTTGTCCTTTTTCAATCTCGGTGCGTGGGGTGCAATGTATGCCTATACGCCGGAATTGTATCCAACAGCCGTTCGTTCTACCGGTGTGGGTATGGCGGCTGCGTTTGGCCGTATTGGAGGCGTAATCGGGCCATTGGTGGTCGGTATACTGGTAGGGCAGGGCATTGGATTACCCGCTATTTTTACGATTTTCTTCGTTGCTATCCTGATTGGAGCAGCCGCTGTAGGGTTGCTGGGGACCGAAACCAAAAATCAGGAGATCGACTAACTTTACATTCACCTGGGTAAAGATTCATAATACAAGAGAGAGGAGTGACCTGAAATGGAGCATACCTTTCTGCTCAAGGCAGACTGGAACGGGGGGCGCAACAGCGACGGCCGTATCGAAGCCGGACAGCTACGGACAGCGATTTCGATTCCGGCTGAGATGGGCGGTCCCGGTGTGGGTACCAATCCGGATGAAATGCTGCTAGGTGCTGCCGCTACCTGCTATTTGATTACTTTGGCAGCGATGATGGAGCGTGCCAGTCTTCCGGTGGCATCACTGGCGCTGGAATCCGAAGGGATTGTCGATGTTACGAACAATATTTTTACATATCGTCGAATTGTGCATCGTCCGCGGGTTCAATTGACCGCCGATGCGTCAGAATCGCAGATCGAACAAGCATTACGTCTGACAGAGCAGGCAGAAACATCCTGCATGATCTCGCGTGCCGTCGCGGGAAACGTGGCTTTGTCTACAGAGCCTATCGTGGAACGCGCCTCTTAAAGCGATATTTGAACCAGGAGCAATTATTCCAATTGCCCATTATTTTTTAATTCAAGGAGGAGACAACCATGACAGCACAACAAAAATTGCTCGTATTCGTAGGCTCTTACGCCGAACTGGAAGGTAACGGAGTGTATTCGTACACTTTTAATGAAGAGACGGGAGCCCTTACTTTACAGGATGAGTTCTCCGGCCTGAAAAACCCTACATTCCTGAATGTGGATGTCAAAAATCGGAAGCTGTATTCCATTGGTGAGACCACTTCTGCTGGCGGAGCAAAGGTAGGCGAAGCTGCTGCTTTTGACATTGACCCGGTCAAAGGAACATTTACATTGCTGAATCGCGCGGAAAACGTGGGCTCAACAACCTGCCACATTCAGCGTGATCCATCCGACCGTTACCTTATCGTGGTCAGCTACCATGGAGGTATGGTGGGACTGGTGTCTCTGACTGAGGACGGACGTATCGGTGAGCTGCTGGATGTTAAGCAACATGAAGGTAAGGGAGCGCATCCTGAGCGTCAGGATCGTCCACATCCTCACTCCAGTTTCTTTAGCCCTGACGGCCGATTCCTGTTCGTACAAGACCTCGGTCTGGATCTGATCCGTATCTACACCATTGACGCTGGCCAAGGTCAGCTGGTGCTTCATGGTGAAACGAAAATCCATGCAGGTGCAGGCCCACGCCATTTGACATTCCATCCAAACGGTAAGTTCGCTTTTGTTATTAACGAAGTGGATTCTTCCATTACTTCTTTTGCATATGATGCAGAAGCTGGCAAGCTCACTGAGCTTGAGAGCGTACCGACATTGCCGTCTGATTTTACTGGCGAAAACACAACCGCTGAAATTGCGATTTCACAGGATGGTGCTTATCTATACGGCTCTAACCGCGGGCATGACAGCATCGTGGTGTACGCTGTAGACGGAGCAACCGGCAAGCTGAGCCTGGTAGAGCATGTGTCGGCCGAAGGCGAGCATCCGCGCCATTTTGCTTTGACTCCTAACGGTGATCATTTGCTGGTTGCAAACCGTGACACCAACAACATTGTTACGTTCAAGGTGGACAAGGCAAGCGGTCGCTTAACTTATACCGGACAACAAGTAACCGTATCCAAGCCGGTATGCGTACAGCCTTTTTACTTTTCCGTATAGCAATCCGGGGCTCACTTATGTGAGTCCCTTTTCCTTGATTTTATGCAAGTCCTGTTGTGGGAATCACACCATCTGTTCAACAAGAATCTGGATTTCATAGCAGGCCTCGTCTGGCTGATCTGTAAGAGAATACCCACTTGAATAATATTCTATTCCTCACCCAAAACTTTCCACCGATTTTTTTTGCAATACATAAGCAGTTTTTCAAGACATTCAATACAATTCACATGATTGAGCCCGGTGTAATAAGAAAACACATACGTACCGGAAGGGATTGCTTCGGTTGAATTCAGAATACCCTTGAAAAAAACGGGTTTAATGTAATGCCCCATCCGGTTGCTGGCCAGAACAGGAATTGTTTCATTTACCATTTGTTCAAGCTTCAAAAAAACATAGGATAACGATTCTGAATCCGTCATATTCAAAACAGCCGGGAAAGGGATGTAACGTCTTTCAGGGAGATTTCGCAGGATGATATCCGATTTCCTGTAATCCTGCTTGAAGCGCGACCTAGGTTATCCGCGTTTTCAGGATGGAAGAAAATTGTTGCAATACAGCAATTTGTTAATCTATTTTTCCCAAAGCTCTTTGTATGTGCTTTATCGACTTCTTCAGATTGCGATTTTGCATACACTGTTTTATTTCTTCAATAGAGAGTCCGATCTGGCGAAGCTCCATGATCGTACCGGGAACTTCATATTGTAATATCGAATAATGTCGATAACCCGTTTTTTCATCTACCTGTGAAGGCTTGAACAAATCAATCTTGTCATAATACCTCAGTGTGTCCACGGATATTCCACGAAGTTTTGCCATCTCGCTTATACTCAGCTTCTCTTTACTCATTGGCACGCATCTTATTTCAGTTGATTAATGTATATTATCTGACATGATTTTAATTGAAACATAGAAAAAATTTATAATTCATAATTTTGTGTTAAATAAAGTGACATCAAATTAGGGGCGGGATCTGTTCTGGAAGAGATTGCTGATAAAGCAGGTTTATCTTCTTCTGCAATTGGTATGTATGAGCGTGGGTAGCATGTTCCTGATATTAAACTATATATCTTTTTGCTTAATTCTTTGAAGTGGATATAACTTATTTTTTTATAGGAATTACAGTATCTCAGGAGCAACTGAATAATGCGTTTGTCGCAAACAAGGTGTAATCTTTCCGCCCTAAGAATGTGAAGGTGAAGAAAGAAAGGGTTATATTTTCTGCTTGTAATTCTTTTTAATGTTAATTATATTGACACATTTTCTGGATTTGTCTTATAATTAGAAAAATAAACGAATTATATGTAATTAAAACTAACATATATGGAGCAGGCATCAATGAACCTGAAAAAATCTGCAGTGCGGGTACTTTGCGCGGAGTTTACCAATTTGTCCCCAGGTGATATTCCGGAGCAGATGGAGCAGAAACGCTGCATTAATTCGCTGGAGCTATTTAGTTGAAATGATGCTTGCAGAATCGCTGAGCCGAAGCGGGATACCCGATCTGTTCGAGGAAGGAATCGTGCCCGTGGACTATGAAGGGGCCATTCGTTATGCCAATAAACGTGGCAAAATTCTTCTGAACACCAGCCGATCGGTGGTGGCGAATACCTTGGAACTGGAGGATGAGCTTCGGATCGGTACCAGAGTGTATGCCCGCAGCGACTTAAAGGATTTGCTCGCAAAGGCGAACGAGCAACGCTCCGGATTTTAAAAGGAGAAGGTGACTATGATGAAAGATCATATATTGGAAAAAGATTGGATAGCAGCAGTTTATTCTCAGGATATCGGAAGCGAACCGGTACCTGTTATGATTTTGGAAGAGAGGGTCGTCTTTTTCCGAACCCGGGACGGAGTTCAGGCATTTAAAGATTTATGCATACACCGGGGGGCGGCGTTGTCGCTGGGCAAAGTGGCAGATGATTGTATCGTTTGTCCTTACCACGGCTGGAAGTATGATGCGGAAGGAAAATGCGTCAAAATCCCTCAGCAACCAGCAGAACAAACCATTCCGCCTAAAGCTAAAGCGGTGGTTTATTCCTGCACGGAGCAATACGGCATCATCTGGGTGAAACTTGATGCTCGTTCCGGGAACGAAGCTCCGGTCCCCTTTTATGAGGAATATGAGGATTCAACTTTTCAAACCGTACATGCGGAGCCGTATATCCTGCATGCAACTGCGCCGAGAGTCGTTGAAAATTTTCTGGATGCAAGTCATTTGGCTTTCGTTCACGACAGACTATTGGGCGACTCTGATTTTCCTGAAATACCACATTACAGCGTTTATTGGCATGAAAACCGCTACGTTTCCGACGAAATCGCCATTTACGCTGATGCGGATGGCTCGGGAAATTACGCAACGATTTACTATACGTTTGAAATTTTGCGGCCTATGACGGCAAGACTCAAAAAAGTGAACTATGAAAACAACCAGATTCTATCCATGTTATTTACGGCGCTTCCCCACGAAGAGAGAAAAACAACTGTTTTTGCACTTATTTCTAGAAATTATGCATTAGACCAGTCTGACGAATATTTTCGGGATTTTCAGAAGCGGGTGATCGAGCAGGACGCGGGAATTGTAGAAAGCCAGAAGCCGGAGGAACTTCCTCTGGACTTACAGGAGGAGCTTCATTTGAAGGCGGACCGGGTCAGCATTGCTTACCGGGGGTGGCTGAAAGAGCTGGGTGTGACCTACGGCAGCGACGTTTCGGTTGTCTCTTCAAAGAACACTAGACTATAAAATCAATTTACGGATAAGGAGAGTGCCATGGTGGTACCTAAAGCTAAAAATAACCATTCTGAGGTTCAACTTCCGCGGGATTGCACGTTCACTCCGGAGGATTGGCAGGTGTTGGCACAATATTGGTACCCGGTGGTGCAGGCAAGCGAAATCACGGATAAACCTGTTGGCGTAAAGCTGCTTGATGTGAAGCTCGTATGCTACCGTAGCAACGGCAAGGTGGTTGTCGCCCGTGACCTTTGCTTCCACCGAGGTGCTCCCCTTAGCAAGGGGTGGGTTGAAAACGGAGAAATTGTTTGCCCATATCACGGACTTCGTTACAACTGCGAGGGCAAATGCACATCAGTTCCGGCGTATCCCGACGCCAAAATTTCGCCTAAGCTGAAATTGATCACGTATCCCGTAGTAGAGCGATACGGTCTGATCTGGACATCTCTTGCGTCCAGCGACGTGCAAATTCCCGAGTTTCCGGGATGGGATGACCCGGATTACCTGAACATGCTGCCGCCGAGCTTCGACATTGCAGGTTCGGCAGGGCGCCAGATGGAAGGCTTCCTGGATGTATCGCACTTCGCCTTTGTGCATACCGATACCTTCGGAGACCGTGATAACCCGTTTGTGCCTCAGTACACCGTCAAGCGCGAAGGCAGCGGCTTGCTTGCCGAATATTGGAGCACGGTTAGCAATTACGGCAAAGGTCAGAACAATCTGGTCCCGGAAGGCTTTAAATGGCTTCGCGAATTTCGCGTATTTCCTCCGTTCGCGGCTTCGCTTACGGTCTACTTTCCGAACGACGGCAAGCTAATGATCCTGAACTGTGCCTGCCCGGTATCGGCCCGCTACACCCGGTTATTTTGTCCGATTTCACGAAATTTTGATAAAGATGCATCCGTTGAAGATACCATCAAGTTCAATTTACAAGTGTTTCAGGAAGACCGAGAGATGGTAGAAGCGCAGACTCCAGAGGATTTGCCACTCGATTTGCAAGCAGAGGTCCATATTCCGGCAGATCGCACCTCCATCGCTTACCGGCAGCTTCTTAGCGAGATGGGGCTCGGCAGGTCCTATACAGCCTAAAGGAAATTCTCGAAAATTGGAAAAGCCGTCACATTGGCAAAAATAACAACTGCAAGAGCATATGAAGGGGAGCAGAATGAAATTATCCTTGGATTCTATTAATCGAATGAATAGAGAGCAGTTTGTCGATGCGCTGGGATGGGTGTTCGAGCACTCGCCTTGGGTGGCGGAACGCGCATGGATATCCCGTCCTTTTGCTTCTTTTGGGCAATTGTCCAGTAAATTGGAAGAAGCGGTGGAGCAATCTGCGCTTGATGAACAACTTGCCCTGCTCTGCGCTCACCCTGATCTTGCTGGCAAGCTGAAAATGACGGAGGTCTCCGTTAAAGAGCAGCGGGGCGCTGGCCTGGATGAGCTTTCTCCCGAGGATTATGAACAATTTAGGGCCGGCAATCAGGCCTACAAGGATAAATTCGGATTTCCTTTCATTATAGCCGTACGCGGCCTGAATAAAGATTCGATTTATACCGCCTTGGGCAAACGGCTTGGTGACGAATGGGATGAAGAGAGAATCCTGGCCTTGAAGGAAGTATTCAAGATTGCCCAATTTCGATTAAGCGACTTGATTATGAGCCCTAACGACGGAAAATTAACTACCCACGTGCTAGATGTGTCCTGCGGCGCACCGGCGTCCGGAATGAAGCTCGAGCTGTGGGAAATCGGCGGTGAGGTGGGACGGAGGCTGCTGCGTTCTGTCGTAACCGATGAGGACGGACGCCTGGATGCGCCTCTGCTGTCAGGCGGCGAGTTGAAGGTGGGACAGTATGAGCTGGTTTTTTACGTTGCCGATTATTTTCGGGAGAAGGGCTTGGCCGGGAAAGAGCCCCCTTTTCTGGAGTGCATTCCGATTCGTTTCGGTGTGAGTGATGCGGGCAGCCATTATCATGTTCCGCTGCTTGTAGCTCCTGGCGGCTACAGCACGTACCGGGGAAGCTGATTAATTGAAACAAAATACTGTATTTTTTGTTAAGTGGGTGCATGGATTATGACGGAGTATCTGGAGGTTGTCATACGGGGAGGTCAAGTCGTTTTACCAGATGGAGTATATGTTCTCGATATCGGAATTAAAAATGGAAAAATCCACGTACTCCGGCAATTGCTGGAGCCATCGCAGGAATGCAAAGTCATTGATGCAAGCGGACAGTTTGTACTGCCTGGAATGATAGATGTTCATGTTCATTTCAACGAGCCGGCATTAGGTGATTGGGAAGGTTTTGTCAGTGGATCGGCATCACTTGCTGCAGGCGGATGCACCGCCTACATAGACATGCCTCTAAATGGCCGGCCGCCTACAACTTCATTAAGCGCATTAAATCAAAAATCGGCTTTGGCCTATGGTCAGTCGTACGTTGATTACGCGTTCTGGGGAGGACTTGTACCAGGAAATCTGAAATCACTGGAAGCTTTGGCGGAGGCAGGAGTTGCCGGATTCAAAGCCTTTATGTCCCACCCGGGAGGAGAAGGAGAGGACATTTTCCGGGGAGTCGATGATGTTACCTTATATGAGGGGATGCAGCGAATTGCTGCAATTGGCGGCATTCTTGCCCTTCATGCAGAAAGTGAGCCGCTGGTAGCGGGGCTTGGCGCTAAAGCGCAGCATACCGGCAAAACCGGGTTTCGCGATTATGCGGCATCCCGGCCGGTACTTGCGGAATTGGAAGCCGTCCATCGTGCACTGTTTTATGCGAAGCAGACAGGTTGCGCGCTGCATTTTGTGCATATTAGCAATCCTCAAGCTGTAGAGCTGATTGATCAGGCAAAACGCACAGGCATGAATGTTACGTTGGAAACTTGTCCGCACTACTTGATGCTGACCTGTGATGATATGGGGTCCCTCGGAACCGTTTCGAAATGTGCCCCGCCGCTCCGGTCCGAAGCGGAACGGGAAGAGATGTGGAAGGCAATTGCTGCCGGGAAGATAGACATGATCGCTTCGGATCATTCACCGTGTCCGAACGAGTTAAAGCGATCCGACGACTGGTTTCAAGCTTGGGGAGGCATTTCCGGAGCACAGAGCTCGATGGAACTGATTCTGGATGAAGGACACCTGAAACGAAAGATTCCTTTACCCTTGTTATCTCGGCTGCTGTCTGAAAATCCGGCCCGCCGTTTTGGTCTCTTTCCCCGCAAAGGCACGATTCAAGTAGGAATGGACGCAGATTTGACGATTTTCAACTTGAACAGTCCGTATACCTTGGCTGCGAATGATTTGTATTACCGTCATAAACATAGTCCTTATGTTGGCAGGCAATTGAACTGCCGGGTAACTGCCACTTTATGTCGTGGTGAAGTGGTATATAGGTTGGGCGAAGGAGTTTCGCTGTCGAGAAAGGGAATGCTGCTGCATCCATTCAAGCGTAAGGGGGGGGGATAGATGATGAACAATGTCATACCACGCTTACCGCAAGAGCTGCCGGATATCAACCGATTAGCTGCTTCTATCGAAGAAACATTGCATTGGTTATCCGAATATGGTGCAGACGGCGGGGGAGGTATTACCCGGTTTCTATATTCGAATTCCTGGAAACAAGCGCAAACGGCTCTAAACGACAGGATGAAGCAAGCCGGGCTTAAGGTTTACTTTGATGAAGCGGGGAACCTTTATGGACGAATTGAAGGAACGGAACCGAATCGGGGAACGATTCTGACAGGCTCCCATATAGATACCGTCATAAATGGAGGCAAATATGACGGGGCTTTCGGCATTGCCGCAGGGTTAGCAGCTCTTCAGTTTTTATTGGAACGATACGGAAGACCGAAATGCAACCTTGAGATCGTCTCGTTCTGTGAAGAAGAAGGAAGCCGATTTCCGTTAACATACTGGGGTTCTGGTAATGTTTCAGGACGTTATTCGGTCGATCAAGTACCGGAAATATGCGACTCCGGAGGCGTTAGTTTAAGGGAAGCGATGATGTCGGCAGGATTTGGTTCCAAGGCGGGGCGCGCTGCAAAACGGGACGATATCCAAGCGTTTATCGAGCTTCATATCGAGCAGGGAAAGGTTCTTGAACGGGAAGAGAAGGGGATTGGGGTGGTCAAAGGCATCGTCGGGCAAAAGCGGTTTACGTGTGAGGTCACAGGCGAAGCAAATCATGCGGGAACGACGCCGATGGCCTTGCGGCGAGATGCGCTTGCGGGCGTATCCGAAATGATTCAGTTGCTCGAAGGGCTGGCGCAAAGCTACGGCTCCCCGATGGTAGCGACCGTAGGAAGCTTGGAAGTGATCCCTGGTCTATCTAACGTGATTCCCGGCAAAGTCACGTTTACACTTGATGTGCGGCATTCGGATTCTGTGACATTATCCGCTTTTTGTCAAGCCGTGAAAATAAGCTTCGAAGAAGTTGCAGCCAGACGGGGGCTTATGCTGACCCTCAGCCAATGGATGAACGCAGAGCCGGTCATGATGGACGTAGAACTGACTCGAATGGTGGAACATATTTGTATGCATAGAAATTTGAGCTTTCTCAGCATGTTCAGCGGTGCCGGTCACGATACGCAAGTGATGCAGTCCGTCTGTCCAACCGCACTCGTATTTGTTCCTAGCCGCGGCGGCATCAGCCACTCTCCCGATGAATACACGTCCACGAAGGAGCTTGCTACTGGTGTTTCCGTCCTAACCGATTTCTTGTATGTATTGGCCTATGACAGGGGGGGAGCGCTTTGAAAACGTATCGTGATCTGTCACCGTCCCCTCGTACAATCTTGACCCCCGGACCGGTGGAGGTGGATCCGCGTGTACTGCGGGCGATGTCGTTTCCGATACTGGGGCAGTTTGATCCAGAATTTACCGACATCATGAATGAAACGATGGACATGATCAGGGTGTTGTTCCAAACGAACAATCACTGGGCATTTTCGGTTGACGGTACATCTCGTTCCGGTATCGAAGCTGTGCTGACGAGCTTAATTGAACCGGGAGACCGTGTATTGGTTCCGATCTACGGCAGATTCGGCCATTTGTTGGTAGAAATTGCGGAACGCTGCGGAGCCGAGATCTCTACCATGGAGCAGGAATGGGGGCAAGTCTTTGATCCGGAGCAAGTAGTGAAAAGGATCCGTCAAGAGCGTCCGGATATTGTGGCGATCGTCCACGGCGAGACATCGACAGGACGTATGCAGCCGCTGAAGGAAATAGGGAAAGTTTGCCGGGAGTTGGATGTTCTTCTCGTCGTCGATGCGGTTGCGACGGTCGGTGGAACGAAGGTTGCGACGGATGAGTGGATGCTGGATGCCGTGATTGGAGGAACACAAAAATGTCTTTCCGTTCCGGCAGGCATGGCACCTGTTACCTATAATGAGCGGGCAGCAGCGAAAATATTGAAGCGAAAACGAATCGAACGTGGGCTTCGCGATCCCCAGACGGAAACCGGTTGGAGCGGTAAAGGAATTCAAAGTAATTATCTGGATTTAAGTCAGCTTCAGGACTATTGGAGTCCAGTCCGATTAAACCATCATACCGAAGCGACTTCGATGCTGTACGCCCTGCGGGAAGGCTTACGTCTCGTATTGGAAGAAGGGTTGGAGCAGCGTTTTGCCCGCCATCTCGAGCATGAAGCGGCATTGGTGGCTGGAATTCGTGCGATGGGATTAACGCTGTTCGGCAATCCTGGCTGCAAGATGCCGATGGTTACGTGCGTAAATATACCAGACGGCGTTGACGGCGAATCTGTTCGGACGATGCTTCTTCACGAATTCGGCATTGAAATCGCCAGCTCGTTCGGGGCGCTCAAAGGGAAAATATGGCGGATCGGCACTATGGGATATAGCTGCAATAAAAAAAATGTGCTGCACTTGCTTGGAGCGCTTGAGGCCGCATTGCTCCGTCATCGCGTCCCCGTTCATATTGGAGCTGCTTCACAGGCCGCATTGGACGTTTATAGCAGAAAGGCGAATACGTATGGATAAACCGGAAATCGGAAACCAAAGTCATGGTCGTCAGCCAGATCGCTCTCTCTTTCGTCTTACCGACCGCTGAAAGGAATGAGCAATCATGAGCCTAGAGGCTTTAAATGAACGAGTAATAACCGATCTTTCCTATCTCAACTTCAGGGGACCTAACTGGGTTCGCCCACTGATCCATCCTAAGGGGCATGTCTATGACGTTGTGATCGTCGGCGGCGGACAATGCGGCTTGGGCGCAGCCTTCGGCCTTTTGCGAGAACGTGTTTCCAACATTCTCGTTATCGACGAAAACAAGGAAGGCTCCGAAGGACCGTGGGAAACCTATGCCCGCATGGTGACGTTGAGAACACCCAAGTATTTGACCTCCATCGACCTGGGGATTCCTTCGCTGACCTTTCGCTCATGGTGGGAGGCACAAGCCGGGCAGAAAGGCTGGGAAGAGGTGGTCAAGATTCCGCGGGGCGACTGGATGAATTACTTGCGCTGGTATCGAAAGGTCCTTGATCTGCCTGTCGTTAATGAGGTCAGGCTGAAGCTGATCGAGCCCGTGGAGGGCGGGATTCACCGCCTGCATATCGAAGGGGCGAGAGCACCATCTGCTCAATTGCTGGCACGCAAGGTTGTGTTGGCCACCGGTATTCAGGGCGGTGGAGAATGGTATGTTCCGCCCGTGATTGCTGATAAACTGCCGCATCACCTATATGCCCACACCTCGGAAACCATTGATTTTGATTCGCTGAAAGGCAAGAGAATCGCTATATTGGGCGGTGGGGCTTCGGCCTTTGATAATGCCAATTTCGCACTAGCTGAAGAAGTGGCTGAGGTCCATATTTTTGTTCGCCGAAAGGAACTGCCTAGGATCAACCCGATCCGTCAGATGGAATTGTCCGGCATGATTGAACGGTTTGCTACGCTCTCGGATGCCGAGAAATATGCGGTGATCGCCCATTTTTTCAAGCACAATCAGCCGCCGACCAATGACACCTTTGAGCGCGCGGTTTCATGGCCCGGTATCCAATTGCATTTGGGTGCGCCATGGCTTGATGTGGAGGCTGCGGACGAAGGAGCGACAGTGACTGTGCCTCAAGGCAAATTCACCTTCGATTTTCTCGTTATCAGCACAGGTCTCCTCTCCGATCCGGCTTTGCGACCGGAGTTGAGGCTTGTCGAAAGCCACATTGCGCGCTGGAAAGACCGTTATAAGGCCCCGAAAGCGGTAGCTAATCCTTTGCTTGATGCACATCCTTATTTGAGTCCGGGCTTTGCTTTCTTGAGCCGCGATGACAAGGACCCAAAACTGCTGAACGGACTTTTTGCTTTTAACTATGCTGCTTTGGTCAGTTGCGGGCTCTCGGCTTCTGCCATTTCTGGCATGAGATTTGCTATACCCAAGCTCGCGTCGGCAGTGGCAGATCAGCTCTTCCTCGATGATCGCGAAGAGATTCTGAAAGACTTCTTTGCCTATGATAAGGCTGAATTTGTTGGCGAGTGGCCGAAAAAGGCATGAACCAAGGGTAAAAACTCACACACGGCTGATACTATCGTTTTTATTGGATGAATGACCTTGAAATGAATAGCAGGAGGATGATCCCGTGAGTAACGAAACCTTAATGAATCAAGCAATCCAGTTAGCCCACCAAAATGTCGTTTCTGGTCATGGTGGCCCATTCGGTGCCATTGTAGTTAAGGATGGAAAAATTATTGGAAGTGGAGTTAATGAAGTTACCTCGTCCTGCGATCCTACAGCACATGCAGAAGTACAGGCTATACGAGAAGCATGTAATCATTTAAATGATTTTCAATTAAATGGTTGTGTGATCTATACAAGCTGTGAACCATGCCCAATGTGTATTGGGGCCATTTATTGGGCAAGACCTGATGCAGTCTACTACGCATGTACAAAGGAAGAAGCAGCAATCATAGGATTTGACGACCAATTTATATATGAACAAATTGCTTTGCCTATGGAAGATCGTTCAATAATTATGAGTCAAATATACCCGCCCAAAAGCAAGCTGCCTTTTGAAACATGGAGCACATCAGTTCAAAAAATAGAATATTAATACTGTCATGTACTGTCATGCTGCAAAATGCTTACTAAGCAATTAGTATCCTTTAAATCATAAGTCAACATTATTGCCACCATTGATTGAAGTTCGATGGTGGCTTTTTATGGTGCATAATCGTATGAACACTTCATTAGCATGTTTTTCTGTATGTTCTTCTAATTAAGATACGAATACTCTCGGCTGAAAAAGGGTACATATGTTATAAACAGAACAATGATTAGGCAAATTCAGGACAAGCTTGCGGATTGCACATATTTTTCACGAGGAGGAGTAGCAATGAAAATTATTATTACGCAAAAGGAAGCTGCCGACAAAGGAATGTGGACAGAGATTATGGGGATGTTTGGTGCAACCAAAGAAGACGAGGTGTGGGGAAATGAGGAGTTTATTCTCACGGAGGAACAAGCACGTCAGGTTGGTTTGATAAGATGACGAGAAGTAAGGCAGGATATGTAATCAAGTTTTAAGACCAAGTCTTAAAAAATCGTAACTTCTTTTTTATGTATCTGATACACTTTTTAACCGTACAACGTTTATGATGAGTCCATAAAGGTAATGAAGCTTACAGACACCGTGTACATACCCAGACGGTAAGGAGAGATCAGACATGATGAGATTAGCTTCGAAATGGACAGTATTGGCTTTAATGATGATATTGATGACGGCGGCGGGAGCAACAGCACAAGGCTACACACCCGTAACACCTGCTGAAAATCAGGAGACCGTATATATAAACCAAATGGAGATGCGTAACGGACAAATCTATTTGTCGGCAGATCCAATTGAATGGTATGAAGGTAAGGCAGCGGACAAGGCATTTTTGGAGCATGAAGGAAATACAGGGTTGGACGGAGCACCGGACGGCTACTACATCGTAAACAATTCCGTTCAAAATGATGTATATCAGGTTGCGTCGGATGCTTCGGTAGAGGTACAAATTTATGATCATACCGGTCGTATTGAAGACACAGACGTGAAATGGAACGAGTCGATTCCGCTGGAACAGTTTGAACAAGATTTCGCCAAAAAAGATGTTCTGGACCTTAGCCAATTTCCGTACCATGTGACGCTACGTGACGGCAAGATCGTTAAAATCGTGCAGCAGTTTATTCCTTAAATAAAAGGTATTGCATAACAATGAGTTGACATATCGTGAAACGTCGATATAATGATTATATGAAGCCAATGGACCCAATTGAAGTATTTAAAGCACTGTCTAATGAAGCACGTCTTCAAATCTTAGAGTGGCTAAAAGACCCTAAAGCCCATTTTGGATCTCAGGAAGGGGTCGACCTTATTGAGATTGGAGTATGTGTTAGTCAGATTACAGCAAAACTGAATATGACCCAATCAACGACATCTCAATATTTGTCTGTCCTTCAGCGGGCGGGACTTATACAATCGACTCGAATAGGAAAATGGACATATTACAAAAGAGATGAAGACGCCTTAAAACAAATTACTTCCTACATTCAGCAAGAACTCTAGTCATAAAAACTGGATTCAAACCATTTGAATTCAGTTTTTATATAAATAATAAATCGATAATTCGAGATTTGTAAATTCATTTTTTTATTTTACCCAACAAATCGACATATCTCGAATTGTATCAATGGTGGTGGTGACATTTTTTTAATGCTAACGGAGTTAACAGGTTATGAAGCAGGCGTTCTTAGAGACTGCCAAAAATTTACCCTAAAAAAGGAGCTGTTCCATATTGTCCAACCATTCCAACCCGTCCGGCAGTGCTAAAACACTCGTTATCGTTGCGCATCCGGATTTGGAGGCTTCCCGCATTAACAAACGATTGACGGTAGAGCTTGAACGAAGAGGCAATGTTACCGTTCATCGACTGTACGAGACTTACCCGGACGAAAAGATCGACGTTGCGCGTGAGCAGGCGCTGTTGACGGCCCACGACCGTGTCGTGCTTCAATTTCCACTGTTCTGGTACAACTCGCCCGCTTTGCTGAAAAAATGGCTGGATGAAGTATTCGAGCTTGGTTTTGCTCACGGCAAAGGAGGCGATAAGCTGAAAGGCAAGGAGCTCCTCATTGCCACTTCTACGGGAGGCGCTCAAAGCATGTACCAAGCCGGAGGCCTTCACAATTATTCATACAGTGAGATACTACGTCCGTTCCAGCAGACTGCTAACTACACCGGAATGAACTATCGCCCGCACTTTGTAGTGAGCGGAATTCGTGAAGTGAGCGATGAACAGCTCGAGAAGTATGCCACAGATTACGCCAACTATGTAGAGAGTCGACCGGCGCTCTCAGGCAGGGTTCAAATTTAACGGAGTATTAATAAGTTCTATTGGATGCTAAAACAGTAACAACAAATAACTAGTGGGTTCTAATATCATCCCTTGCGCAGGATGGTCACGCGTTTTTCATACGTTATAACAAAAAAAAGAGGATATCCATTCCCAATAGGGTGCGGATATCCTCTTTTGATCATATATATGGTATTAGAATGATTTTGCTGCTTCTGTTGCACGTTGTACAGCAGATGCAACGATTTCTTGTGCTTGATCTGGAGCTTGGTTATGTCCTTCCAGTACAACCTTCACGATGTCTTTTACACCGAAGAAGGATAAGATGTTGCTCATGTAGTTCAAAGACATTTCAGCAGCAGCAGCCGGGCCTTCGGAATATACGCCGCCTCTTGCATTCAACAGGGCAACTTTAGTTTCAGTTACGAGACCCACAGGACCTTCAGCGGTGTATTTGAATGTTTTACCAGCTTGGTTCAGGTAGTCAATGTACGTATGCAGTACTGCTGGAATCGTCATGTTCCAGAGCGGGAAAGCAAATACCACTTTGTCTGCTGCCAGGAATTGATCCAGGTAGCCATTAGCAATGTTGGCCAGGCGAGCTTCTTCAGCATTCAGTTCCAAGCCTCTAGCGGACTTGAATGTACCGTTAATCATGTTGGCGTTCAAATAAGGAAGCTCGACAGAGAACAGGTCCAGCTCAGTGATTTCATCAGATGGGTGGGAAGACTTGTAGCTTTCCACGAAGGCGTTATACAATTTAACCGTTGCAGATTCTTCGGCTGTACGATCATTAGCTTTGACAAACAATACTTTAGACATGAAATATTTCCCCCTAAGTAAATTGAATAAGTAAGTTAAGTTAGTAAGTTACCTCGTAATATTACAATATAAAGATAATATCTGTCAACGCTTTTATATTAAATTTACTTTGAAAAGCTACTTTATTTTTTACACTGTAAAATTCATGTGTTTCTTTTGCAAATTATCAGTTTTGCGGTAAAATTTAAATATGAGCAGTTGAGAGTATGTATTGAATAGGTGAAAAATGAAGTTACGACGTTGCCTGCAAAATGCGGTACAACAGTTGAACGAAAAAGGTGAGCAGCTTGAAAATTGGTTTTTTTGATTCAGGACTAGGTGGAATTACGGTATTATCTGAGGCGTTAAAACGGCTGCCGAACGAAAGCTTTGTATACATGGCAGATACGCTTCATGTTCCTTACGGGACGAAAGCACCGCAAGAGGTGCTTGGATATGTCAAGGCTTCAGTAGAAACGATCCTGAAAGAGGATGTTAAGGCCTTGGTCATTGCTTGCAATACAGCGACGAGTATCGCGGTTGCGGAGCTGAGGAAAGATTATGCTATTCCGATTATTGGTATGGAGCCGGCAGTGAAGCCTGCGGTAGAGATGAATCGAGCGAATGGAAAAAGAGTACTTGTGTTAGCTACACCGCTGACATTAAAGCAATCCGGTTATGCAGCGCTGGTATCAAGAGTTGACGATCATGGAAGTGTGGACTCACTACCTCTGCCGGAGCTTGTGCAATATTGTGAGCAGTTAAATTTTGACCGGACAGAATTGTTCGAATATTTTAAACGTAAGTTGTCTTCGTTTAACCTGGACATCTATGGTACGGTCGTTTTGGGATGTACGCATTATCCATTTTATAAGGAAATTCTGAAGGAACTGTTGCCTTCTCATATTCAGCTAATCGATGGGAGTCAGGGAACGGTTAGACGATTAAAACAGGTGCTGTCCGAGCGTAATTTGCTGGCATCTCCGGTAAAAGTGGGTCAATCGCAGGAGGAGCACGTTACATTTCTATGTTCCAGTCAGGATGAAGCCTACGTGCATAAGATGGAACGCGCGCTTGAAATCTATGCGGAGCATGAAAAGATATATTTTTAAGGGAAGAACGGCTGGCGAACAGGTGGGGTAGATGAACAATCCGAAGCGCCAGCCGCATTATGGATCAGATACATGGGGAGGCTTTTCATGGACATTCAATTGATCCTGAATGAGCTTTATGATGCAGGCGTGCTTGAAAGCCATATGCAAAATCTCAAACCGCTGACCGGCGGAACTTCGAGCGAAGTGGTTGCTGTCATGGATGGAACTAATCCGCGATATGTGATCAAGCAAAATGACCCCGCAATGATAGAAGCCGAAGCGGCATTTTTACATACCTATTTACAGATTGAGAAGCTATCGCACTTGGTTCATGTAGATTCGTTGCATCGTTATCTGGTATATACGTTCAAGCCAGGACTCACCGGGCAATATCGTAAAACAAATAAAGCCGATTTGCTGCTCAGTCTGGCGACCGAGGTCATTGCACATTACAAGCCCCTCGGAGCGGAACGCCATTATGGCTATCCAGATCATCCGTTTATGAAATGGAGAGATTTTCTGCTGCATAGAACGAAGGAGTCTGGAAAGATCATACAAGACATTCTACCCCAAGAGGATCATCGTTTCGTTCATACACTTGTGGCTGGATTTCCACAACGGAATATTAAATATTTGCTTCATGGCGATTTTGGAGTACATAATTTTGTGTTTGCTGAAAATGGTACATTGACGGGCATTATTGATCCTGATCCAGTGGTGGGAGAACCCCTATATGATCTGATATATGCCTTCTGCTCATCACCGGATAGCTTGACCTTCGATACTATTTTACCTGCGGCAGAGAGGCTTGGGCCGGAGCTGACAAGGGAATATGAATTGAGCAGGGAAGTGCTGCAGGGATTATATTTTCGTATAGCCACCTGCATTCGTCATCATCCGGAAGATCTCGATCAATATACAGAAGCGTGGACCTATTGGCTGAACAGGGTTCGCTGAAAGGAAGAGGCAATATGAGCATACAAGGATGGAATCATATTTGCTTTTCAGTTTCAGATTTGGAGAAATCGATATATTTTTATCAACATGTACTAGATGGAAAACTGCTCGTCAAAGGACGTAAGCTGGCTTATCTGGACTGTCTGGGAATGTGGCTGGCTCTCAACGTAGAGGAGGATGTCCCGAGAAATGAAATTCATCATTCCTATACACATATTGCATTTTCGGTAGCCGAAGCGGATTTTGAGGATATGCTTAACAAGCTGAGAACTTTCAATGTCACCATTTTGCCCGGACGAGAACGGAATGAACAAGACAAAAGGTCGGTCTATTTTACAGATCCAGACGGACATAAGTTTGAATTCCACACAGGACAATTGCAGGACCGCCTGGAATATTATAAAAATGAGAAGAAGCATATGACTTTTTATGAATGAGCAAGTGTTATCGATATAAAAGAGTTATCGATATTAATGTGTAAGTAATAAGTAATGATTGGGTTCGCATTTGGGAGGAATACAGAAGTATGTCAATGTCGCAGGAAAGCGGTTCCAAGCAAGCGAAAGACGTTAAAACAATGACAGTTTTTGCGATTACTTGGCCGATCTTTATAGAAATGCTGTTTCATATTTTGATGGGTAGCGTGGATACGTTCATGCTCAGCCATGTTTCAGACGAGGTTGTATCGGCTGTAGGGGTATCGAGACAGTTGATTGAATTTACAATCATATTGTTCAATCTGCTTGGTCTTGGAGTAGGTGTCATCATTGCTCAGCTATTGGGTGCGCAAAAGCATGTGGATGCGAGCCGTGTTACAGCTTCAGCTCTCACCTTTAATCTGGTATTTGGTCTGGCGCTGAGTTTGATGTTTATTGTAAGTCGCGATTTTCTTCTTTCCTTTTACCATATTACTCCAATGATTAAGGAAAATGCCGAGATTTATATGATGCTGGCAGGAGGCTCGCTGTTTCTGGAAGCGCTGATGCTAACCGCTGGTCCGGTGATTCGCTCGCATGGTTATACCAAGGATACGATGATCGTGGGCATTGGTATGAATATTTTACACGTTGTGGGGAATGCACTGCTCATTTACGGCTGGCTAGGTCTGCCGCAAATGGGAGTGGCGGGAGCGGCCATTTCAACGGTAGTTAGCCGCGTTGTAGCATGCGTCTGGATTTTTACACTGCTGTACAAACGTGTAAGTGCGCCGATTCGCCTCCGGTATTATGTACAGCTTCAATGGAGCAAGCTGGTGGCAATCCTGAAGATCGGTATTCCGGCAGGGCTGGAATGGTTGTCCTATCAGCTTAGTCAAATGATGGTAACCCGATTTGTCAGCTTCATGGGTACAACGGCGATCGCCACTCATTTTTATACGAATACGATTGTATACTTTTTTATGGTATTCGGAATGGCGGTAGGCGAAGGGACAGAAATTATTGTTGCCCGCCTGATTGGAGCAGGAGACAAGGAAAAGGCGTATCATCAACTTTTGCGAAGCCTGAAATGGTCTTTGGTTATTACGATTGCCGTAATCGTAGTCGTTTCCTTTTACCGATATGAAGTGATGGCGATTTTTACGGATGAGCCAGCAATCATCCAATTGGGGGCAGCAATTTTGCTGTTCTGTATATTGCTGGAGCCGGGGCGTGTGTTCAATCACGTGGTCATTAACTCCTTGCGGGCAGCGGGAGATGTTCAGTTCCCGTTAATGATGGCCATGATCTCAATGTGGGGGATTAAAATCCCGCTAGCATATGTACTGGGCATTCATATGGGATATGGCGTGCTTGGGGTATGGATTGCCCATGCCTGCGATGAATGGGTACGAGGTATTTTTCATTATTTACGCTGGAAAGGTCGGAAATGGCAGTACAAATCGCTGTTATCTAAAGCTGAACTTCAGGCGGAATCGGTGTAAGACTGACGGAAATTCCAGAAAAGGCATCCTACAAAAGATAGTCTCCAACAGACATTCTCCAGAAAAATGGTGGGGGATGTCTGTTTTTTTTACAAAAATAAGCAAAATGGGGATGTTAAAACTTTTCAAAAATTGCTAGAATATAGTAACCTCGAACGATACACTTCGTAGAGGGTTTCAAAGTTTCATAGACGGATGGTTTCCGATTGTATCCAGAAGGAGGGAATAGGATGGAACGAAAAGTGCATATCATTCCTTACCAAGTGATCAAGCAGGAGCAACAAGTGAATGAAATACCGCAAGGTGTGGAGCTGATTCAGGCTCCTGCGGTATGGAACCAGACTCGAGGCCAGGGAGTAAAGGTAGCAGTGCTGGACACGGGCTGTGATTCGGACCATCCTGATTTGAAGGATCGCATTATTGGCGGCCGGAATTTCACGGATGATGATGAAGGTGATCCGGAGATCTTCAAGGATTACAACGGTCACGGTACACATGTGGCAGGAACCATCGCAGCAGCGGAAAATGAGAATGGTGTCGTGGGTGTCGCCCCTGAGGCGGATCTACTCATTATCAAAGTGCTGAACAAGCAGGGCTCAGGCCAATATGACTGGATTATTCAAGGCATCTATTATGCGATTGAGCAAAAGGCAGATATCATCTCGATGTCGCTTGGCGGCCCTGAGGATGTGCCTGAGCTGCATGAAGCGGTGCAAAAGGCAGTGGCCAGCCAAATTCTGGTCATCTGTGCAGCTGGAAATGAGGGAGACGGTGACGATAGAACGGACGAGCTTGGCTACCCCGGTTGCTATAATGAAGTGATTAGCGTAGGCGCAGTAAACTTTGACAGACATGCCTCGGAATTCAGCAACTCTAATAATGAGGTGGATTTGGTTGCACCAGGTGAGGATATATTGTCCACCGTTCCGGGCGGCAAATATGCGACCTTTAGCGGAACTTCGATGGCTACCCCGCACGTAGCAGGTGCTTTGGCATTGATTAAGCAGCTGGCAAATGCGAGCTTTGAGCGTAATCTCACCGAACCGGAGCTGTACGCACAACTCATCAAACGCACGATTCCACTTGGCCATTCTCCTAAGCTGGAAGGCAATGGTCTATTGTACCTGACAGCCGTAGAGGAGCTTTCCCGTATTTTCGATGCACAGCGTGTAGCAGGAATACTGAGTGCAGGATCGTTTAAGGTTAAATAAGCCGTAACAACGGATTTATAGCGGCTCTCCTTAATGGAGAGTCGTTTTTTGTGCCAGATCGAGACATAAGTGGGTCCGAGTTAGGACAAAACAGTCAAGTAAGGACAAAAGTAGTATCGTGTATATAAATTCGTATATAAAAAAGATCACAGTCGGAAAGCAGCAAGTCTCTCTCTCCCTGACTGTGATCTTTTGGTGTCTGTCTATAGGTTACCTCGATGAGTCATATGCTGCGATTATTGCGCGCCTTCGGTAACAGCGATTTCTTTATCCAGGTTTTCTCTGGACAGGTTGGCGGTCAAGTAATCCGGTGTATCGGGTAGCACAAGATGCAGATTGGATTTTTGACAAAGGCGGATGGTGCACTTTTCGACGATTAAATCAAAGACGTGACCGCCTCCGGTGCGTTCATCGTTAATAAAATGCAGGTGAAATCCAGCTACGCCGATACCTTGGGCATAGGCAGGTGTCCAGAAGCCTGTGACCACTCCGGAAGTCTCATTAAAAGTAAAGGTAGGCTGTGACTTGGTTGCTTCGATAAAAGGTTTATAAGGTTTCACTTGGTGAGGCACGGTCCGTGTTTTTACTTCATGGAAGGTGCCATCTAAACGGAAGGCGTAGAATAAATTGCGGCTTGGAAACAGCTTGAGCAGCAGGGCTTCCAGTTCATCGCGACGCATGGGACGATCAATAGTATATGTGAAATCTTCACGAAAAAAGGTGACTGTGGAAAAAGGAGTAGTCTCTTCCGGTTTTACACGATGGGCCGTACCGTCTGGAAGCAAGTGGTAAAATTCGCCATCAAACGCGATCATCTCACCATTGAGTTGATCAAAGGTCCCAAGCCCGAAATCCCCGTGTTTTTGTAGTTCTTTGAAGGCAACGACCCCGTCATAAAGACCATCTAATAAAGCGAGCATGGTGGATGTTTGGTAAATATCATGATCAGTTTCTTCCTTGGTTTCCAGTTCTGCAACGGTCATGGTAATACACTTCCTTTTGTAATTGTATGCATTTATTTTCTTTCTTTTTCGATAATAAACGTAAATTTTCAGTAAATAACATTAACAACTCAAAAAAAGCATAAAAAAACGTTAAACTCCTTAATTGTCACGAAGCTGCCACGAGTGAGCAACAGTTAAGGTTAGTTTAATTGATTAGGAAGCAGTTTACGTCCCAGCTGGATATTATCCTGATAATCAATCGGAATATCGACGACTACGGGACCCTCGGTATGGAGTGCCTGCTGCAGTACACCTTCCAGTTCATCTGGACCATGCACACGCAATCCGGTTGCCCCAAAGCTTTCAGCATATTTCACAATATCTACATTTCCGAATTCTACACCGGAAGTTCTGCCGTATTTAATCTTTTGCTGAAAAGCGACCATGTCGTAGGTTCCATCTCTCCATACGATATGCACGAGCGGGGAGTTGAGACGTACGGCGGTTTCGAGCTCCATGGATGAAAAAAGAAATCCTCCATCACCAGAAATAGAAACGACTTTTTGACCAGGGTTGACAAGTGTGGCAGCAATCCCCCAGGGCAGAGCTACACCTAATGTCTGCATCCCATTGCTGAACAGAAGGCGCCGTGGCTCATATGAACGGAAATATCGGGCCATCCAAATATAGTGTGAACCCACATCACAGGTGACCGTGACGTTATCATCAATCAGGCTGCGTAATGTACGAATGAATTGCAATGGATGAATCAAATAGTTGTGTTTGCGTACAGGAACCTCAGCCTGGTCATTCAAATCTTGGCGAAGGCGGTTCATTTGAGCGCATGAGGCTTTAGACAGCTTTAATGTAGGTATTTCCTCTGCGAGGCTACTTACAATCAGGGCTATATTACCGATAAGCTCGTAATCCGGTTGATAATCATGGTCGATATCTGCTTGATGATCATCCAGGTGAATAAGAGTTCGATTTGCAGGAATGTTCCAGTTTTTTGGATCGTATTCAATCGGATCATAGCCAATTGTCAGTACCAGATCTGCGGCCGCAAGAAGCATGTCGCCCGGTTGATTGTGGAACAGCCCCACTCTTCCGAAATAGTGGCTTTCCAGCTCGCGAGAGATAGCTCCAGCGGCCTGAAAGGTTTCGACTACAGGCAAATCCGTATTTCGAATGAGTTCGCGGATAGCTGCTGTGGCTTTGGGAGTGCTGGCTTTCATACCGAGAAGAAGTACGGGCAGCTTGGCTCTTTTGATTTGGCCTGCGACTTGTTTGATTAGCCCGGATGGTGCAATTCCAAGCTGTGGAAGAGAAAGCTTTTCAATGGCTGTTACTTCAGATGACGAAGTCAACACGTCCTGCGGCAAACTGACAAAAGTGGCTCCAGGCTGGGCTGAGGTCGCAATCCGAAATGCATTGGTAATAGCTTCTGGTACATTATCAGGATGTTCTACTTCAACGCTGTATTTAGTGATGGGTTCGAATAGCCCGGCATTATCCATGGATTGATGTGTGCGTTTCAAGCGTTCGGATCTTGGGACTGCACCAGCCAAAGCAACGACGGGATCACTTTCCGCATTAGCGGTGACAAGTCCTGTCGCCAAATTCGATGCGCCGGGACCGGAGGTAACAAGGCATACGCCTGGTTTTCCGGTTAAGCGACCGACCGCTGCTGCCATAAAGGCGGCGTTTTGTTCATGGCGGCATATGATCAATTCTGGACCGCGATCTTGAAGAACGTCAAAAACGGAATCGATCTTGGCACCCGGAATGCCAAAAATGTGCGTTACCCCTTGCTTGATCAAACAATCGACAACAAGGTCAGCTCCTTTCGTATCGGTTTTTGTTTGGACATCTTGTACTTTTGTACTCAATGCAGTCACCTCTTCTTTTGTCTTTAAAATATATGAAATACTTTCAATGTAAAACAATGGATGTATATTACAATTATAATGCAATAACTGGTATTTTCAAGAGAGAAATTTTCTGAAAATTGGCAAAAAATGATGAAATCGTTTTCGAAACGTCGTTTATAAGGAGAAATACAAAGTGCGAGATTTGGAAACAAAGGCTTTCAAACAACGCTTCATGCCCTAAAGCAGAAAGAGTTATTTTGCTCCAAGTGGCAAGATGAAGGGAGGGCTATCTATTTTTTGTCATTCCACATGATAAAAATCACTTTCCTCTACAAAGGATAGCGGTTACAATGTAATTGTTGTTAACGTAAACATTAAATTTAAGGTGAAATAATCCAGGGTGATATGACAAGCAGGAATCGTAATATAGATACATTATCTTGTATAATAACGTGACCTGTTAAGTTATGCAGAATGCTATTGCCAAATAATAGGTAGAATGAAAACATTTTTGTTAACGTTAACAATTTAGTTGGAAAGATGATTATAGAAGGGATGAGAGAGTAATGACTAAAGCATTTTTAGATGAAAACTTTTTGTTAAGTAATCCCACAGCTGAAATTTTGTATCATCAGTACGCCAAGGATATGCCGATTATCGACTATCATTGTCATTTAAGTCCGCAGGAAATTTACGAAAATAAAAAGTTCAAGAACATTACGGAAGCTTGGCTGTACGGAGATCATTACAAGTGGAGACTTATGCGGGCCAATGGAGTAGAGGAACGCCTGATTACGGGGGATGCTGAAGATTATGACAAGTTTTTGGCTTGGGCCAAAACTGTACCTACACTGATCGGTAACCCACTGTATCATTGGACGCATTTGGAGCTTCAACGCTTTTTTGGTGTCAATGAGCTGCTAAATGAACAGAACGCACCTTTGATCTGGCAGAAAGTAAACCAAAAGCTGCAGGGACAGGGCTTTGGGGCACGTGATCTGATTGTGAATTCAAAGGTAACTGTTGTGTGCACCACAGATGATCCGACGGACCATCTTGAATACCATAAACAAATCAGCAAGCTGAGCGATTTTCCAGTGGCTGTACTGCCAAGCTTCCGCCCGGACAAAGCTCTGGAAATTAATCGTGAAACCTTCCAGCCTTGGGTGGCCCGGTTGGGCGAGGTCAGCGGCCTGAATGTTTCCGGCTTTGAAGGATTTTTGAATGCGCTGGCGAGCCGGGTGCGCCATTTCCATGCTGCTGGAGGACGGGTATCCGATCATGCGCTGGACACTGTAGTCTACGAGAAAGCGACACGGGAAGAAGCGGCAGCCATATTCAGCAAGGCGCTGACAGAAGGTCGTGTGACTCCATTAGAGGAGGCAAAATATAAATCATACGTGCTGGTATTCCTCGGAAAGCAGTATGCAGAGCTTGGCTGGGCCATGCAGTACCACATTCACGCGCTGCGCAACAATAATACCGCCATGTTCCGTCATCTGGGACCGGATACCGGCTACGATGCCGTAAATGACGGCTCCATCGCCCGCTCACTGGGGGCATTGCTGGACGCGCAGGAGCTGACAGGAGGATTGCCGCGAACAATTTTGTACTCGCTTAATTCGGGTGATTACCCCGTGCTGGCAAGTCTCGCGGGCTGCTTTCAATCCGGTGGAACGGTGGGGAAAATTCAGTTTGGCACTGCATGGTGGTTTAACGACCATATCGAAGGCATGCAGGAGCAGATGAAGCTGCTGGCCAACCACGGGGTGCTGTCCCGTTTTATCGGCATGCTGACGGATTCTCGCAGCTTCCTGTCCTACACACGCCACGAATACTTCCGACGTATACTCTGTGATCTGATCGGAACGTGGGTTCAGGAGGGCAAGGCGCCTAAGGATCTGGAGCTGCTCGGAGGCATGGTACAAAATATTTGCTACAATAACGCCGAGCAATATTTTAATTTCCCTACTGTTGTTCATAGCAAGTGACACTGTTATGTCAAGGTAATAGTTTACGAACTTCATAAAAAAGATGCTCTTGCCAGGAAGCTGGTTCAAAAGACCTGGTAAGAGCGATTAACAACAGGATAGATATCAAGCAATCATGTGAATTAAATCACAAATGAAGAGGAGTGAGTAGGTATGGGAGTGCCTATCGTACAGGAGAGCGTCCTAACTGACAACAAGACTGGCGAGCACATTAGCCTGAAAGAAAAGATTTCTTACGGTATGGGTGACTTTGGGAACGGATTCATGTTTGATTTGGGACAGTTGTATCTGCTGAAATTTTTTACGGATGTGGCAGGTGTTTCAGCAGGAGCAGCCGCAGGCATTTTTTTGGTCAGCAAGCTGTTTGCCGCCGTATGTGATCCGGTTGTCGGGTCCTTTGTTGATTATCGCAAGCATATCGGTTCGCGTGGAAAATTCAGACCTTTTCTCATCATTGGAAGCGTTATCCTTGCGATTCTTACGATTCTCACCTTTATTTCACCCAATATTTCACCTACAGGTAAACTCATTTACGCTTATGCGTCCTATATGATCTGGGGAATTGGCTATTCTATTGTCAATATTCCATATGGCTCACTGGGTGCGGCCATTACGCAGGATACCATTCAGCGTGCCTCCTTGTCTTCTTTCCGTCAGGCGGGCTCACTAGGGGCATTATTTGTAACCAGTGTCATTGTCATGCCGCTGATTTTGCTGTTTCCCAATCATCATGTTGGATATCCGGTTGTGATGGGAATTATGTCACTCATTGGTGTGATCGCTTTCATTATATGTTATCGAGGAACGAAAGAACGCATTATTAGTCAGTCCGGACCAAAGGAGAAGCTATCTATAGGCGTTATCGTACACACCTTTACGAATAACAAGCCCTTGCTGGTACTCGTTTTAATGACGATTTTCACCATATCCGCGTACAATATCAAGTCCGCACTGCTGATCTATTTTGCCGAATATAATTTGGGGCATGTAGAGTTAATGGCTTATATGAATTTTATTATTATTGGTTCGTCGTTGCTGGGTGTGTTATTCCTGCCCAAGTTGGTGCGGCGTTTTGGTAAACGAAAAACAGCCATATTCGGGATGCTGGTTAGTGTCATTGCCGACTCCGTAAACTTTTTTATGCCTTCAAATGTATATATTTTTACAATTCTGGCCAGTATTTCGTTCATTGGTATAGTATTCCTAACGGAGTTACCTGGGCATTTGTCTCCGATATCATTGATTACGGCGAATGGTCATCCGGAGAGCGGAAGGAAGGGATTACGTATTCACTGTTCAATTTTTCGCGCAAGCTGGCTCAATCCTTGTCCGGCTTTCTATCGGGTATTGGACTGGCGCTAGTAGGATATGTTCCGAATGTAGTTCAGTCCTCCGGAACACTGCTCGGGATCAAGGCCTTGCTTTGTCTCTATCCGGCTATTGCTCTGGCTTTGGCCATGCTGGTCATCGGTAAAATGTATAAGCTGACTGACAGCAGACATGCAGAAATGGTTCAAGACTTACAGCGTCGACATGCGGAAAACCGCGTATAATTTGTGAAAGTCTTCTTTTCCGGGCGGCTCCTGTGGTATGGTGAGTATATAATTTTTTAGAGCCTCACTAAAGAAAGGATACGTATATGGCAGCTACCATTAAAGACATTGCCAAATTGGCTAATGTTTCCCATACAACCGTCTCCCGGGCGCTTAACAATAGCCCGCTGATTAAAGAAGATACGAAACGCAAAATAATGGAATTGGCAGAGCAATTGAATTATATTCCAAACTTTAACGCGAAGAGCCTTGTTCTCCAGCGCTCGCATACGATAGGCTTGTTTTTTACCAGTATTTCAGAAGGCACCAGCTCCAGCTTCTTTGCGGATACCATCCGTGGAGTGAATCATGTCATCGGGGTGGATTACAATCTGTTTGTGCGGGGAATTGACGACTACACCGATTTTTCGGCCATTCACCGCAAGCGATTTGATGGCATCATTCTGATGAGTCAAAGCGAAGCGGACAACCCGTTTATTTATCATGTGCTTGGTCAGGGCATTCCGCTTGTTGTGCTGAACCGGCAGGTGTCCGGAGCTGGCATCGTGAACGTGATTTCCAATGACAAGGAAGGGTCCTATGCGGCGGTTTCCTTTCTCATTGAAAGCGGACACGAACGCATCGCGATCATTGAAGGGGTGGAAGGCTTCAAGTCTACCCAGCAACGCCGCGAGGGTTTCATGAATGCGCTGATTGATAAGGGTAAGCCGATTCGACACGAATACATCGTACAGGGTCATTACGATACCGAAAGCGGAAGCCAGGCGATGAAGCGGCTGCTTTCCTTGCAAGAGCCGCCGACCGCAGTATTTTGCTCGAACGATGATATGGCCATCGGTGCGATGAATGCCGTATTTGAAAACGGCTTGAAGGTACCTGAGGACGTATCTATTATTGGTTTTGACGATATCGGCTTCTCCATGTATACGACCCCGCCGTTAACGACGGTCAAAAGACCGATAGAGCAGATTAGCGCGCGCGGAGCTGAGTGCATTCTCGAACGGATTCAGTCGCCGTCGAGCGAGGGCGAGCTTATATTTATGGAGACTGCGCTCATGAAGCGGAAATCAACGGCAGAGAGACTACGCTGAGTATCGTTTTTGAATACAGGCAGGCCAAAAGGGGCAGGTCCAGTGCATCAAGCGCTGTTCCTGTCCCTATTTTTGTTGAAATCGTGCTGCTTCGTTGGTATTTAACGTAAAAGATTAGTTTTCGCCAGTTCAACAATCTCGTCACCGCGTCCGTTCAGCACTGCTTTCATCATCCACAGTGTAAAGCCTTGTGCTTGTTTTAGATTAATTTTAGGCGGCATGGATAGCTCCTGTCGGTTTACCACCACGTCCACCACCACAGGGCCGTCATAGGCCAATGCTTGCTGAATGGCATCCTCTAGCATGGATGGATATTCAACCCTGATGCCCTTGAGTCCCATGGCTTGCGCTACAGCGCCAAAATCAGGGTTAACCAGCTCGGTGCCACTTTCCAGGAATCCGGCCGCTTTCATTTCCAGCTCGACAAAGCCAAGAGCACCATTATTGAAAACAATGACTTTTACAGGCAATTGATGCTGCTTTAGGGTAAGCAGATCGCCCATCAGCATCGTGAGTCCGCCATCGCCCGACAGGGAAATCACCTGCCGAGCAGGCTGAGTGGCCTGTGCTCCAATCGCTTGCGGCAGTGCGTTTGCCATCGTCCCATGGTTGAAGGAACCGATAAGCCGCCGCTGACCGTTCATCTGCAAATAACGTGCTGCCCACACCGTGGGCGTACCGACATCACAGGTGAAAATGGCATTTTCCTGAGCAGCATCACTAATGACCCTGGTGAGATATTGCGGATGGATCGGTGTATGGCTTGGTTTACCAGCCGCCAGTTCATCCAGCTCCCGACGGACCTTGGTATAGTGTGAAACGGCTTTTTCCAGATGCTTGGACTCATGCTCTGACGTTAAATGAGGAAGCAGCATCTCTAGTGTTGCTTTTACATCCCCGCATAAACCATAGGTTAAAGGAGTGCGTCTGCCGAGGTGGGCGGGCTCTATATCTACCTGCAGCACTATCGCATTTTCGGGATAAAATTGTCTGTAAGGAAAATCAGTTCCAAGCATGAGCAGGACGTCACAATCCATCATCGCATGGTACCCGGAGGAATATCCGATCAGTCCGGTCAAGCCTGCATAATAAGGATTGTTATATTCGAGATATTCCTTGCCTCGCAAAGCGGATACCATGGGTGATTTTAGCTTGTCGCACAGCTGCATGAGCAATTCATGAGATTGCGCACAGCCGGCCCCGCAGAGTAAAGTAATTCGTCTGCCTTTATTCAAATACTCGGCCAGCCGGGAAATTTCGGAAGGTGACGGATGCACAACTGGTGCTGTAGGATGGTAGACATGTTCGGGCACAGGTACCTTTTCCGCCTCCAAGGCTGCTACATCACCGGGAAGAACAATGACGGAGACACCTGAACGTGAAACTGCCTGTTGAATGGCCATGGTTACTGTCCTTGGAACTTGCCGAGGTGTCGTAATCACCTCACAGAAGTGACTGCATTCTCCGAAAAGATGCTCGGGATGTGTAGCCTGAAAGTATTCGCTTCCGATCTCGTCGCTTGGAATATGGGCTGCAATAGCGAGTACAGGTACCCGATTGCGGTGGCAATCATATAGCCCGTTAATCAGATGCAGGTTTCCGGGACCACTGCTTCCGGCACATACAGCAATGCTTCCACTAAGGCCAGCATCCGCTCCGGCTGCAAAGGCAGCGACCTCTTCGTGCCTTACATGAATCCATTCAATTTGACCATTACTGCGGATGGAATCAACCATATTATTTAAAGAATCTCCAACAATGCCATAAATTCGTTTGATTCCTGCGTTGACCAAAACTTGTACAATGGTATCCGCGATTGTCTTCATAGAAGTTCCTCCTGCCTAGCCTTTGTCTAGTAAGTAACGTTATCCTGCCCGTGCCTTCTTGCATTTATTCTGTTGAAAATGTATATAAGAACAAGCTCGCGGGAGAGGGTGATAGTTAGCCTTAACCGTCTTGTATCAGTGCGAAACAGCAGAAGGAGGGGGATAGACGAACGTTTGTTGTGTAACCACATATGTTAACGTGTTCATATTATTGTCATTAAAATTTATAAAAACTAAAAATGTTGAGAAAACTATTTTGTTCACGTGTGCATTGTGATAAAATAACCTTGCAATCATAATGGTAATAGTGGGAGGTTACTCCGGGTGAAACAAGTAGATGAATTAGACCAATTAAACAGAAAAAGCTTTATTGTAGCAGAGCCGTATCCTGAGAGGGTGCTGCAATTCGGGGAAGGAAACTTCCTGCGTGCGTTTGTAGACTGGCAATTCGACAAAATGAATAAGCTGGCAGAATGGAATACGGGTGTTGTGATCGTACAACCGCAGCCAGGAGGCATGGTGGAGAAGCTGAGCGAGCAGGATGGCCTGTATACGGTCATTCTCGAAGGGATTAAGGATGGGCAAGCCATGAAGGAGCACACAGTTGTGGAGTGTGTAGCTCGCGGGATCAATCCATACGGCTCAGATTTTGTTGAATACGAGGCGTTATCCCAAAAGCCTGAGCTTCGCTTTGTCGTATCGAACACGACGGAGGCAGGGATCGCTTATGTGCCAGAGGATCGGCTGGAAGATCGTCCGCAAAAGAGCTTTCCAGGAAAGCTGGCTGCTTTACTGTACAAGCGCTTTCAATTTTTCGGCGGCGATCAAAGTAAGGGACTGGTGATCATTCCGTGCGAGCTGATCGACCGCAATGGTGATGCGCTCAAGGAGATTGTGCTGAGATATGCTGATCAATGGGGGCTTGGGGCTGAATTTACAGCATGGCTTGAGGAAGCAAATACATTCTGCAATAGTTTGGTAGACCGGATTGTACCTGGTTATCCCAGAGACCGGATTCATGAAATCCAAACCGAATTGGGCTACAAGGACGATTTGGTGGTTGTGGGCGAACAGTATCATCTGTGGGTCATTGAAGGACCGCAATGGCTGAAGGAAGAACTGCCAGCTCATTTGGCGGGATTGAATGTGCTGATTGTCGACGATATGGCACCCTATCGTACACGCAAGGTGCGCATTTTGAATGGGGCGCATACGGCGCTTACACCTGTCGCTTATTTATATGGTCTGGATACGGTGGGGCAGGCGGTCGAGCATGATGTTATGGGCGCTTTTATCCAATCGCTGATTCGAGAAGAAATTATTCCGACACTGGACTCCCCGGAAGCGGAATTGAATTTATATGCCGACGATGTTATTGAACGTTTCCGTAATCCATTTGTAAATCATTATGTCATGAGCATTGCTCTGAATTCGGTGTCCAAGTTCAAGACACGTAACTTGCCGTCCTTGCTACAGTATGTGAAGCAGCATAAGGTACTGCCTGCCAAAATAGTATTTTCGCTGGCGTCCCTGCTCGTATTTTACCGGGGAGACAGAAACGGTGAGCCAATCGCCCTGGCAGACGAAGCAGAAGTATTGGGTGCGTTTGGTGAGCTGTGGAGTAGATATGACGGAAGCCTTGCCGGGGCGAAGCAATTAACCGAACAGGTACTTGGCAAGCAGGCATGGTGGGGTCAAGACCTGAACCAGGTCGAAGGGCTGACTGAACAGACGGCACAGCACGTGTATGAAATGACAAGCAGAGGAATAAAGGAGACGCTGGAATCTCTAACCGGGAAAAGCGTACCCAGAGCATAAGCAAGGAGGAGAAACCGGAATGCTGGAATTCATTCAAATACATGATCAAGATAACGTGGTTGTTGCTCTGCGTGATTATAAGCGGGGAGAGACACTAGCGTGGGGGGAACAAGAAGATCAGCGCGTGGAGCTGGCCGAGGATGTGGCGCGCGGGCATAAAATTGCGCTGCAGAACATATCTGAAGGTGAGCACGTGCTGAAATACGGATATCCCATCGGTCATGCCATTCAGCCCATTCAGGCCGGGCAGCATGTGCACACGCATAATACGAAGACAAATCTGACGGGCGTCGAGGAATACACCTACAATCCTAAGCCAGCGCCTCTTTTATATGAACAGGAGAACCGGACATTTCAAGGCTTTCGACGTAAGGACGGTCGTGTGGGGATTCGCAATGAGTTGTGGATTGTCCCAACGGTCGGTTGTGTGAACGGGATTGCCGAGCTTATTTTGAACCGCTTCAAGCAGGCAGTGGGCGATATTTCGCCTTTTGAAAATGCACTTGTGCTCAAGCATAACTATGGTTGTTCTCAGCTTGGGGACGATCATGCATATACACGCACGATTTTAGTTGATGCCGTGAAGCACTCAAACGCGGGCGGTGTACTTGTGCTTGGTTTGGGCTGCGAGAACAACGAAATGAAGGAATTCAAGGAAGCTATCGGTGAATATGACGCGGAGCGGGTAAAGTTTTTGCTGTCTCAGGAAGTATCGGATGAGGTGGAGGAAGGGGTACGGCTACTGCATGAAATTTTTGCGGCTGCGCAAGAGGATCGGCGTGAGCCTGTGCCTTTATCCGAACTGAACATTGGCTTGAAATGCGGCGGCTCTGACGGCTTGTCGGGCATTACTGCCAATCCGCTGCTCGGACGACTGTCGGATTATATGGCGGCGCAGGGTGGAACGACGGTGCTGACTGAGGTGCCTGAAATGTTCGGCGCGGAGACCATTTTAATGGAGCGTGCTGCCGATGAGCAAGTATTCGGGAAGATTGTACATCTGATTAACGATTTTAAACAATACTTTCTGGATTACAAGCAGCCAGTATATGAAAATCCGTCACCGGGCAATAAAGCAGGGGGCATCACGACACTGGAGGATAAATCACTGGGCTGTACGCAAAAATCCGGCTCTTCCACGGTCACCGATGTGATTCAGTACGGGGAGCGTCTCAAGACCAAAGGACTTAACCTGCTCAGCGCACCAGGGAACGACCTGGTTGCTTCTTCGGCACTCGCAGCAGCGGGCTGCCAGCTCGTTATTTTCACAACCGGACGCGGCACGCCTTTTGGCTCATTTGTTCCGACGATGAAGGTATCGACCAACTCACCTCTCTATCAGGCTAAGCCCCATTGGATCGACTACAACGCCGGTTCATTGGTGGAGGATGTCAGTATGGAAGATGCGCTCCGTAACTTTGTGGATTACATTGTCGATGTAGCCAGCGGAACCTGGGTTAACAATGAGAAAAACAATTTCAGGGAGCTTGCTATTTTTAAAAACGGCGTGACGTTGTAGAAGCTTGGAACACATCGGGAGGCGGAATTTATTCCGTTTCCTTTTTACGCTGTATATCTCTAAATAGGCATGGTAGACTTTAGGGGAAACACACCGAATCGCGTCAGAATAGGAGGAAATACAGTGCAAAATGCAATTGTAGCTTATCGTGAAGAAAATCATGATCAGCTCGTAGATATTTGGCACCGGGCTGTACGCCGGACACACACTTTTTTAGAGGAAGAGGATATCCAATTTTATCATCATATCGTGCGCAATGGCGCCCTTAGAGAAGTCGAAATTTGGATGGCATGGAATGAAAGTCAAGGTCTAACAGGGTTTATCGGGCTGGACGGGCCCAAAATAGAGATGCTATTTGTCGATCCTGAGTTGCATGGGCAGGGCATAGGCAGTCGGCTCATCCAACATGCCGGGAAAATAAAAGGTACACACCTCAAAGTGGACGTAAATGAGCAAAATGAGAAAGCGCATGCATTTTACAAGCATCTCGGCTTTGTCCAAACAGGGCGATCCGAACTGGATGGATCAGGTCGGGCATTTCCTTTGCTTCATATGGAGTGGAACCAGTAAACGAAGGACATCCGCCCCCATGTTCATAACTGGAATATGTTATCATAATTTTGTTGCCACACGTTTGATTTTATGGTATAACTTAATTACGTAATAAATACGTAATTAAGTTATATTTTAGATGGAAGGTAGATCATGTTTTTGTTTGATAAGTATTAAAAGTCGGACAAGGAGGTGGGGAGGGTGGATGATCTTGTTCACTCCCATATCACAGATCTGGACACACTTGTTAACATGATTAAGCTGTCATTTTCATTTGCAGACGGAGCCAACATGATTGCTTTATGTGATCATCTGTACAACCATGCCAGTCAAAAGTATCAGGAGCTGCAGCTTTATAAAGCACGCAAGAAGCCTGTACAACTCATACATAGCAAACGGCCGCTAGTATATTATTACGGCTACAGTCATCTTATGAAAGGCATGGCCTTCCAAAAACAGGGCAATTATGAAGCCGCCCGAGATTGTATCGAAAAATATGCGGAATTGGGCTGGTTTAATGGTCTTGATCAGTATGGTGAAGCAGAGGTTGAATATTATCGCCATGCCGCCAGAGCCAATCTGTATGCCCTGGATATTTTATCCGGCCATTCTGAAGTGCTGGAGGATTACGTCCAATTTCTTCGAGACGATCCAGAAGAACTGTTACCAGGGCTCCTTTCCATCGTAGAGGGGGCATACAGGTATGACTACCCTTTAGAGGATATACTTCAATCCTTTGCCGAACAAATTGATGATTTCAAATATTTTGAAGAGCCTGTAAACGTATCTTATTATTTTCGCTTCTGCTATCAACTGGCTCTCTACTATATCAAGCAACAACAGGTTACAGCTGCATTGGATTATATTCTGCAATCCCTCATGCTGTCAGATACCCTGGGTATGGAACATGAGCATGAGTTTAGAAAATGTACCGCTATATTTGAGATTTTTCGAACCCAAGCTACAGCAACACAGCAAGACCAATATATAACTATATTAAAAGGAGTGTTAAAGGATGAAAAAATTGATTTCACGGCCTCTGTCGCTCAGTCTGTTTAGCTTGGTGGTGTTTGTTACAAGTCATGACCTCATCTCGGTATTCTATCATGGAGCCAATCATTAATAGGTAGAAGTTAAGTAGAACAAAAATTTTTTAGCAGGTATAGATTAGATGCGAAAAATTTGATGTTAAGAATTTGATGTAAAACACACCAAATAGCAAGCAAGCTCATTATGATCCGGGCTTACTTGCTATTTGGCGTTTATTTAAGCCATTGTAGACTTATGTAGGAGACCCTGTTCTGAGGGGTGCAATGAAATCCGCGTTTGCTGGTAAGCTGGGAATGTTTCTTCTGTACGATATGTCCCGCTTTTTAGTGCTGCATCCAGTGCTCGCAATAAGGAACCTATGAACTGCTCTGGAGAAAAGAAAATACTTTTCCCGACCATATGAATGTGAAGCTCGTTATGGTCACGGTTGCTCACAGACAGCAATATTCCTTTACCCTGAAAGCCGGTACCGATTACTCGTACCTTGTTTATACCCGAGAGCAGCATTTCTGTTTTCACCGCACGTCCCTGCTCCTCCACAAACACAGAAATCAGTCGCTTGTCCGTAACGATAACAATTTGATTACCGCGAAATGTATGGGTTAGATGTACAAAATCCTTATACACTCCAATCGGTTGTTCCTGCGGAGAAATCATCCCCATCCGTACAAACCCATCCAGTTCGGCGGCATCCGGCTCCTGATGATTTTTAATCCGTTTCTTAATACTGAACTGAATCGTCAGAATAGCAAGGATGACTATGAGAAAAGAGGTTGGCCGGGTGTCGAACACAAAGATCATCAAGATGATAAAGGCACCCGCCAGCCACTGCGCCCAAGTGAGATAACGCAGCTTTTGTTGAACCGTACGGCGATAATAACCATAGCCTTTTCCCGGTTGATACTCCTTGGTAAACTTTTTCATGCCACGCATCAGTGTTAACACATAGATTGCTAGAACTGTCATCCCAAGCGAAAGGAACGTCATAAGCCATTCTTGAGTTGCGAGGCCAACTAAGGTGCACAGACCAAACATGATGATCGCCAGCCAGCAAACGCCCTTTTTGAATCGCACCTGTTTTTGAATCGAACGAACTAATTCTTCCATTTTGTAATCCTCCTGATTTAGGTACATAGGTAATGATTGGAATATCATATAGTCTTATCGTACCATCTGATAGTCTTTTTCGTAAATTCATTCAGATGATATTATATTTATGAATATTTAGTGTCCATGTCGTGTTCTTTAACAACATGGTTCTGAAAATGGAAGGGATCATAAAGAAGCAGTTTTGAGTGAGGAATTAAGCGGTAATGGGAAGTAAGGGTGGAGAAAACTTCACTGCCTTTTTACCTTGATCCTGATATAATGAGTGTAAGTATAACCATGTCCTTCGATCAGAAAGTTTGTACACATATCAGATGAATCGCCAAACGGAAGGGGAGAACATATGGTTATTTATGAAACGGACCAAGCATATGTAATGACGACGCAGCATGACCATGCCCACATTTCAGGTGAGCTGGCTTCACAATGGGAAGAGAGTGCCTTCAAGAATCGACGGCATAAGCAGGATTTTGTATATGCAGCTAAGGAGCATGACCGGGGTTGGATTAAGTTAGACGCTGCTCCTTTCTGGAATGATCGTGTATCTGCACCTTATACGTTTATTGATTTTCCGCTCAGTCCTCGTTTTGTGTTCTATCATCTGGGGATTGATGAAGTGGAGCAAGTGAATTCGTATGCGGCGCTGCTGTGCAGCTTGATGTACAAGGAGCTGGTCGGACGGACTGAGCATGAAAATGCTCAGGACAAGCAGATTACGCGTGCTTATCAGGAGGTGGAGGAACAGCGTCGACACAGGCTCAAACAGGAGCTGGCAGGTGGCGTCACCTTCGAACACCAGGTGCGTACAGATGTGCGCAGAATGTTGTTCTGCGATGAATTGAGTCTGTTTCTGTGCAGCCGGCAGCCAGGGACGCCTGCGGCAGATTATGAATGGTTTGCTGATGGTTTGAGTTTCCCGGCTGTTCGCCATGAAGGCGGGCGGGTTCGGGCCGAATGGTTATCGGATCAGACGGTGGGTCTTTCCTATTTTCCTTTTAAAGGCAAGGTGGGGATTACTCATACCTTTAAGAAGGTGGACAAAGAGCAAATTCATACTTCAGGTCTTCTGCAAGCCTACCGTTCCTCCGAATGGAAGCATCGAACCTTTACCGTTGAACATATCATGGGAGTAGAAAAACACAAGGAGAATGCCTGACCGTCTTCCGATACGGTTCCGGACAGCGCAAAGCCTCCCTGAAATAAACCCACTCAGAGAGGCTCGTTTTTTTCTTGCTTTAAAGCTTTAAGATTTTGTAGATGTTTTCGCGCGGTTGACGAAAGTCTGTACTTTGTTCAGTACCTTATCGCGTGCCCCTTTATTTCTCATCAGATACGTAACACCCATTCCCAATGCGGCTACCGCCCATTTTTTATTTTTCATGAATAACACCTCCTTAATGATCATGCTGTTACACCACCAACGATGTAAATGAATCCAAAATGTGAAATGATGAACGAGATTTTACGATTTAGTGCTTCCTTGCGCTTGTTCCGCATAACTATGATTTTACCCTTTCCATGAAATCTTACCCGCTCCATCGGCAATGAAACGATTACGAGTGTCTTTTCACGTTTAATGGATATTATCAAAAATATCCAGCCGCAATTGCTTCAGACGCACATGACAGGGAGGTCTTTGTGATGAGAAAGAAGGAAGTGGTTGCCATGCTGCTTGCCGGCGGACAGGGCAAAAGACTCAAAGGACTGACCCGGACACTTGCCAAACCGGCTGTATTTTTTGGAGGAACCTACCGCATCATTGATTTCCCCCTTAGCAATTGCGCCCATTCTGGTATCGACACGGTAGGCGTGTTAACCCAGTACGAACCGTTGGTGCTTCATTCGTACATCGGCGTAGGCAGCGACTGGGATTTGGATCGCCTGGATGGAGGAGTTTTCGTATTGCCTCCGCATGAAAAAGAAGACGGGAATAATTGGTATAGAGGTACTGCGGATGCGATTTACCGTAACCTGCATTTTTTGGATCAATATGACCCGGAGCACGTACTGATTTTGTCAGGGGATCACATCTACAAAATGGACTACAGTCTCATGCTCGACTATCACAAGGAAAAGGGAGCAGACTGCACGATTTCTGTCATCGACGTCACGATTCAGGAAGCCAAACGATTCGGGATACTAAACGCGGACGATGACCTGAAAATATACGACTTTGAGGAGAAGCCGGAACAGCCGAAAAGTACATTGGCCTCGATGGGCATTTATTTCTTCAAATGGGAGGTACTGCGTCGCTATCTGCTGGAAAGCGCAAGCGATTCTGAATCCTCGCATGATTTTGGCAAGGATATCATTCCGATGCTGCTCCAGCATGGGCGGTCGCTGTATGCATATCCGTTTGCTGGCTACTGGAAGGATGTGGGAACGATTCAGAGCTTGTGGGAGGCTAACATGGACCTTCTGGCTCAGGACCCGCCATTGGATTTGAATGACCCTTTCTGGCGTATCTATACCCGCAGTCCAAATCAACCGGCTCAGTACATCACCCAGCGAGCGGTCCTGAAAAACAGCATCGTAAATGAAGGCTGCATGGTAGACGGAGAAGTAAGGCATTCTGTGCTGTTCTATGGGGTCGAAGTAGGCAGGGACAGCGTTATTACCGAGTCTGTCATTATGCCGAATGTAAAAATTGGACGCAATGTACGCATTCACCGGGCTATCGTGAACGAAAACGTCGTTATTGATGACAACACGGTCATTGGATCTGAGGATAGCTCGAATGAGGTTATTTTGTTCGATCAGGAAAGCAAGCTTCATGCACGAATATAACCCGGATAAGGACGGTGTCCGCTATGAGCCGACTCATTGGAGTGATCAACCTGGATCACGAATTGGATCAGTTGAAGGAGTTAACCTATTTCCGGTGCGGGGCCGCAGTTCCCTTTGCCAGTCGATACCGGCTCATTGATTTTACCTTATCCAACATGATGCATGCAGGGGTGCATGATATTGCATTGTTCATCCGCCGCAAATACCGTTCGCTGCTGGATCATCTGGGCGAAGGACGGCCTTGGGATTTGGACCGCAGACGAGGAGGGCTGTTTATTTTGCCGCCGGACTGGAATGATCCGACAGATGGTTCACGCGGGGATTTGCAGCATGTGCACAACAACCTGGACTTTTTTCATCGCTCAGCCGGGCAAACCGTTGTGCACGCAGGAACGCAGCATGTCAACAAGGTTAATATTGAGGATGTACATCGTTATCATCGGGAAAAGAATGCAGACGTTACCCTCGTCTACAAAGCTACAGAGCAGCTCGAAGCTGAGCATGCGTCTTGCGTACGGTTGGAGATTGCCGAGGACGGACGAGTGACCGGCATTCATCAGGAGCAGGATCATCATAATATTTATCTGGAAATGTTCGTGATGGACAAAAGCTTGTATCTGGATCAGGTGAAGCATTGCATCGCCCATCAGGATAGCCACTTCTTCCGGGATGCGATTCAGAAAAACCCAAGTGGACTACGCATTTATGCATATCCCTATGAAGGGTATCATGCGGTCATTAATTCCGTCGAGAGTTACTATAAAAATAGCATGAAGCTGCTGGATCAACAGCAGTATCAAGCGCTGTTCCAGAATCAGCTGGTGCATACCAAAATCAAGTATGAAGCCCCGACCCGCTACACGCACAGTGCCGAGGTGGATCATTCGCTTGTCGCCAATGGCTGCACGATTGGGGGCAAGGTTGAGAATAGCATTCTTTTTCGCGGGGTACGGATAGAGGAAGGCGCGTGGGTAAGCAACTCGATTATTATGCAAAAATGCACGATTCGTAAGGGTGCAATTGTCCAGAATGTCATTTTGGATAAGGATGTGCAGCTTTCACCGGAACGGACTCTGATTGGAGACAGTAAGGTTCCTTATGTCATTGCCAAGAATAGCGTCATTTAGAAGATATATAGTGCATTTAAAACCGAAATACAGGAGGTTACACCTTTGTTCAGCAATAAAGAAGCATTCAAGCAGGCTTTTCAAAAGCAACTGGTCGGAAGGCTGGGCAAACCGATGCAGGAAGCTCAGGCGGAGGACGTATACAAGGTTTTGGGCGGTATGATCCGCGAACAGGTCGGCAAAAAATGGGCGGAAACGAACCAAGCCTATAAAGAAGGAAAAGAGAAGCAGGTCTATTACTTTTCACTGGAGTTTTTGATAGGCCGTCTGCTGGGCAGCAATTTGCTGAATTTGGGCGTATTGGATATGGTTCGGAAAGCCCTGGGAGAATTGGGCTGGGACTTGGAAGAAATCGAAGAGCAGGAGGCGGATGCCGGGCTGGGGAATGGCGGTCTTGGTCGTCTGGCTGCTTGCTTTATGGATTCACTGGCATCTCTCGGCTATGCAGGACATGGCTGCGGCATCCGGTATAAGTACGGTTTGTTTGAGCAGCGGATTGTAGACGGAAACCAGGTAGAACTGCCGGATTATTGGCTGCAAAAGGGGAATGTATGGGAGGAGCGCCGCCCTGACAAGAAGGTCGAGGTTCATTTTTGGGGACGGGTGGAGACTCGTGAACAGGATGGTCGTCTTATATTCGAGACTCAGGATGCCGAAACCGTCTGGGCTGTTCCGTATGATATCCCGCTAGTGGGCTATGGCCACGCACAGGTGAATACGCTGCGGATTTGGAGTGCCGAATCGGCGCTTGATCCCGTCCGAGGACCGATTCGGGGCGAGGGTGGCTATTATCGCTTTCTCGACTATAACCGCTCGGTGGAGTCCATCTCGGCCTTTCTCTACCCGGATGACTCTAATTATGAGGGCAAGCTGCTTCGCTTGAAGCAGCAGTACTTTTTGTGCTCGGCTGGATTGCAAAGTATTTTGCGTACATTCGAGAAGCTTCGTTTACCGTACAGCCAGTTGCCTGACAAAATTGCGCTGCACATTAACGATACACATCCAACGCTGGTTATACCCGAACTGATGCGTATTCTAATAGACGTGAAGGGCTTGGGCTGGGACGAAGCATGGGATATTACGACCCGGACGGTTTCGTATACCAACCATACGATTTTAAGCGAGGCCTTGGAACAATGGCCTGTCAATATGGTGCGGGAGCTGCTTCCTCGTATTTGTTTAATTATTGAAGAAATGAACAAGCGTTATTGCGCTATGCTACTGGAGCGTTATCCAGGTCAGGACATCAAAATTGGACAAATGGCGATTATTCACGGTGAACAAATCCGCATGGCCCATTTGGCTATCGTCGGCAGCTACAGCGTCAACGGGGTAGCTGCGTTGCACACACAAATTTTGAAGGAACGAGAAATGAAGTCGTTTCACGAGCTGTACCCGGGTCGTTTTAACAATAAAACGAACGGGATTGCCCATCGTCGCTGGCTGATGCACGCGAACCCTGAGCTGGCAAGCTTGTATGATGAAACGATCGGTACACGCTGGAGAACCCGTCCACGCGAGCTAATCGACCTGCTTCGTTACAGTGGGGACGAGTCGTTCGAAGAACGGATTCAGAAGATTAAGCGAAATAATAAAATCAGGCTGGCCGAGCATGTGTTTGCCAAACACGGTGTCCGACTGGATACATCCTCGATTTTTGATGTACAAGTCAAACGGCTGCATGGCTACAAGCGACAGTTGCTTAATATTTTGCATGTTATGCATCTGTACAGCCAGCTCAAAAATAATCCTTCGCTGGATATGGTGCCACGTACGTTTATTTTCGGAGCTAAAGCAGCTCCGGGCTATTTTCTCGCCAAACAGACGATTAAACTGATTAACAATGTGGCGGATACGATCAATCGGGATGTGGATGTCAGGGACAAGCTGAAAGTGGTTTTCCTTGAAAATTATTCAGTTTCGCTGGCGGAGTTGATTATTCCTGCAGCGGATGTCAGTGAGCAGATCTCTACGGCAGGCAAGGAAGCCTCCGGCACAGGAAATATGAAATTTATGATGAACGGTGCACTCACCCTGGGGACATTGGATGGAGCCAATGTTGAAATGCATGAAATGGTGGGCGATGCCAACATGTTCATTTTTGGATTAAAGGTGGATCAGATCGAAGCATATGTTCAGGACGGCCAGTATTCAGCACGTAAAACAGCTAACAGTGACGAAAGACTGCGTGAGGTGCTGGATCAGCTGGTGAACGATGCCCCTTTTACGCGGCATGAACGAGAATTTGAGGCCATTTATCAATCCCTAATCGATCATAATGATGAATACTTTGTGCTAAAGGACTTCGCAGCCTATGTGGATACACAGGTTTATGTGGAGCAGGTGTACCGGAATCCGTCCGAGTGGACGCGGCGAGCGATTGTGAATATGGCTCATTCGGGTAAATTTTCGAGTGATTGCACGATTCAGCAGTACGCGGCGGAAATTTGGGACATTGTGCCTCTCGAAACCGATATCAACAAGCGAATCTTGTCCTAAAAAAGCGAAACAGGCGGAATAGCATTGCTTTTCGACCGCTGAGGGTTATAATGACAGTATAAACATAAGTAAGGTTGGGGGGCTATATAACCTCATTCCCGAACTTGAATTGTACTGTTAAAGGAGTCCTCCTATTGATAAAGCTCAATCCGAACAGGCTCAAACCTAATAAATCCAAGAAGAAATATAATATGTTCCAAAATATATGGCGGGCGATTCGTCTGAATTTTATCAAGCTGTTGCGTGCGCCCGGTGGCGTCAAAAAAATCTCCTTGGGCTTTGCCATTGGCTTCGGGCTGGAGATGGTTGTGATTTCTACAGCTTCTCTGATCTACCTTGTGTTTTATCCCATTGTTCGGCTGTCCGGCGGTTCGATGCCTGCGGCCATTGTGGGTAACGTTGTAGGCAAGCTGACCTTTTTACCGATTGTGCTGATGCCGTTCGCCAAGCAGATTGGGGCTTGGATTTATCCATCCCATTTCCCAGGACACGTCAGAGGCGGGCGACTTCACGAGCATTCTTTTATGGAGCTGTTTCATGGCAACTGGTCTGTATTCAAAGACTTGCTGCACGGAGGGCTGCACATTCTGATTGGGATGTCGATTTTCGGTGTGGTACTGGGCATTATCTCGTATTTTGTCATTCAAGTCTTGTATAATCGTTCGCAGCACAAACGGCTGGAAAAACGGAAATTGCGTCATGGTGCAGCCTTTTCAGCGGCCAGACTGCTAAAAAATGGATAGCGTAGTGAATAAGAAGCTCCTTGTGCCTGAAAATTAGGCCTGGGGGGCTTCTTTTGAATTAAGCAACTTTTTACATTTGTGTCACTTATAAGGGATATATTTACTTTAATCAACTTTCACATAATTGGCTTCATCCACTCAAATCGTTTACAATACGTGTGCATACAACACTGGACGATAGGTTAATGTACATACAAGGAGTGGTGAAGTTGCGGAAGATATGGCAAATCTACTTAACAGACTGGAAAAATGTATTCAAAGTATCGACCGGGACTTTATTAGTCATTGGCATCATTCTTTTGCCTTCCGTCTATGCATGGGTGAATTTGAAAGCAATGTGGGACCCGTACGCGAATACATCAGGTATTAAAATTGCAGTAACGAGCCAGGACCAGGGTGCTGAGGTGAACGGGAAGAAAATTAATATCGGCGACGAGGTTTTGCATAACCTTCAAAATAACAAGAAGCTGGGCTGGACGTTTGTGAATGAAGCAGAGGCACGAAAAGGTGTGCTAAACGGTGATTATTATGCCAGCCTGCTCATCCCCAAGGATTTTTCAAAGAAAATTACGAGCGTGCTAACGGAAAATCCGCAAAAGCCTGAGATTGATTACGCTGTAAATGAAAAAATCAATGCAGTTGCTCCAAAAATCACCTCCTCAGGGGCCACCTCTTTGACCAACCAGATTAGCCAAAACTTTATTGAAACGGCCAGTCAGGCTGTGTTGACAAAGTTAAAGGAAGCCGGGGTAAAACTGGAGGAGGAGCTGCCTACCATTCGCAACATTGAGAATCGGGTGCTGGAGCTGAACAATCGCCTGCCGGATATCGACAGATTAGGTAAACAGGCTATTGAGCTGGAGCAGAATTTGCCCAAAATTAAGGAGCAGGGGCAAAAAATCATTGCCCTGAAGGAGAAAATTCCAGAAATTAACCGCGCCGGCGATCTGGTGCTTAAAATAGACAAAAACCTGCCTGAGCTGGATAAGGTAGCGGCGATTATTTTGGATATACAAAAAAGACTGCCAGACATTCAAAAGGCTGGTGACCGGATTGTTGAGCTGGATCAAAACTTTGGCAAGGTGGAAAGTGCGTTGGCCACTGCCTTGGAGGATACACAAACAGCCCTTAAGGTCATTAATGCTGCACAGAAAGCACTGCCGGAGGTACAGAAAATTGCGGATACAGGCAAGGATTTTACAACCGGCTTACTTGAATTCCTCGACAAAAACGATGGTGCACTTGACTCCATTGGAACGCTGGTCAAAGAGGATCTGCAGCTCGTACAGCAAATTGCGAATGAAGTTTCCGAGATCACAGGCATCATTCGTGGTGTGGATTTTGATCCTAAAGCAGCTCAAGCTGCGGCGAATCGGGTTAGCGGAAGGCTGACGACTGCAATCGGGGTACTGGATCATATTTCCCAGTTGTTGAACCGTGTGAACGGATATTTGCCGAGTCAGCCTCTGGATGCGCTTATTTCCCGTGTGAGCGGGCTGAGGGACCGTCTTAGTCGCTTGAATAGCACGGTGACAAGCATTGGAGATGCCATACAGCGTGGCGAGAAGCCTGCTCAAAATTTACTGGATGACGCTGACCGCCTGGCCGGAGAGGTTAGCAGCGGAATTGACAGCATTTTGAGCAATTATGATACGGAGTATGCGCCCGCCATCCAAAAGGCGCTGGATCAAATCAAAGCCGTTGCCCGCCATTCCGCCAATGTGCTGAACACCGCCCAAGAGCAGCTGCCGAATATTGAAAAGATATTAAATGACGCACAGGCTGCTGCAGAATTCGGTCAGCAAGAGCTGACTCGTCTTCAGCAGGATCTGCCACAATATCGTCAGAAGCTGCATGAAGCGGCTACGACGATTCAGGGACGCATGGGCGAATTCACGAATGCCGTCAACAAAGCGGCAGACTTTGTAAATAACGATTTGCCTGCGGTTAAAGGTAAAATTCATCAGGCCGCGGATTTTGTACGTAACGATTTGCCGAAGGCGGAACAACAGTTTGTCAAAATGGCTGATTTGATTGAAAACAAGTTCCCTGAGGCAGAAAAAGCGGTACACCAGGTCGCTAATTTTGTAAGAACGGATCTTCCAGCTGCCGAGGATTCAATACGTCACGCGGCAGACACGATTCGCAAGCTGAGAGGCGAAAACGCACTCGGACGAGCCATCGCATTGCTCAAAGGGGATGTGAAGAAGGAAAGTGATTTTCTCGGTAGCCCGGTATTGCTGAAGCAGGAACGAATATACCCGATCCCGAACTATGGCTCTGCCATGTCTCCTTTTTACACTACATTATCAATTTGGGTAGGTGCGATGCTGCTGGTCTCCATGTTCAGGGTAGATGTGGAGGACCCGGAAGGCCAATATAAAAGCTACCAAGTGTATTTCGGACGGCTTATGACGTTCTCTACGATTGGTATTTTTCAGGCGCTGAGTGTGTCTCTCGGTGATTTGTTCCTGCTCGGGGCGTATGTGGATGCCAAAGTAGCGTTTGTATTGTCGTCTATGCTGATCAGTCTGGTGTTTACGGCGATGACCTATACCTTGGTTTCTGTGTTCGGCAATATCGGGAAGGGTCTGGCGGTCATCCTGCTGGTGCTTCAATTCTCCAGTTCAGGAGGGACATTCCCGATAGCGACGAGTACACCCTTCTTTCAGGCACTGAATCCGTTCGTACCGTTTACCTATGCGGTTAGTCTGCTACGGGAAACGGTAGGAGGTATGTTGCCTTCAACGGTAACACGAGATGTGGTGATGCTGATTGTATTTATCGGAGTTTGCTTCCTGTTTGGATTGGTGCTTAAAAAGCCGCTCAGCAAGCATACGAAAAAAATGGCTGAGCGCGCGAAAGAAACGAAATTGATTCCTTGATTGTTAAAAAAGAGAGAGTTACGGTGGTTGAAGTGAGCGTGCTTCGCGAAGGATTTGATCTTATGATCGCTGTTGCCACGGGATTCTTTGGATTGGATAGGACATGAAAAGGTAAGAATCCCGTGGCAAAGGCGAACGCTCCGCTTCTCCAGATTCAAATCCTCCGCTCCGCTGGTAAAGTCACATTCTTTTAACATTCGGCGGGTAGCACGAGGGGGATGGCCTCCGCATGTAATGCTTCGGCATGGTGTGGAGGCTTTTTTGCATGCGCAAAAAATGCATTACAGGGTGTTTCAAAGTGGTTTTTTCTGGTGAAAAAATGGGTATGGTCTTTTTATGGAATTTTGGCGGAATTTTAAAATCCTTAAGCAAAGGCGGGAGGCAGTATGGAATATTCATACTTGGGAAAGTCAGGCTTGAAGGTTAGTCGCTTATGTCTGGGCACGATGAATTTCGGACCGGAAACCGAAGAAAAGGATGCGTTTAAAATCATGGATGCCGCGCTGGATGCGGGCATTAACTTCTTTGATACAGCCAATGTATACGGTCATGACCGCAAAGGATGGACAGAGGAAATTATCGGACGCTGGTTCCAGCAGGGTGGCGGAAGACGTGAGAAGGTCGTGTTGGCGACGAAGGTATACGGGGACATGAAAAATGAAAATGACGGACCGAACGCAGGATCAGGCTTGTCTGCTTACAAAATTCGCCGTCATTTGGATGCCTCTCTGCAACGTTTGCAGACTGACCATATTGAGCTATATCAAATGCACCACGTTGATCGGAATGTGTCCTGGGATGAACTATGGGGCGTGTTCGAATCCGTTGTGGATCGGGGACAAGTGGATTATATCGGCTCCAGTAACTTTGCGGGCTGGCACATCGCTGTGGCGCAGGCCGAAGCAAAGGCACGACGTTTTTTGGGTCTTGTATCCGAGCAGCATCTGTATAACCTGAATGAACGCTCCGCCGAGCTTGAAGTATTGCCAGCAGCTCAAGAATTGGGACTGGGCGTGATTCCTTGGAGCCCGTTGGCAGGTGGACTATTGGGACGTAATGCGTTAGCAGGTACAGGCTCTCGTAGCGCACGCGCCAAGGAAAAAGTGGAACAGAACCGTGCAAAGCTGGAGCAGTTTGCAGCATTGTCCCGCGAGCTGGGCGAGAAGGAGGACGTGATTGCACTGGCCTGGGTACTGTCCCATCCGGCTGTAACCGCTCCAATTATTGGCCCGCGGACCTTGGAACAGCTGGAGGATGCTTTGCGGGTGCCTGAGGTCAAATTGACTGATGAAGTACTTGCCAAGCTGAACGAGATTTTCCCTGGCCCGGGCAAACCTGCACCGGAAGCTTACGCTTGGTAATATCGCACGATCATCGCAAAAAGGCAGCAGATTAGGAGTAACCTCCTTAATTCGCTGCCTTTTTATATACATAACAGTAAACGCTAAACAGTGTCTATCTTTTTGGATATCATTTGATGATCGGGTTTCTTATGATGTGTAACATAGCTGTGCAGAACCATGCCGAGGATGACGACAAACATGCCCAGCCATGATAGAAGTGACGGAATGGGTATGGATAAAAAGATCAGTTCCCCCATTAATGCGAACAGAACTTCCAGAGATTGTGTTGCTTCAACTGTCGCTAGCTTTTGCATATTTCTGCGAACCTGATCCGTAGCTTTAAAAAATAGAACCGTCGCAATCACTCCTGAAAATATGGCCACCAGAGCAGACTGTATCGTTTGATCCATGCTTGGCATTCCCGCACTAAGCACTCCGTATAACGAAAGCAGTAACCAAAAGGGCAAACTGGCTAAAGTCATCCCGAGCACACGTTGATAGGCATCTAACCGTCCTGCACAGACTTCCATCATTTTGCGATTACCCAATGGATATGCGAAGGAGGCAATGATGACCGGCAGGAGGCCAAATAAAAAATCTTGTGCAGCAATGGATTTTGCCTGTTCGACTTGCATGAGGAGGATTCCAATGAGAATAATCAGAGACATCATAAGTCCCTGGATGGGTATTTTCCCGCGTATTGTTATTGGTCCGTTCTCCGTTTGTACAACCTCTGTAAATAATGGCACAAGCAGAGAACCGGAGATAATAGTAATTTGCCAAGTACCCGCAATCAGCCAGCCTGGTGAATAAGTCGATGCGAAGCATAAAGGAGCATAAAATAAGCCAAATCCGATGAAGCTCCACAACAGCCACGTTCCCGGTCGTTCCTTCATAACGTCCCAAAGAGGCTTAAGCTTCCGTTGGCTCATAACAATGACGAATAAAATAGGAACCATAAACACATACCGCAATGAAGCACTCCAAATCCAGCTCCCGCCAGACATTTCCATAGACCGATTGAGAACAAATGTAAATGCAAAAAAGAAAGCAGCCAACACACCTAGCCAAATAGATCGCAATATATTCACCTTATTCTTTAAATTTCGTTATTACCCATAATAATAACTTTGGATCATTTATTTCAAGAGCTTCTTCATCGTTGACAAGGCAAAACGGATGCTGTATATTACTACATGCCAAGTTTAATAGTAATTATTACGATTTAAAGAGCGAGGATATGACAAACCAATCATAAAGGGAGCATACCGTCAATGAATAAGAAAGCAATACCGGTAACTGTGCTAAGCGGATATTTGGGTGCAGGGAAAACGACAATTTTGAATCATGTATTAAACAACCGGGACGGAATGAAAGTGGCAGTGATCGTCAATGACATGAGTGAAGTAAACATAGATGCCGAGCTGGTTAAAAAAGAAGGAGGCTTGTCCAGAACAGAGGAAAAACTGGTCGAGTTGTCTAATGGCTGTATATGTTGTACATTGCGTGAGGATTTATTACTGGAGGTTAAGAAGCTGTCAGAACAGGGTGAGTTTGATTATATTTTAATTGAATCAACAGGAATTAGTGAGCCTGTGCCCATCGCTCAAACCTTTACGTACGCTGATGAAGGAACGGGCATTGATTTGGCCTCCTTGGCAAAACTGGATTGCATGGTGACCGTGGTCGATGCGAACCGCTTCTGGCATGATTTTGAATCGGGAGAAACGCTGCTGGACCGCAGGCAGGCTACTGGTGAAGACGACATTCGTGATATCTCGGACTTGCTGATTGACCAGATTGAAACGTGCGATGTACTCATTCTGAATAAATGCGATCTGGTTCAGCCTGCCGAGCTGCACAAGCTGGAGGGTGTGCTGCGCAGGTTACAGCCTGAAGCGAAAATTATTCGTGCCTCCAAGGGACAGGTCGCTCCTGCGGATATTTTGAATACCGGGCTTTTTAATTTTGACAAGGTCAGTCAATCGGCTGGATGGATTCGAGAGCTGGAGCTGGATAGCCATACCCCGGAAACGGACGAATATGGTATTCACTCCTTTGTGTATCGCCGCAGAAGACCGTTTCATCCTGCCAGATTGGCTGAATTTATGAACTACTGGCCGGAGGAGGTCGTTCGCGCCAAAGGTTTGGCCTGGATTGCAACCCCTCAGGATTGGGCGGCCAGTATTAGCCAGGCGGGCCCATCCATTCAGTTCGGACCGGCGGGAAGCTGGCTTGCGGCGTTGTCGGAGGAAGAACGGCAGGAGATCGTCGCAGCCAATCCTGAAGCTCTGGACCATTGGGACGAGTCATGGGGCGACCGCATGAACGAAATTGTCATGATTGGCATCGGAATGAAGCAATCGGACCTGGAAGTAGAACTAGATCAATGTCTGCTGAGCGATAGCGAAATGGACATGGACTGGTCAGGCTTTGAAAATCCATTGCCATGGCCGACAGACGACAATTTTTCGTCTCTGAATTAAACAGGATGTATATCTATTAACATATTGATATTAGCGAATCCATTCAGCAATGAAGTTCATACACTTTTTGGCGGCTGGAGCCATGCTCTTTAAAGAAGCAGCGGCGATACCAATGGAACGTGAATATGGCCCATCCAAAGGTCGAATACAAAGTTCATAAGGATTTTGATATAAAATCATTTCCGGAAGAATACTTACGCCCAGTCCGTTTTGCACCATAGCCATAATGGCATGATCATCTTCTAATTCATATTTGATTTTCGGAGCAAGCTTGTGCTGATTAAAAATTCTCCATACATCGGTGTCGCAGCCAGAAGCAGGCATAATGAAGTTCTCATCGAGGAGTTGATCCACACGTATGGTTGTTTGCTCCCGAAGCATGTGATTAGATGGCAGTACGCACAGCATTCTTTCTTTTTTTAGCGGCAGTACTTCCAGTACGTCTAAAGTAGGCAGATTAACGAAGCCAAAATCAGCTTCTCCGCTGGCTATCCAATTCTCAATCTCATGGTAGTTACCGTCGAGCAGTTTCAGTTCAATAAGTGGGAACTGCTCGTTAAATTTATGAATAATACCGGGCAACCACTGGATGGATACACTTGAGAACGTACCTATCTTTACGGTTCCGGTCTCCAGTCCTTTGATTAGAGCAACCTCTTGATAAAGCCTTTCGTTCATTTGTACGATCTCTCTGAAATGCTTCATCAGACGTTCTCCGTTGCTGGTCAATTTGATGCCTGAACGTCCCCTAATCAGAAGAGTCAAGCCCAATTCATGTTCCAAACCGGAAACAGCATGGCTAATGGCGGATTGTGTAAGATTGAGAAGTTCTCCTGCTTTGGTAAAGCTTCCTGTTTCTACTACGCTAAGAAAGACCTTATATTTGAACAAATTCATGTGTCCTCCTATGTTAAATGAAATATATTCATACATAGTATCATATATATTCATTTTTTTTATCTCAGTCTTGTAGTTATAATCGAACTTAAGAAAAAAACTATTTAATTTCTGGGAGGTACCTATGAATTCAATTGCAAAAACGCCACAACCCCCTTATTATGCCGTTATCTTTACTAGTGAACGTACTGAAGGAGATGGCGGCTACGGAGAGATGGGAGAATTAATGGAAACACTGGCTGCCGAACAACCTGGTTTTCTGGGCATGGAAAGTGTTCGTGACCAAGATGGAGTAGGCATCACAGTTTCCTATTGGGAATCTTTAGACGCTATCAAAGACTGGAAGCATAACGAGATGCACAAGGTAGCACAGGAGAAAGGGAAAGCCGAATGGTATAAAACGTTTGGTTTAAGAGTAAGCAAGGTAGAACGAGATTATTTTTTTTCAATATAAATAGGTTCAATACCAAAGTTAGTGCTTGAGGTATCAAGTCGAATCTGGGGATCGGTATGCTGGTTGTGCATCTGTCAATTCTCGAGAGGATAGGTCCTTCCCTATGAAGGTAAAAAGGAGAGTAAACGGTTCTATTCATATTCAGTTCATAAATGTGGGTTATCCTCTCTATAGAAACCGTTATAGGGAGGAAATGATAGTGGATTATACAGACAGAAAAGAGGCCTTGGCCATTGAAGCAAGGGGACTCGTTAAAGTTTTTGGCAATAAGCATGCGGTTGACGGTGTCGATTTGAAAGTGCGTGTCGGCACGATCTACGGTGTGCTTGGTCCTAATGGAGCAGGCAAGACGACGATCATCCGAATGCTGTCAACGTTATTGCGGCCTGATGGGGGATCTGCGCGCATCTTCGGGCATGATGCAGTAAAGGAGCCGCAGGTTGTGCGTCAATTGATCGGTGTGACAGGCCAGTACGCATCGGTCGATGAGTCGCTTAGTGCTACCGAGAATCTGATTATCTTCTCCAGGCTGCTCGGACTGGGACGTGCCGAGGCACGTCATAAGGCAGCAGAGCTGCTGGAGGAATTTGGCTTGACCGAAGCGGCCAGACGACCGTTAAAGTATTTCTCTGGAGGCATGCGCCGCCGGCTGGATTTGGCCGCAAGTCTCATTGCCAAGCCGCCGCTGATCTTCCTGGATGAGCCGACTACCGGACTGGATCCGCGCACGCGTGCCCAGATGTGGGACACGATCCGGCGTCTGGTCAAGACAGGTTCCACCGTACTGCTCACTACCCAGTACCTCGACGAGGCGGATCAACTTGCTGATCGAATCGCGGTGATCGACCATGGCCGGGTAGTCGCCGAGGGTACAGTGGACGAACTGAAAGCGGCAGTGGGGGCATCGACTCTGCAACTCAGAGTGCAAAATCAACAGGACATCGAGAGGGCTGCTCAGATCGTTGAACAGGTGCTTTCAGTCAAGTCTAACGTGTCGGTGGAGGCTGGAAAGATCATTTCTCCGATGGCCAATGTTGATCGGGTGACGGACCTGCTGATCGCCCTCCGTACCGGAGAAATTCACCTGGTAGAGATGAGTGTGCAGAAGCCGACGCTTGACGAGGTGTTTCTGTCCATCACTGGCCAAGGGGTACAAGTAAATGAGCAGCAGACGGCCCAAGGAGCGCATGCTGTGGAGGGGGTGAGAGCATGAAGAACGCTACTGTTATGACAGGTTCTGATCGCACATTGAAAAAGTCTGTGAGTTTTGGCCAGGCGTTCGCCAACTCCATGACGATGGCCTACCGGGGCATTCTCAAGATCCGGCATACTCCAGAGCAATTGTTTGATGTCACGCTCCAGCCGATCATTTTCACCCTTATGTTTACCTATATCTTTGGCGGCGCCATCTCAGGAGACGTGCAGCATTATTTGCCGGTCATCATTCCAGGTATCCTCGTACAGACTGTAATCTCGACCTCCGTTGTTACCGGCGTTCAACTGCGGGAGGATATGGACAAGGGCGTGTTCGACAGGTTCAAGTCACTCCCGATCGCGCGTATTGCGCCCTTGGCCGGAGCTCTGCTGGCCGACAGCATTCGATATACGATTGCGACTGTACTTACCTTCACTATGGGGTATATATTGGGGTATCGGCCAGAAGGAGGACTGCTGAGTGTCGCTATCGCCGCGCTTCTGGTCATCGTGTGTTCTTGGGCAGTCAGCTGGATTTTCGCCTTCTTTGGCGTGATTGCCCGCACGGCTTCAAGTGTACAGGGCATATCCATGATTGTTTTGTTTCCGCTCACTTTTGTTTCCAACGCATTTGTGCCTGTGGACACAATGCCTGGCTGGCTGCAGTGGTTTGTGAACGTCAACCCGATTTCACATCTTGTGAATGCGGTCAGGGAGCTTGCGAATACGGGAGTGATTGGCGGGGAACTGGCGATCTCCCTGTTTGGTGCTGCAGTCATTGTGGCGATCTTCGCGCCGCTTACGGTGCGTGCTTATATGCGTAAAGCTTAAGATAGCGTTCTTCTTGACGAGGACGAGAGGTTTAAGGCAGAGTTAGTTAGGGGAGATTGTAATGACGCGTGTATTGGTCGTTGATGATGATCCGCATATTCGTGAACTGGTCGGACACTTTTTGCGACTGGAAGGTCTGGAAGTAGTTGAGGCGGTGGATGGTTTGAACGCGCTGCGAATTTTTGACGAAATCAAGCTCGATTTGCTTGTTCTTGATATCATGATGCCGGGAATGGATGGCTGGGAGCTGTGTCGTAAGCTGCGCGAGCAGACCGACCTGCCGCTGCTTATGCTTACAGCCAAAGGCGAGACATCACAGATCGTAAAAGGCTTCGCGCTCGGAACGGACGACTATCTTGTCAAGCCCTTCGACCCCATGGTGCTTGTCGCACGCGTGAAGGCTTTATTAAAACGCTATCGTATCATGGCTTCAAAATCGGTGACTGTCGGGGATCTTGTCCTGCACAGCGATACATTTGAGTGCCGGGCTGGGGAGAAGGAGATTACCTTGCCGCGCAAGGAATTTGAACTGCTCTTCAAGCTGGCCAGCTATCCTGGAAAAACCTTTACCCGCGACCAGTTGATCGAACAGATCTGGGGTTATGATTACGAGGGAGACGAAAGAACGGTTGATGTGCATATCAAGCGCCTTCGGGAACGGTTTCCGGAGGCAAGCCACTCCTTCCGGATCCGTACGATCCGGGGCTTGGGTTATCGGCTGGAGGTGCAGCAATGAAGCGGGAACCGGGGTTCCTCCATATCCTCGCGAGAGTCCTGCTGGTATTATTGGCGCTGTATCTTAGCTGGGCTGCGGCGTTTTTTATTACGGCGGCGATCTATTCGCGCATGTTATGGGCTCCCCATGATTTGTTTGTCTTTCTTATTAATGCGACGCTGGGCTTTTTCTTCTTCGGTATCATTAGCATGACTGTAAGGCGCTTCATCCAGCCTAGAGAGCAGCACGTTTTTACCGAAATGATCGACGCTTTAAAACGCATCTCTCAAGGGGACTTTCACATTAATCTGGATTGGGACCTCGGCGGGAGGAATGGTAAAAATCGGAGGCCGCATCCTTATATACAGCTGGTGGACAGCATTAATGATATGGCGGCAAATCTTAAGGCTATGGAAGAACTGCGGGAGGAGTTTATTTCGAACGTATCCCATGAAATCGGCTCGCCCCTGACCTCAATAATCGGTTTCGCGAAGGCGCTCAAGGATGAGAATCTGGATCAGGAGCAGCGAGACCGGTATTTGACGATCATCGAGACGGAGTGTATACGTCTGTCCAAGCTAAGCGATAATCTCATGAAGCTGGCGGTTCTGGATTCGGAGCGGTATCCGTTTCGTCCGTCCCGTTATCGGCTGGACAAGCAACTGATATCGCTTATCCTCACCTGCGAACCGCAATGGGAGGCTAAAAAAATCGACATGACTGTGGAGGTGGATATAGTTGAGGTCAACGCGGACGAGGATCTGTTGGGCCAGGTTTGGGTGAATCTCCTTCACAATGCCATTAAATTTACACCACAGGGTGGAAGCATATCTGTTTCTCTTTCAAGTAACGGTGATCAGGTGGTTGTCTGCATTGCCGATACGGGACCGGGCATCGACGAACAGGATCAGCAGCGCATTTTCGAACGATTTTATAAAGCGGACAAGTCACGGGCTCGAACCGCAGGAGGCAGCGGCTTGGGACTTTCCATCGCCCATAAAATAACGAAGATGCATACCGGCTCTATCTCTGTATCCAGCAAGGTGGGAGAAGGAACGGCAGTTACAGTTTTGCTGCCACTACATCAGGAAGCAAAGAAAGGCAGCGGCAACTGCTGACAGCACACCGACACAGTAATAATAAAATGTTGATGACCCGGCTCTCCAAAAGAAAAAATGTTAGCATTCGGTATGATTACTGTAAACATAGATGAAATCATGACGGGCTAAAGGGAGCGTCTTCAAAGCCATAAACGGCTGAAAGGACGCTCCCTTTTGATTGCATACTCGTATTCTTATGTCATATACGTATAAGCTCAGGAGTTAGATGAATTTACCGGTTGCATTTCCTGAATAGCTTCCTTCAAGTTGTGTGAGCAGAGCTCATACAACTGCTTCCTTTGCTGTTCACTGGAATTTGTGGCCAGCTTTTGCAGCTCGGTTGTACATTGCTGCAGCAGCGTCAGCACGGCTTGATTAGAGTCCTCTACCTTGGACAGCTGCACATTATCGCTGTATTGGTCAATGTACAGCTCCCCTTGCGGGTCCACCTGCGCGAAAAATACGTCTTTGACCGTCAGGCTTTTTTCTTTCAGCTTTGCATCCAGCCATTGTTGCGTAATTCCCATGTATGCCATTTGCTGCTTCATAACTTGTCCATCCATAATAATGGCTGTTGGTTCCTTCTCCGGCAGCTGCAGCATATTGAGATCCTTAAGCGTCACAGCCTGCTTGTCTTTAGTCAGCAGCACGTTGATCGCACCGCTGGTCTCCATAATAGCAAATTCCACGTCAGACACCTTGAATACATTTTTACTCCGCAGCTGCTCCATGAGCTCATCGATCGTAAGCCGTTCCTTTCGCATATTATCCTCTAAAATTTTGCCGTCTTTGATCAGGGTAGTGGTTTTTCCATCGGTAAAATCTCTGATTTTCTTGCTTTTAATTTGCAATATTTCAATGACAAATGTTGTCAGGACCCAAACTGCCAAGGCTATAAAGCCCAAGTACCAAGTGGATTCTCGCTCCATAGGAATGGTAGCGGCCAGATTCCCTATCGTGATTCCGGTTATATATTCGAACACGGAAAGCTGGGATACCTGACGTTTCCCGAGAATTTTGGCAATTAAAAATAATACAGCGACAGCCATTAATGTGCGTGTAACAACCTCGGACCAATCCTGCATATGCTCACCTCATTTCATTTTGCCGCAAGTGCGTTGATATTCCAAGCATATCCGCACCAGGGTCTGTTTAAACGCTGGCCCGCTAATTTTAGATAACCGTTAATTCCGTATTAAAATTTTCTATCGTTGCATTATCGATGTCTATTACACAGGCGATTGACGGAAAAGGGGGAGCAGGATACATTATAAATATAATTCTTATTTAATTTATCGGGATTATAAACATTAAGCTTACGGAGGTATGTATATGTCGTCCAAACCTAAGGTTGTATTGTGGAGTAAAACTGGCTGTCACTTTTGTGGAGAGATCAAATCGTACCTGGAATCCCAAAATCAGCCGTATGAAAATATTCAAATAGACGGAAATGATGCGTTGCGTGACGTACTGGAGACAAAATATGGTATTCGTTATGTCCCTGTCGTAGAGGTGGGTGGGGATAACAAATATGAAGCCCTGCTCAACCCGGATCTGGAAGAGTTGGCTAAAGTGCTGGAAAGTTACAATCAGGCGGTATAAGCCGACGGGAAATCATTATGTTCAAGAGAGGTGGAAGAGTTCATGGCTAAGAATAGACAAATCAAATTTGGTGCAATTATTCACGGTGTTGGGGGAAGCATGACGACTTGGCGTCACCCCGAAGTGCCTGCGGACGCGAGTGTTAATTTTGAATTTTATAAAACACAGGCGCAAAAGGCGGAGGAAGGCAAGTTTGACCTCGTATTTATCGCAGACGGCCTGTTTATTAACGAAAAATCCATTCCCCACTTTCTGAACCGTTTTGAACCCATTACGATTTTGTCTGCTTTGGCCGGGGTGACAAAGCATATCGGACTGGTCGGTACACTGTCGACTTCCTATAGCGAGCCGTTTACGGTAGCACGCCAGTTTTCTTCCATTGATCATATCAGTGGCGGTCGTGCAGGCTGGAACGTGGTGACTTCTCCGCTGGAAGGCTCTGCCCTCAACTTTAACAAAGGCGAGCATCCGTCGCATCCGCAGCGCTATAAGATTGCCGATGAATATTTGCAGGCAACCAAAGGGCTGTGGGATTCATGGGAAGAGGATGCGTTCATTCGTGATAAGGAAACCGGTGTATTCTTTGACCCTGAAAAGCTGCATACACTGAATCATAAAGGCGAGTTCTTCTCTGTGCAGGGGCCATTGAATATTGGGCGTTCCAAGCAGGGACAGCCGGTTATTTTCCAGGCAGGTTCCTCGGAGGATGGTAAAAACCTGGCTGCGAAGGAAGCGGACGCTGTGTTTACGGGACATGAAACGTTGGAGGAAGCGCAGCAGTTTTATCGTGATGTGAAGGAACGTGCGGTCCGCTATGGCAGATCGGAAGAGGATATCGTCATTTTACCGGGCATTTCACCGATTATCGGCAGCACGACGGAAGAAGCGGAACGGAAGTATGAGGAGATCACCAATCTGGTGACCATTGAGGCCGCGCTAAAATATTTGGGACGTTTCTTCGATCATCATGATTTCTCACAATATCCACTGGATGAGCCATTCCCTGAGCTTGAAGGTATTGGCAGCAATGCGTTCCGCAGCGGTACAGATAAAATCAAACGAACAGCCAAAGAGGAAAATCTGACTCTGCGTGAGGTTGCATTGCGTTCAGCAACGCCAAGAACCTCTTTTATCGGGACTGCTGAGCAGGTGGCGGATCGGGTGCAGGAGTGGTTCGAAAGAAAAGGAGCAGACGGATTTATTATCGGCTCTGATGTGCCATCGGGTCTGCATGACTTTGTAAATCTGGTTGTGCCTATTTTGCAGGAGCGCGGGATTTACCGCCAGGATTATGAATTTAGCACACTCCGTGAAAACCTGGGCGTGCCCATTCCAGAAAACCGCTACACCGCAGCAAGAGCCAAAGTGAAGGTAGACGCGTAACAGAAGGAGGGAACAATATGTCGAAGGTTATCATCCTGTCGGGCAGTCCGTCAACACAATCCCGTCTATATGGCTTGATTAACTATACGACTGAGCAATTGCAGGAGTCCGGAGCGGAGATCATCTTGCTGAATGTGGCCGACTTACCGGCCGAGGACCTGGTAAAGGCTAACTTTAACAGTCCCGACATCACAGCAGCACTTGCGTTGATTACAGCAGCAGACGCCATCATCGTCGCTTCTCCCGTGTACAAAGCTGCCTATTCCGGCCTGTTGAAGATATTTTTGGATTTGGTTCCGCAGGAGGGGCTGAGAGATAAGCCTGTACTTCCTTTATTTATCGGCGGCACACTGGCTCATCTGCTGGTCATTGACTATGCCTTGAAGCCAGTTCTCAACGCGCTGGGCGGAAGACATATTCTTGGCGGAGTGTATGCCGTGGATCAATGGGTCGAACGGCTGCCGGATGGCGGATACGGATTGTCCCAAGAATTGGTTGCACGGTTGGACCGTTCTGTGAAAGAGTTGAATGAGCTATTAAAGTGATAGATTTTTTCAATATTTCCATTGACAGGTCGTTCAGTGAGTTTTATGATACAAAAAAACCAAGTTAACATATTGGATAAATGTATATAAAACTTACTGGGGGACTTGCGTATGAATATCGAGAATATGGAAGCCTTTGTATACGTGAATCATTATGGCAGTTTTAACAAGGCGGCAGAAGCGTTGTTCTTGTCACAGCCCTCTGTCACAGCCCGGATTCAGACGCTGGAGCGCGAGCTGGAGTGCAAGCTGTTCGATCGCCAAAGCAAGCAAACGGTTCTGACCGAGGATGGACGAAAATTTCTTCCTTATGCGGAGCAGATGCTTCAGGTGCTGCAAAAAGGGAAGCAAAAGCTTCAACAGCGTAAGAAGGCTCCTCAGCAAATTCGTATCGGCTGCACGATATCGGTCTCAAACTATATCATGCCTGAGATATTAAAGCAGCTTCGCGCCCGTTATCCGGAGGTTAACTACAAAATTGTGACGGCTACGACGGACCAACTGGTACATAAGCTGTTGAACCGTGAGGTAGACATTAGTTTTGTCCGTAAAGTGATGCACCCTGCGATTCGCACGCTTGCTTTTTATGAAGATCCTATTTCTCTGTATGTATACGATGGTCATCCGTTTATGAAGACAGGAAAGGCCAGCATGCAGGATATTCAACATGAAACACTGGTGTTTTTTGAATGTGGATCATTGGATTGGATGAGAATTCATCGAGCTTTTGAATCACTGGAGCAGCCGCCGGATATTGCCTTTCAGGTGGATAATGTGGTCACGGCCAAAAAGCTGGTATTGGAACAAGCGGGCATTGCCTTTTTGCCGGATGTCTGTGTAAGCCGTGAAGTGAAGGATAAGAAATTGTTCCGCATTCATGTGCCAGAGGTGGCTGGCGTGTCTATGCAGATTAGCATTGTGGCGACCAAAGAAGACTGTGCAGTGACATCGGATTTTACAGATGCGTTGACAGATGGCTTCCGGGAGGCTGTTTTGTTATAGAAAAGTTCTATTGCTTGGTGGATTGACGTATAGGATTCCAGGTGTTAAATTAATCACACCTAAAAACCGATTAAACTCATTGGAATTATTAATTAGTGAATGTTGTAGCTACCACGTATGTCGCAAACTGCTGATATACAAAGAGACGAGGGGGATTTATATGAAAAAGTGGTTTGCAATATGGTCCGTTATGGCAATCATCCTGGTGTTGGCAGGCTGCGGTTCCTCAGATAACGCGTCTAGCGCGTCAGGTTCAAACGGAGATGTGAAGAAAATTATCGTTGGCACAGGTACTCAATTCAAAAATGTATGCTTTATTGACGAAAACGGAAATTTAACAGGCTTTGATGTGGAGCTGATTAAGGAGCTGGACAAGCGCCTGCCTCAATACGAATTTGAATTCAAAACGATGGATTTTGGCAATCTGCTGCTGAGTCTGGATGCCGGTAAAATCGACATGGTATCTCATCAAATGGAAAAGAACCCGGAGCGCGAAGCCAAATATCTGTTCAACAAAAATCCGTATAGCATTTTCCTGAACAGAGTTGCTGTAGCAAAGGATAACAATACGGTCCATTCGATTGACGATTTGAAAGGGAAAAAGGTACTTACCAGCCCAACCAGCAATGCGGCCTATGTGCTGAAGGAGTATAACAAAACTCACGGGAATGCTTTAAACATCGTGTATACGAGCGGTGCAGCCAATGATACGGTGCAACAAATTACGAGCGGCCGTATAGATGCTACCATTACGACAGATTTTGCGAATCGTTTTAACACGGATGAAAAAGGGGAACTAGCTCTGAAAACCGTTGGTGATCCTCTGACTCAATCGGATGTACTGTATGTATTGAACAAAAATGAGCAGGGTCTGGCGGATGATCTGGACAGAGCTATCCAGGAAGTAAAGGACGACGGCACGCTGTCAAAGCTGAGTATTAAGTGGCTCGGCGAGGACTTTACCAAGTCTCTGGAAGATGTGAAAAAGGAAAGCAGCAGCAAGAAATAAGGATAGGTTTGAATGTTCAGCGGTCAGGGTACTTCGTGTATTCTGATCGCTGATGTATAGGAAGGAGGCAGGCATATGAGCAGAGAGTTCAATATTGACTATGTCTTTAGCTTTATCCCGAAAATGCTGTCTTATTTGCACATCACGTTGTTTATTGTGGCAAGCTCGCTAGTATTGGGGCTGATGATCGGTCTGTTGGTTGCGCTGCCTCGCATGTATAACATTCCATTTCTCAAACGTGTTTCTCAGGTATATGTTTCCTTTTTTCGCGGAACGCCTATTTTAATCCAGCTGTTTCTGGTGTATTACGGCTTGCCGGAGCTGCTTAAGCTGGTGGATATCAATTCCTCCAGATGGGATGTATTGTGGTTTGCCATTGCGACCTACGCGCTTAACAGCGGGGCGTTTATTTCGGAGATTATCCGGTCAGGTGTGGAAGCCGTAGATCGGGGACAAATCGAGGCTGCACATTCGGTCGGCATGACCGGATATCAGACCTTTATACGCATTATTTTGCCACAAGCGCTGGCTGTTGTGGTTCCGGTATTTTCCAACTTGGTGATTGGTAATCTGAAGGATACGTCACTGGCGTTTACCATCGGAGCGATGGAGATGACAGGGAAATCACAGACATTAGGCTCGGCTACCCAGCATTTTGTTGAAACCTATATTGCACTATCTCTGATCTATCTGGTGATCAGTCTGATTTTACAAAAATTGTTCAAGGTGCTGGAAAATATGCTTCTCCGGCATGAGCATCGGGATCGTGTCCAGAATGAGCCGGAACAACGAAAAGGTTTTGTGGTGCGGCACCTGAGGAGTCTGCGTCTTAGCAAAGGAGGTAAAGGCATATGAGTCTGGATTTTGGATTTATATATACCGCCTTTTTGGGGTTGTTCTCCGCGTTGCCCAACACTTTAATCATTACGGTGATTTCCGTTCTGGCTGGACTGGTCATTGGTTTGCTAACGGCTCTAGCCCGAATTTATAAAGTTCCAGTGTTGTCCCAGATTTCGCACGGTTACGTTACCTTTATCCGGGGTACCCCGATGCTGATGCATTTGCTGCTTATTTATTTCAGCTTGCCTTTGTTGATTGATACGGGAGCGAAGCATTTCGGCTGGTCATTTCATTCCAAAGACGTTCCCTATATGGTATTTGCACTTATTTCTTTTTCCATTACCAGTGGCGCGTATATGTCGGAGGTCGTTCGTTCCGGTATTCAATCGGTGAACCGGGGACAAATCGAGGCTGCATATGCAGTCGGCATGACGACAGGGCAGGTGCTGAGACGAATCGTATTTCCGCAGGCGTTTGTAGTGAGCTTGCCGAACCTGACGAATTCCGTTATTGGGATGCTTCATGGCTCCACCTTGGCCTTCACGGTTTCGGTAACAGAGATCCAGGCGCAGGCTGAAATTTTGGCATCCATCAACTGGAAATATTTGGAGGTGTATATTGCGGCCGCGCTGCTCTTCTGGGGTTTGACGGTGCTGATTGAGCGAATATCCGGCTTGGTAGAGAAAAAAATCAATGTGTTTAATGGAGGTAGAGCATCATGATCCGTCTGCAAAATATAACAAAATCGTTCGGCAAGCATGACGTGCTCAAAGGCATTGATTTGACCGTGAACAAGGGCGAGGTCGTCGTTATTTTGGGCCCAAGCGGTTCCGGCAAAACGACCTTGCTGCGCTGCATCAATTATTTGGAAAAGCCGAATGACGGGGAGGTCAGCATCGGCGATTTTACGGTGAACTGCAAGCGGCCTGCGAAAAAGGATGTTCTGGCTTTACGCCAAAAGACGGCCATGGTCTTTCAGCAATACAATTTGTTCAAGCATAAAACGGCGCTGGAAAACGTAATGGAAGGACTTGTCGTGGTCCGCAAGGTGAAGCAGGAGGAAGCGAAAAAAATCAGTATCGAAGTGCTGGAAAAGGTCGGTCTGGGCGAGAAGCTCAATCATTATCCGAGCCAGCTATCCGGTGGACAGCAGCAGCGTGTTGGCATTGCGCGTGCTTTGGCGCTGAACCCGGAAGTCATTTTGTTCGATGAACCGACCTCGGCGCTGGACCCTGAACTGGTGGGCGAGGTGCTATCAGTTATTCGCAAGATCGCGAAGGAAGGCATTACGATGATTGTTGTCACACATGAAATGGGCTTTGCGCGCGATGTTTCAAATCATGTGGTATTTATGGACGGCGGTCATATTATCGAGGCAGGCACACCGGACGATATTTTCAACCGCCCCAAAGAAGAACGGACAAAGCAATTCCTGAAACGGATTACACCAGAATATAACTACTCAATATAGACGGGAGAGGGAGACATGAGTATTAAAATCGGAGTATTGGATCAAAGCCCTATAGGCGAGGGAGAAACAGCGGCACAGGCGCTTCGCAACACAATTAAACTGGCGCAGCGTGTAGAGGAGTTGGGATTTTCACGCTTTTGGGTATCAGAACATCACGATTCCGAGCAGGTTGCGGGTTCTTCGCCAGAGGTACTCATCTCCCATTTACTGGCACGTACCGAGCATATTAAAATCGGCTCTGGCGGAGTGATGCTGCAGCATTACAGCCCGTATAAAGTAGCCGAAAACTTCAATGTGCTGGCATCTCTTGCGCCGGGTCGCATAGATTTGGGCATTGGCCGTGCGCCGGGCGGATTACCGAAGTCTACCCAGGCGTTACAGCGTAACGTGCATGGCGCGCCTTCTCTCGAAGAAAAAATTGATGAAGTAAGTCGTTATATTCATAATATTCCGTCGGAGGAAGGGCCGTTGGCTGGACTACAGGCTAATCCAATTCCGGAAACACCAGCGGATATTTACGTTTTGGGTACAAGCACAGACAGCGCTGGGATTGCTGCACGTTTGGGGCTGCCCTATGTCTTCTCACAATTTATCAATAGCAGCGAGCAGGTTGCCTTGGATTCATTTCGTACGTATCGGGAGTCTTTCGATTACAGTTATGGACGTGAGCCAAAAGCTCTTTTTGCGCTTTCGGTCATTGTGGCAGACACTTCCGAGGAAGCTGCGGAGTTGGCAGGAGAGCACAAGCTGTACAAGATTCATCTGGCCAGTGGCAAAACGGCGACGGTGGGAACGCTGGAAAGTGCAGAGGATTTCGGCAAGCAATCGGGTGAAGAGTATACGATTGAAGTAACGGAAGCGCAGATTAACAAAGGCAATAAAGACGAAATCTATGCGACGTTGACGGAAATTCAAGCCAAATATCAAGCCGACGAGCTGATCGTAACGACGGGAATACGGGATATTGAAAAGCGCGTGCGCTCGTTCGAATTGTTGCACGAAGCTTTTGCCGGATCGCTTGTGCAATCCTAGATTCTAAATGCTATCGGCTTGAAAAAAGTTGTAACTATTCTGGATTCACGAAGGAGGAATAGCAATGAGTGGATCAATCGGGACAAAGGAGCAGGTTTTGGAGCAGAAGCTGGTGGACATTCGTCGCCACCTTCACCGAAATCCCGAGCTGTCGAATGAGGAAGTTGAAACGACTGCCTATATCCGCCGTCTGCTGGAAGAACAGAGCATAACTATTCTGGATGTGCCACTGCGTACCGGGTTGGTGGCAGAAATCGGCGGGCAGCAGGAGGGGCCGATTGTGGCGCTTCGAGCGGACATTGATGCACTGCCGATTCAGGAGGAGACTGGACTGGCTTATGCCTCGGTACATCCGGGCAAGATGCATGCCTGCGGGCATGATTTTCATACGGCTTCCCTCTTCGGGGCTGCTGTATTGCTAAGACAGCGGGAGCAGGAGCTGAAAGGTACGGTTCGGCTGGTGTTTCAGCCAGCCGAGGAAAGGGCCAAGGGTGCACTCCAAGTGCTGGACAGCGGTGCACTGGCAGGCGTACAGGCCATATTCGGCCTGCATAATAAACCGGATCTGCCCGTAGGCACGGTCGGTATCAAGGAAGGTCCGCTAATGGCAGCGGCGGACGGTTTTTACATCGAGGTAGAGGGGTTGAGCACGCACGCAGCCGTGCCGCATGCAGGGATTGATCCGATTGTGGTCTCGTCACATATCATAACAGCCCTGCAATCCATTGTGAGCCGGAGTGTCAACCCGCTGGACAGCGCAGTGATCAGTGTTACGAAGCTGCATAGTGGCAACGCCTGGAACATCATTCCGGATCGTGCCCATCTGGACGGTACAATTCGGACGTTCGACGAGAACGTACGAGCACAGGTGACTGAACGCTTTGAGCAGGTGGTCAAAGGCGTTGCCGATGCTTTTTCCACGAAAGCGACCATCCGCTGGATCGAGGGCCCGCCACCTGTGCTGAATGACGGGCAGCTGGCCGTCATTGCGGAGCAGGCAGCCGAAGCTGTCGGCCTGGGGGTCGTTCGCCCCGTACCCTCCTCGGCGAGCGAGGATTTTGGGTTTTATCAGAAGAGCATCCCCGGTATGTTTGTCTTTGTCGGCACTTCGGGGAGCCAGGAATGGCATCATCCAGCCTTTGACCTGGACGAACGCGCGTTGCCGGGAACGGCGAAGCTGCTGGCTTCGCTGGCAGAATCGGCATTGGTATCCATAGAGTAGGGGAGGTGAGTCTACTCTTTCGATATAGATCCCCTCTTTGCAGAGAGGGGATCTTTTTTGCACGGGAAATCATGCAATGTGAAAATTGTGACCTACCGCACCAATAGAATATTTTTTTCTGACAAGTAAGTATGTGGTGCTGTCAAATAGGTGGCTGAATTGTACAAATCCATTGGCTTCAGGCCGGTGAATCACAGGAGTACTGGGGATTGCACTTTCTGCAATAGATTTCATAAGAATGGGATTTTAGCAAGATTAGGAACGTCAAGCACTATTTTACCCCATTTCACCATTACCGTTAGAATGAAATCAGAGAATGGAGACTGTGACAAATTGCGCTGACAAAACACCCGGATTTTGAAATAGTGTAGATACACGAAAAGATGGAAGGAAAGAAGAACCTATGACTGCGTCAAGGAAGGATAAAAAATCATCGCAGAGGAGCTCGCCCTCAGTCTGCACATGCATTAATCTGCGCCGTTCCTCGATGGCTGTAACAGGGTTGTATGACCGGTATCTGGCTCCAAGTGGACTCAATATCAGCCAGTTCTCGCTGCTCAAGCATTTAACGGTGCTGGGACCGGTAAGCGTAAGCGAATTAGCGTTGGAGATGCGGCTCGACCGGACCACGCTTGTGCGCAATTTGAAGGCACTGGAGCAAAGTGGGTATGTGGAGGATACATCCGCTGAGGGAAGCCGGAACCGCTGCCTTACTCTGACGGGGAGTGGAAAAGAGGTATATAACGATGCAGCAGAGCTATGGGAGAAGGCGCAGCTTTTTTTGCAGGAGTCACTGGGAAGCGACGATTTGCAGATATTGACCGCACTGTTATCCAAAATTGAAAAATTGAGCCTGTGATTAGTCGCCACCTAAAACGGAGGTATGCTGACTTATTCGTGTATATACACGAATAAGGGTTGAAATGTGTATCGCAGCCACTAACCTGTCGCCGGGTACCCGCAAGAAAGCGAGAGATATAAAATAATCTAGAAGAGGGATGTGGATAGGATGGTAGTGCCTGTACCGGATATGAAAGAACTCATCGCTGCCGAGATGAAGATCTATGTGAGCGAAGATAAAGGCAATTTCTGTGAAGAATTGCAGTGCCCTTACTACGAAGAACCGATTATTCAATTTGCTGCGGCCAATGATCCTTTGTTTGAGGAGTATAAAAGAGTGGTTGGCCCTGACCATGCTACGCCGCAGGAAGCCTTCGAACGGACCCTCGGCGCAGGAAGTTTTGATGGAGGCACCGTTATCAGTGTTGTTTTGCCGATCAGCGAGACGATCCGCAAGGCCAATCGTGCGCAAAAAGCAAGAGCCTCTAGAGAGTGGGCGCTGCTGCGGACCTTTGGCGATGAATATTTTGTACGTTCGGCAAGGCAGCATTTGGCGGGATATCTGACCGGGCTTGGTTACCGTGCGGTGGCGCCGCTGGATACGGATTGGTACAGCATCCACGGTGCCGCAGATGGTCCGGTCTCTAACTGGTCGGAACGGCATATCGCGTATGCAGCCGGCCTCGGCACCTTCAGTATCAACGACGGTTTCATTACCGAGAAAGGAATTGCCATCCGTCTGCTGTCTGTAGTAACTGATCTGCAGGTGCCGCCTGATGCCAGAGCGTCCTTGAACTTGAGCCATACTGGGAACTGCCTGCTGTGCAGTAAAGGCATTTGCGGTGTGTGCATTACCCGCTGCCCTGTGCAGGCTATCAGCAAGGAAGGCGGCCATGACAAAATAGCCTGCATGAAATTTGTGTACGGTGAGGAATCCCGGAAATGGGCAGTGTTAAATGGGGGAGAGGCTAAATCGGGTGCCGGTTGCGGACTTTGCCAGACCAAGGTACCCTGTGAAAGCCGGAATCCGATGCGGACCGCTCGCTAGTGTTATTTTTCCTAAATATCTATCCTGTTTTTATTTCTAGTGTGGATTACAACCTGAACAGTAAGTTTAAAAAGTTTACAGGTGAATTGGGTGTTGATGATAAGACTAAGAATAACCCGAGAAGTTGTTATGCCACCTGTTTCTGGGTGGCTTTTTTATTTGACGTTTTTTTGTTCCAATGATAATATAAAATTGTTATTTTATTCAAATTTGAGAGTGGGTGTAATGGAAGAATCATAGAATAATAGTTTGTCATTCTGGATATGCTTGTTGAAATTAAATTATATGGAGGTTAAAGAAATGACGAAGAAAAAAGGAATGATCATGGCTTCTTTTTCATTGGTTGTGGCTGCTTCGTTACTGGTTGGCGGGGCTAATGTGGGTTCAGCGGCTTCTAATATTGAAAGCGCTTCCTAAACTGAGTCCACGAGTATTAGCTTGGCTGCTTCCGATATACCTGCAAAATTTAAGCCATCGGTAGAATGGGTTTGGAAGAATAGAATCGTTAAAGAAGGTTCAACGAACCGTAAAAATTTGATTTTTGATCAAATATATGCGGGAAAAGGGACGCTAAATTATGTTGTACGCTGGCAATCTCCCAAAAATCTCACATTACAGCAGCGCAAAGATATGGCTTCCATGCTGAGTCGTCAGGTCAATAACTGGAATAAGCAGTTGAAAGGGTATGATGGCTGGCCTTATGATCATATTACTGTAAAAATAGTAGGCTGGGCAGTTGCGAATCCAACACAAATACTTAATAAACAATCTAATGAAATCGTATATACGGACACGATTACAGATGATTTGAGCAAAACGAACCCGGCTATTCCTGCCAAGCTCCCAGTTGCGCCTGACGTACTGTCCAGATTTGAACATTTTAATGATCCCAACTATGCTTATCCCGGCGGATTGGACAAGCGGTTTGATTTGTATCTGTGGGGAACAGCTAATTTCGGCGGTGGGGCCGGTGGTGACTGGGGGCAACGGATGTCTGATGATTATATCCTGAGCACCCTGAACTCTGATGAAGTTCATGTTACAGAGCATGAGATGGGGCATGGATTCGGCTTGCCTGATTTCTATGAAGAAAATGATCGTCCGCCCGGTGGATTCCCTACACCAACCATTATGTGGGCCGGAAATTCTTCCAAGATAACAGAGTGGGATGCCTGGATGTTGCGTTATACCTGGAGCCAGATCAAGAAGGATACTTCCCGTTTTCCTACCCGATAAAAAGATACTTAAATAGCGCAAAAAAGCTGATGAATAGGGACCGTTTCTTCCGGAAGTCGCCATATTGGCGGCTTTTTTGTTTTAACGATGTAAGTTCTTGTCCCAAACTAAGGAAAAGAACTTGTATTTCATAGCCGATTAGATAGTTATCTAACCATTACAGAATAGAAGGGTATGCGCTGAACAAGTATGATTGCTTTCAGTGGCGATTTAAAGCAACATACAGAGGAGGAGAAGTTTTTAAATGTGGGAAAAATTATAGCGCTTTTAAGGAAAAACCTTTCGTCGATGCGAGTTGTAGTTTCAATGGATTGTTTAATTATGTTATCATTTTTAATGAAAGGAAGCATTCTTTAACATGACAGACATAGAACTTATACAAAGCGGATTAAAATTATTCTTTGTCCAAAAATGTGAAATTATTCACATTATCAACAACTCCAGATCGAATGAAAAGAGATATATAAGCTTTGCCATGGCTGGTGGTCAGCTAAGGATTGTTATTAAAATGTATTCCTCATCCTACGTCGATTCTTTGAGGATTCATTCCTGGCAACGCTTGGCGGACATCTACTGGAAAGAAGGAGTTGTGACTCCCCAATTCTTGCCAAGCTTGAGCGGGAAATTTGCTGAAGCGGTTATGATTGAAGACGATACCTTCTATATATGGGTTGAAGAATACATTGCAAGCAAATATCAATTGGGAAGGGGGATCAAGTTGGAAGAGCAATCTTTGTTCGTATTTAAACGAATTGGACAAATGAAAGGTAAAATGCATCGCTTAGCTTTTGAGAACCAAATCAAATGTGATTGGGTAAGTCCTTGGCGGCTCTACGAGCCGTTCACAGCAGAAGAGGAGTGCGATGAAAATTACACTAATGCACTGTGGTTATATAATTCATTCAAGGATACGGAAGAAGCAGGCCAAGTGATAGAGGAAATATGGAGCATTTATAACAGCAATAGGAGGAAATTAAAGGAATTCTATGATCATTTGCCTACGGGGCAAGTGCAGGGAGACTTTTCGCCGGCGAATTTTATTGTTAATCCACGGAACAGCATTATAGGAATCTATGATTATAACCTCTCAGGAAGTGATGCCTTTATCTCGGATTGTATTCAAGAAGGAATATTTCTCGCGTATGAATGTTATGAAACGGAATGGTTTGATGATGAGCATGTGCAGGCTATGGATAAGCGCTTTGAAGAATACATAAAAGGCTATACAACAGAATATCCATTATGTGACATGGAATTTAAAGCGATTCCCCTCTTATATAGTATCTCCAGACCTATAAGGTTTGACAAGATTGCCCTTACTATAAAAAAATACAATGAAAAGAAGTTCGACGAGGTCAATGAACGATTGCTCTGGATGCGGACGGAATTGAACAAACCAAACATAACTTAATGATGGGGGGCATTATCAATGAATATGAATGATGAGAAATTACTGCAATATTATCTGGAACTCAAAGGTCCGGATGCGGGAGAATGGAACTCTTCTCCACAGTGCATTCACACACAGTTGGTGACAAGGGATTACGTAAAGAAGACATTCGATATGTTTGATGAAATCCAAGTATGTAATGTTGGGATCGGAACTGGAGATTGGGATGATTACCTTGGATATTGGCTTAATGGAAGAGGTAGTTTAACGAGCATTGATATTGACGAAAGTATTTGCGAGATATTTGAGTATAGACAACAGAGGGAGCGGCATCCGAATCCATCAAAGGTTTTATGCAAGAGCATATTCGATTCCGATTTGCCACAAGAAACCTTTGATATTGTAACCCTAATTGGGTCCGCTATTAATGAAACAGGGGACTTCAAGAAATGCTTGGATTCGTGTTTTAGTCTAATCAAGCATGGGGGACATTTGATGTTTATGGCAAGTTTAAAATATACACCTGTTGAAATGTTGGAAGAATACATAAGTAATACTAATTATCATATTGTGCAAAAAAATGTATACGAAGTGTTCCCTGAATATCCGTTTTTCATCAGCAAAATCAGAAAATAATCAGGCTATGTGTAAATCGACTTACTGTAGCCACTCTAATTCTATAGGTTTGGTTGCACAACCTGCTGCTAACTTCTAGAATTTCGTGAATATTTTTTTGCATTTGCGATATAAAAATATCCAATTGTAAAGTGGTTATATATACTTTTACCTTCCTTCAGGTGCTCTCATCGACACAAGTACAAACCAGTTCAGTGAAATAGGTTAACGTGAGTGGTTGAAGTTATACTTCGGATATTTCGAGGAGGAATTCAGCGAATTTGACATTTATAAGGACGCGGTGCTCCCGCTTTATTTTATTAATCGTGAATAACAAGAATCCGCTTCATAAATAATAAGTTTTAATCTTCATCAAGCTTCCCGTCAGATAAGCGAAAGATCACCCTGATCAGCATTACCTTCCAAAGAATAACTAAAAAGGTGTCCAGCGACCCTTGGATCGTCGGACACCTTTGCTATTCTTACGCTTCAATTTTTGATTCACCCTGTTGCTCTACGAAACGCTTAACTTCTTCCAACGACGGCAAGGCTGCAATCGCTCCAACTTTGGTGCACACGATGGCGCCGACTTGATTGGCAAGTGTTACAAATTCCTGCTGTTGCTTCGCGTCGGAGGTAAATGCCTTAGGCTGACTCAGCTGGCTGATTTGATACAGCATAGCTCCGACGAAGGCATCTCCGGCACCGGTAGAGTCGATCGATTTAACAGTAATACTGCTGATGAGCGAACGGGAGGCACCGTTTGAGATGAGGGTTCCTTCTTTCCCCAAGGTAACTGCCACCGTCTTGGCTCCCAACCCATGCAAAAGATCCAATGAAGCATTGCGGTCAGTCAGCCCTGTAATGATGTTTAATTCCTCTTCACTTACCTTTACGAAATCAGCATTGTGTATTCCTCTTCTGGACAGTGTGATAAATTCCTCAAGCCTGTCTTTCCAGAGGTCCCCCCGGTAATTGGGATCAAAGGAGGTGAATTGCCCATTGGCCTTTGCTTCGTCCAATAAAGATAAATACGCTTCACGGAAAGGATCGGCGAGCAAGGCCGTTGCCGAGCCAAAATGCAGTATGGCAGCTTGCCGGGTCCATTCTCTATCAATGTCCTGCAGAGACAGCTGACGGTCAGCTCCGCGGTTGAATACGAAATCCCGTTCCCCGTTAGCGGCAAGGGAAACAAAGGCCAGTGTAGTCGGCGTTGCCGGATCAAAAAGGAGCATGGAAGTATCCACATGCTGCTCATCCAGCGTTTGCTTCAGGTACATGCCGAAGGGATCTGCTCCGACTTTCCCCAAGAATGACGCTTTTCCTCCAAGCTTGGCTACAGCTGCGCTTACATTTGCCGGAGCACCGCCGGCCTGCTTGGAGAAATGCTGACCCTTGACAAGATTGACGTCAATATCTGTACAGAAAAAATCAATGAGCAGTTCGCCCACACAAAGAACCGTTACGTCATTTTTCACTTTGATTCACCTCTTGATAGATTTAGTTTAGAACAGGCGTCGAGTCCCGGTATACGATATCCGTCGCCACATGGGTCACTCGGTACGGCATGGTATTGTCTTTGATTCTGGACAATAACATTTCGGCTGAAATAATACCCATTTGGCTACTGTAAATATGCACGGTTGTAAGATGGGGCTCGACAACCCGGGATTCTGAAGCATCATCGAACCCGCAGACAGCAACATCTTCGGGGGCTTTAATCCCCTTGTTCTTCAACGATTTTATCACGCTGATGGCAATGAAATCATTGGCGCAAATAAAGACGGAGGGGCACTCCTTCAGGGCATCCAATTGCTGCTCCATCCAGTTCTCCTCTATAAAGAAGTTGCGGTCCGGCGCTACAATACTATGGGCAGGATCCGGGGTGATTCCGGCTTCTGCCAGGGCCTTATTGAATCCGGTCCAGCGTTCATTGAAGCTTTTGCAGTGATTGTAATCGCCTACAAAACCGAAGCTTTCATAGCCATGATCGATTAACTTCCGGGTAACACAGTATGTGCTGTGCTCATTTTCCATTAATACCAGATCCGCCTTTAAATCCGCATACATCATATCCGCAGCGCAATCAATAAAAATGGTTGGGATGCCAAGATCCGTGATCAGCTTGCTGTATTCCTTGCTAAACATTTCAATGCAGAAGATGCCAGCCACATTCGAAGGCTCGAAATTACCAGGTAGGGTCATCGTATTGATATCGTTCTCACGAACAAAGAAAATAGATAAAGTGTAGCCCTGGTTGCTGATTTCCTTCTCCAGCCCGCTGATCAGCAACGATCCAAAGTGTGAGCTATTGGGAAGATTACAGGTCAAAAGTGCGATATTGCCTTGTTTCTCAGAAGCTGTTTCCATATAAGAAAATTGTTTGTATTTAAGCTCCACCGCTTTTTTGATCACCTTGTCCCTGGTAACGGCAGGAATATTCTCCACTCCATTAAGCGCCTTGGATGCAGTGTTTCTGGAAATTCCCAAGGCATCGGCGATGTCTTGAATAGTAACCTTTGACTTTCTCGTCATATTGTTCCACCTTATTCTCCGAATTAAGATTCTTCATAATTCTAAATATATAGTATTTTGATGCTTTTAACAATGGATTTATTCAAATGAACAAAAATATTTTACATTTTTTTATTCAAAGAGTGCATTTATAAGAATTTAGCGTTAAAAATAATACATTTTTCTTAGTTCATGCAATTTTAGTGAATTTATTTGTCCAAAATATATTGACTTATTAAATGTCTATCTGTTAAATTGTAAGAGTAAAAAATGTTCAAATGTAAAATGTAAACCCATTCATTTTGCGAAAGTGTAAATTGATAGTTCTGTTGGAGGTGGGGGTATTACCAGCAAAGCATTTGAAAAACATCTTGGTGAATTATGTCAGAGAGATGACATAACATGGCTTATAAATTGTCTTTTATAACAAGCCGTGAACAGTAGGAGGGAAAAGATTGGCAAACTCGATCGTTCAAAACAGGGGAGTTAGGGCTTCAGAAACAAAAAAAAGAAACCATTGGCTAAGTTACATGGTTCGAAATTATATATTATATTTGTTTCTGGTTCCGTCCATAATTCTTACCGTCATTTTCAAGTATGTTCCCATGTACGGATCGATCATTGCGTTTAAAGATTTCAGTCCAAGAAAAGGCATCATGGGTAGCGAATGGGTTGGCTTCGAACATTTTCAGCGGTTTCTTTCATCACCAAATTTTTATGACATTTTAATGAATACGCTTAAATTAAGTGCTTACGGTCTTATTCTCGGTTTCCCAGTACCCATCATTCTGGCCTTGATGCTAAATCTGATCCGAGGAGCGAAGCTCAAAAAAAATATTCAGCTTATTGTATATGCACCTAACTTTATCTCGGTTGTTGTTGTTGCCGGTATGCTGTTTGTTTTTCTATCGCCGACTGGAATAGTGAATGCTTTGGTAACAACCTTTACCGGCAAGCCGATTTCTTTTATGACTGATCCTGCCTATTTCCGAACGGTATATATTTTGTCCGGTATATGGCAAACAGCGGGCTGGTCCTCTATCATTTATGTGGCCACCTTGTCCAATGTGGACCCGCAGCTGCATGACGCTGCAACAATTGATGGCGCTTCTTTGATCAAGAGAATCTTCCACATTGATCTGCCGGCTCTCAAACCCGTCATGGCCGTCCTGTTCATTCTCGCTGCAGGAGGCATCATGTCGATCGGTTATGAAAAGGCTTACCTGATGCAAACAGCACTGAACACGCCAACCTCGGAAATCATCGCGACTTATGTATACAAGGTGGGGTTGCAATCCGGTGATTATGCTTATTCTACGGCAATCGGGTTATTCAATTCCGTGATTAATGTGGTCCTGCTGATTTTCGTAAATACTGTCGTCAAGAAGTTGAACGAAGGGGAAGGGCTGTATTAAAGAAGGAGGTATTCATGAATATTCAATACACCGGGAAGGACCGGATTCTGCTCATCATCAATTATATTCTGCTTGGTTTGTTTGTTCTCGCTATTCTGATCCCGCTGATTTATGTGGTGCTGGCGTCCTTTTTGACTCCAAACACCCTAATTACCAAAGGGCTGGCCATTGCATCATCCGACTGGACAGTCACAGGATATGCCAAAATCCTAAACAACAGTGCCATGGTCCGCGGTTTTTTTAATTCAATTTTTTATTCAGCAGCTTTTGCGTTCGCAACCGTATTTTTTTCCGTCTTCGCGGCTTACCCGCTTGCGATTGAAGGGCTGATCGGGAAACGGCCCATTATGGTCTTTTTCCTGATTACGATGTTTTTCGGTGGCGGTCTGATTCCGACCTATCTGGTGGTTAAGGATTTAGACATGTTGAATACAGTGTGGGCTATTATCCTGCCTGGCTCGATCAGCGTATTCAATATTATTTTGGCAAAGACTTACTTCCAGGGGCTTCCCAAAGAGCTGTTCCAGGCGGCGAGCATAGACGGAGCTTCCGAGCTCAGTATTTTCTTTAAAATCGTCCTGCCGCTGTCGAAGCCTATTATTTTTGTTCTGGCTTTATACGCTTTTGTCGGACAGTGGAATTCTTATTTCGACGCCATGATTTATCTCGATGATCCGAAGCTGTTTCCACTTCAACTGGTGCTGCGCTCCATTCTGATACAGAATCAGGTTCAGCCCGGTATGATTGCCGATGCGCTGGCGCAAGCGGAGCTTAAGAAATTGTCCGAAATGATTAAATACTCTGCCATTGTCATATCAAGTTTGCCTTTGATTGTCATGTATCCATTCTTCCAGAAGTATTTCGAAAAGGGTGCCATGGTAGGTTCGATCAAATAACACACCGGGGGAATAGAGATGAAAAAAACATTACTAACCTTGTCAGCGCTGGTACTTTCTACTTCATTGCTTGCCGGATGCGGCGGTGCGGACAATAATTCTGCTGCATCCGAAGATTACAAGCTCAACAATGTCACTCTGCCGCTTAAAGAGAAAGTTAGCTTGCATTTTATGACTCAAAGCTCGCCGCTGGCACCTTCCGATCCAAATGAAAAGCTGATTTATAAAAGACTGGAAGAAAAAACGGGTGTGCATATCGACTTTACCAACTTCACCTCTGATTCCTTCATTGAAAAAAGAAACCTGGCAGTTGCCAGCGGGGATCTTCCAGATGCGATACTGGATGCCGGCTATTCCGACTACGATTTGTTGAACCTCGGAAAGGATGGAACCATTATCCCACTGGAAGATTTGATTGATAAATATATGCCGAATTTGCAGAAGGTATTGAAGGCAGCGCCTGAGTACAAATCCATGATGACCGCACAGGATGGGCACATTTATGCTTTTCCTTGGATTGAGGAACTGGGGGCCGGGAAGGAAAGCATTCATTCTGTAAATGACATGCCATGGATCAATGTGGAGTGGCTGAAAAAGCTGGGGCTTAAAATGCCAAAAACCACCGAGGATTTAAAAAACGTCCTGCTCGCATTTAAAAATGGCGACCCTAACGGAAATGGCAAAGCAGATGAAATCCCGCTGTCCTTCATACTCAATAATGGCAATGAGGACCTGAATTTTCTGTTCGGATCATTCGGTCTTGGAGACAACGGCGATCATACGGTAGTCACCAATGAGGGGAAAGTGGTCTTCGCCGCCGATCAGGACGGTTACAAAGAGGGGATTAAATACCTTAATGAGCTGTATAAACTGAACTTGATCGACGAGGAGTCATTCGAGCAGGATTATAACACGTATCTGGCCAAAGGCCAGAGTGAAAGATATGGCCTCTACTTTCAATGGGATAAGGCGAATATTTCAGGAGACAACGATAAATATGATTTGATGAATCCGCTCGCGGGACCAAGCGGTGAAGTCAATGTGACCCGGACGAACAATTTCGGCTTTGACCGGGGGAGAATGGTGATTACCAGCGCCAACAAAAATCTCGAGCTTACGGCAAAATGGATTGACCAGCTGTATGATCCCATCCAGTCCGTACAGGACAATTGGGGCACCTACGGCGATAAAACTCAGCAGAACATTTTCGAATACGATGAAGCGAGTCATATGCTGAAGCATCTTCCGCTTAAGGGAACTGCCCCTGTCGAGCTGCGGCAAAAAACGAATATCGGTGGTCCATTGGCAATTCTTGACGAGTATTACGGAACCGTGACGACCAAGCCCACCGATGCAGTGGGGCGGCTCAAGCTCATGAAGGAAAGACTCGTTCCTTATATGAAGGCTGACCATAATTTCCCGAAAGTCTTCTTCTCGCTGGAGGATCAGAAGCAGATCTCCACACTGGAAACCGATTTGTTTGCTTACGTTAACCGCAAACGGGCGGAATGGATCAAAACGGGCAAAGTGGAAGAAGAATGGGCGGAATATAAGGCCGAGCTGTCCAGACTGGGACTCGACAAATGGCTGGAAATTAAACAGAAAGGCTATGACAGATACCTTAAAGATCAAGGCTGAAACATTTAACAAGAGGAGAGTGGAAACCATTAAAGGAATGAACCTAACGGACGACAATAGCAGCAGAAAAGGATCACGAAACGATTATTATAGAGAGACGTACAGACCTCAATTTCATTATTCACCTGAGAAAAATTGGATGAACGATCCCAACGGCATGGTTTACTACGAAGGAGAGTACCACTTGTTCTACCAGCATACACCCCATGATACACGGCCTGACTTTGGTAGGATGCATTGGGGGCATGCGGTAAGCAAGGAGCTAGTGCATTGGGATGAACTCCCACCGGCAATTCCGCCTGGGGAGGACGGTGCGATCTTCTCGGGAAGTGCGGTGGTGGATAAGAACAATACAAGTGGATTTTTCAACGAAGAAGGATCAGGATTGGTTGCAATTTATACGAATGAGGGCAACAAGGCTCAGCCCGGCAAGTCGCAGGTGCAAAGCATTGCTTACAGCAAGGATAAAGGTCGAACCTGGACAAAATATGAAGGTAACCCGGTTTTATTCCCAACGGACACGCTAGACTTTCGTGATCCGAAGGTGTTTTGGCATGATGAATCGTCGATGTGGATCATGGTTCTTGCCGTAAGAGACCGTGTAGAATTTTACTCGTCTCCAAATTTGAAAGAATGGACTTTTGCAAGCGAATTCGGTTCCGACATTCCGGGTATCCACCGAGGGGTATTTGAATGTCCTGATGTATTTCGAATCCAAGTGGATGAGGATCCGAATACTATGAAGTGGATTCTGATGCTAAGCGTCGGGGATAGAAATGGTGTGAATCCAAACGATCCAGAACCACCGGCAGGCGGTTCGGGCATGATGTATTTTATAGGCAACTTTGACGGTAAGGCATTTACTCTGGATGAAACGTTGGAATCTTTCGATAGCATCAAATGGGTAGACTACGGATCAGATTTTTACGCGGCCGTGACCTGGAATGGCATTCCAAACGAGAACGGACGAAAGATTTGGGTCGGCTGGATGAACAATTGGCGTTATGCTACCACGCTGCCTTCCGAGGAATGGCGTGGCAAGACATCAATCCCCCGGGAGCTACAGCTTAGGACTTATCCGGAGGGACTTCGCTTAATCCAAGCACCCATTAGTGAATTAAGTCAGCTAAGAAAACCAATTTTGTCTCTGCAAGACTTGACGATTAAGCCAGGTATGAACGTATTGTCTGATATTTCTGCTGCAAAGGCAGAAATTATTGCAGAATTTGAAATCAGTACTGCCGTGGAATTTGGGTTTAAAGTACGGAAGTCTTCCGATCAGGAGACGATCATCGGATATAATATCTCGAATGGGGAGTTGTTCGTCGATCGGACGAAGTCGAGCACCATTGATTTCCATTCCGATTTTACAGCAAAACACAAGGCCCCTATGAAGCCAGAGCATGAACGGATACAGTTGAGCATTTACGTGGATTGGTCAAGTGTCGAGGTCTTCGGCAATCATGGAAAAACAATCATTTCAGACATGATTTTCCCTGAATTGGAAAGCAAGGGGCTAGAACTCTATGCTATTGGTGGAGAACTAAGGGTAGTGTCGCTTCAAATCAATGATCTGGTAAGCATTTGGGGAAATGAGACTGTTTAGACTTTAGTTACCGTTGCCCGGTTGCATGCACCCATATCTGAGCTTGGTCCAAAACTAATTAAAGTAACATCTTCTGCCTGGACACATAACACCCGGTCGGCTCACAACCGTATCGGGTGTTTTCGTATCCTTTGAAAGTTAGCAGAAGTCGAAAGACGTAAGAATCTGTCCGTGCATGCCCTGGCCAATTATCCGCAATTATAATTTCCATAAGAGAGATGGGGAGGGTTAGATGCCAAGTATTAGAGATGTAGCTAACATAGCTGGCGTAGCTGTGGGAACTGTGTCCCGAGTTATTAACAACTCGGGCTCTGTAAAACCAGATACACGCAGAAAAGTGGAGAAAGCTATACAAGAACTGAATTATTTTCCTAATGAAGTCGCTCGAAATTTCAAGATGAGGAAATCCAAGATGGTAGCCTTGCTGCTTACGTGCAAGCACTGGAACTGGGATTGGAAGTCAATTTTGATTATGCAACAAAAGTTCAAATTGCCGTTCACACGGCTTATGCGCTGGAACGCATGGTCATTCGCGATGGATTGGTTTATCGGGGGGAAGTGGAACTGCTCGACCAGCTTATATTCGAAGAGGTAAACCGTGCCTCCGGGATATTTGTTTCTGGTATGAACCTGACGCTGTCTGATGACGAAAAATATTATATTTGCGAAATGTTGAGCGAAGTATATAATTTTGTTTCACAGTAAGGGAGAAACAATATAAAGCGCTTTCGCATGAGTATGAAAGCAGCGAGAATGATAAATAATGATCAGTTCAGACTGGCAAAAACCTCCGATGGCTCGGGGGTTTTTTGTTGTTTATAGGACCTACCGGATGTATACAGATGTTTGGCACGGAACTTGCATTACTAATATAAATGAGAGAGACGAAAGGGGGGAGACCAGAATTTTGTGACGTATACAGCTTGAATCCATGGAATTGAGCTGCGGATAAAATGTAAACGCTTTATTTTTTTGATATCGTAGTACATCAGAGAAGTTGTAAAATTTCAAAAAAGGATGTGAAAGATTGTGAAGAGGAAGTTAAGTGTGCTGCTTATTTGTTTTATGGTAATGGGTTTACCTTTAACTCCCGCTTTTGCTGCGGACCCTGGTTATTATGATGAACCATACCGTAATCAGATTCATTTTTCCCCCGAGGCTAACTGGATGAATGACCCGAATGGAATGGTTTATTATAAGGGTGAATATCACTTATTTTATCAACACAATCCCTATGGGACGACATGGGGATCGTTGCATTGGGGTCATGCCGTAAGTAAAGATCTTGTTCATTGGAAACATTTTCCGATTGCATTATCTCCTGATGAAAAAGGGCAAATTTTCTCAGGAAGTGCTGTGATTGATTGGAACAACACAGCAGGATTTGGAAAAGAAGCGATGGTGGCTATCTTTACTCATGCAGGAGAAAAAGGCCAAGTTCAAAGTATTGCCTACAGCCTAGACAAAGGCAGAACTTGGAAGATGTATAAAGGGAATCCCGTAATGCCAAATCCACCTTTGCCGGATTGGCGTGATCCAAAAGTATTTTGGCATGAAGACTCCCATCAGTGGGTCATGTTATTAGCTGCAAAGGATAAAATGATGTTTTATACTTCACCCAATTTAAAAGAGTGGAATTACGCAAGTGAATTTGGCCAAGATGGCGGGATACAAGCAAATAGCCTTGATAGAACTTCTTATGCCATGACTTCACAAACTGGTGGATCATTTACTTATGAAGGGGATATTACCCTTAACGAAAAGAATGGCCGGGAGGGAGCAGGTGGTCTAGTTTTTCGCGCTGATAAGAATGCGAAAAACGGCTATGTTGTCAGCTTAGATGCAAAAAATGATGTCGTAACATTAAATAAGAATATAAATGGATCGAACCAGGAAATAGCGAGATACTCTTTAACCCTCGAAACTTCATCTACTTACAATGTGCGGGTGAACGCAGAAGGCGATCATATTCAGGTATTTGTAAACGATAAGCCTATTATTGAGAAAATAGATACTGAATTTAATTACGGTTATTATGGGTTAACAGCCTGGAATTCAACAGCTGCCTTTCGAAATGTAGAATTTAAGAATACCTCTAACTTTGCAAACAACTTATCAAAATGGAAAGTTGTAAATGGCAAATGGGAAGACACAATAGATGGAAAAAGTGGAACTTCTACAGAGAATGCTTTTATCATGAGCGGCCAAACAGGGGATAACTTTTTATATGAGGCAGACATTGAGGTAGCAGGTAATGGTACGGGTTCACTCGTTTTTAGAGCAGATGCTAATGCAGCGAATGGGTATATAGCGAATATTGATCCTTTAAACGATAAATTAAAAATCTTAAAAGTTGAAAACGGAAACATATCCGTTCTAGCTGAAAAAACAGCCCCTCTTGATACTGATAAAAGGCATCATTTAAAAGTGAGCACCTATGGAGAAAATATTAAAATGTATGTAGATGGTAATCTTATTCATGATGTGAATGATGCGACGTTCTCGTCAGGTAATTTTGGTTTGCACCTTTGGAATTCTTCTGTCCTATTCCAAGATGTTCAATTAGGCAAGAATATCATTACCGATGAAAAAGAAATTGCCAACCATGATTTTGAAACGGGAGATTTGACTGGGTGGACTACCGAACAAGGCAATGCTTTTACAAATGAGCATGTAACAGATATAGCATCTTATTGGGGTGGATCTTTTGGCCATCAAGGAAACTATCACTTGTGGGGATTTTCTGATATTCACAAGGGAGATGACGCAACAGGAGAATTGCATTCCCCGTATTTTAAACTAGGGGGTTCTGGAGAAATCAACCTGTTATTAGGAGGCGGCAATGATATTAGCAACCGCTATGTTTCATTAGTGAGAGCTTCTGATGACCAAGAATTGATTCGTCAAGCTAACACAAAATTCGAGGACGAAAAATATAAAAAATACGTATGGGATGCATCTGAGTATATTGGTAAAGTGTTATATATTAAAGCTGTAGACCAAGCGACAGGTAGCTGGGGCCATATAAACATTGATGATGTTAATGTTTATAATGAAGGGAGCATGCCACAGGAAGTTGACCAGGTTGCAAAAGAGCCAGAGAAAAATGATATGAAACAAAGCGGCCTTCTTACAGATTGGACTGCGGTTTCCGGTGAGTGGATTCCTTCTACACATGGAAACAACGGCGGAATATGGGAATGCCCTGCATTAGTCGAATTACCAATTGATGGTGACCCTACAAAAACAAAATGGGTGCTGCATGCAAGTATTAATGATGGAGCTCCAGCAGGCGGATCAGGCATGCAATATTTTGTAGGTAGCTTTGACGGCAAAACATTTAAAAATGAAAACCCTTCCGACAAAGTGTTATGGACTGACTATGGAGCTGATTATTATGCTGCTGTAGAATGGAGCGGGATTGAAGGGAAGAAGGGTGAAAAATATTGGCTCGGCTGGATGAACAACTGGCAGTATGCAAATAATTCACCGACATCAACCTGGAGAGGCTCAGGGACATTGCCGAGAAAAATGGAATTAACTCAAACAGAAGAGGGTTTGCGCTTAAAACAAACACCAGTTTCTTTAAAAAGCATTCAAGATAAGAGTGGAAAAATTTCCTACACAAATAAAGTGATATCCGGTGATAGAAATCTTTTATCTAACCTATCAGAAGATACATTTGAATTGAATGCTGTGTTTGATGTATCAGATATTGAAGCAACAGAATTTGGTTTCGAAATCCGTAAAGGAAGTAAGGAATATACCACTGTCGGTTATGATGTCTACAACGAGCAATTATTCGTTGATCGGACTCATTCAGGAGATTTCGATTACGGAAGTAATGTAGTTGGCAAGCATGAGGGACCATTACATGCTAAAAACGGCAAGGTTAAATTGCAGGTTATTGTTGACAGATCAGCTGTAGAGGTGTTCGGCAATGATGGTAAGACCGTTATTACCGATCAGATATTCGCGGATTCTGCAAGCAAAGGATTAAAGATCTATAGTAAGGGCGGAAATGTTAAGCTGAAATCATTGGACCTATATCCTCTAAAGAGTGTATGGAAAGAAAAAAGCTCTTCTTTTAAATCAAACTTATCAGGTTGGACCACCGTTAACGGGAAGTGGGCGAACACCATTCATGGAAAACAGGGACAGAGTGAGGGAGATGCTTTTATAGTATCAAAAGTGACTGGCAGGAATTTTGTGTATGAAGCCAATATAAACGTGCCGGATACAGATTCGATAGACAATCCCATTGGATCGGGTTCGTTGGTTTTTCGTTCTGACATAACAGCAAAGAATTCATATGCAGCAATTGTTGATATAAAAAATAATGTTGTAAAGTTCATTAAATTTGTTGATGGGACCGGATATGAAATTGCAACATATAACAATGATGGAAAAGTGGATTTACAGCCAAATACAGATTATCATCTCAAAGTAGTAGCGCAAGGCGATATCACAAAGGTTTATTTGAACAATAAATTAGTTATCGACACAAAAGATGAAACTTATAAAGAAGGATACTTTGGTCTCAATGTACGGGATACAACGGCTTTTTTTAATAAAGTTAAAGCCACCGAGCAAAGATAAGGTTAGTTAAATAATGACATTTGTATCTCTATGAGTTTAGTTTGTGTCGCCGAGCCGCGACACAAACTTTTTTTAATTATAGGATCCATTTCAGAGAAAGAATACCTTTCAAGGTTTCTTTTTTGGCTCTCTTGCATATGAAGGGACGCCTTCGTTCCAATATACGATTAAAATACCTAATTTAAATCATTAAGGAAAATATTGACTATTCTATCATTCCAGTGATAATATGATTTGTGATTATTTACAATAAATAGATATGGAGGTATATTTCATGATAAACAAAAAAGGAATGATGAGGGCTTCTCTTTCAGTGGCGATCGCCAGTTCATTACTGACAGGAAATGCTGCGATGATGTCCGCAGCTTCTTTGGAAAATGAGCGTGCAGTGGTTGCAACGTGTGATTCGACACTGGCTGATATGCCAGCTTATCTCAAATCATCGGTGGAGTGGGTTTGGAAGAATAGAATACTGACCGAAGGCTCGACTAACCGCAAAAATTTAATTTTCGATCAAATTTTTGCGGGAAAAGGCACTCTTAATTATGTTATACGCTGGCAGTCTTCTAAGCCAGTTACGCTTCAACAGCGTCAGGATATTGCTAGAATGCTAGGTCTGCAGATGAACCATTGGACAGAGCATCTCCAGGGATATGATGGCTGGCCCTACAAGGATATTAAAGTGAACGTGGTAGGCTGGGCTGTTGCCGATCCTTCACTGCTGCTGGACAAGCAGCCTGACGAGGTCGTTTATACAGATACCATTACAGATGTGTTAGCTTCCGAACAACCGGAAATTCCTGCTGCACTTCCCGTTGCGCCTAATGGAATATCCAGATTTGAGCATTTTTCAGACCCCGACTATTCGTACCCGGGGGGATTGGATAAACGCTTTGATATGTATCTTTGGGCTACAGAAAATTTCGGTGGGGGAGCCGGCGGCGACTGGGGACAGCGTATGAGTGACGAATATGTTCTGAGCACGGTGAACACTGATGAGATCGAAATCACGGAACACGAAATTGGACATGGCTTTGGACTAAACGATTTTTATGAAGAGCACGAGCGTCCACCGGGTGGCTTCCCAACCAACACCATTATGTGGGCCGGCAATTCCGATCATATCACAGACTGGGATATTTGGATGCTGCGTTATACCTGGAGTCAGCTCAAACAAGATACTTCCCGTTTCCCAAGTACAACTAACGGCGACGAGGGCCCCATCGACACATCGCCTGATGAAAACGTAAACATTGCGCCAGCTGCAAAAGTCAGCACTTCCTATACTTCACCTTGGGAAAATGTGAGCGCACTCAATGATGGCTTTGATCCAACCAGCTCCAATGACAGAAGTCACGCCGTGTACGGAAACTGGCCAGAAACGGGAACACAATGGGTTCAATATGATTTTGATCAAGAGCAAACGATATCCCAAACCGATGTATATTGGTTCAAAGATGGCTCTGGCATTGATGTTCCCAAGTCTTACAAGATAAAGTACTGGAACGGTCAAGGCTGGTCTAATGTTAAGCAGGCCAAAGGACTGGGCACTGCGGTAGATCAATATAATACGACCACCCTCACACCTGTAAAAACAACAAAATTAAAAATTGAAATGGTATCCAGAGGTTCGGCATCCACAGGGATTTAAGAGTGGAAAGTAGCGGCCAAGCAATAAGTTATTCTAAAGGTTGTTTCTTGCGATATTGCAGGAGACAGCCTTTTTTTATTCATAGCCGGAACCACTGGAGTCCGATCATATCAGGCTTTTTTGCATCTTCTTGATTATAGCGCTTGTTTCGTTCATATTTGTATGCAAGGATCACAGGGAATGAACGAGTGTACGATAATATGTATAATAAACGTCAGACATGAAAGAAAAGAGGACAGAGAGCGATGTGTTATGACGTGAATGCTCCTTATAATGTACATGTAGCATATGGACCGGTGTTTGAGCTGCTCAGCAGCTTGCATACCTTTATTTGCCGCAAGGCTTACAAGAAGACCGATTTATCATCGGAATGGGCGGAGCAGGTACGTGGCACGCTGTCTCCTGGTTTGTCCGGATTGCTGGAGACGATGGAAATCAATGCAGACTGGAAGGTCATCTACGGACTCGTCTGCATGCTTACCGATCAAGGAGGTATTGATGAGGTTGTAGATCGTCTGGAGAGCCAGACTGCACAGGAATTGAACGACCAGGCATTGGCCTAGCTGTCCAAGGGAATCACGCATGACCATATATTTAAGCTCCGTACCGCGGGTTTCATCCATGCTCATTTTGATGGCGAAACATTGCTTGGTTACAGCGCGCGGCTTTCGGCCGTGGATGAAATGCACGCGAGTATCCTTGGCTATATGGAGCGAACTTAGATCATTTTTTTCTTGACAAAAATATTTATTTATGCTATAATTTACTTTTATGAAATTTGTGTTTATAATGAGATTCTCCTGGCCAGGGGAATCTTTTTTTGTTTATCACTAGGAGGATAAAGGTATGAAGCAAAATGAATCCAGTTTAACTTCCCTAATATCAGCTTTTGGCAGAGCATACCACAGTCAATATGACACACCCAAAATTTTTGATGATTTTATCGCAAAAGATCTAATCTCCCAAAAAGAGTTTTCAGACATCAAAGAGAATATGATTCAAGGGATACCATTTTTTAATAAAGATATTGCTCAAAGGTTCCAGGACGATCCAGATGAAATTTTAAAATGGATTACACAAGTCCAGCTTTCTCCAACGCCCTTAGCACGTGCTGCGTATTGTGAAAAAGTATTACTTAATGAAGTAAGGTTAGGATTAAAACAGTATGTCATCCTTGGAGCTGGGTTGGATACTTTTTGTTTCCGGCATCCAGAATTGCGAAACAGTCTGGAAATATTTGAAGTCGATTATCCGGCTACACAGGAACTTAAAAAGCAAAGGTTAGATGACGCAAGTTTAAAGATCCCGAGCCATCTTCATTTTGTTCCGATGGACTTCACCCATCATTTGTCTTTTCAAAATCTAATAGCTCAAGGGTTTGATCACCAAAAAACGTTCTTTAGCCTTCTGGGTGTTTCTTATTATTTAACTAAAGAGGAAAATGCAAGATTAATAAATCATTTGTTTGCCCAAGTCCCATCGGGAAGCTCAATCGTGTTTGATTATTCAGACGAAAACCTTTTTAAAGAGAAAGGAATGTCTAACCGAGTTGATAATATGGTGAAAATGGCTTCCGCCAGTGGAGAACCAATGAAATCATGTTTCACTTATTATGAAATTGAAAATATGCTGAAAAAATCAGATTTACTAATTTATGAACATCTGTCACCAGCTACAATAAATGACCTTTTCTTTGAGAATAGGACAGATTATTTAACTGCATTTGAAACGATTCATTATATCCATGCTATAAAAAAATAATAATACCGCTCATAACGACTCGCCTCTCAATCTATGCTTAGGATTGAGAGTTTTTTTAACTCCAGTCACTTTATATAAAAATAATGCAGTTCTCCCTTTACAGAACCCTATTAAATTCCTATAATGAGATTTATCTTATTAATCACGACTTGTTATATCGGAATATACTGAATTAACTTGGGGGGATTATTTTGAAAAAGGGAATGATTCGGCTTGGCAGTCTGCTTCTGGCGGGCTCTGTCTTGTTGGCTGCTTGCTCTAACGGGGGGGCGGACAGTGCTGACAATACGACGGCGCAAAATAATGAGAACACGCAGACGGCTGGTACAGCGCAGCCATTAACGAGCCTGGTGCAAGCTTCTGATCTGTCCAAATTGCCGGAGGTGTCGCAAAAAAGAAACGACACGATTATTGTCGGTCTGACCGACCCGGCAGGCGTGTTCACTCCGTATTTTAACCAAAGCGGTTATGACGGCAATGTGATCTCGCAGTTGTGGACTCCGCTGGTTACGGTAGACGAGAAGGGGCTTCCACTGCCCAATCTGGCGAAGAGCTGGGATATTTCCAAGGATAATCTAACGTACACGTTTCATCTGGTTCCAGGTACCAACTTCAGTGATGGCTCCCCTTTGACAGCAGAGGATGTAGCTTTTACCTGGACGTTGATCTATGACAAAGCCTATCCTGGCGACAGCCAAATCCGAAAGCTGAACATTAAAGGCGGCAATGCCTATACAGAAGGCAGAGCACAACAAATTGCCGGAATTAAGGTGATTGATCCGCAGACCATTTCTGTGACGTTAGAAAAACCAAATGCGCTGGCACTGACAATTCTAGGTGAGTATGTGCTGTCCAAAGCTTACTATGGCAAGGATTACAAGTTCGGGCAGCTGGATTATTTTAAAAATCTGCATGGCAATCCTCTGGGTAACGGGGCTTATAAGCTGGAAAAGTTTGTTCCAGGGCAAGAGGTTCGTCTGGAGGCAAATGATCATTTCTTCAAAGGAAAGCCGAAAACACAGCATTTCATCTACAAAACAGCGGAGGGCGATGCTTGGCAGTTCATTGAAACGGGCGATACCGACTTTGCTTCCTTCACCGCAACGCAGGAAAATATCGACAAGCTAAAAGGGCTTGGCTTTTTGAACATTTTGCCTTACACCCCAAGCACTTACGGATATTTGCAGGTCAATCTGGAAAATGAAAAGCTGAAGGATAAAAAGGTTCGCCAAGCGTTGACCTATGGACTGGATCGTAAAAGCATTTATGTCGACGCCGCTCAGGGGGCAGGGGTGGTGGCTAACATTCCAGCTTCCCCAATATCCTGGTCTTACACGACAGGCGGAATCAACCCCTATAACTATGACCCGGAAAAAGCAAAAAAGCTGCTGGATGAAGCGGGCTCTGGGTAGAAGGCAGTGACGGTATCCGTGAGAAAAACGGTCAGAAGCTGACCATTCACTTGCTAACCTCCAAGCGTCCCGAAACAGATACTTTTATTGCGCTTGCGGCTGAAAATTACAAAGCAATTGGTGTAGATTTGCAACCGGAAATCTTCGCAGACTTTAATGCCATGGTCGCCAAAGTAGAAGGCAAGGATTATGATCTGGCCGCCTTCTCGACAGGGATGCTGACAGATCCATCTGATGGAATCGAGCCATTCGTCAATGGAGAAATCAAGGGATATAACAATCCAAAGCTCAAAGAGTTATATGAAAAAGGCTTGTCTACGACGAATATTGAAGAACGCAAGAAAGTATATAAAGAATTATATGTGCTGCTAAATGATGAATTGCCCGTCATTTTCACCAACTACAAGAAGACAGTGTATGCCTACAATGGTCGGATGGAACATGTAAAGGTCAGTCCGTTCATTGGCTTATCTGGTAATCTGTTCGAATGGTCCCTTAAATAAGTAACGCCTGCGGCCCCTTGTGAAGAACATCAGGTTCGGATCAAGGGGCCTCGCCAAATGGGAAATGCAGTTTGAGCAGCCCGATCCTGAGGTGAAAGGAGTCTGTCATGAGCTCATTTTTAACGAAAAGACTGACATATATGATTATTATTTTGTTGGCTGCTTCGATGATGATTTTTTTTCTGTATGCCATGACACCGGGAGATTTCATTAGCGGTAATCTGAAGCTGTCGCCAGAGAGAAAGGCAGAGCTCAGAGAAATCTATGGCCTGAACAAGCCTATTCTTGAACGCTACGGCAACTGGCTGGAAAATGCGCTGCATGGCAATTTTGGCTATTCGCTTGCCCAGCAGAAGCCGGTTCTGACCTTGTTTAATGAGTATATCTGGAACTCGTTTTTGCTGGCTATTGTATCGACCTTCCTGACCTGGCTTATCGCGGTCATTATTGGTGTGGTTGCTGCTTACAAGCAGTATTCATGGTTCGATACGTTGGTTATGGTGGTGGTTTTTGCTGCAATGTCCGTTCCGTCTTTTTTTATCGGGCTGTATCTGATTAAAATTGCTGCTGTTGACCTAAAGTGGCTGCCACCGAGCGGCATGCTCAATACAGGCAGTAACGCTACAGGCTTGGAGTATGTGAAGGAGGTTCTCCAGCATATGACCTTGCCGGTGATCGTTATGACGCTGCTGGGACTGGGCTCGCTGACCCGCTATTTCCGCAGCAATATGATCGACGTAATCCAGCAGGATTATATTCGCACAGCCCGTGCAAAGGGACTAAAGGAAAAAAAGGTGCTTTTTACGCACGCACTGAGAAATGCATTACTGCCGGCCATTACGCTCGTTGGCTTCGAATTGCCTGCGCTGTTTGGTGGATCGCTTATTATTGAAAAGATTTTTAACTGGCCGGGAATCGGTCAGCTGTATATGCTATCCTTTTCGCTTCGGGATTATCCGCTGCTCATGGGCTTCACGATGCTGATTGCCATATTGAGCGTCATCGGGACGCTGTTGTCCGATATTTTGTATCGCATTGCAGACCCGCGTGTGAAAGTGTAAGGAGGGGGCGAAGGAATGTCATCTGTTAGCAGTAATTTGAGTAAAAGCAGTGCCAGACTGCGATCAGCTGCCAAATCCTCGATGTGGCAGCAAGCGATCAGGCGGCTGTTTAGAAACAAGCTGGCTATGGCTGGTCTGCTTGTCGTGGTATTTATGTTTTTGCTCTGTTTTATCGGCCCGTTATTTTCTCCCTATGCCGATAATAAAACAAATATATTGATGATGAACAAGCCGCCGAACATCCATCACTGGCTGGGAGCAGACAAGCTGGGACGGGATGTGCTGACCCGTGTGATGCAGGCAGGCCAAATATCTCTTACTGTGGGCTTGGCTTCTATGGTGCTGTCTGTCGTTTTGGGGGCTACGCTGGGAGTCATATCTGCCTATTTTCGCGGGATCGCCGATCAGATTATTATGCGCGTTGCTGATTTGCTGCTGACGATTCCCAGTTTGCCGCTGCTCTTTATTATGGGCGCACTGCTATCTGACTGGAAGGTTCCGCCCGATCAGCGGATGTATATTGTTATGCTGATGCTTAGTTTGGTCAACTGGCCGGGGATTGCACGGATGGTGAGAGGTCAGATGCTTAGTTTACGGGAGCGTGAATTTATGCAGGCCGCGACGGTATTGGGACTATCCAATCGCCGTAAGCTGTTCAAGCATTTACTGCCTAATATTTTGCCGTTGCTGATCGTTATCGCTACATTGAACATTGGCGGAGCCATCCTGAGTGAATCTGTACTTAGCTTCTTTGGGCTTGGCGTGCTGCCCACGACACCGACCTGGGGGAATATGATTGATGCCGCGAACAATGTGCTGGATTTTCAGCAGCGTCCGTGGCTGTGGATACCGCCTGGCTTGTCTATTTTTGCTACAGTTATCGCTATTAATATTTTTGGTGACGGGCTACGGGATGTACTTGATCCGAAACATAGAAGGTAGGTGATCATACACCATGAACAATTTACTTTCCATTGAGCATTTAAGCACTCATTTTTATACAGAAGAAGGAACGGTTAAAGCGGTGGATGATATCAGCTTTCGCGTGAAGCCAGGGGAAACGGTGTGTATTGTCGGTGAATCAGGCTGTGGCAAAAGCATTACCGCCATGTCGATCATGGGCCTGATCCAGAGTCCAGGTGGTAAGGTGGCAGGGGGAAGCATCCGCTTTGAGGGTACTGATTTGCTGGAGCTTAGCAGAAATGAGATGCGCACGATTCGCGGACATGAGATATCTATGATTTTTCAGGAACCGATGTCTTCACTGAATCCGGTTATGACCATTGGTGAACAATTGTCTGAGCCGCTGATTGAGCATTTGAAGCTAGGCCGCAAGGAAGCTCGCAAACGGGCACTGGAGCTGATCGAACAGGTTGGCATATCCCGACCGGAGCAGATTGTGAAAAGCTATCCGCATGAGCTGAGCGGGGGAATGCTGCAACGTATCATGATCGCCATCGCTGTGTCCTGCGGTCCCAAGCTGCTTATCGCGGATGAGCCAACTACGGCGCTGGATGTGACAATACAAGCACAAATCCTCGACATGCTGCGTGATTTTAAAGCCCAATCCAATATGTCGTTGCTGTTGATCACCCATGATCTGGGCGTGGTTGCGGAAATGGCAGATTACGTCATTGTGATGTATGCGGGCAAGATTGTCGAGGAAGGCGAAGTGGTACAGCTATTCAATCACCCCAAACATCCTTACACACAAGGCTTGCTCAAATCCAAGCCAGTGCTTAATCAGCGCCAAAAGGAGCTGTATTACATCCCCGGACAGGTCCCTAATCCGCTGGAGCTGACGGCTTCCTGCTACTTTCATGACCGCTGCGAGCATTGTATGGACATTTGTCGCGTGAAGGAACCTACATTAAAAGAAATTTCAGCTCAGCAGAAAGCATCCTGCTGGTTATATGAGGAGGCGGTTGTTCATGGCTGAGCCGTTGTTGGAAATAGACCGCTTAAAAACGTACTTTCCGGTCAAATCCGGGTTAATGAATCGTACTTCAGGACATGTGCGGGCAGTGGACGATATCAGCTTTACAATCCATCAAGGAGAAACCTTCGGCCTGGTGGGTGAATCAGGGAGCGGCAAAAGCACAGTGGGCCGCACGATTGTCAGATTGACGGACAAAACAGACGGTACCGTAAAATACAAAGGGGTCGATCTACACAGCTTGTCTGCAAAAGGAATGCAGGAGCTTCGTCCCAAAATTCAGCTGATCTTTCAGGACCCATACAGCTCGCTGAATCCGCGCGTGCGGATCGGTGATGCCATTGGTGAGGCGTTGCTTGACCATGGTCTGGCGACGAAGGAGGAGGTCCGGTCCATTGTGCTGGATGTGCTCAAGCTGTGCGGATTGTCGGAGTATCATATCGACCGTTTTCCACACGAATTTTCGGGAGGACAACGTCAGCGGATTGGCATTGCCCGTGCGCTGGCACTCCAGCCGGATCTGATCATCGCGGATGAGCCGGTATCGGCGCTGGATGTGTCCATACAGGCGCAGATTATTAACCTTTTCGCCAAATTGCAGGCTGAGCGGGGACTGACGTATTTGTTCATATCGCATGACTTGAGTGTGGTAGAACATCTGTGTTCCCGTATTGGAGTGATGTATCTAGGTTCTATGGTCGAAACAGCTTCGCGTGATGAGCTATTCGGAAACCCGCTGCATCCATATACAAAGGCCTTGCTGTCCGCTGCACCTATTCCGGTGCCGAAGCTGAAAAGGGAACGGATTTTGCTCAAAGGGGATATTCCGAGCCCAGTTAACCCGCCTTCAGGCTGCAAGTTTCATACTCGCTGTCCCTTTGCGATCAACCGTTGCTCCCAAGAGGCTCCACTCTATCGTGAAGCTCGTCCAGATCACTGGGTGGCTTGCCATTTGGTTGAATGAAGAGGTTACAGATACAAGCAGCTTGGATTGACAAGCTACCCGAAGCGGCGGTATATTAAATATTAATCGTAATTATTACAATTTATATGCATTACATCATGTCCATATTCGCTCGTCCATCTCGTGGTGAAGAGGAGAGCCTTCATGATTGACATCAATGACAAGGAGGAACTCTTACATGGCCAAGAAGTCGAAAATCGTAAAAGAGAAGAAACGTCAGGAAATCGTAGCTAAATATGCGGACCTGAGACGTGAGCTGAAAGCAAATGGGGACTACGAAACGTTGCAAAATCTTCCGCGAGACTCATCCCCAACCCGTCTGAAAAGTCGTTGCGAGCTGACAGGCAGACCAAGAGGCTACCTGCGCAAATTCAAGCTGTCCCGTATCGCGTTCCGCGAGCTGGCACTTCAAGGCCACATTCCAGGCGTTACGAAATCCAGCTGGTAATTTAAAAGCGGCAAGTTGGTTGTTTTTAAGTGTCTGGCAGAAGGTTATACAGGGAATGCTCCGCGTCGCAGGATGAAGCGGAGCATTCTTTTTAATGTGACATATATTATAGTTTGTATTGATTCCCCTTAGATGGTTAGGTAAAATATGGACGGGTTATAAATAATACATAACAAATAATGACTACATAATGTGGCTATATCAGATTATGTATACCTCAGGAGGAAGCTACAGGATGGAAGAGAAACAGAGAGAGGACTCCTTTTGGGGTCTGGTGAAAAAAGGGAATAAATCCTCAGGCTCGGCAGCGTTAGGTAATACGGGCATCGCTCTGATTAAAGGAATTGCTTTTGCCTTGACAGGCAGCGGCTCCATGTTTGCCACGATGATGCATTCCATTGCAGATGCAGTGAACCAAATGTTTGTATTTGCAGGCAGTGTACTGGCAGAGAAAAAGCCGACAAAACGCTTTCCTACCGGCTTTGGACGGGTGATTAACCTGTTTTGTATGGTTGCTGTTATTGTCGTAACGATTATGGCCTATGAAACTGCTTTGGAAGGCATTCATTTGCTGCAGCACCCGGCTGAATCTTCACAGGGATTTTGGATTAATGTAGTGGTGCTTATTTTGTCACTGGTGGTTGACGGGTTTGTTTGGAGCAAAGCGATGAAAGAAGTGCTGCATGAATCCAGAGTGGAAGCCAAGGGACTCGGCATTTTTACGTCTGCGTTCCGTCATGTGGGACGTGCTGCGCCGCCAACTCGTCTGGTGTTTTATGAGGATTTGGTGGCAACAACGGGTGGGGTGCTGGCCCTGCTGGCTGTTGTGGTCACATCGCTGACCGATTTTAAGCTGCTAGACGGGATTTCGAGTATTCTTATCGGCTGTCTGATGGTCGGCGTTGCGTTTCGGGTCGGCTACGATAATATGGTGGGCTTGATTGGTGTATCGGCTCCCCCAGATATCGAAGAACGTGTAGCTTCTATTATTCTCGCCGATACGCATGTAACGGATATTTATCAGATGCGTATTTTACAGGAGGGCCGCTACTATCACGTGGAAGGGCTGATTGAGCTTACACCGGGAATGACGTTGGCAGATGCAGATGACATCAAGTTCAGAGTCGAGGATGCTCTGCTACGTGATCCTCATATTTCAGATGCTGCATTAGGTATTTTGGAAGATGACGGGGTTAAAAACTGGAAAAAGCAGGAGCCAGAAATGTAAAACGGCCGAAATGCAAGCAGGAAGCTCTTTTCGTATGATTAGGTCAGCCAGAAACTACTGGTTGGCCTATTCTTATATGAGAAAAACACAATCAATAATACTTGTGAATAATAGAGGTACAATACCTTTAAATGAATAATATTTTCTTATCTATAAGAATATAGGTGAAGAATAATGAAACCAGCTTTTCTCCCTCAGAAGTCACCGTAAAGGAGATAGAAGAGGAATCAGGATATATTGTGGCTCCAAAGCGTTTACTTGCTGTGATGGATAAAAAATTTCATCATCACCCACCAGAGCCTTATCATGTGTATAAATTTTTTATCGAATGCGAGCTTACAGGCGGAGAGGCCAAAAGTGGACTAGAGACGTTAAACCGGTGATCATTGATTAATGAAAAAGAAGAGGGTTGATCCTTTGAATTTAGGCTGATTGTTAGATACAATGAAAGCGTTAACAAAAAGAAGGTGAAACGAATGCTTCTCATGGGGAGGAAAAGCGAATGAGTCTTCTGAAGGAGGCTTGGCCTGCTTCGCGGCTCGTGACGGTGCTGGATGGCGGGGTGCAGGACACAGCAAGGCAACGGTTAAGGAGTGAATGGACAAAAAGGCTGCGGGCGACGGTCGCTGAACCGGTATACGCTGAGCTTTGGGTGGACATCGAACGTGTCTGTAAGAATAGTCGGGAAACACCATGGCCTGAGCTCTCGTTGCCCTTGTTTCGACAATTTGCACATACGGGAGAACGCAAGCCGTATGAGGATGTGTACTTTGAACGGCGTGGACGACTGGCTGCCTTGGTGCTGGCAGCTGTTGCCGATTCGGAGCCATGGCTGATGAAAGAGGTGGAAAACGGGCTGCTGGAAATATGCCGCGAGTACACATGGGCGCTTCCTGCACATGTCAGGGAAGAGGACACGGTGACACCGCCTTGGCAGCAGGTGGATTTATTCGCGTCTGAAACAGCGCAGATGCTGGCTGAAATTTTATTGCTGCTTGGCGAGCAACTGGACGGACATGTGGTTGCTGGGGTACGCGAAGAGGTCGAGTGCCGGGTGTTGGAGCCTGTTTTTTGGCAGCCTCGCCATTTTGAATGGGAGACAGCAGAGCATAACTGGGCGGCCGTATGCGCTTCCGGTTGCGGAATTGCCGCATTGCTGCTGGTAGAAGATAAATCTTCCAGAGCGGTAGCGATCGAGAGTATGCTGAGCACGCTGGATTACTTCCTGGCATGCTACGGGGAAGATGGAGGGTGTCCTGAGGGCGTTGGTTATTGGGTATACGGCTTTGGTTATTTCATTTATTTTGCCGATATGCTGCGCGCGTTTAGCGGGGGAGCCGTAAATATTCTGACCTCGGAAAAGGTCGGAAAAATCGCCGCCTTTGCGGAACGGGTGCATTTGTCGGATGGCATTTATTCCAATTATTCGGACAGCAGTGAAACTGAACGCCTGCCCTCTGGTCTTGTCTCTTATTTGAATGATTTGCAGGGGCGACGATCGGCCCTCCCTTTTCATGTATCTGGTCTGCTGGAGGACCCTTGTCGTCGCTGGGCTCACGTATTGCGCAACCTGGTATGGACAAATCCTTCGGCCTTTGGAAGCGGTGAGAAAGCCGTCGATTATTTGCCACAGCTAGGGTGGCTCATGTGCCGTAGCCATAGCTCTAGTCATAGTTCCAGCCATGGCAGAGCTGCCAGGACAAAGGCTGGGTCAGGCGTAATGCTTGCATTTTCAGCCAAGGGCGGGCATAACAATGAACCTCACAACCATAACGATCTTGGACATTTTATCCTTCATGGCGGTGGCGAAAATCTGCTGTGTGATCTGGGAGCGGGCTTGTATACGAAAGCCTATTTTTCACCGGGACGAGAGTCGATCGTCAACATATCCTCAGGCGGTCATTCCGTGCCCGTAATCAATGGGACCATGCAGCAATCGGGTGCAAGGGCAAAGGCGGTTGTACTGGATATTGCTGTGGAAGATCAGGAGAAGGCACAGACGACTGCAAGGCTAAAACTTGATTTGACATCCGCATATCCAGTAGAAGAATTAACGGTTTTCACCCGCTCTTTTGCATGGACTGCGCTAGAGGGAAACGAGGGAGCAAGGCTTACCATCACCGATCATTTTGAGTTTGAATCGTCCGGCGTGAGTATGAAGCTATGGGATGTGGAGGAGCTTTTGATCAGTCGTATTCAGCCTAGAACAGGAGCGGGCTTCGTAGAATGGAAGGTCACGAAGGCTGTGGTCAGGCTGGATTATGATGCCAGTGTGCTGCATCTGGAGGTGGAGGCTGTAAAGCATGTGGATCATGACGGAGTACCCTTTGTATTTTATAAAACATCGCTGAAATGGTCTTCAGATCGCTGGAACGGTTCTGCAAGCGTAGATTGCAATCTGTTTTTTATCATCAATCAATCTTCATGTTGAATGGGAGGAAGACAGGATGAATAAGCTGCATACAGGTAGCGTGTATCCTTGGCAGACGGAGCTGGAGAGATTTATTGAGCAGCTGGAAGTCACACCGAATCGAGTGGAGGACGGATGGACACGCCAACGTAAGCTTGCCATGCTGGAAAAGCTAGTTCGTGCATATACCTCGCATCAGGATGAAACCGGAGCTATCATTGACCCCCATTCTGAAAGTGAACGGTATTACTCTACCCCAGCCTATGCGCTGGCTGCGGCGGTGCTGGTCAAAGAAGGTCGGCATGATTTACTCGAATCTGCGGCTGCGACTTTGACGCATAGCATAGCTTGTGTAGTGGAGGAAAAAGCGCCGGATCAGCACCCGGACTTTTTTCCCATCATGATGATGGGAGCGTATCGGCTCCTGAAAAATTTGCTGCCAGAGCAAGCCACAGCCTGGAAGCAGCAGCTGAGCAGAATTGAGCCGGAGCAGACTTACATTTTTACGATGAGCAAAATGAAAAATCCGAACCGGATGATCAACTGGAATGCGATTATGATTTCCGGCGAGTTTTTGCGTGCTGCCGAAGGGCTTGCAGCTGATACCGAGTGGATGGAGACGTATATCCGCAACTACCATCTGCCTCGCTTTACCGGTTTGGGACTGTACCAGGATGGTCCGCTGGACCGACCCAATAGCCCGTTCGCCTACGATATCGTCACTCGCTTTCATCTGGGCGTGATGCTGGAGAACGGATATGATGGCGGCTGCGCTCTGGAGCTGCGTGACCATCTTCGCAGAGGGGCGCTCAGCTCACTGCTGGCGTTATCCCCGCACGGGGAAATTCCGCCGCGTGGTCGAAGTGCGCAGCATCAGTGGAACGAAGCGGCTGCGGCCTTTGTCTTCACGACCCATGCACAGCAGGCTAATACAGAAGGCGAGCACGGGCTTGCGGGTGCGTTCCGGCGGGCAGCGGACCTGTGCTGGCAGGCGATTAGCCACTGGCAGATCGACGACGGCAAGCTGCATATTGTCCGCAACCATTATTCGTCTGAGGCACGACATGGCTTCGAGGTGTACTCGAACCACACCTGCTACAGTCTGTGGACGGCGGCTGTGCTGGCACATACCTTGCTGTACGGGGAGGGGATAGAGCGTATTACTCCAGCTTCTATACCTGCGGAGATTGGCAGCCGGGTGCTGGAAATGGACGGCTGGTTCCAGACGGTCATTGCAGCCGTAGAAGGGCAGCAAATGCTTGTGCAGGTGTCGGTCAACGACCCGTACAATATTCCTGGTATCGTGCGTATTCAGCAGACCTCGCTACCGCCACTGATCGGTCCGTCCTCAGGAGGGCACGCCGACCGCGGCTTTACGGGCTTTGCGGAGGGGGATATTTTCCCGCTGAGCTATACTCCGGCCTGGCAAACGGAGGACGGAAAGTGGCACAGCCTGTCGGAGGGCATCCCCGGAACGCTGGAATTCGACCGGGATGGAGGGATTGATCCGCAGGATGGTGGCGGGTCCGTACAGGTGGAGCAAAGCTCAGCATCTGATGGAGCAACGGATTTTACATTGCTATGGAGAGGCCCGTTCCCCGGGGTGAGGGAAATCCGGACACATTATCGTCAGGTGCGTGGAAAAATTGAGGTGAGATATGAGCTTCAAGGCAATATTCAGCATGTGGCGGCACTTATTCCCCTAATGGCGTATGACGGCCGGGAGCGCAGCGTAATTCATCATATTATGTCAGCCGGGGAAGAAACGGAAAGCATTCGGGTGGAATACGCAGGCGCAAGCCTTGAAGTCATCCCGACAATGGAAGGAACGAACGTGGTATGGCCGGAGGAATTGACTTCCGTAGCTTGTCGGAATGGCTTACTCAAGGGAGCACGCCTGGAATGCACAGGTAGTCGCATTTCCTTTATCATAAGGCTACCAGAATAATTTGGGCTGGAGCGATAGACGTTTTTAACCAGTGGAAAAGGGAGAGGAAAAGAAATGACAAATACAGAAGCATGGCTGGAGCAGTCATGGGAGCTGGCTTTGGACAAAACGCTTGCCTTGGCGGCAAGACTGGGGGACGCTTTTCCCCATGTTGCGGAGGGTGGACGCTATGACAATCGTGAGGAACCGTGGTGGACAGCAGGCTTTTATCCTGGGCTGCTATGGCTTGCAAATCGGGCCCGCCCTGACAGCGGAGCTGCCGGGATTGCGCAGCGGTGCGAGAGTCGTCTGGAAAAAGTGCTCTATAACAGTGAGGCGGTAGACCATGATCTAGGCTTTATTTGGCTGTTGAGCGGTGTGGCCGCCCATCGGTTGACGGGAGATGCTGAGTCCAGAAGACGGGGGCTGCTGGCTGCCAATCTGCTGGCCGCTCGTTTTAACGTGAACGGTCGCTTTATTCGCGCGTGGAATTTCCAATCGAAGGACATGGATACACGGGGCGTTGCGATTATAGACAGCATGATGAATCTTCCCTTGCTCTATTGGGCCTCGGAGGAAAGCGGAGATCCTCGCTTTGCTGCTCTGGCTGTGCAGCATGCGGATACCGTGGCACGTGAATTTGTCCGTGCGGACGGCTCCATCGCACATGTGGTCGAATTTGATCCGGAAATTGGAAAAAAAGTCGCCGAGCATGGCGGACAGGGGTTCGCTCCCGGTTCCGCCTGGGCACGTGGCACGGCATGGGCTCTGTACGGCTTTACGCTTTCGTACGGGTACACGCGCGATTCGCGTTATTTGAAGGTGGCCGAGAACACGGCTGACTTTTTCCTGTCCCAACTAGGGGATGCTTGCCTGCCTGTGTGGGATTTTAGAGCATCAGATGGACATCGCGAAGCGTGGGATTCATCTGCGGCGGCTATTGCGGCAAGCGGTTTGCTGGAGCTGGCCAAATATTCGACGCGTGCGGAGCATTTTATCCAAGCGGCAGAGTCCATTCTCATGGGCTTGCATCACACATGCACGGAGTGGGGCGAGGAGCATGAGGGCTTACTGATGAACGGAACCGTACATTATCCTGAGCAAAAATACATCAACGTTCCCATTATCTACGGCGATTATTTCTTTGTTGAGGCATTGGCAAAGCTGCGCGGAGAAGAAGGCTTGTTTAGTGTTGAAAGCACATAAATATAGTGCGTAAATTGGGAAAAATGAGCCCATTCTAATCGTGCTGTGCTATGTCAGGTTTATTACATGAAATTTGAGACAGTGTGTGTGTAAACTTATTTACATATACGCTGTTTTTTTATGCGTGAAAAGGCTGGATTTAATTCGATACCAAAGTACTAATTACTAGGTGGATAAGAGTTTAGAGCTGCATTTATTTTGTACCCAATCAGAACAAATTCATGTAAATAAGCTCTTAAATCCTATGAGGATTTTCATTTTGATGTATGGAAATAGGTCCTTTTACTTGTTTATGAGCCTTTATTCGTAAATTGACAATATAGGTGGGTAGCCGTATGATATCTTCTTGGATAAAGGAATAAAATGGATTTTAAAAAGAAAAGGGGTTATACATATCATGACAGCAACAAGTGATAGCACAAGACGAATATATGGAGGATTTTGGATAAGAACAGCAGCGTTTGTGATGGATTTCATCATTGTCACTTTACTTGTTCTTTTAATAGGAGGAGGAATATCCAGTATTCCATTCCTTCTGGGTATAGAGGAGACTGGTTTCGTACACGTGTTGGCTCTGCTGTGGCCCTTGATCTTTTGGCTCGTGTTGCCATGGCTGTATTGTGTTCTTTGGGAGTCATCGAAGGTAAAAGCAACACCAGGGAAGCTTGTATTTTCTCTAATTGTAGTAGACAAGGATGGAAAGCGGCTTGGATTCTGGCACGCCTCCGGGCGTTACTGGATTAAAGCTATTTCTTTTGTGATTATTCATATTATTTACATTGTGGTCGCTTTTACTGCGAAAAAACAGGGAGTCCACGATCTTTGTACCAACACCTTTGTTGTACATAAAAAAGAGTTGCAGCGATATGAACAGCAATAGTATTTTATACCAATATCAGTGCTTGTGACCAATTAATAGGGGGTAAGTAGTCTTTTATTTTTAAAATAATGGGGAAATATGAATTCATGCGTCATACTTATGAGCTTCAAGCGGGCGCTCCCGTTCCTTTCTTTGAAAGCCATAACTTTTTCAAAAGCTTTTTGGAATATGAACAGTATTGGGAGAAATTTTATATGTTCCTTTTCCTAAATTCAAACCCGGATATAGTGGGCAAACGTGTCGTTATGGATGAAGCCAATTTGCTCTGGGATTCTAACCTTTAAAAGGTATGGAAATCTGAGAATCCCGGGGCAACAGCGATCGTAAGATCAAATGCTACACGTAGCGTCTAACTCAGACGAAACCATGTTCCCTTTATTTTAAAGAGATTCTTATTTCGACATAAAAAAATGCAGCCTGTTCTTACAGTTTACATATTCCTTTTAGGTCGTTTTGGGTTATAATGAAAGGATGCACATTATGAACGAATTGGAGGCACAGCCCGATTGACTACTTATCCTTTTGCCTTTGATCCGTCCAAGCCGTTTATTGAGCAGGCAAGTGACTGGATTGCGGATGTATTTTATGAAGTTTTGCCTGAAGTCGGCTTTGAGGTTCGGGATGAACAAATTTATATGGCATTTCAGCTGGAGCGTGCCTATAAGGAGAAAAAGACCATTTTTGCGGAAGCAGGTGTGGGCACGGGTAAAACGCTGGTGTACCTGCTGTACGCCATTGCATATGCCCGGTACATGAGAAAACCTGCGATTATCGCCTGTGCAGACGAGTCACTGATCGAACAACTGGTTAAGCCGGAAGGGGATATCGCCAAGCTGGCACAGCATTTGAATCTGACGATTGATGCCAGACTGGGTAAGTCGCCGGATCAGTATATCTGCCTAAACAAGCTGGACGAGGCTCGAAGCGGGCTGGATGAGGATGCGGATGCCTTTCGTGATATTTATCAGGACTTGCCGGATTTTGTCCATTTTCCAGACACGCTGCAGTCCTTCACCCCTTACGGGAACCGCAAGGAATATCCTGAGCTGACGGATGAACAATGGAGCAGACTGGGATGGGATGTTTTTCAAGACTGTCTCGTTTGTCCTCAGCGTCATCGCTGCGGACAGACGTTGTCCCGCGATCATTACCGCAGGGCGGTAGATTTAGTGATCTGCTCACATGATTTTTATATGGAGCATGTATGGACCTATGAAGCTAGAAAACGTGAGGGGCAGCTCCCGTTGCTACCGGAGCACAGCTCTGTTGTCTTTGACGAAGGCCATTTGCTGGAGACAGCGGCACAGAATGCGCTCACCTATAAACTGAAGCATACACAATTCGAAGCGATTATTACCCGTCTGCTGGAGGGGGAAATACGGGAATCCCTGGCAATGACGATTGAAGATGCGATATCCCAAAGTGAGGCTTTGTTTGCTGTGCTTCAAAAGAACAGCCAAGCTGTACATGGCTCGGACCGCAAGGAATTTAATCTGGATGAGTCACTGATTCGAGAGGTGAACCGTTTTGGTGACCTGATCGGCACCATTGAAGAGGAGCTTGTCTTTGAAAGCGGACTATTCTCGCTGGATGAGTACCAGGTCAAGATCGTGGAAGAGCATCTTGAAATGATCCAGACGGCCTTGGCCTTGTTCAAACGCCCTGAACGTTTGATTTCATGGGTGATTGAGGATCAGGACGGATTAACGCTCGTGGTTATGCCCAAAATGGTAAAGGAGATTCTCAAGGAACGAGTATTTGCCCAGCATATGCCTATCGTATTCTCGTCAGCTACCCTTTCCGTGGAGAACTCCTTTGACTACATGGCGCAGAGCCTCGGAATTGAAAATCCGCTGACATTTTCCGTGCCTTCACCTTATGACTATGCTGATCAGATGCAGACGGCGCTGTATCCGTCACAACCGGGGCATAATCCTGTCGAGAGGGTGCTGGCGCTACTGGAGAAATCGCAAGGCAGAGCGCTTATCCTGTTTCCTTCACGGGAGGAACTGGTTGCATTTCAAATGGGCCTGACTGCTTATACGGAGGCTTCTGCCTATCGTTTTCTGTACGAAGGTTCGGCGGAAATCAGCCATCTGATCTCGGCTTTTCAGAATGATGAGGAAAGTGTCTTGTGCGCTGTTACTTTATGGGAAGGACTGGATATTCCTGGACCGTCTCTGTCGCATGTCATCATCTGGTCGCTGCCTTTTCCTCCGAATGACCCAGTGTTCACGTCTTTACGCAAGGATGCGACGGATCCATTTATGCAGATAGATATGCCTCATATGGCGCTTAGACTTAGACAAGGTATAGGACGTTTAATTCGCTCGCGTAATGATCGGGGCTGGATCTCAATTATGGGTGAGGATTTAAATCGTCATGAAGTACGTACTCAAGTTGAACAGCTACTGCCTGCGGGCGTAAAATGCACAGTAATTGAAGGAAATCCGGAGGGAATGAAGACATGTTAAATTTCACATCGTACACGGTGGAGCAGATTAAAGACGCTTTTGGTATTTTGAGTGGGCAGCGGTATGAATTTATCATTGAGGTTGAAGTTGAAGAGGACGACGAGCTCTACACCGAAAACGGACTGCATATTCGCGCCCTTTATTTAGTAGACGAGGGAGAATCCAAATTGTTGAAGTATGAGCTAATTGAAAAAGTAACGAATCGTTACATTGATCTTGAACTTGAAGAAGATGAGTTGCAGGCTGTTGAGAACTTTTGCAAAGAGCATGTACAGGACGGGACTGCAAAGTAATAGAATGGAACATATAGCGGACATAGCTAACCTATAACGATTCATGATGTATAAAGGAGTCCTGGCATGATCAGGCTCCTTTTTTTCATGACCAGACAACAAGGGGATATATTTGTTTTAGCGTATTCTGTCCCACACATTCACTATAAACAGGATCATTCCAGCCGCGAGTAAGCCCCACCCAGTGATGACCCACATGCCAGCATCTGGCACCTCGTGATGTTGGCCTATCATCGCCAATACCAACACCGGCAGACTGATATTATGGAACCAAAAATGAAGCTGTGCCAGCACGGTGACCGAGAGCGCGGGTGTGGACGTTTTGGAAATGGGTCAGGGTAAAAATGATGCTATTTGACAAATGCTTGAATTACACATAAAATCTTATTGCATCAATACTTACCGTATTACTATGTTTTTACGGAGATGATAGCGAACTTCTCCGACAATGGGTGTTATTTTTGACCATTGGTTTATTTTGGATTCGCCATTAAAAGGAGCATGAAATTATGAATGTATATCACAATACTCTTGAACTTATTGGACGCACGCCACTCGTGGAGCTGAACAGCTATTCTCTACCGAGAGGAATTCGTTTGTTCGCCAAGCTGGAGTTTATGAACCCCGGCGGTAGTGTGAAGGACCGGGTGGGCAAGGCTCTCATTGAAAAAGCATTAAAGACAGGTCAGTTGAAGCCAGGCGGGACTTTAATTGAAGCAACAGCAGGTAATGCAGGTATTGGCCTTGCGATGGCGGCGCTTCATTACAATATCTCGGTTATTTTTGCTGTACCTGAGAAGTTCAGCCAAGAGAAACAGGACCTGATGAAGGCATTGGGAGCACGCATCGTTCATACCCCGACAAGTGAGGGAATGAAGGGAGCCATCGAGAAAACAAAAGAATTGGCTGCTGAAATTAAAGATGCTTACTTGCCACGTCAATTCAGCAATCCGGATAATCCAGAGGCATATTATACGACAATGGGCCCTGAAATTTGGAACGATCTGGATGGAAAAGTCGACGTATTTGTGGCAGGAGCAGGCTCGGGGGGAACATTTATGGGAACCTCGCGTTATCTTAAGGAGCAAAACGCAGCCATTAAAACGGTAATCGTGGAGCCGGAAGGGTCCATTTTGAATGGCGGCGAGTCAGGTCCGCATAAAACAGAAGGAATTGGCATGGAATTGATCCCTGAGTTTGTGGATAAAGGGTATTTTAATGCCATTCATACGATTAGCGATGTTGATGCATTTAACCGTGTCAAGGAACTGGCCGCACGTGAAGGAATTCTCGTTGGCAGTTCTTCAGGGTCTGCTTTGCATGCTGCTTTACTGGAAGCAGAGAGCGCACCGGATGGCGCGCATATTGTAACCATTTTCCCGGATAGCAGCGAACGTTATCTGAGCAAAAAAATATATGAAGGCGGGATATAAAATGAAACGAAAAACAAAACTGATTCACGGCGGCCTCCCTACCGACCCCCATACAGGCGCGGTTAACGTTCCTATTTATCAAGTAAGCACTTATGAGCAAGAGGAGATTGGCGTTCACAAGGGCTACGAATATTCGCGTACGGGAAATCCAACCCGGTTTGCACTGGAGGAGCTGATCAAGGAGCTGGAGGAAGGCAAACGTGGTTTTGCATTTGGTTCCGGTATGGCAGCGATTCATGCGGTATTTTCACTGTTCAATGCAGGAGATCATATTCTGCTGACGGATGATGTATACGGGGGCACCTATCGTATCGTAAGTAAGGTGCTCAGTCGGATCGGGATCGAGTCCACATTCGTGGATACGACTGACCTGGAGGCCATCTCCAAAGCAATCCGTCCAAATACGAAGGCATTGTATGTGGAAACGCCAACGAATCCGCTGTTGAAGGTTACAGACATTCGTGCAGTTTCGGAGCTGGTGAAAAAAAATAATCTTTTGTTGATTGTTGACAATACATTTGCCACTCCTTATTGGCAGACGCCTATTACACTCGGAGCGGATATCGTCGTTCACTCTGCTACCAAATATTTGGGTGGACACAGCGATGTTGTAGCCGGGCTGGCTGTAGTAAACAGCGACGAGCTGGGAGAGCAGCTTCATTTTGTGCAAAACGCCATTGGCGGTATTCTCGGCCCGCAGGATTCATGGTTATTGATCCGTGGTATCAAAACTTTGGGTCTGCGTATGGAAGCGATCGAGCAAAATGCGAAGGCAATTGCAGCCTTTTTAGAAAAGCATCCGAAGGTTAGCAAAGTATACTACCCTGGACTGGAAAGCCACGCGCAGCATGAGCTGTCCAAAACACAAGCAGATGGCTTTGGCGGCATTATTTCCTTTGATGTAGGCAGTGATGCCAATGCGGTTGCACTCCTGAAAAAGGTGAAGTATTTTACGTTGGCTGAGAGCTTGGGGGCGGTTGAAAGTCTGATTAGCGTTCCAGCACGTATGACACATGCCTCCATCCCGGTAGAACGCCGTGCAGAGCTGGGCATTACTGAAGGTTTGGTGCGGATCTCAGTGGGGATTGAAGATCTGGAGGATTTGATTGAGGATTTACAGGCAGCATTGTAGGACTAAAAAAGTATAAAGATCAAAAGAGGCGGCTGAGGCTGTCTCTTTTTTTGTCCAGAACATATTGCTTTCCCTTGAAAACCGAGTATAATGCTTGGTAATAGAAAATCATAAGGAGAGAGATCATATGCAACGGGCAAAAACACATAGTTACCTGCAGGTAGATGATTATTTGGATCTTCTTAATTATGCAAAACAATTAAATGATATACAGTGGCAACAAGAGCTTAAGGAAGCTTTGCAGCATCATTTGCAGGAGAACAGCAAGGAGGCTAAGGATTCTAAAATTAATGAGCTATGGCGGCATTTTGATCAGATTAACGACAGGCTGCTGGAGCTATTTGAACTTTTGCGGCATAGTAATAACCCAGCGGAGCGAAACTCGTGGAGCGAACAGATCTGGGAGTTGAAATTGGAACGAATCAAGCTGGAAAAGCAAATACAAGCGAGTTATGCACATTTTTAAAGTATGCAATTAGCAATAATCATGTCAGCTTTAAATAGGATTTTAAATATAGAAATTTTTAATAACGAAGTGAAGCGCTCTGCTTTCTTCGTTTTTTGGTTTATCACAGCTTCTTTTTTGGAAAAAAACAGAGGAGTAAACAGAGATGATAACGAATAGTTTTATATAGTTGCTTTAAAGGTTAACGGAAAAATTTCAGGAAGAATATCGCGGCTACGTCTTTTGAGGAAAAATAACGGAGGGGGAATGTTATGAGGTTCACACATCTGGAAAAAGCAACAACTGTGCTGTCGGATCATCCGGTTCGCTTGACGTCTGCTTATGCAATCGGTCCGGTCGAGCTACCGGAAAATTGCGGTGTGGGCAGGGAATGGTCGAATCATTTCACCCATGAAGACTGGAATTTGGAAAAGGCATGTGAAGAGGGACTGGAGCTTGCAGCCGGGGGAAAGGTAGCGTGCCGATTATTAACCGAGCTGGACCCCCGGAATTCGGAATTGAATTTAGGTGTTTTTCCGCCTTTAGCCGAGCAAGAAAGGCTTTTATTGGTTTCCAACCTTCGTTGTATGGCAGCACAGGAAGTCGTTATCAGACCGTTTGAAGGGACAGGACAGATTTGGATAGACGGCATACTGGTATATGCGGAATCCGGTCCTTTTCGCTTGTATATGGAGGAAGGCGATCACACAGTGATTATCATCGCAGCGTTTATTCCCGATGAAGCCCGTTCTATTCGGTTTAGCGGAAATCAGATATGCGATCATCCAGATGTGACAGAACTGCAAGATGAATTTGTAGAGCGTAATATACGTTTTCATATGGCTTGGCTGGAGGTTGAGAAAAGTGCGGAGAGGGAAGGGGAAAAAAGTTCGATCTCGTTTTATTTGCTGCGTAAGGATCGTATAGATCTTCCTGCAGATCAAATGGTATGGGTTGAGGTAACGAATGATGCGGGAACGAAGCTGGATCGGTTTTCAGCGACCTGGGAGCAGGAGCAAAGGTATGCCTGGGATGAGAAGATGACCGGGAACACGGGGATGCTGCATTTTACGGTTACATATCAGGATCAAAAGGCAGGAGAGCATCATTTTGTGTACTCGGTACTTGTACGTCCTTTGTCTGCCGTTGTGCACGGTTTGCATGAAGAGTATGTCCACTACAGGCAGGCTTATGCCAAGGATGCTCTCAATGCTGCACGAAAAATACAGATAGAAGGACTAATGGGGGAACTAAAAAGGTTAACGGCTTTGCCGGAGGATCCTTTTGAAATCTGGGATTATAGGGTTGTACGTGAATATATCAAGCTATTAAAACAAATGTTCACATGTGGATCTGCCGAGCAGTCTCAGCATCCGTTTTCATTTCAGGAAAACAGCATCTTTTTGTCTCCTGACGGGCTTGGCGAAGGCTTTTTTGTCTCCCGTTTGGATAACAGCATACAGCGCTATACCGTACAGCTTCCAAGAAGCTTTTCGGCAGACCGACAGTATCCCTTGATTGTCCTGATGCCGGGCAAGCGGTATGAGCTGGGTCTTCCGGATTTCCAGCAACGTAATTTCGGGCGGGACTGGGAGGAGGAGGAGGCGATATTTGTTACTTTTTCGTGTCGTGGGGTAACATTGGGCAGTTATATTGGCGAAGCTGCTTTTCTGGAGGCTTTGGAGGTCATTCTGCAAGCGTACCCAGTGGACGAAGACCGAATCTATCTGACGGGTTATTCTAACGGTGCGTATGCTGCCTGGGCAATGGCACAGGCGTATCCTTCGCGTTTTGCGGCTATTGCTGTCATCGCAGGTGCGCCACATCCGAAACAGCTAATGAATCTGTCCAATTTGCCTATATTAAACATCGTTGGCGAGCAAGATTATCTGTTTGCCCAAGCCTATGAGGCTCCTGCAGCCGAACTTGTATCCAGCCATTTCAAAGGTGTGGTGGAGCAGTGCTCTAATCACTGGGACACGCATGAGCTGAGGCTTTTGGACGGCGTGCTGGGCTGGCTTATGCAATGGAAAAGAGATGTTGCACCTCAGCGTATTGCCTACCGGACGGAACGTGGCAGACATAATCGTGCTTTTTGGCTGGAACTAACGCGAATGGATGAACATGAGGATTATGCTGAACTGTACGGTGAAATGAGCACAACAGGCGAATTGGACGTTACAGCCGTTCACGCTGACGAATTTATTATTCATCTTTCTCATGAAGTCATGGCTCTGGAGCTGGCCCAGGTTCGTATCGGTGCTCGTATTTTTGTGTTGGATTTGCTGGAATACAGTCGCTTTCGCTTTGTTAAAATGGAGTCACAGAAGCGCCCCTCACCTGAATACCGTTTGATTGCTGAACGGGGGAAAGAAAGCGGTGTAAGCTCTACAAAAGAAACAGCGCCGGAGCAGGAAATAAGTGGAATGGAGAGCGCAGGAAGAAATGCTCGGAGCCACGGTATGGGCATGCTTGACGTTTATATGGATCGACTTCATATTGTCCTTCCATCCCGCTACGCTACACCCGAGGAAGAACAGGCCATGAAACGGACAGCGAACGCCTTGGCCAGCCCGCGGACAGCGACCTGGAATCCCTATATCGATGTCCATTATCCTATAGTGTCTGCTAATGACATTTCGGAGGAAGAGCTCGCTGACAGTAACGTGATCTGTATCGTTTCGGGCTTGGCCAGACATGAGCTGCTTCATCGACATCAGGGAAATCTGTACCTCGAATGTACGGAGGAAGGATACACACTTGGCGGTGATTTCATAGCAGGGGAATATGGTCTGTCATATATTCAACCCAGCCCTTGGTCTGCATGCCGGCAAATGCTTGTCGTAGCGACCAATTCCCCCCGGATGCTAGGTAAAAACCTGTTTATGCGCAAGCTGATTATGCCCGGTTATTTTAATGGTCTGCACCCGTATTTGAATAAGGAGATTATTGTGTATGATAGCAAGGGTGTGCGTGCTTTCAATTTTACTTCCAATAAATATGGGTACCACAAGCTGCAAGGTCAATAAAGATGACAAGCTAATGAGATACATATGCCCTAAAAAAATCCAAAATTAAAAACCGTCTGGAGGCACGTTGGCGATCCTGACGGTTTTTTTCTGATTTATTGCAGTGATTTGTTATCGATATGACGTCATATATAAAAGGGCGTTGTAGCCAATCAGCTTTTATACTGCTCCATCAGGTATATGATCTTGACTTCATCGGCCAAATCTCCAAAGGGTTCTAACGGATTTTCCTGAATGATATGATATAATCGTTGGACTCGTTCCTTGGGTAACTTGCGTACATATCTGGAAATAAATGCGGCATGGGTGACCACGTAACGCTTTTTGCGGACAGCCGTAGTGGCTACGCGAACGAGAATATCCTCACCCCCTGCCATTTCCAGAATGCGGCGCTCATAAAAGACGACGTATCGGAAGGTTCGATCCTTGATTAGCTCAGGCTTTAATCTGGCTATCTCTCCGATATATCTGGCCATAAGCGGCTCAAAGCTTTTGATCAGGAGAGGGTCGAGCGTCAGTTCCATGTCTTTGCGAAGAACAAAAGATTGCAGTAGTGCGACCTGCTGGAGCCTTATCCGGTCGTTGTGAATGAGAACAGCAATCTCACGCAGCATCTCGTAGGAGACACGCTCACTGAGCTGTCGCAGGGCAACCGCGTTTTTATGATTGACGCCCAGTCCCTCCTGAATCTGTGCTATGTGTCCTCTGAACAGGCGTATAAGCTGTCTGCGCTTTTCAAAAGGGTAAATACGCTGCTGCAGAAGCACCAAGGGCAGCAGGAGAAGTGCACCGACAATACCACACAGAAGCATTTGCTGCGTTGAATGACCAAAAAAGACAGCAGCGGCCAACAGCACAATGCCAACGGCGAGGTCTTTACGGAAATAACGTCTGGCACTAAGCTTGGCGTATTGCTCTACAGGAACCAGCGTATCCCGACCGCAGGATGTACATTTTTCTTCCCAAAGGGCAGTGAATTGTCCGCAACGCCTGCAGATTCTCAGTTTTTGGAAGGCATGCTCCGTGCGGGTAAATGGGCGGAATTGTACTGCCTGTTTGGAACTATTCATTGCGCTCACTTCTCCGGTTCAGCAGTGCCAGAAGCTCGGTGTCGATTTGCGTAATCGACGGTGCACGTTTTTTATGTATATAGTAAATGATTAATTTAATAGCGACAAAAAGAAACAAAATCGCCAGACATCCGTATGAGATCATATTGTACTTCCTCTTTCTGCTTAGATTTTTAGTTCGATATTTTACATGGGCAGGTTTCGCTGCTGTCATTTTTGTCGTATAAAGGAGAAGGCTGGTGCCCGATTGCCCTTGTTGGGGTATAATTATATCATTACTGCAGGATATTGGTAAAATTTCGCGGTATAACAGGCTTTTTGGCGACATCAAGACCCTTCGGACAGTATTTTCAGCTGGCGTTCATGTAAAACTCATTATAATTTAATAGTAGGGGAGTACAACTGTAATTTAGAGTGGGAAGTTTCAGAATGAGAATTAACCGGCAAAGGGGTACAAGCGATGTTTAGTAGAGACAGAAAATGGTTTTTGGTCATCGGAATCATATGTACAATGATCATGACTTCGATTTCGGCATGGCAGCCGCTGACGGCGAATGCCGCTTCACCCTCTGCCTCCAAGGTAGATGCGGTGTTGGTCGTCGATGTAAGTAATTCCATGAACACCAGTGATCCTGGGAAAATTGGCAATGAAGCCATGAAAATGTTTATTGATATGCTGTCGACGCAAAATGACAAGGTCGGGATCGTAGCGTACACGGATGTTGTACAGCGCGAAAAAGCCTTGCTTAATATTACGTCTGAAGCGGATAAACAGGAATTGAAGGCATTTATTGACGGACTGAACCGGGGGGCGTATACTGACACCTCCGTGGGTGTCAAGGAAGCGATCCGCATTTTGCAGGATGGCAAAACAGCCGGACATGCGCCTATGATCGTTATGCTGGCCGATGGCAATAACGATTTTAATAAAACGACAGGCAGAACCGAAAGCCAGTCCGAACAGGATATGGCGAAGGCTGTAGCCGAAGCTAAAAACAACGGCGTTCCGATCTACACCATTGGTTTGAATGCGGACGGAAAGCTGAATAAAAACAAGCTCGCCGACATTGCGCAGCAAACGGGGGGCAAGTCCTTTATTACAAGCTCGGCGGATGATCTGCCGAACATTTTGAGTGAAATTTTCGCCAGCAATTTGAAATTGAAGGTTGTGCCCTTGCAGTCCATTACGGCTAACGGCAACTATCAGGATGTTACGGTAACCGTACCGAACGATAGCGTGCTAGAGGCTAACATTTCGATTATGTCCTCGAAGCCGGTGGATGCAAGATTAATAGACCCGTCGGGTAACACCAAGCCGATTCCTTCGAGCGATGTGCTGTTGTCCAAGTCGAAAAGCTACTCTCTGATCAAACTGCTCAAGCCTGTAGCTGGCGACTGGAAGCTCCAGGTCAAGGGAGTCCAGCAGGATCAGATTGATATTAATCTGGTATTTAACTATGATTTGGAGTTGAAGATGGACGCCCCGCCTGCCAAATCGTACAAAAAAGGTGACACGGTTCAAATTCGTTCTTATCTGACGAGTAATAACCAGCAGCTTCAGGATCAGGAATTGTATGCAAATATGAATGCTGTTCTGAAGGTCAAGGACCTTGATTCCGGTACAACGAATGAGGTGCCGCTAACCAATGCAGGAGATGCCTTTACCGGCTCCTACACGATTCCGGATGAGCATGATTATGAACTGACCGTCAGAGCAGAGGAAAAGAGCTTTTACCGTGAAACCCAGCCGCTAACCATCAGTGCCAAGGCTGGGGCGGGCAGTGGTACGAACACAGGCACGGCTGGGCCGACAGCGCCTGCTGAAAAATCCAAGCTGCTGCCACTCATTCTTGCAGGGCTGGGATTGCTTGTTCTGCTGGTGGCCGCATTTTTCATCTGGAAGGCTGTCAAAAAAGCCAATCGTGGCTTTGTCGGCCAAATTGTACTAGAAATCCGGGATGAAAATACCGGAGAGAAAACGTACCCGCAATACAAGAAGCTGAACACCTTCCGGGGCAAATTTAATCTGCACCAGTTGCTGCAACTGGCACCGGAATTTGCCGGAACCGATAAGGTGGTGTTCACGCCAGCCAATCAGGATCGCATCATGGTGCGCAGCACCCCGGAGATTACGATTGAAAAATCCGGGCGAGCTGTAGACACAGGCAGCGGTCTTGAACTGAAAAACGGTGATCGTCTGACGATCCCGCTGGCTAGTGTGGACAAAACCATTTTACTGGAATTCATTTCAGTGAACAGCTAAACGAACCCTTAGGAGGTCAAATCTATGAAACCAGTAGTTAGAGAGCATATCCAACAATTAGACGTATCACTCGGTGGGGGGATCGTAAGCGATAAGATTAGAGTTGATACCATTGATAATCCTATATTAATTATCGGACTTGGAGGTACGGGGATTGATGCCCTCCTCCGCTTGAAATATCAAATTAACCGCAGATTCAAGCTTCCGGCAGATCCGATTTCCAAGAAAAAGAGCGAAAAGCCGGACAATGTGGAATTTCTCGCTTTTGAAACAAACGAGCAAGACCGCAACAAAAAATACAAAGGGATTGGTTTGGACCCGATCAATGAGTTTGTATTGTTGTCCAATGCCGAAATCGGCGGATTACTGCAAAATCGCAGCATCTTGGAGCCTTACATTACCGACTGGCTGTCTCCCGAGCTGAGCATTACCGATGGAATGAACGGAGCCGCAGGGGTACGTCAGGCTGGACGCTTGCTGCTGTTTACCAAGATCAATCAGGTCGTACAAAGCATTGACAAAAAAATCAAAACCCTGTCTGAAGGCACCAACAAGAAGCTGATGGTGTTCCTGCTGTCCGGTTTGTCCGGCGGTACTGGAAGTGGTACCTTCCTTGATATCTCATATATCGTCCGGGGAATTATTGAGCGCGACTACGGCTCCGCAGGTGTAGACCGTGTAAATACATTAGGTTATCTGTTTACTCCGGATATTAATCTGGCCAACAAAAGCCTGAGCGAGCATACACGTGAATATATTAAAAAGAACGGCTATGCTGCGCTGAAAGAGCTTGACTACTGGATGAATGTGGATAGCCGTGGGGAACGCTTTAAGCAGCAGTACGGTAACATTTTAACCGTAAACTCGCCGCTGCCGCCGTTTAACCTGTGTCACCTTATTTCGGCCACGAATACGGAAGGCAAGCTACTGGAAAATGCTTATGATTATTGCATGAATGTCACCGCCGAGAACATCACCAACTTTATGGCGAGTGAGGAAAAACAGTCGGGCGAAGAGTTCGCCATTCATGACTATATCAGCAACATTCGTACGAACATTGCACAAATGAATAAGACCTATCCGGCAAACTACGACTACAATATTATCGGGGCTTCCTCGGCAGTATTGCCTATGGAGGAAATGACAACGTATCTGGCCTACCGGATGTTTGGTAAAATGTCCAAGATGTTTGAGCAATCGCCGAATCAAGAGGATGTCGAGAAGTTTGCCCGCAAGTTGGGCGTTGATCTGGACAGTATGATTAAAAACTTTGAATCACGAGTACCAGAGCCACTGCCGGGATTTGAAAATAGTGAACGATTAAGCTATAGCAATGTTGTGAAAATGCAAGTTGTCAATATGGACACAGAGCTGGAACAAACGTTTCTGACGCGTGCCCGCGAAGAATATATCAAGGCGAAAAAACAGCTTCCAGGCGAAATTACCGGGCAGTTTACAGATCAGATTCGCCGGATGTTCCTGCATCCCGAGCAAGGACCGTTCTATGTATCTCGCATGATTTATACTGAAAAAGGATTCAGCTTGCTGAAAATGCTGCTTTCTTATATCGAGACTTTGCGTGAATCACTGCACCGTATCCCTACGGACATTGAATGGGCGCGCGAGCAGGCGAACGAGAAGCTGGGTGATGCCAAGAGCGCGTTTGTATCCAAGGATAAAAAGAAAAATGCATACATTGAAGCAAAAATTAACGAATATTGGCTGCGGGCTGATGTGGAACGTACAGAGCAGCTTATTGAATTTTATGAAGACCTGTATGACCTGCTAAATAAGGAAAACAACCGCATTTATAATGTATTTACTGAGATTTTGAACGCACTGAGTGCCATTTTCGAAAAGAACGGCGACCTGCTGATTAATGGCGAGGAACAGTCCGATCATAAAGGCAACAAAACATACTACTGGAATTTGGTAAGTGTCCCGGATATTTCCGAAGTCGTGACCAAGCTGCTGGATAAGCGTAACGGTGATGATTTGATTCGTGATTTTGCCCAAGAGTTGCTGGAAAATTCAGATCAATGGGTGAAGGATCAGGATATGGATATCATCAGCTCGATTTCCAATTTCTTAACTGATAAGTTCGGTGATCTCATTACCCGTTCCATGGAGGATTTCCTCGTCATGAAATACGGGCAGGATGAAGCGATTGAAAAGTTCGTGGAGCGCTACATCGCGAGCAAGCTGGATGAGGAGGCTGTACCTGTCTTCCATCTGAGCAACAGTTCTGGCAATTTGTACTTCCCGTCATGGGGATTTGTATCGGTACCTGTTCAGTCGCCTAACATTTTGAAGGGTGTTCGCAATTATCAAAATAATGCGATTGGCAAATCGCACTTTACGATTAAAGAGAGTGAAGTCCGTAACCGTATTTTCTGGCTCAATACGCGCAATGGCGTACCGCTGTTTGTATATACACCGCTCAAAGTGTATGAAGAGAGCTATGAAAAAACGATTCTTGACCGCGAAGGTATTGGCCGTCATTTGGTACAGACAGGTCAGAACAACTGGACCAATCTGCCTTCGCCGATCCCTGAAAAATCATGGGGCGAAACCTATATCAATCCGCGTGTGCAGGCTTATAATGCCCGTATCCGAAATGACTTTGACCAAGCGAAGTCACTTGGTGTTATCCGTGAGAAGGATGTCGATCAGAATACGAGCAGCCGCTTTACCGTGCTGCGTTCACGCGCGCTGGATCTGAATGCACTGTTGGCAGGCTACGATATGCGTTTGCAGGAATCCAAGCCCAATCTGGGTGAGGTAAAGAGAGCATGGTCTGAGCTGAAACGTCTACTGGCTGAAGGATTGGAGCAGACGGGAAGCAAAGACATCTTTGGCAGCATCAATGAAGAGATGGCAAAGGAAAACCTGATTCGTTCACCGGAGTTAACGCAGGTGGTTCGTGAAGAATTGGCGAAGTATACCCAAATCGAAGCGAAGGCTGCAGAACTGGAAGCTTTGCTGGGCAAATATCAGGATGAGGAAAAATGGCTGGATCAGTTCATTCAGGCCCTCTATACCGACACGATTACGAAAAAAGGCGCTTTGTACGTCTATGACCGTGACGAAGAGGAAGAGGCTTGGGAGCCTTTTGCCAATGTCATGAAGAGCCGACATTATGTGGAGTTTGAAGTGTTTACAAACTTCCGTGCTCTGGAAGAGAAGAAACTTGCAGCCCTGATGCGTAAGGCGGATCGCCGTGATGCTGTGTTGACTTCATCGGAGGATATTACACCATTGCTGACGAAGCTGGATGAACTCGCTGCGACTTATACAGAAGCTCGTAACCAATTGGAATATGAAAAGGTGGAGCTGGCCAACGGAGCGGAGCTTTATGCGTTTTATGCTCAAATGGCCGGGAAATTAAACGACATCCGCAGAAAGTTGAAGTAAAAGTATGAGAGAGCAGCTGTTACGTTATGCGGCTGACTATGCAGCCGCAGAGGACCAATTAATCGGAAGCGGGGATGGACGCAGCAGCATCCATTTCCCGTCCGTGTTTCTTTTTATCGGTGACGGTATGGGGTCGGTGATGAACACCATTGCAGATATCAATCGAACCAAGTGGGATAACAGCACAGGGGTAACGTATATTCAGATTCGCTCGAAGGAAGAGCAGACGGTTGTAGACCATTCTGTGGATGCTATAACGCATACGGTAGCAATGCCGGAGGATAGCAGCCATCAAACGATACGCCGTGATTTGCATCAGGCTTTTTATACACATGAATCGCAGCTGATTGAACTTAACACCGCATTGCGCCGTGCAAGTGGGCATTTGGCGGATTACGGTCGGTTGTATTCCTCGTTCGAGCGTGTCCATTTGTCGATCTTGACGACAGCCGATGATCCGATGAATGTATTGGTTCCTGAGATTACGCTGTTGGCGGAATATATTTTTGCACAATCCTTCAAGTCCGTACAAATGGATTTGTATGTGCTGGTGACTGAAGGCGATCAGGCAGCTCAATTCGGCTACCGTAGTGCAACGTCCGTTGCTTTTATGCGGGAACTGGACTATATCCAGAGCCCAGAGTATACGTTTACGGCGCCGCTCCATATGACTGAGGATAAATTGACCATCCCGGTATCCCATGCTCCATCGCCGTTGTTCGATCTTGTCTATGTGCTGTCCGACAAGAACGAGCGCGGCATAACGGTGCCGAATAGCCTGCGCGAGAGCTGCGACATCATTTGTCACATTCAGCTCCTCAAAAACCGTTACCAGGCAGGAGATTCCTATCGGTCACAGGATGGGGGATACAACAATACATCGTTTAAGAACAACATCATGACGGAATCCGGGCGGCAGGGCTATGTGTCGGCCGGATTTTCCCGGGTCAAGCGTCCTAACGAGTCGATCGCACTTACGGTGCTGTATCACTTTTATGTGAAGCTGCTGGCACGTATGAGAACAGAGCGGGAGTGGGATGTACGCGATAAGCTGACTTATTTTGGTTTAGATGCTGCCGAGCGCAGCCGCACGCGAAATGATCTTGTGCCTGGTAATGAGGCGATTGCGGACATGAGCGCGCTGATGACCAGTGGAGCCAGCTATGGCTCGTTGAAGCGAATGACATTGCGTGAGGCAGAGGAAGCCTTGTTTGGTCAGGGCTGCGAAGCCTTTTTCCGCGATAACTGTGAACGAATCGTACACAAACGTCTGGGCGATTTTCAGGCGGAATTACGTTTACAGTCGGCTGTGAACACAGCTGCCAAGGAGCATCCTGAAATCGGCTTATTCGAGCTGGCGGACTGGACGGATGAAAATAAACCGGGGAATGTGCTTACGGCCATTCGGGGGCTGATTCGTGATACGTCTAATGATTTGCAGATTAGTGCGGCTGAGCTGGATACCCTATATAGCGGCCGAGTGGAGGATCAGCCCTTTCAACGGCTGCCGCTCATGGATAAGCATAATGTGCGCAGCTTGATCCGTTACCTGACCGAGACAGTCTATGGGCATAAGCTGCATATGCTGCGGATTCAAGCGGATTTGGAGCTATTGCGCCGTTATGAGCTGGCGCTTGAAAAATGGCATGCACAGGCAAAGCACATTACGGTACAGCTTGCCAGTCTGGAGCGTGAACTGCATCAAGCCGCAACGGACAGTATTCGTCAGGCTGACAGCTATACGGGTCAAAACCTGTTCGAGTATTACGAGCGTGTGACAGAGGATGTCATGCACCATCTGGAAACCAAACGGGGGAAATCAGTATTCTTTGGTACCCGCCATATGGGTCCTGTGTCCGGATTGCTGGATGAAGGTCTCTCCCTACTCGTGGATCGACTTACACAGACCTGCCGCACCTTAATCCTCAGCTCACAGCCGTTTAATCAGACATTCGAAGAGGAGCTGCTACGGCGTGCCAATGTAGCTGCTGCATATGAAAATCGGCTGGTCGTTCCAAAGGATGAGCTGTTTAAAAAGCTGTACCAAACATTAGAGGAGCATGGCGGAATTAACGTGCGCTTGCTGGACTATACCCATGAGCACCGGTATGAGGAAAAGTATTTTTTTGGTGACTACGAAGGCGAATTTCTTCCTTATGCGATGGACGTTGACATTACCTCGCGTATTTACAAGCTGGGCTTTGTACATGAACGTCGCAGCAGCGGGGTGGAAAAGCTGCATTTGATGGGCGGCTTCCATCTGGAGGATCTGATGGTGTATCGCAACGGCAAGACGTATTATGAGACATATACTGCGAACGGTTTTGAGTTTCACGGAATCGCCGCGGATCGGTTGCCGGAATTGCGGTAGCCTTATATTTATCCTACTTTACTGATGGAAGGAAGCAACGATTCTTATGAAGCAGCGTAAATTTAATGTTCTCCTGCTGCTGTTCGGCTTGCTGGGCGCTGTAGTAGGCTTCATTTTAGGAGAGATTATTCTTCACAAATGGATAGGACACTGGCCGCATATCGTCGTGATTGGGCTGTACTTTGGCATCCTGGCGCTGTGCATTGGTCTGGGGTGTCTTATCGGTGAATTGATTTCACCACAATTAAACGGACATTCGTGGCGGCAACGCTACTCGGGGCTGTCCTGGAAGCTGCTGGTGCCTGCTACACTGGTGATGCTGTTTGTGGCAGGTCTACTGCTGGAGCTGGGCTATCAGGTAAACCCGGAAGGTCGCAAAAGTGTTCAGGACCTGGTGCTTGTGATTGATAACTCCGGGAGTATGCAGGATACAGATCCTGATAATGAACGACTGTCGGCTGCCAAAAGTCTGATTGGACAAATGGATGGAGACAAACAGGTGGCCATTGTTTCCTTTGAATCCACTGCGCAATTGGTTCAGCCGTTTACTCCGATTGGTACGGAGGCAGAGAAGCAGGCGGTTTATGCCAAAATTGATAGTATGCATACCATAAAGTCCGCTAGCACAGAAATTGGGCTTGCTTTGGACGAGACGATTAAGGAGATTGAAGACCAGGGCAACGCCAATAAAGGCTCGCTCGTTATTATGCTGTCTGATGGCTTTAGCGAGCTGGATACCCAGACAGCCTTGGCTCCTTTTATTGCTCGTCAGATTCCAATTTATACAATCGGTCTGAAACTGGCTGAATCGGATGGTATAGCTTTATTACAAAATATCGCTCAGCTGACAGGTGGAACTTATTCTAATGTAGCTAATGCTCAGGGGCTTACTCAGGCGTTTGGCCAAATTTATAACAAAATAGGTGACCGTACACTGGTAACAGAGCGGACAGGTGAATATGCGGACAGTTTGTATTTTGCCATTTATCGCGTAACGGCTCTGGTCATTATCGGAGCACTGCTGGGATTGGCTCTCGGACTGATGTTCGATAATCGTTTTCTGGCACGGAATTTTGCGATTGGTGGAGTTCCAGCCGGATTGCTTGCCGGTTTCATTTTGGAAAAGGGACTTTCCGGCTCGTCTATCGGTGATCTGATGATTCGTTTGATGGCAGCGCTCGTACTGGCGGCTCTTATTGCTGTCTTTTCGTTGGTGCTCCCGATTGCCGAGAATACGCGCCGATCTTCCGGTGGAGGAAGCCCAAGTGGGCCGTCAGACCGGCGAAGGGGAGCACCGGAAGGCCCGCAGCGTAATCGACGCAACAGTGGATTTTAGAACGGGGGCTGAAATGTATGCAGTATAGAGATGCACAGCCCGGTGATCCTGTCATTTCGGAGCTGAGCCACAAAATTGACGACAACCGAGTTGTGCTTCGCTGGCAGTGGCCTGAAGGCGCAGCCGTGGTATATATTGCGAAGCAAACATCTGATCCAAGCGTAGAGGGACAAAATGAGATTGGAGGTTTACCGCCTTTTTCAAGCCTGAAACTTTTTACACGTGAGGAATATAAAGCAGCAGGTAGCTACCGTGACCGGGTTGAAGGGTTTGGACGCGTGCGCTATACCGTGTATCCGGCTGTGCGTGAGGATGGCGATACTTTTGTGATTTGTCAGCAAGATGGAGCCAACCAGCTGGAGTTGAGCACGGGTAGAGCTAAAATCAGATATGCGGTTCACCATAAAAAAGGCTGGTTTCGCAGCCGTAAAACAGTTCAGATTCAGGTGACAGCCGAGGTTCCCGTTCCGCAGGAGGCGCTTTGCTACGTGAAGAAACGTGGAGGTTACCCGGCGGACCGCGAGGATGGAACCTTATACCCGTTCACGGCACCTTTTGCCGCGGGACGAAATGTTTTACCCGCTATTGAAGTGGGCGGAGATGAATATGTACGGTTGTTTTTTACGGACGGCCAGAAATATGGCACGATCTATGAATTAGTTCCTGAATGAAAGGAGGCCGCAACCGATGAGTTTTCTTAGCAATTTATTCAGAAGAAAGCCGCAGGCAGCGCCAAGGCCATTATTTTATGATATTGTGTGCCCGTATTGCTTTAGTAAATTTTCCCCGGAGGAAGTGGTATTCCGTGCTTCTCATCACCGTGAAGATGACGAGGATTATGCTTTGGGTGAAGATGAGCTGTTGAACAAATATCGGGAACGGTTTGGTTTGGATAGCGTGCATGACATGGAGGCGATTCTTCATCCCCATGATGTTCCTGAGGAATATCGATTGTATTCAGATCATGTGCTGACAGGCCTGACAGACCGTTATGGCGAGCTGACACGTCACCGATTGTGCCCGTACTGTCATAACGAACTGCCGGTGACTGCAGGTAAAGTACCGAGTAATATCATTTCGATTATTGGAGCTTCGCAGGCGGGAAAATCGGTTTATATGACTTCACTGATTCACACGTTGCAGCATGTTACGGCCGATCATTTTGATGCGGCTTGCATGCCATTGAATGCGGAGATCAGCCGCAAGTTCCGCAGTATGTATGAGGAACCGCTGTTTGAGCGAGGCGACCTGCTTACATCCACACAAAAAGAAAAGATGCAGGAGCCTTTTATCTTCCAGTTTGTATTTAAGGATGAGGAAAAGCCACCACTGACGCTGGTATTTTTTGATGTTGCCGGTGAAGGAATGGTCGATCAGGACTATCTGGGGCTGCATGGACAGCATATTAAGAATTCGGCGGGTATTTTGTTTATGGTCGATCCGTTGCAAATTCGCTCGATTCGGGAGCGTATTAAGATCAACCTTGGCGACAAGCCAGGCGAATGGGTTTCGCAGTATGATGAACCGCGTGATGTCGTACTTACGATGTTCGGTGATTTTATTGCATACCAGGATAAAGGGAAAACGGACATTCCGACCGCAGTCGTCCTGACCAAAAGTGACATGCTTACTGCACTGGCAGATGAGGAAGGGACCTACATCAAGACGAACAGCAACATTTTTAATCCGATGGAGCACCGCAAGTATCTGGATTTGGATGAGTTCGCGAACATTGATGGCGAAGTTCGATGCTTTATCGAAAAGGTGGATAAGCCGTTCAAGGGCACGATGGATGTGTATTTTACAGATACGGCCTATTTCGCGGTTTCCGCTCTGGGGAGCAATCCGGTCGAGCAAAAGCTGCAAGGGCTGGTTAGTCCGATCCGTGTGGATGAGCCATTCATCTGGCTGCTCTACAAGTTGAAGTACATTGAGGGGAGAGAATCACAGTGAATCATTCGACCTCTCATTTGATACAACAGCAGATGTACACACGGGAACGGCGTGGAATTTTCCGTTCCACGGAAGGCTTCGATACGGTGGCTAATTCCAAAGGGCTCGATGCTTCTTTTATAAAAAAGGTGCTGCATCCTTTATGCGTTTATGATGCTCCTGCTGCCTTGACGGCCCGTGGCGAGAAGCAAGAGAGCGTCTATCCTGAAGCCATACATCTGGTGCGGACAGAGTCCGGCGATGTCGTCCTGGGACGGAGTATTTATAAAGTAACGGATTTTACCGGGCTGCGGAGCGCTTTTTTCACGCATAACTATGTGATTCCAGCCGGACATGGTGAATCCCCGTCTGATTACAAGCAGTGGCTGAATACATCCTTTGTTGATGCCTATGATATTGAGCAGGGAACGGAACTGTCGGAATTGGAGCGACTACCGGGTGGAAGCGTATTTCCGTCTGTTGATCCTTCTGCGGTGCTGACTCAATTGAAGCTCAGCGAAGAAGTGTTCAAGCAGCTACTGTATGCAGTTATGATGTCGGCCACAGGTCGCAAAAAAGTATATGTTGCGCTGAATGTTCCTGTAGAAGCGGTAGCATCTTCAGCCAAGTTGCTGCTTGGTGTGTTATATGCGGCATTGCCTTATGCATTTCGTAACAGGATCGGATTTCTTACATATGCGCTGGAACCGAACAGCCGGAAAGGTATTCACTTGATGTTCGTGGAGCCTTTCAGTTTGCGGCCCGGTGATCGGAATGTGGATAAGGATTTTGTATTTGACCTGTCGAACAATAGCCGAATACTTAATGTGGATGCAGAGCAGGTAAAACAGCCTTACTTTGACTGGATTGTCCGTACACTGCTTGGTGGCGAGTCGCCGGACGATTTTTTCAAATTTGCCGAGCAGATGCTGACAGGGATGGATGCAGGGCGAGATCTGACATTATCCAGCTATCATGAGCTCATTACACTGTACAGAATTGAGCAGGGAGAGCGTGAATTATACAACGAACGACGAGTCGCTGTGCTGCGAAGCTTGACTGATTATTTATCGTCTCCTGATGCGCTGCCACGTAAAATGCAGTTGAATGATCTGTTTCTGTCATTTTTTGATCACGAATTTGACCGGGTGAAGGATGGATATATTCCAGAGGCGGGGCTGGTCAATTGCTTTAAGGACTATTATAAAGTTCATACCCGCACCAGCGAAAATCGACTGGTGGAATATTTAATCCGCTCGCTGAATAACGCTTATTCTGCCAGAAATACGGAAGCTGTTACGTATATTTATCATACGATTGAAGAAAATCCGTCATTAGGCAAGGCATATTTTACAAAGGTGCTGGGTAATCCGGCGCTTACCAAAATGCTGTTCATTCCCTACATGGACGGTCAGATGAAAAGAACACCGGATGTAAAGGGACTGCTGGCTGTCGTGCATGAATGGGGCAGTCGGTATATCGAAGTGTCTGCCAATGCCGATTTTCAGCTTTTGGCTGAGTCCGCATTGATGGGCAGACTACGTGCCGAACGAAAGCCGGTAGAGGCTGTGGCTGCCATTCATCAGCGCTTGCGCCAATGGGATAGCAGTTCAGCGGGAGGGAAGCTTTCCCCGTTGGAGCAATCCGGATTGACAGAGCGTTTGCAGGAAGCGGCGGATCGGTATTTACTTACCGAAGTAGAGCTAAAAGAAATATCACCTGATCAGCTCGTACAGATTCCGTTCTTCACCCGGCCTGATCTGGTACAGTGGGTTGGCAAGCTGCCCGCTCCTCTCAAGGGACAAGCGGTGCGCTTGATAGCGGCTTACGATTGGTTTAGTACGGAGGACCCGGAACCGTCGGTGCTGGACGGTCTGGAGCCAGGCGAGATAGAGAAGGTGCAGGACTGGGCTTACGGCTGGCTGCCCCAGCAGCTGGCGGAGGGCCATTTTGCCCGTCTGTTGCCTGCATTTTACCGCTCTGACGGCACGGGCGAAGGAATATTGGATTTTGCCCGTCTGGTTAGCTCCATCCGCAAATGGGCGAAGGATAACGATACGATGTACCGCTTTATCCGATGGTCCGAGGGACAGGCTGAATTTGCTACGCCACGGGGTGGTTTTGAACCGGCCTACAGACGCGCGCTACTTTTGTTTTTCCAAAAGGAAGGACGCGAGGGGCTGCATAAAAAAACGTTGTGGCGTCAATATTTCGAACCTGCAAATCCGGTCTTCAAAAATTTCTATCTGGCAGCGAAGCGCGAGACGGATACATCCTTGGTCAAAACGCTGCGCCGCTTTCGTAAAGGTGGTATCATTTCAGGGATCGTGCTGATTGTTATTGCGGGTACGCTAGGCGGGTTGAAAGCTGCCGGGGTGATCGGATCTGGCGACACACCTGCGCCTGCTGCTCAGAAGCCTGTACAACAGCCTGTAGTAGAGCCTACAGTGCCTGTAAAAGAGGAACCGACGACGATAGTGACCCTTATACCTAACACCAAGTCGACCACGAAAATGGTTAAGCTGTTGTTTGCGTTTCAAACACCGACGGAGCAGGCGGCGTTTAAGCCTGAAAAGCTCGTCCTTATCGGTGCGGATCAACAGGAGCATTCATACGAAAATTTTACTCTTGCTGAACAGAACGACAAGGCAGCAATCGATAAGGCCGGCAAAGCCGCTAAAGGAAGCACGACACCGGCTGAAGAATCCACAGGTAGTGGCTCAACAACCTCAGATGGTGTATCCAGCGGAAAAAGTACTGATCAGAATGGAACGTCGACAGGCAACACGAGCGCAGGCACAACAACCGAGGCTCCTGAAGAGGGTAACGGTATAACAGCCGATAAAGCCACAGGAAGTACAACGGCTGCTGCTACTCCTGAAGCAACAGCTAACCAGGGTACCGGTTCAGACGTTGTAGCAGACACAGATGCTAACGCGCCAACTGAGTATGATTTGAAAAAGTATCCTTATCGTACGTTTCTGACCATTTGGCAACGGCTGGAGCTGAACGATGCTAGCACCGTTACGGTCGATGGGAAAGAATATCCGTTGGTTCAAGTGAAATCAGCTGACTAAGCGATTTTAATCATTTTCATGGATAAGCAAACAATTGTATATAGTCTATAAACAAAGAGACGAGTTCCCTTACAGGCTCGTCTTTTTGCTATGCATCAGATTGGACTCAAACCGAAAAATGAAAACAAATTTTAGTGGAAAATCATTCATTTAAGTTCAGTAAAGGGATTGACACAAGATAGGCGACTGTTTAAACTTAGTTGGAATTCAAACTATTAAAAATTGACGGATGTGGAGGTTGTTAATGAGATGGGAAGTGAGGTGTATCCCGTTTGTCTTCCGCGTGAGGAAGAAAGTACGATGTATTTAATTAAATGGATCTTTACCACTGTCCGGCGCGAAATTGAAGCGGCACTGCGCCCTTTGGGTCTGACCTCCTCACAATCGCAGACGCTCTACGTACTGGCGATGTCACCTGGAGTGACCAATACCGATTTAGAAAAGCTACTGCTCATTGATAAATCAAGTGTTACCAGCTTGGTTAACGGGATTGTTAAGAAAAGCTGGGCAGTACGCCAAAGTCACCCGGAAGATGCACGAATGAAGCGAATTTATTTGACCGAGGAAGGCTTGAAAATTCACAAGGTGGCGGAACGCACTATTGAGCAAATTAAAAGCTCGGTAGGCGAAACGTTATCTATCAGTGAATCGGAGACGCTGCGCGGTTTGTTAAAAAAAATACTTCGTGATTATCGTCCTTCGAACACTGGCGCTTGAGCAGATCTATAGAGAAAATTACCCGGATAGGGGTATTTCAAAAATTTAAAGAGCTAGATGCTTTCAGCATAGAGGGCATTTTACAGGAGAGGAAGAGACCATATGAACCAAGAACAAACTTATCCGAATGCGGATAAGCTTATGCGTGTGCTGGCCTTCACACTTGTTTTTTCAGTGATGAACGCCTTTATGTTTAATGTAGTAATGCCTGTAATTCGCAAGGAATTTCATATTAGTGCTTCCGATGTAAGCTGGCTGCTGACAGGCTATATGATCGTATATGCGGTTGGCTCGGTGACCTACGGCAAGCTGGCGGATAAATATCGTCTTAAGGATTTGCTTACGTTTGGGATTATCTTTTTTGCACTAGGCTCCCTAATAGGTCTGTTGGCCAATCAATTTTGGATGCTAATTATAGCTCGCTTACTTCAGGCTGCAGGGGCTGCCGTCATTCCAGCAACGGCTATGATCGTGCCTGCACGCTATTTTTCGGCTGAAAAAAGAGGACAGGCCTTGGGCGTCACGGCAATCGGCCTGGCATTAGGTACTGCGCTGGCTCCGATTATTTCCGGTTTGATTACAGGCTTTGCAAGCTGGCGCTTTTTGTTCATTATTTCCATGCTGCCCCTTATCGCCTTGCCATTCTTTCGCAAATACTTGGACGACAAGCGTGGAGCGGATCAGAAGTTTGATTTTCTGGGAGGGTTATTGCTAGGCGGAACAGTTGCCTTCTTATTGCTTTCGATTTCGCAAGCGAACATGATGTTTTTGGGGCTTGGTGTTGTGTTATTTGCATTGTTTATATGGCGCATTAACACCGCGAATGATCCATTTATCCAGCCGAAGCTGTTCCATAACAAGCAATATTCGTACGGGCTGCTTATCGCCTTTTTTGGGGCGGGGATAAGCTTTGGGCTGCCGTACCTGGCACCGCAGTTTTTGAACAGTCTCAATCAGCTTACGCCGGCAACGATTGGACTGATCATGTTTCCAGCTGCTATTGCGTCGGCTCTGTTGGGCAAAAGTGGTGGGCGTCTGGCGGATAGCAAAGGCAACTCATTCCTCGTCTATACGGCGGTTACGCTGATGTTCATCTGCTTTATCAGCTTATCCACATTTGTGGGTGCGTCTCCTTACCTGATCTTATTTTTGCTGATTTTCGGAAATGTAGGTCAGACCTTCATGCAAATCGCCATGTCCAACACGATTTCCCGTACCTTGGCGAGGGAGCAGGTAGGGGTTGGCATGGGGCTGTTGTCTCTGCTGAACTTTATCTCCGGGGCGATGACCACCAGCATTTTGGGCAAAACACTCGATAGCTCATCTACTTTTCACTTGAATCCTGTCGTATCCAACGTACAGGTATTTAATTTTAGCAATATATTTACGGTTCTTGCACTGATTGCACTTGTGACGATGGGGCTTTATGCATTGCAGTTCAAGCGGGGTTCACGTCGCAATACGCCTGCTGTCGAACAAGGATAATCAATTTATGTAAACTCATGCCAAAACAAGGGTATAATATAGAAGGAAAAGTTCATCTATGGAAGGACGGAGTGTCCGGTATGACAAGAAACCTTCAATATGTACCCTATGGCTATGAGCCTCCGGTTGAGACGCATAAAGGGACCATGGTCTACTATGATACGTTTGAGCAGACTACAGTGAGAGAACTGGAGCTTTTTGCCGAAACGGGGGCAACACTATCTTTTACAAAGCTGGTGCTGTATCCGCTGCACGAAGAAACAGCCAGAAGAATGTGGAAGCAGCCGGTACGCTCGTATTACAAGCGGGTGGACGAATTGGGTGAGTGGCAACGGGAGCAGGCTTTGAGCGCTGTTGTGGTTGAAAGCTGGGAAGGCAAGCGTAAAAAATATACGCCGATTGAGGCAGCTATCCGTTTTTTGATGGAAAAATATACAACTCCGCTTTTCTTGTATATGAGTCCTGAAATGGCAAATTTATGCGCTTCCTATGCATCGTTTGAGGAATGGATCCGAAACGTCAGATTGGTACTGTCAAGCGAACCAATGGAGCTTCATCCGAGGCTCGCACAGTATCGCAATCGCTGGAACACGATAGAAGAAGCGGTAAGCCGTCACTCTAAGGTTGACAAAGAACAGCATGAATTATAGAATAGAACTAATCGTAAAAATTACTATTGTAATTGTATTCCAATTAAGGAGGAAGAGAAATGCGCGTAATTGTTACCTTGGCATGCACCGAATCTGGTGATCGCAACTATACAACAACCAAGAACAAAAGAAATCACCCGGAGCGTCTTGAAATGAAAAAATACTCTCCGCGTCTGAAAAAGTACACGATCCATCGTGAAACTAGATAATTTGAGGTCTGCTGTATAGCAACCTGAATTATCCTGCATCCTGAACGGAGTCTGTAGTTCTAATGAGTATAGGGCTTCATGAAAGGAACAGCGGCATGATCTCTCCAGTTAACGATGAAGAAATCGTATTAAGTTTGCAAAAGCCTGCGTTATGGAACCGGCGAAAACTTGAATTAGTCCAGTGGACAGAGCGTCCAAAGTTAAAGCTTGTGCCTAAGAGGACGGCTTTTTTTCATGGCTGTGTGATAGATGCTGAGCTACATGGTACGCTTTGCCTTTTGAATCGAAAGCACGTGGCTACCGAGTTCTCCTGTGCTGGTGTCAGCATTTGGGACGAGCCGGAGGACCATTCACTATATGCTTATATAACGATGAAGGCTGACGAAAGATCTGGGGCGTTCGTACAATGGGCGATGCGATATATGGAGCATCGTTTGCTTGTCGTTTACGAGCCTGAGCGCAACCGTTACGATCTATCGTCTTTTTTTCTGGGACATAACCGTTCCTTTTGCCAACTGATGGAGTATTGCGCCAGTACGTTTGAGTTTGAAACTAAAACTACATGAAAGATTAGGTGAAACAAATGAAAAAAGATATTCATCCAACATTGAACAAAGTTATCTTTTTGGACCCTAGCTGTGGCTTCACTTTCCTGAGTGCTTCCACTAAATATTCACAAGAAACGATGGAATGGGAAGATGGCAACACATACCCGGTTATCCGTGTAGATACTAGCTCCGCTTCCCACCCGTTCTTCACTGGTAAACAAAGAAACGTGGATATCGGTGGTCGTGTGGATCGCTTTAACAAAAAATATAACCTTAAGAACTAGTCGAGCGTTGTGTTCGCGGATTATGCCAATAATTCGCGAACAACGCTTTTTTATTATCTACAGATAACCCTCTCCGCAAAAATGATACGCCATTCGAAGAGGTAGTAGGACGCAGAGGAGTCTGAGGAATATTTACGCCCGGTATAGAGGATACTACCACATTATAGGTTTAAAATTTTCCGAAAGTGGTGACTAGGCTTGAGTTTCTCGGATGATCAGCTTATCTGTCTCCGGTTTGAGAATGAACTAGAGCATTTTATAAAGGCTGCTGTCCCTCCTATCTATGAGACTGCCCCATTCTTGTTTGATACCTACGATGATTATGCAGAAGCGGCTAATAACGAGAAAGAACATTATGTCTATTCGCGTGGAACCAATCCTACTGTTCAAATTGCAGAGAAAATGATTGCTGCGTTGGAAGGAGGGGCAGCATGCAAATGCTTTTCTTCCGGAATGGCTGCTATCAGTGCTGCCTTAATGAGCAGCTTATCTGCAGGGGACCATCTAATTCTGGTCGGACATATATATGAAACCTCCGTTACCCTCGTCAAATACTTAACGAAGTTCAATATAAACTATACCATCGTGCATTCGACTTCTACGGAAGCGGTAGCTGAGGCCGTGATACCACAGACCAGGGCCATCCTTATGGAATCTCCCACGTCGTTCACATTTGATATAGTAAACATCCCGGAAATAACTTCGCTTTGCAAAGCGAAGGGGATCTGTACGATTATAGATAATTCATGGGCTACACCCCTTTTCCAAAAACCACTAGAATGGGGCGTTGATATCGTTGTTCACTCCGCATCCAAGTATTTGGGTGGCCATAATGATTTAGTTGCAGGGGCAGTGATCGCCTCCAAGGAAATTATGAACCGAATATTTTCCAAAGAATATGAGTTGATTGGCGGCTCGTTGGCTGCCTTTGAAGCCTGGCTGCTCATCCGGGGTCTTAGAACACTTCCGCTTCGAATGGAAGCCCATCAGAGGAATGCGCTGGTGGTTGCCCAATTCCTATCGGAGCATCCGGCCATCGCTAGAGTGAATCATCCCGGACTTCCTGCTCACCCTCAGTATGAGCTTGCATGCAAACAACTCAGAGGGTATGCCGGGTTATTCAGCTTTGAACTAAAGGATTCGGCTTACGAGGGTATCCGCAGAGTGATCAATAAACTGCGACTGATCCGGATCGGAGTATCCTGGGGATCCGTGGAGAGCCAGCTGATTTCACCCAACTACGGCTACAATAAGCAGGATTTAAAAAATCAACACATGCCCCAATCGCTATCCGTTTGGCTGTAGGGCACGAGCCTACCGAACTACTGATTCAGGATTTGAATGCCGCTTTAAGTTGAACGAGCACATGCCCGACAGGAGAGAGCGACCTGGTTACTTAGTATAAATACACAAATAAATGATGCAATAATAGTTAGATAATGTTATGGGAAATATTACAACTTGTTTAATGGGTATAAACATGATAAATTATATATCCAGCCAGTTAAATGGTTGTTGATTTGATCTTTGAAAACTGAACAACGAGTGAGTAATGATTTTGTTCGCAAAATCAACAATGAGATATTTTATCTCGTCAGTTTCAACATGAGCTAATCGCTCTTTC
>NZ_JAIVEM010000144.1 GCF_020404765.1 Paenibacillus sp. BJ-4
ATCGAAATTCCCCTGTGCCGCATGCGGCGGCAGGGCTTGTACCCGCTCTGGCAGGGCTTGTACCCGCTCGGTCAGCCCCGTCCATTTTAAGCACCCCGGGGAGTGGTCGGACACCAGATACTCCGCCAGTTCCAGCAAGGTCCGGTATTCATAGAACAGCGTCTTGGAAAGCTCCCCAAAGATATCCCCCAGCTTCTGGTTCAGCTGATTGATCATAATCGAGTCGATGCCATAGCTCTCCAGAGACTCTTCCCCATCAATGCTGTACACACGCATTTTGGTAATGTCGCCGAACATAACCTTGAGCTGGTGCAGCGTCTTTTCCTTCAATAGTTCCGTGTCAATAGCCGAAGCCGAAACAGCTTGAGCAGCAGGCGCACTTGAAGCGTCCCCTTCCACTGAACGGGGCAAGCGGCCCTTGCAGGTTTCCAGCAGATCGTCTGCCAGGCTGCGGAGGGTCGGATATTCAAGAAAGATGTCATAGGTCCAGTCGAGTCCATACGCTTGGTTCAATTCGTTAACCAGTCCGGTCAGGGCCACCACATCCAGCCCATAGTCATTCCACTCTGCATCAGGGTCAATGTCCTCGGTCCCCGTTTGCAGCAGCCGGGCGACTCTTCTTATGCAATCCTCCCGCACTTGCTCCGGCAAAGCTCCATTCTGAGCTTCCGAATAAGCTGGAGAATCCGGCAGAAATTTTTCCTTTAACCGTACCGGATTCCCCTCCATGACCATGACCCGGTCACTCCCGGAGGCAAAGGCATGGTATAACGCCTGAACGCCGGTCTGCGTCCGCATGGGGGCAATCCCGAAATCCTTCATCATCACCTTCTCGGTCTCTTCATCCACATGCATTCCGCCCTCTTTCCATAAGGGCCAATTGACGGAGAGTGTCCGTCCCTGGCGCTGCTTTAACAGCACCAGGCTGTTCCGGTAGCCTGCATAGGCATCCATGAACGCATTAGCCATAGCATAATCCGCCTGGCCGACATTGCCGACAGCCCCGGTCATGGATGAGAAGAAAATGAAGAAGTCCAGCGGCAAGTCCCGGCTGGATTCATCCAGGTTGACCAGTCCGCTGACCTTGGGAGCCATTACAGCTTGCAGCTCCTCCTTGGTTTTTCTCAGGATGAAATTATCCCGGATGATTCCTGCGCCGTGAATAATTCCGTGGAGGGCTCCGTAATCGTTCCGAATGCCCTGGATTAAAGCCGCCACTTCCTCTTTGCGGACCACATCGACTCTCCGGTATTCCACTCGCGCACCGGCGGCCTCAAGCGCCTTTAACGCAGACTGCTTGTCTTCGTTAAGCGGGGATCTGCCGGTCAGAATCAGCGTCGCATGCTTGGCTTGACCGGCAATTTCGCCGGCAAATATAAGCCCGAGGCCTCCTGCGCCCCCCGTAATCAAATAGATTCCATGGTCCTTCCATAGCGGCTTCACTCTGGATGCTCCCGCGCTGATTTCACTCCAGACAGCCACCCGGCGCTTTCCGTCTATATATTGAACCTGCTTATCCGCCAGGCTGCGGCTATTCTCATTCAGCTTGGCTATAAGACTTCCTGCATCTTCTCCCGGTTCTACTTCAATAAGCTGCCCCATAACCTTGGGATTTTCAAACTGCGCCGTATAAAGGATCCCTGACAGAGCACGGAATAGCTGCTGCTGGCCCCGGGCTGGAGCTACAAGCTGCAGAAGCGCCTTTTCCTTGGGCTTGGCCTTGAGGATACTCTTCACTTCGTCAAATATCCGTGCAGCATACTCCTGAAAGCGTTGATCCAGTTCTTCTTGCGCGGATTGTAGAACCAGGCATTGGGCTTTCGGCATGTTGCCCTCCAGGTCCTCGCGCGAAATACCGCCGATTTCGCAGAGCGCTACTAAGCGGCTGCCGTAGCCAGAATCCCCAGTTCCCTCTATGGCCGCTTGTTCTTTCCAGCCGGGCTCCAGTAAAAGTGTTTCAATAGCCGCTGCTGGCTCAATCTGCCCCACCGCTCCATTCAAAGACCTGGTTATAAGTGCTTTCATCCGTACACAAACCGTCCCGTTGTCATCACAAAGGTCAATATCGAATTTCTGATCGATATCCTCTGCCTTGCCGCCATTGCTGTACCGGATGAACGCCCACATATTCGGGGCGCATGTGCTGAAAATCTCCAGCTCTTGAAGCGCCAAAGGCAGGCGGGGCTTGTCATCGACTGTACCGGCTGTCAGCGCGGCAGACGCCTTTAACGCAGCATTCATCAGCCCCGGATGCAGGACGAACCGGCTTTCCGTATCGGGTGCCGGAGACGGTAAACCAAGCCTTGCCAGGATCTGCCCTTCTCCCGCATGTACGCTCTCTATCCCATAGCGGGTCAAATCTTGACCGGCGGCTCCGGCTGTAAGCCCTTCAGCTGAAAGGATGCTTCTGCTGCACTCCTTCTGTACCGCTCGCAGATCCAGAGCCGGGGCTTTCAGAAGCGGGCAGGGGACGGCTATCCCCTGGCTGTATACGAGCTGCTTGGCATCTGCCTTTTCTAGTTCATCACTATATATCTCATAAGCAATCTCTCCGTTATCCTCCGGGAACAGGCCAATGTTCAGCTTCACCGGCTGATTCCCCACAACGGCAGGCTGAGCCCATACGATATCCTTTAGCCGTATTCCGGCCTGTTCCTCGCTCCATGCTCCCGCCCCATGCTCCACCGCAGCCCGGGCCATCTCAAGGTACGCTGCTCCGGGTATAATCCTCTGCCCATTAGCCGCATCGTTCTCCACGAAAAACTCCTTGCCCGTGAAGGTTGAAGTGAACCTTTGTTCCGAAAGATCGGACGTATTCCGGTGCAGCAGAGGATGAATCACGGAGATCTCCGCAGGGGCCACCCGGTTATTGCCGTTATTTTCACCGACTTTATCTACCCAATAGCGTTCTTTTGCAAAAGGGTAGGTAGGAAGGCTGACTTTTCTCCGTTTAGCCGAGCCGTAGAGCTTGTTCCAGTCAATCATGACTCCCTTGACCCACAAATCTAAAAGCTTCGAATATTTCCCTTTGATCATCCAGGAATCGATTGCTGTTTGCATATCTTCATCCGCTGTGAAAATAGCCGAGGTCCCCTTATTTTGCTTGACTTTTCCGCGGTATACATGCTCAATCTCATCCTGTCCCGCCGCCAAGCTCCGCAGCTTCTCCTTGAGCTGCCCGATGCTGTCTGCAATCACTCCCAGCCGCTCTTCCATGGCCTCGCGCCCTGTCTGGAGAGTGTAAGCTATATCTGGAAGGTCTGCCTCCGTCCATGGCTGTTCCTCCATGGCGGCCAACAATCTCTGTACCTGCTCCTTCAGCCGTTCCTCATTCTTGGCCGACAGCACAATGATTGCCGGCTTCTCCTGGGTAACGGCAGCCGAGGCCGCTTCTTGCTGTGCAGGAATATATTCTTCAAGCACCACGTGCGCATTGGAGCCTCCGGCCCCAAACGATGAGATTCCCGCCCGTCTGGGAACCTCCTGTCCATCTACTACCGGCCGTTTCCAATGTTCTGTCTTCTCCTGTACAACAAAAGGAGTTTTAGAAAAATCAATATTTGGATTGAGACCTTCCCCGTGCATTATATTTTTGACAAGTGTTTGATGCTTCAGTTGTAATAGGATTTTGGTAACCTGCGCAATTCCCGCAGCAGCTTCTGCATGTCCAATATTCGATTTAATGGAGGAAATCGCGCAAAATCCGGTTTCATTTGTATATTTTTTATAGACATCCGTCAGCCCGGTGATCTCAATCGGATCTCCCAAAGCCGTCCCTGTTCCATGGGCTTCAATACAGCTAATTGTACGAGGATCTATTTCACTTCTCAGCAGAGCCTCTTCTATGGCCAAAGATTGTGAGACAGGGCTTGGTACGGTATACCCGTTGGTTCTTCCGCCGTGACTGACAGCCGTTCCTTTGATAACACCATAGATTTGATCCCCGTCTTGTATGGCATCCTTCAGCGGCTTCAAGAAAATTGCGCCAACAGCCTCCGACGGAACATAACCTGTACCGCCTTCAGAGAAGGCCCGGCATCTGCCATCCGCAGCATTGAATTGCCCCTGGGACAGTGTAATATACTTGCTGGGATGAAGAGATAAATTCACTCCACCGGCGATAGCCATTTTGGATTGTCCGTTACGAATGCTTTCACAAGCCAAATGAACGGCATAGAGCGAGGATGCGCAGGCCGTATCTAGGGTCAGGCTTGGGCCTGTAAAGTTCATAACATAAGAGACACGGTTGGCAATCGAGAAGATCTGGCTGTTCGCCATGAACATATCCTGACCGGCCCGGTATGCTGCTTCGGCCATATAAAGCTGGTAGTTGTTGAACGTTGCGCCTACAAATACGCCGATACGATTTCCATATCCATCCTTTTTCAACGATTCCCGCGTGTATCCTCCATCTTCCATGCACTCCCAGGCCACTTCCAGGAACAGCCGCTCCTGCGGGTCCATAAACATCGCATCTTTTGGAGAAATATTAAAAAACAAGGGGTCAAAACAATCCGTGTGGTCTAAAAATCCTCCCCATTTACTATAGCTGAGTCCTCTTTCAACGGCTTTGATCCGGTCAGGTTCGTAAAATCCTTCCAGAGGCCACCGGTCTGAAGGAATCTCTGTAATGCAGTCCCTGCCATTATATATATTATCCCATAATTGCATTATATTTCTTGAATTTGGATATCTTCCAGCCACCCCAACTACAGCAATATCAATATACTCATTATTTTTACCAGATGAAAAATTACGGTTTCGGGAAGCCCTGGCAGCGAAGCGTATTGAAGCAAGTACAGGGATTTCTTTGACATATGCCGGCGCTTCATACTTGGGTTCTTCGATTATGGGTCTGTCCACCAGCTTGGAAACCGCATCCGGATCGTTCTCTGTCAAGTAATTTCCCAATGCCCGGATACTGTTATATTTATAAAATAAAGCGGCCTCCAGCTTTCCAGTCCATTGCTCGATCTTCCGGTTAAGTCTGGTAATCAGGATGGAGTCCAAACCCAACTGGTCAAAGGGCGCATCCGCATCCAGCCTGTTTACAGGAATTTGTGTAATCTCCGACATCAGTCCGCTCAGGTATTGAATAGCTGTATCAGTTAACCTCTGATTCGCTTCATCACTTGCTTCCAAAGATGGGGCCGAAGGATGCATACGGCTCTTAGCGGCTCTCTGCTCCATCCCTTCATCCGTTATGTGCAGCTCTATTCCTTTCATCCGTACACAAACCGTTCCGTTGTCATCGCAGAGGTCAATATCGAATTTTTGCCTGGTATCCTCTGCCTTCCCGCTACTGCTGTACTGGATGAACGCCCACATATTCGGGGCGCATGTGCTGAAAATCTCCAGCTCCTGAAGCGCCAATGGCAGGCGGGGCTTGTCATCTACTGTACCGGCTGTCAGCGCGGCGGCTGCCCTTAACGCCGCATTTATCAGCCCCGGATGAAGGACGAACCGGCTTTCCGAATCGCATGCCGGAGACGGCAAACCAAGCTTCGCCAGAATTTGCCCTTCCCCCGCATGCACGCTCTCTATCCCATAGCGGGTCAAATCTTGACCGGCGGCTCCGGCTGTAAGCCCTTCGGCTGACAGGAGGCTTCTGCCGCACGCCTGCTGTACCGCTTGCAGATCCAGGGCGGGGGCCTTAGGAAGCGGGCTGGGGACTGCTATTCCCTGGCTGTATACGAGCTGCTTGGCATCTGCCTTTTCCGGTTCATCGCTATATATCTCATAAGCAATCTCTCCGTTCTCCTCCGGGAACAGGCCAATGTTAAGCTCAATCGGCTGATTCCCCACAACGGCAGGCTGAGCCCAAACGATATCCTTTAGCCATATTCCGGCCTGTTCCCCGCTCCATGCTCCCGCCCCATGCTCCACCGCAGCCCGGGCCATCTCAAGGTACGCTGCTCCGGGGATCATTCGCTGCCCATTAGCCGCATCGTTCTCCACGAAAGGCTCCTTGCCCGTGAAGGTTGAACTGAAGCGTTGCTCCGAAAGGTCGGACGTATTCCGGTGCAGCAGAGGATGAATCACGGAGGCTTCGGCAGAGGCTGGCCAGTTATTGCCGTTATGTTCACCGATTTTGTCTATCCAATAGCGTTCATTTGCAAAAGGGTAGGTGGGAAGGCTGACTTTTCTCCGTTTAGCCGAGCCGTAGAGCTTGTTCCAGTCGATCATGACCCCCTTGACCCATAAATCCAACAGCTTCGAATATTTCCCT
>NZ_JAIVEM010000087.1 GCF_020404765.1 Paenibacillus sp. BJ-4
ATCGAAATTCCCCTGTGCCGCATGCGGCGGCAGGGCTTGTACCCGCTCTGGCAGGGCTTGTACCCGCTCGGTCAGCCCCGTCCATTTTAAGCACCCCGGGGAGTGATCGGACACCAGATACTCCGCCAGTTCCAGCAAGGTCCGGTATTCATAGAACAGCGTCTTGGAAAGCTCCCCAAAGATATCCCCCAGCTTCTGGTTCAGCTGATTGATCATAATCGAGTCAATGCCATAGCTCTCCAGAGACTCTTCCCCATCAATGCTGTACACACGCATTTTGGTAATGTCGCCAAACATAACCTTGAGCTGGTGCAGCGTCTTTTCCTTCAATAGTTCCGTGTCAATAGATGAAGCCGAAACAGCCGGAGCAGCAGGCGCACTTGAAGCGTCCCCTTCCACTGGACGGGGCAAGCGGCCCTTGCAGGTTTCCAGCAGATCGTCTGCCAGGCTGCGGAGGGTCGGATATTCAAGAAAGATGTCATAGGTCCAGTCGAGTCCATACGCTTGGTTCAATTCGTTAACCAGTCCGGTCAGGGCCACCACATCCAGCCCATAGTCATTCCACTCTGCATCAGGGTCAATGTCCTCGGTCCCCGTTTGCAGCAGCCGGGCGACTCTTCTTATGCAATCCTCCCGCACTTGCTCCGGCAAAGCTCCCAGATCGTGATCTTCTGTAAGGCTGGGAGCCTCTGTTTCCGGCCAAGCTGGAGATTCCGGCAGAAATTTTTCCTTTAACCGTACCGGATTCCCCTCCATGACCATGACCCGGTCACTTCCGGAGGCAAAGGCATGGTATAACGCCTGAACGCCGGTCTCTGTCCGCATGGGGGCAATCCCGAAATCCTTCATCATCACCTTCTCGGTCTCTTCATCCACATGCATTCCGCCCTCTTTCCATAAGGGCCAATTGACGGAGAGTGTCCGTCCCTGGCGCTGCTTTAACAGCACCAGGCTGTTCCGGTAGCCTGCATAGGCATCCATGAACGCATTAGCCGTAGCATAATCCGCCTGGCCGACATTGCCGACAGCCCCGGCCATGGATGAGAAGAAAATGAAGAAGTCCAGCGGCAAGTCCCGGCTGGATTCATCCAGGTTGACCAGTCCGCTGACCTTGGGAGCCATCACGGCTTGCAGGTCTTCTTTAGTTTTTCTCAGGATGAAATTATCCCGTATGATTCCTGCGCTGTGAATAATTCCGTGGAGGGCTCCGTAATCGTTCCGAATATCCCGAATTAGAGCCGCCACTTCCTCTTTGTGGACCACATCGACTCTCCGGTATTCCACTCGCGCACCGGCGGCCTCAAGCGCCTTTAACGCAGACTGCTTGTCTTCGTTAAGCGGGGATCTGCCGGTCAGAATCAGCGTCGCATGCTTGGCTTGACCGGCAATTTCGCCGGCAAATATAAGCCCGAGGCCCCCTGCGCCCCCCGTAATCAAATAGATTCCATGGTCCTTCCATAGCGGCTTCACTCTGGATGCTCCCGCGCTGATTTCACTCCAGACAGCCACCCGGCGCTTTCCGTCTATATATTGAACCTGCTTATCCGCCAGGCTGCGGCTATTCTCATTCAGCTTGGCTATAAGACTTCCTGTATCTTCTCCCGGTTCTACTTCAATAAGCTGCCCCATAACCTTGGGATTTTCAAACTGCGCCGTATAAAGGATCCCTGACAGAGCACGGAATAGCTGCTGCTGGCCCCGGGCTGGGGCTACAAGCTGCAGAAGCGCCTTTTCCTTGGGCTTGGCCTTGAGGATACTCTTCACTTCGTCAAATATCTGTGCAGCATACTCCTGGAAGCGTTGGTCCAGTTCTCCTTGCGCGGATTGTAGAACCAGGCATTGGGCTTCCGGCATGTTGCCCTCCAGATCCTCGCGCGAAATACCGCTGATTTCACAGAGTACTACCAGGTGGCGGCTGTAGCCAGAATCTCCAGCTCCCTCTAAGGCCGCTTGCTCTTTCCAGCCGGGCTTTAACATAAGCAGCGCATCGGAAGCCGGGGGAGCTGCTGCCGGTTGGATATCCAATCCGGCTACTCTGATCGAGAACCTTCTTATGCGCACACATACCTTGCCTTGCTCATCACAGATATCAATATCAAATTTCCGTTCTCTTCCTCCTGCTTCATCATTGCCGCTGCACCGGATCAACGCCCACATTGCAGAAGAACAGTTGCCGAAAATCTCAAGCTCCTGAAGCGCATACGGCAGGACATAACCTGCATGAGCTTTGCCGTCATAGGACTTAGCGGTACTTTCCATGAACACGATAGCTGCTTGTAATGCGGAATCGATCAAGCTGGGGTGAAGAATGAACGGATGCTGTGCGCTTGCGGCTGAAGTAGATAACGCCATCTTAACAAGCGCTTGACCGGTTCCCATCCATAATGTCCCGATCCCCCTGGCTTTGGCCTGGTCACGCTGGCCGGATGATAAATCACCTTGCTGACACTGTTTCTGTATGGCCTTAATGTCTAAAGCCGGAGCTTCGGTATCCGAATTCAGGAATGAACTTCCCTGGCAATGCAGAACCGGTTCAGAACCAGGCAGCCCGGGTGCAGTATAAATTTCATAGGCAATCTCGCCATTATCCTCAGGGAAAAGCCCGATATGCACCTGAACGGGTTGTTGTTGAACATCAACAGGTTTGGCCCAAATGACATCCTTTAGCTTGATTCTGCTGTTATCCTCCCTAATACTGCTTGTAGCCTGGTCTACCGCTGCCCTTGCCATTTCCAGGTAAGCCCCGATCAGCAATGTGCTGCTCCCCGCCGTCTGCAAATCCTCCAGAAAAAATTCCTTCCCGGTAAAATTTGAAGTGAAACGCTGTTCAGCAAGATCCGAAGTATTTTGATGCAATAAAGGATGGATCGCCGTTACAGCATTTGAATCTATCGGCGTTCTTACCAGCTTGTCCTCAAGCTCCGGCACCCAAAAACGCTCTCTTGCAAAAGGGTACGTCGGTAAACTGATACGTTGAGGCTTTATTCCGCCATACAGAGACTCCCACTCGATCCTATGTCCAGTAACCCAATGCTCCGCTATTTTCATATAGTCTCTTATGCCGGCCCATTGATTAATTAAGGTTGGATAACTCTGATCGGCATCCGTTACACCTTTGCTCTTCTTCACTTGTCCCTGCAAGTATCCATCCATTTCTTTCCTGCCGTCGATAAAATGCTGTAATTTAATCATCAGCGCGGAAACATCCTGTACTACAAATGCTGCCCGTTCTTCCATATTCTCGCGTCCGACCTGTAAGGTATAAGCCAGGCTGTTTAAGTTGACCTCGCTATACTTCAAGAACTCAAGCAGCTTCTTGGCATACGCTTGCAGACGTTCTTTATTCTTGGCAGAAAGCAGGATAATCACAGGGTCAGAATGGTTATTCACCGCCCCGGTTGTTTGCTGGGGAACTGCTTCAGGAACGTATTCCTCCAAAATAACATGGGCATTCGAACCTGTAGCGCCAAAAGAACTTAATCCGGCTCTTCTGGGATAAGCTGCTTCTTTTCCGTTTTTGTTCAATACAGGCTGCTTCCACTCTTCATTTCTACGCTGTATGTAAAACGGAGACTGTTCAAAATGAATATGTGTATTTACTTCTTCAGCATGCAAGGACGGTACCAGCGTCTTGTGGTAAAGCTGAAGAGCAACCTTGATCAAACCGCTAATCCCGGCTGCGGATTCACTGTGCCCGATATTTGACTTCACCGATCCGATCGCACAATACTGCGTTTCCTCCGTATATCGCCGGTAAGCCTTCATCAGACCTTGAATCTCAATGGGGTCCCCCAGAGAAGTGCCTGTCCCATGGGCCTCTACATAGCTGATAGTTCTGGGATGGATACCCGTTTTCTTCAAGCATTCCGTGACGACATCTGCCTGAGCGACCGGACTTGGAACGGTAATTCCGCTCACCGTACCGCCATGATTAACAGCGCTGCCCTTAATGACGGCATAAATATGATCTCTTGCCTGTATTGCTTTGCTCAGCGGCTTTAATATAACCGCACCGATACCTTCTCCTGAAACATAGCCGTCCCCCTCATTTCCGAAAGTACGGCAATAACCGTCACTGGAATGGAAATCCATCATTCCATAAGCTATATATTTATTAGGATGAAGTAACAAGTTTACTCCACCCGCCAACGCAACTTCACATTCGCCGCGCTGGATGCTTTCCAGGGCCAGATGTACAGCAGTAAGTGAAGAAGAGCACAAAGTATCTACTGCCATGCTTGGCCCGTGAAAATTACAGAAATAAGAAACCCGGTTCGCGATTTGTCCATAGTTTAACGACAATGGAAATACGCTCCCCCGCGCCATCGCCTCAGCGCCAATCAAGGAATAATCCTTGTGCATGACCCCGACAAACACCCCTACAGGGTGTCGTTTAACCTCGCCAGGCGTCATCGCTAAAGTGCTCGCAGTATATCCCGAATCCTCAATCGCTTCCCAGCAGGTTTCCAGAAACAACCGTTCCTGCGGATCTAACGTTTTCGCCTCCCGCGGCGTTACTCTAAAGAACTGGTGATCAAAGCAATCCGGCTCATCAATAAATCCGCCCCATTTGGAGATGTTTTTACCTGAAGGCGATTTTAGCTCCTTGAATTCCTCCCAATTCCAGCGGGATTTCGGGATTTCACGGATGCAATCCTTTCCCTCTTTCAAGTTATCCCAGAATTCTTCAATATTCCTTGATTGGGGAAAGCGTCCTGCCATGCCTATAATCGCAATATCTTCCTCGGCCTGCCCCTGATTCATCTCCTGTATTCCGCTATTAAATTGGCCTATGGGCGCGGCGCCCTTCTCTGTAAAGTATGCAGCCAGTTCCGCAATTGTCGTGTACTCAAACAATACGGTCGGGGCTAATGCCAGCCCAAAAGCCTCTTCAAGGTCTTTAACAACAGCCAGCAATTGCGCAGATTCCAGCCCCAACTCATAGAACCCTATGTTTACGTCAATCTCAGACGCTTCCCATGCAAGGTATTTGGAAAAAATCTGACTTAACCGCTCCTGCACTGATCCTTGATTTCTATTGATCTCTTTTGGCATGGATGGATTGATTTGGCCGTCAAATCTTACCCGCTTGGTAGTTAAGCCGCGCAGTTCGCCAATTTGTGTTCCTTCCGCATTGAAGAACAGAATATCCATCACGCGGATCTCTTTGCCTGAATGGCCGGAAGATAAATGAACCGTAGCATAGCAGCGGGTGCGTAAAGGTTCTTTGCAATAAAAAGCTTCATAATATAAAGGGATATATAACTCTTCCGCAGCGCTATTTCCGTCTTTCTCGATTAATGCTTCCGATGCCAGTCCGGTACCGTCAATGAGTGTAGGGTGAAAAAGATAATGTTCTGCTTCGCTACGGTAGTCCGCACCTACATCCACTATTACAAAACACCCCGGATTGGTCAGATAAATTTCAGCATCGGCTTTGATCATCCCCGTATGGACCAATCCTTGCGCTCTGGCCTGCTCGTATAGGGTTTCAATGTTTAAATACCGTACAGCCGTTCGCTGCATTGCTTCTATATTTATATAGTTATCAAGCTTTACTTCTTCCTCATGCAATTCGGCCGTAATATACAATTTCTCTTGAAGCGGATTCCCGTGTAGATCCGTCTCTGTTCCGTTAACCGACACATCCCAGTAGCTTGCATTCTTGTTAAAAGAAATCTTCAGTTCTACCGGCTGGTCTTCACGTACAATCAAGGGATTGAAAATCGACAGCTTTTTTAAGCAATGCCTTTGATAATCCAAGCCCAGCGATTGCTTCGCCAGTTGGTATAACATATCAATATAGGCTAAGCCAGGCAGTAACGGCTGTCCCTTAACCAAATGATGCTTAATAATCGGATGCGCAATCGTGATCAACGTATTCAGTGTTTTATTCATAGTAGTCGCCCCACACATTTGTTATATTTCGCTCCTTTCGTTGGCTTGCATCCTGCGGTTTGCCGGCTATTACCAGTTCCTTCAAAGAAGTTCTGCCATTGCTTATCGGAAAATATTTCTTATCCATTGTTGGAGCCGTCTTAGGGAAAAGGTATTGTCTGTAATCGGCATGAGGCACAAATTCCTCTATAATCACATGGCAGTTTGTACCGCCGTCGGGAAAGGAATTGAGCGCCGCAATCCGTTTCTTTCCGGCATCCGCCCGCCAATCTATAGTCTCCCGGTTAAAGCAGATACGGGAAGCGGAAAAATCATAGTAATCGAAAGGCGTTAAAGCAGATAAGAACGGTGGAATTTTTTTATGATGCACACTTAATACACAACGGATAAATCCGGCTAACCCGGATGCTAATAACAAATGCCCGATATTCGGCTTAACCGATCCGATACAGCATAGCGGCAAATCCCGTCTGTTAAGGCTGTAGACTTCAGACACGGCTTTAATTTCGATTGAATCAACGACAGGCGAGCCGCCCCCGTTGACTTCGATGTACCCGATGTCCCTGGCTTGCACTCCGCTTAATTCCAGCGCGTCCTGCATGACTTGCTTTTGAGTAAGGATATTCGGTGAACCGGGACCAAGTGTTTTGCCGTCATTATTAACGGAGATTGCCTTGATAACGCCGTACACATGATTGCCGTCCCTTATGGCATCATCAAGCCGCTTGAGCAGGACAACCCCTGCGCCTTCTCCCAGCACCTCTCCTTCAGATTGCTTGTCAAATATATGAAACTCGCCATTTTTGCTTAAAATATTCCGGGCCGCAAGCATGTCATGGGCAAGGGAATCCGTCTGTACGCTGACCGCTCCGACTAGAGCCATATCCATTCTCTTGGCCCGCAAAGCATCGGCGGCAAGGAGCAGACCGGATATTCCTGATGAACAAGCCGTATCAACGATCATGCTGGGTCCTTTGAAATTGAAAAATTTCGAAATATTGGCCGCAATATAGTTTTGGCCGATTCCCAAAATGGGGTTCGGAGCCTCAAGCACCGTCTCCAGGTCCGCTACAGGCTGCGACCGTCCTCCAATATAAACCCCTGTCTTGTGTCCTGATAATTGCTTGTGATCGTATCCCGCATCATAAACGGCCTTTAAGCTTTCTTCCAAAATAATCCGGGCTTGCACATCCATAATGGCCGCATCATGTTCATTAATATTGAAAAATTTCGGATCAAACCGCTCCGCATCTTGAATCCATCCGCCGTAATATACAGGGCTGTCCTCAGATTGCCAGCGTCTCTCGGTTAATGGCCGGATCGCGCATTTCCCTTGCGCCAGCAAGTTCCAATAGTCCTCCTTCGTGGGAGAATCCGGAAACCGGCAGGATATTCCGATCACGGCGATATCCTCCGTTGTATTGGCCTGATCCGTTACGAAAGGACTCTTTATGCCCGTATCCGCTTCGGATGTTTCGGTTTGAGAATAGGCGATATTTGGCGTAATGCGGGTTTCTCCAAGACTGTTTTGTAAAGCTTCGGAGTGGTTGGAAACAAAGTAATCCGCCAATGCCGCTATTGTGCTATGTTCCAGCAGTAAGGACGGCGTAATCGGCTTATCCACCTTTTGCTGCATCGCTTGCGTTAATTGGGCCAATGTAATCGACTCGACCCCATAATCACTGAATGGCTTATCTTCATTAAGCTGATCTTCCTTTAGCTTTAATTCCGATGCCAAAACAGACCGCAGCCACTTAACAACAGGCTCTCGCAAACCACCTATTCCCCCTGTAGGGGGACTTTCTGATTTTCCCTTCCGATCATGCTGAGGCAAGCGATCTTCTTCTTTCGCAGATTTGATCTCAGCTTTCAGCATCAAGCCGCTTGCGAATGTGCTCGAATCCGCTTTACAGGGAATGCTGACAGGATACGGACTGCTCTGCAAATAATCCAGAAACCTTATTCCGTCTGCCGTTCCTAAGGCCGAGATTCCCGTTCGGGTGTAAGCGGGTGTGCGCATTACCCCTGAAGCCATTCCCGTCTCACTCCAGGCAGGCCATTGAATGGATTGGAAATATGCCTTGCCCTCTCCGTGTTGATTCAGCACATAATAATCCATATATGCATTTGCTGCGGCATAATCACTTTGGCCGGCTGCCAGCGCCGGTACAACCCCGGATATGGATGAAAATAAAACAAAGAATTTTAACGGCTCGTTTTCAACAGCTTGGTGCAAGGTAACAAGCCCTTTTATTTTCGGCTCGCACACGGCTGCAATATCGCTCAGCTCTTTTTTATAGAAGGCAGGATTGTTGCTTGCAAGCCCGGCACAATGGAACACGCCCGTTACAGGGCCTAAATCTCTATGAACCTTCCGTAACAGGAGGCGGAGACCCTCCAGATTAGTTAAAGAGGTATGATCATAGAGAACCTTTATCCCCTGGTCCATCAAATATTGCATGGCCTTTAGCTTTTCTTTCAGCTCAGACTTTTCTTGACTTTCCAGCACCGCTTTCCACCGGGACGGCTCAGGCAGCTCTTCTCTGCCCATAATTACCAGATTTTTAACTCCCTGCGAAGCGATATGTCTGGCAACAGCCGCGCCAATTCCCCGCGATCCGCCTGTAACGACAACAACATCTTGGTCTTCAACCTTTGCAGTGGCATTAATCCTTTCCCATGCAGCATCCTCCACAGGGTGAGATTTCAGCACAGGCATATACCGCTTATCGTTACGATAGCAACATTCTGTCACGTTCTCCGTATTCTTATTTAAAAACTCCATTTGAATTTGTAGGGCAAGCCGATGATTCTCTTGAATTGAACAATCCGTATCCATCGTCATACTTTGAATTTGACTGTACTCGGCACTCAGCATGCGGTAGAATCCTGCCAGGCGTGCGCCGTTCATGGTCGTTATTTTAGTGTCCAGGTCATTTAAATTATAAGTAATTTGTAAAAACTTACAGTGGTCATTCCTGTGATTCTCAATGATTTGTTGCAGGAATTTGATCTTGCCGAGTTCTACATCCAAAGATCGCTCATATTCACTATCCAAGGCCGAAATATCAATTACACCCAGTATTCTTTGATCAGGAATGGCTTCCTTTACCTGTTGATAAAGGCGTTCGCCTGCCGAACCGGAATAGAAGTCGGTAGTTATTCCTCGCAAATACGGATTTCCGCCATGGATAACCTGTACGATCCGAATGTCCCGATGATCTTTAAACAACGTAAAAGCCAGTTTCTCCGTAGCCGATGTTCCTGCTACAATAATGATCCCTTCACTCGCATCCCTGTGCGGTTCAGCACTTTGGGGACTCCAATCTTTCACCAGAACCATGTTCTCCGTATATGCGGACGGCGCAGCCTCAGAAGCAACCGGGTCTTGTATTCCGCCGGGAACAGGCTTCACTGTAGGCATCCAATAACGTTCCCGGGCAAAAGGGTAGGTTGGCAGGCTTATGCGTTTAGGTCTAACGGCAGCATATAATTTATTCCAATCAAAATCGACTCCGTTAACCCAAAGCTCCGCAATTCTTTCATATTTTTTGCGCTGGACCCATTTATCCATAGCCTCCTGTAATTCTTCATCTGCTGCGAAAATGGATAAAGCCGCTTTATTGCGTTTAATCTGCCCTTTATATACCGCCTCAACCTCATTCTGATTTTCAATGAATGCCCTCAGCTTGCTCTGAAGCTCATGAACAGAACCGGCAATAACAGCCATTCTCTCTTCCATTGCTTCACGCCCAACCTGAAGGGTATAAGCGATAGATGTCAGGTCATCATTCGTGAATTGCTGTTCCCCGATAACGGCTAACAATTGCTGAACCCGCTTGGTAAGCTGTTCTTCATTCTTTGCCGACAATACAATAATTACTGGTTGTGTGATTAGAGTCTCCTGCCGGTTTTGTTCTATATATTCTTCTACAATGATATGGGCATTGGCCCCTCCGGCACCGAAGCTGCTTATTCCGGCACGTCTTGGAATTTCCTTTCCGTTAATCACCGGATGCTCCCAATCAGCAAGCTCTTGCTGCACTACAAAGGGTGTATGGATAAAGTCAATATTAGGGTTTAATGTTTTAGAATGCAGCGACGGCGCTAATTTTTGAAATTTAAGTTGAAGCAATACTTTGGTTATTCCTGCGATGCCGGCTGCACTTTCACAATGCCCAATATTTGATTTTAATGATCCAATAGCGCAGAACTGCGTATTATCTGTATATTCCCGGAATGCTTTGCTTAACCCGGAGATTTCAATAGGATCGCCCAAAGAAGTTCCGGTACCATGCGCCTCAATATAGCTGATTGTGCTTGGGTCAATTCCTGCTTTTTTATAAGCCTGATTGACTACTGCTGCTTGCGCGTTCGGATTAGGAACCGTATATCCGTTTGTTTTTCCCCCATGATTAATCGCCGTTCCTTTAATAACCCCATAGATATGATCTCCGGCCTCGATGGCTTTGGAAAGTGGCCTTAGGATTACTGCGCCAACACCTTCACCAGGAACATACCCGTCCCCGCCCTGCCCAAAGCTTTCACATCTGCCCTTGCTGGACGCAAATTTCCCCTGGGCAAGCGCCAGGTATTTGTTGGGATGAATGGAAACATTCACACCTCCTGCAATCGCCAGCTCACATCCGCCGGTTTGTAAGCTCTGGCAGGCTAAATGTATGGCCGTCAAGGAGGAAGAACACATGGTATCGACAGCCATACTTGGACCCTGGAAATTAAAGAAATAAGAAATTCTATTCGCTATTGAGGATATATTCCCCGGAAGAGCAATGGGTCTGCCCTGAAGGGTTTCCTGAACGCCATACAACTGGTATTCTTCATACATGGCTCCGACATAAACTCCGACATTGCCTTTCAAGCCAGAATCCGCAGCTGCATGTAAAGCTTCTCGGGTATACCCCGCATCCTCCAAAGATTCATATACACATTCTAAAAACAAGCGTTCCTGCGGGTCCATCATTTCAGCATCCCGCGGCGATATATTAAAGAACAGGGGATCGAACTTATCTACATCTTCTATAAAGCCTCCCCATTTGCTGTAGGTTTTTCCAGGCTTGTTCTTGTCTTCATCAAAAAACAAACGGTGATCCCACCGGTCCTTTGGTATTTCTGTAATGCAGTCCTTGCCGTCCCTCAAGACTTCCCAAAATTCCTGTACTGTCCTTGCTCCAGGGTAACGTCCCGAAACACCGATAATGGCAATATCCAACGCATCTGTTGTTGTCGCTTGCGGGGATTCAGTATGAATATTGGCAAAACGTTGATGTCTACGGCTTCTAAGAGTCGTTTCCGAAGTCTTCGTCACTGTTTCCAGCCTAGTGGTTTCAGACGGCTTCGAACCGGAATTCTCCGTATTCCCATTTATTTCGAGTAATTCCGCCATTTTATCTGCATAGGATTCAAGGAAATAGTCCGTTAATTCCTGAATGCTCTGATATTCAAAAAATAGTGTTTTTGACAATGAACCGAATGTTTTCTCTAATTCATTTGTCAGCTGCATAATCATAATGGAATCTATGCCATACTTCTCCATTTTGGCATCAGCTTCTATCCGGTATGCAGGCAGCCTGAGTACAGATGAAAGCACGGTTTTAAAGTAGTTTACCGCTTTCTCCTTCGCCACGCTTCCCAGATTGCCCCTATTTTCTATCTGCTGCTCTCCGGTATAAAGCGCTTCTGAGGCGCCGGCACTGATATTATTCCCCTGCAGTGCAGCACGCAGCCGGTTGAGGTCGCCGTGCATGACTACTAGCTGGTCTCTGCCGGAGGCTAGACCCTGATACAACATCCGGATACCCGCTGCCGTATGCATGGGGGCCAAACCCATTCTTTCCAGCATAATCTTCTCGGATTCCTGATCCACCTTCATCCCTCCATCTTTCCATAGAGGCCAAAGAATGGATAATGTCTGTCCAGAGCGCTGCTCTGCCGCCACCAGTTGATTTCGGTATTTCGCATAAGCATCCATAAAAGCATTGGCAGCAGCGTAATCAGCCTGACCAAGATTCCCCATAAGATCAGCCACAGAAGAAAATAGAATGAGGAAATCCATGTCAATGTCTTTACTTGCCTGGTCAATATTAAACAGCCCTGTAACTTTGGGTGCTAATACCTCTTTTAGCTCTTCTTTGGTCTTCTTAATGATGAAGTTATCCCGAATGACCCCTGCACTATGAATGATGCCGTTAATATTTCCAAACTTATCCTGAATACTTCGGATTAATCCGGCAACAGCATCCTTTTGCGTGATATCTGCTTGCCTATATTCTATGAACGCTCCTGATTCCCGCAGCTTTGCAAGTTGGGCTGCCTTGTCCGCACGGAGTGGGGATCTGCCTGTTAATATTAAGTTTGCGCCCTGAACACGCTGGGCAATTTCTTCGGCAAAGATCAAGCCAATGCCTCCTGCGCCGCCAGTAATCAGGTAGGTGCCATTATCCTTCCATGGAATATGGACTTCATCATTTACTGTATCCAATTCTTTCAAGTCTACAGCCCATCTTTTACCGTTTAGATATCGAATAGGATTATCAAAGCTGCCTCTGCTATTCTCAGTCATCTGCTTCACTAATTCTTCCGGTTTGTCCCAGGCTTCAATTTCAATCAACTGACAGGAAATTTTTGGATTTTCCAATTGGGCCGTCTTTAATAATCCGGACAGACCGGATAAGAGCATTTGTTCGTTGTTAAAGGAAATGACGACCTGAATCAATACTCTGCTTGTGTGTTTTGCTTTTAAAATACGTTGTATTTCCTCAAACAGCCGTACCGTGTAGGCTTCAAATCGTTGGTCAATAGCTTGGTCTTCAGAATGCAAGACAATAAGCTGTGCTTGATCCATCCCAGCTTGAACCGTATGAAGGATAGCTTCTTCGGGTTCACAAAGCACCACCACATGCTGGGCGTACTTGATCTTTAGCCCTTCAGGCTCAATAGGCTGCTCTTTCCAGTAAAGCTCAAGCATATGAGTCTCTGCCGGAGCCTCACCATACGCCTGATCTTCTAATACTCTTAACGATAGCCCCTTTATTCGCACACAAACTTTGCCGTCCTCATCCAGCAGGTCGATATCAAGCTTTTGCACCTTCTTCTCAGGCGTTTTACTGCCAATATGACGGATATAACCCCACATATTAGGACGGCATCTTTCGAAAACCTCCACCTCGTCGAGCGCAAAAGGCAAGACGGCCTTCCGATCACCGGAAAGCAAGGTTAAGCCTATCGATGCCTGCAAAGCCGAATCCATTACGCTCGGGTGGATCACAAATTGATCCTTGGTGTCCATTACGCAAGCGGGCAAGGACAGCTTCGCCAGGACTTTACCTTCACCCACGTATAAAGCTTCAATCCCCTGATGTCCCAAGCCATAGTCAATGCCCAGCTCTCTATACGCCTCATAGCATTGCCCGGCGGAAAAGCGGTTCTCACTGCACATAGCCTTCAAGGCCCCAATATCCAGCATTTGAGGGTGTACAGCCGGACTCAGCACTATACTGCCCTGGCTATTTACGCTATACCCGGGATCATCATTAGAAATATTGCTGTATATTTCATAGCCAATCTCCCCATTCTCTTCTGGAAAAAGAGAGATATCTACCTTCACAGGGCTGCTGACTGCAACAACTGGCTGCGCCCAAACCATGTTTTTTATCCGTATTCTATTATGGCTCTCTTCCGAGGCGCCTGTAGCCTGCCTTGCCGCTTCCCGGACCATTTCAATATAGGCAACCCCCGGCAGGATCTTCTGTCCGTTGATTATATGATCGCTAAGGAAGAACTCCTCACCTGTAAAGGCCGAGCTAAACCGCTGCTCCGAAAGATCCGAAGTATTCTGATGCAGGAGAGGATGAATGAACGCTCCAGGTACAGGAGTGATTTGACTGCCACGCTTAACTTCCGCCTCGGGTATCCAATAACGCTCCTTGGCAAAGGGATAGGTTGGAACGTTCATCCGGCGGGGCTTTATCTCGCCGTACAGCTGATTCCAGTCCATGCTCAAACCCTTTGCCCATAATTCAGCAAATTCTTTTTCCTGAGAATCCTCATCCGGTGCAACGCCATAGCAATTTTGAATCTGGTCTTTTCCTTCCGTAAAATCTTTTAATTGTTCAATCAATCCCTGAATGTTATTGGCTACAAATGACACTCTCTCCTCCATTGCCTCGCGTCCGACCTGAAACGTGTAGGCCAAATCTTCGAGATGAATCTCTGTATTAAATTTCATTAGAAATTTAAGCAATCTCAGAGCATAAGCATTTAATTGTTGCTTATTCCTTGCCGACAGCGGAATGATCGCCGCCTTACCTTGAGTTAGACCGGCAGCCGCTCCTTCGACCTTATGATGAGGAATATATTCCTCAACTACCACATGGGCATTTGCGCCGCCAAAGCCAAAAGAGCTGATCCCCGCCCGTCTTGCGATCTCCTGCCCGTCTGAGTTGGTCAGTCTCTTCCACTCTTTCACGCGGTCTACAATATATAAAGGGCTCATACTCAGCGGAATATAGGGATTCAGCTTGTTAAAGTGAACAATACCCGGCAGCATGCCTTTATTCATGGATAGAAGAACCTTTATAAGTCCGGCTATGCCAGAGGCGGATTCGAGATGGCCGATATTGGTTTTAACGGAACCTACGCCACAGTAGGAATTGAGGATATGGGGATTAACCTCTTTAAATGCCTCCTGAATGGCCTGAACCTCGATAGGATCACCCAAGGAAGTTCCTGTCCCATGGGTCTCAATATAACTGACCGTTTCGGGCGGGACGTCGGAATCTTTATACGCCGCCTTAATAAGCTCCTTTTGAGCATTGAGATTTGGCGCTCTTAATGAGCCGGAATGTCCATCATGGTTGATCACCGTTCTTTTAATGATTCCGTAAATGGTATCCTTATCTTCCACGGCCTGGTCGTATGCCTTGAGCAATACGGCGCCATACCCTTCCGCCCTTACAAATCCGTCTGCCTGCTCGTCAAAGGTTTTGCAACGTCCGTCTTTTGCCAGCATTCTTCCTTTATGGCAGGCGCGGTAGACCCGGGACGTCAGGATAAGGTTAATGCCTCCTGCAACGGCCAGACTGCATTCTCCCTTGTGAATCGCTTCTGCGGCATGGTGTACGGCTACTAACGAGCTTGAACAAGCCGTATTGACCACTTCACTTGGACCATGAAAATTGAACCAGCGCGAAACCCTGTTTGCAATCATACTCATATGAAGCCCCGAATCGAGGTAAGCCCCGTAGGTTTCCATAAGCTCAGGCTGTCTTAGAACCAGCTCTGCATAATCGTTATAATGAACACCAATAAAAACGCCAACGTCTTGTCCGGCTAACCGGGCAGGATTGTATCCGCCATCCTCAATGACAGTCCAGGTGAACTCCAGACATTTTCTCTGCTGAGGGTCCATACTCTCCGCTTCCAAAGGCGAAATGTGAAAAAAAGGAGCGTCAAACATCTCCACATCTTTAATAAAGCCCCCCCATTGCGGAAAAGAATCCTCTAAATCTCCGTAATAGGCTTCGAAGTCTTTTAAAATACCCGGACGGCTTTGCTCAATCGGAGTGATGCAATCGGAATTTCCAATGATATTATCCCAAAAATGTTCTAAATCAACAGAGCCCCCCGGAAAATCACAGCATACCCCAATGATCGCAATATCCCCTTGATTGGTGTTTCCGGAAACGGCGACTGGTGAATCGCTTGAAGCCCTAACCTGTGCAATAGCTTGAGCTTCAGATGTCTCTCGAACAGGCAAACCATCTATTTGTGTTAGAATATACTTCGCCAAATCCTCAAAATCTACATGCTCAAACAATCTGACAGTCTCAAATTGAATATTGAAAATTTCTTCTATCTTCCTGGAGATCTGTACGTACTGGACGGAATTCATCCCTAGTTCAAATAACACGGTTGTCTCTTCCAGTGCGGCAGGGTCCAAGTCAAGGATCGGAAGAAATACCTTCTTCTTCAAAGCTTCAATCATTTCGTCAGTCTTGACTGCTGAGACTTCTTGAACCTTTATTGGAGCGGTATGAATCCCCCGCACATATTTATGAATTACTATAAGCTCATGATTCAGATAGAGATTGCGGCAGGCTTTCTTTTGAACTTTGCCGCTGCCTGACTTTGGAATGCTGCCGCTCTGAACCAAATCGATTTCATAGATTTCAACGCCATGGGTTTCAGTCACGACGCGAATAATATCTTTCACTATTTTTTTACACTCGGATTCGCTAACGGGTGCTTCAAGCTCTTGAACGACCACCACTCTTTCCTCCTGCCCGATTTCACAAGAGAAGATTGCTATTGAAGCAGCAAGCTCCGGAAGATTTTTCTTGACCGTCCATTCCAGATCAATGGGGTGATGCTTTTTGCCGCGAATGACCATGACCTCTTTTTCCCGTCCGATGATATAGAGGTGATTGTCTTCAATGAATCCAATATCCCCTGTACGGAAGAATCCGTCCTCCTTCGTATCATCCAAAATTGCAGAAAAGCTTTGTTCCGTTTCCTGCTCTCTGTTGAAATACCCCAATCCCACACCGTCAGATTTGATCCAGACCTCGCCAATCTCTCCAGGCGAGCAGGATACACGGGTTTCAGGGTTGGCAATGACGATCTTTGTAGGCTTCTCAATCTCTCCGCAGCTTGAGACAGACCTGCTCTTGCCCGGATTATCGCTATATTTAACTTTGCCTTGATCCAAACAGTCAACATCCAAATTCAAATAGCGGACAGGTTCGCCTGGCTTGATGCTGACAACAGGACACACTTCTGACAGGCCGAGAAGAGGACAAAAGACGTTCTCCCTAAGTCCTATACTTTTAAACTTCATATTGAAGCTTTGGTAAGCTTCCTCTCTTATGGGCTCCCCCGCACAAATAATCGCCTTGATCGAAGCCAGGGAGAGATTTTTTACAGAATCAAGGTCTATTGATGAGCAGCAATACTCAAAAGCGAAGTTTGGCACAGCGGTATGCGTAGCCTGATAGCGGTCAATGGCTTCAAGCCAGGCTTCGGGGTTTTTAATAAACCGGCTTGGGGACAAAATTACACTGGAAGCTCCATGTAGAAGCGGGACTAATATATTATTGTGAAGTCCAAAGGCATGGAATTGGGGGAGCCAGGAAACCATACGTGTATCCTGGTCTATTCTCCACTGATCTGCTCCGGCTTGAAACATCAGGTTCTTATGACTGATCATAACACCCTTAGGCTGGGATGTAGAACCTGAAGTATAAATCAAAAGGGCAAGATCCCCCGGATTATGGCTTTTTTCCTCGGTAATAGTAAATCCATCCCATGCCGTATCATCAACATTCAACATAAATAATGAACCAAAATTCGGGTTTTCTTTAAGAACCCCCATAAAATATGTATTTGTTATAATGCATGACGCTTGAGAATCTTTTAAGATTAGCGATAGCTTCTCCAGGTCCTGGGCTTTAACAACCGGGTCAGTAATTGGTGCAGGTATCGCTACAACATTGGCATACCAGCATGCCATAATACTATAAATATATTCTAATCCTTGCGGCAATATAAGAATTGCTTTTTCGGCCGGTACCATCTTTGATTGCAAGGCACTGCCTACAGTTCTTATTTTATTTATTAAGGTTTGCCCATCAAGGAAATTAGGAAATTCATTTTTATCTTGATAAATAAACAGCTTTTTATCGGGATATTTATTACATACTTCGAAAATTCGAGAAACGTATGAAGTGTTTTCCGGACCCTTTTTTTGTTCCATAAACTCTCCTCCAATAAAAATTGTTTGGACAACCAGCTTTATAATTCTTTAATGCTAAAAAAGCTGTTGAATTTTTGATTTAACATTTTTGCCGTTTCATTCATTATTTTTTCCCCAATCTCATCCACATGGCGATTTTTCCACACCGAAATGTCCGTACCTTTAACCCACTGATTAAACGCGCCAAGGGCTGATCCGCAATAAACCTGATAATCCACAATATTTTCTTTACTTCCGCTCAAAGCTAATCTATTGCTGTATTCAAAATACCACCTGAAAATTAACGCCATCTTTTGCTTTGGGTTCTGATCTGCCTTATTGATCTTGTGTTCAGGGGAATGAGCTTTTATCTCTTCATATGCCTCATTAAAGCTTCGTTTAAAGTATTTATCCTGAATTTGATTCCTTGTCTTTTCATCAATCTCGTCTAGGGAATGATGCTGGCAATATAAATCATATAATTTTTTTGCTCGCGCAGGAAAAAACACTCCTTTTTTAAGTACTTGAACTTTTACACCTGTTTCAAACATATTGCCATACGGTACGTAATCCGTATCCTGAACATTGATTTGCTGCAACAATTCCTTTACTACGTCATTAGTTCTTGCTTCCACCGTACATTGATTGATTGAACCTGTCAGAATAAAAGCCGCTCCAAGTATAAAAGCCGCTGCTGCTGCTTGCGGTGTTCCAATCCCGCCTGCTGCCCCTACCCGTACATTATTGTGGTAATGATATTTTTCCTTCATTTCATCCCTTAATGACATCATAGCCGGAATTAAAGTATAAGCCGATGCACCATCTGTATAGCCTCCTGAATCCGATTCAGCGCATATGTCATCTGCTATGGGGATATTTTCTGACATGTCCGCTTCTTCCTGAGTAATTTTATTCTCTTGCAGTAATTTATCCAGAATATGTCTAGGAGCAGGACTCAAAAAAGCTTCTGCTACCTCGGGGCGGGATACCTTGGCAATAATCCGGTTTGAACTTACAACCCTTCCATTAGAATCCCTTTTTAAACCTTTGGCATGATATTTTATGAGTGCGGGTGTTACTGTTAAAAAAGCAGACGCCTCAATCACTTTTACTCTAAGCGCTAAATATAGATCAACCAGCTTTTCTTCCCTTTCAGGGTCCGCCGGGTTATGAAATAGATTGACTCCATAGGCTTGCCCCTCATTCAGATTCTTCTGAATTTGCCTGATTGCCTCATCAATTTGCGGAAGCTCCATACCATGTGTTCCTAAGAATCCCATCATTCCAGATTTTCCTATTTTTATTACCATGTCCTCAGATGCAATACCATAGTGCATTCCACCAGTCAAATACGCATATTTCAGATTATATTCATTTTTAAATTCCGGATTGCCAAGTAGAGATGCAGTAATTTCGGAATGACTAGGCTGAGAATGCTTCAATGGTTCTGATGCCGACTTTTCTTCAACTTCTTCGTAAGTGTCGATGATCAACGGTTGTGCTTCTTTTTGAATTCGTTCGACTAGTCCCGTTAAAATTCTTCCCGAGCCAATTTCCTCAAATACTGACTCTCCTATTCCCATCAAATAACGGATACTTTCCGTCCATTTTACAGGACTATTAATTTGTTCAGCTAAAGTCGATTGTAGAAGCTCCCGCTTATAGGGACGCGCATAAACATTGGATATAACCGGAATAGATAATGGATAAAAAGTGTATTTATTCAAAATATTTTCAAATTCCAACCGTGCATCAGTCATGTACCTGGAATGAAAAGCCCCGCTGACATTTAACGGAATGAACAATTGGACATTTGGAGTTGCTTCAAAAATAGGCCTAGCTTTATCAATATCTTCTTTAAGACCGGAAATTGCTACTTGATAAGGTGAATTCACATTTGCAATATCAATCGAATATAAGCCATTTTGTTCTAACACCTCTACAATGTTCTCTTCGGTTATTCCGAGAACCACCGCCATGCTGCCTCCAGTAGCAAGGCTCATCAGTTCTCCTCTTTTTTTGACCAATTTTAATCCAGTCTCAAAATCAAATGCTCCGGCTGCAAATAATGCGTTATACTCTCCCAAGCTGTGTCCGGCAACAAAATCCGGTTTGCGCCCTGTTTCTTTGATCCTTTTAAGATAGCTTAATGCACTAACTACGAACAAAGCAGGTTGAGTGTACTGGGTTTGACCTAAAGTTGAGTTGGGATCTTCCATACATAATTCTTTAATAGAGTATCCTAAAATGTCATCTGCTTGAGCAGTTAGTTCCCTAAACTCATTAAAGAGATTTCCTCCCATTCCTTTAACCTGTGAGCCTTGTCCAGGAAAAATAAATGTCGCCATATTTTTCATCTCCACTTTATAACCATAAATTTGAGTAATCATATATTCAAATTTTCAAATATACAGAGTTAAAGATAGTTCTAGTCCCACTCACAATAAAAAGCAGATAAAGTAAATGAATATGAATCTGCCTAATCTATTGGGATAAGCGTTATATTAAGTTTCCAAACCATTGCTTTCAATCTCAAGGATTTGCGGAAAGAGATAAACAGTGTACCGGATCAAAAAATCGGATGTGACTAAGTAGTCGGTGATGGATGAGGTAGATTTGCCAAACATGTCGGAAACGACAGCATCAAGGGCTACGCATACTTGAGTGAAAAGCTTAACAAAATGGTGGTTCCTTATGAAAGTGACAGAACTTCTACCATAACTTCCTTATCAGAAATTGTTACTGGTATGTATATTTTTTGTGCAAATCCAGACGATGCTGTTGGACTTGATTAGGTAGGGCAAAAGAGCCATTATAGCAATCGCTAAAATGATTCTTATCGCTATTTGCAATAGGCTTGCTACCGGAGAAAGAATGGAATCTAAGTGAATATTTTTCCTAATTATACAAATTTATTCTTGGTTTTGTCAATACTCTCCGAATATTTTAATTCACTCAAAAGGCGACAAAGTTCATTGAATGAATCTACATGTAAAATGGGATACAGTAAGCTGTTATCTTGACGGATTTGGAAATGAAATTATCGGGTGAATTTATTATAAAATCCTGTATATGGAAATTTTTCCACTACAGGCTTTTCACTGTGTACTAAATACAAATTAGTGAGTAAAAATTCTCATCTGCTAGCGTACACCAGCGCCCGGCGGACACGCGATGCCTGAAGCCTCATCTGGAGCACGTCAAGAAGACGCAGGGCAGATCCTGACATTTCACCGCGAAAGCCGGACGGTGACGGAAAGCGGTTATGAGATTCGAACCCGTCACTGCCGAGTGCAGATTGCAGCGAGTGTCCACTGAAAGCCGAAAGCACCAAAGTGAAAGGAAACCGGGAAATTGCGGGCAGCTTGAACTATTGGCGGCAAAAGAAACAGATGCGGGAGCGGCTGCGCAGCGAGGACGGGTATGTGCTTTCGGTACGGCGCATGATCGAGCCAGAGAGTGTGTTTGGGCAAATGAAGAACAACCGGGGATTCCGGCGTTTCCTGCTTCACGGCTTACCCAAAGTAAGCCTGGAGGCCGGGTGGCTTTGCCTTGCCCACAATCTGCTTAAAAAAGCAGCGATGCGGAAAAACGCAAACGGGACAACGTAGGATAGGCCTCTGCGTTGTCCCGTTTGAACGTATCGGTGGTAATGCTCATCACCGATACGATTTTCAGGGGCATTTGAGACAGCCCCTTTATTTTATAGTGCTATTCTTATATATCCACTAATCCGTTCATTAGAACCATTGATGATGGAATACGCCTTCTTTGTCCACACGTTTGAACGTATGTGCGCCGAAGTAGTCACGTTGCGCTTGCAGCAGGTTTGCTGGCAAACGTTCAGTGCGGTAGCTGTCATAATATGCAAGCGCGCTGGAGAATCCAGGCACCGGAATACCTTGAGATACAGCCACAGAAATCACCTGACGCCATGCATTTTGATAATTTTCTACTACGTTTTTGAAATAGGAATCCAGCAACAGGTTTTTCAAGGCAGGATCACGGTCATAGGCATCCTTGATGTTTTGCAGGAATTGTGAACGGATAATGCAACCGCCACGGAAAATCATAGCGATTTTTCCATATTTCAAATCCCAATTGTATTCATCGGAAGCTGCGCGCATTTGAGCAAAACCTTGAGCATAAGACACGATTTTACTTGCAAACAGTGCTTTACGTACGCTTTCGATAAATTCTTTTTTGTCGCCGCTGAAGGATTCAGCAGTAGGACCACTCAGCACTTTGCTTGCGGCAACGCGCTCGTCTTTCATAGCAGACAAGAAGCGGGAGAATACGGACTCGGTAATCATGGACAGTGGTACACCCAGATCGAGCGCACTTTGGCTTGTCCATTTGCCAGTACCTTTTTGACCTGCTGCATCCAGAATAACATCTACCATTGGTTTGCCTGTTTCAGGGTCATATTTGGAGAAGATGTCAGCCGTAATTTCAATCAGATAGCTGTCCAGTTCGCCTTTATTCCATTCCGTAAAGATTTCATGCAGTTCTTCGGCACTCACGTTCAGGACTGATTTCAACAGGTGATAAGCTTCACCAATCAATTGCATGTCGCCATACTCGATACCGTTATGCACCATTTTTACGTAGTGACCAGCACCGTCAGGACCGATATATGTACAGCACGGGTCGCCTTCCACTTTAGCAGAGATTGCTGTCAGAATTGGCTCTACCAGTTTGTAGGCACTTTCTTGTCCACCCGGCATGATAGCAGGACCGTTCAAGGCACCTTCTTCACCACCGGATACGCCTGTACCAATAAAGCGAAGTCCTTTTTCTTCCAGTTCCTTGCTGCGGCGCTGTGTATCAGGGAAGTAGGCATTGCCTCCGTCTATAATAATGTCGCCCTTGTCCAGATGAGGCACAAGCTGTTCAATCGTAGCATCTGTTGCTTTACCCGCTTGAACCATGATCAGGATTTTACGGGGCGATTCCAGTGAGTTCACAAATTCTTCAATGGAGAAAGTACCCGTCAGTTTTTTACCTTCTGCTTCTTTGATAAGATCGTGCGTTTTTTCTGGAGAGCGGTTAAAAACCGAGACAGTGAAGCCTCTGCTCTCAATATTAAGGGCCAAATTCTTACCCATTACCGCCAGGCCGATCACACCAATCTGCTGTTTTGCCATCTGGTTCCTCATCCTTTGCAACATATTTTTTATTCTATATCGCCGCTTTACCGCATTACACTTTATGTGAATCGGAACACGCGCACTTCTATTTTAACGTTTTTGGTGTCAGAAGTGAACCCCTGTCTATTTGCAGAGCAAAACACCCCATTTTCATGAGGTGTTCAGATGTACTACGCTTCCATCATCAGCAGTTGGCGGGATAGCGTTTGCAGGCGCTCTTGGCATTTCCCGGCTTTGACCGTATCTCCCTTAGTCATCGCCATGAACAACTTCTCTAATTCATCGTCCACTTCCATTTTGAGCAACAACAAACGGGTTTCACCTTCATTGGAGGCGTACATATCCTCCATTTCCTGTACTGACAGCACCGGTCCTTTCTGATAAATGACACGCTGCTTAAAGCCAGTTACCTCGACCAGACGAATGACCTCGCCGAACAAAATATTTTCCACTAAAATATGATGGTCCTTGACTCTTTTGACAACGGCATGACCTCGGGTGCTTCCAATCAGCTTCTCCAGCCACTCGGCCAGCTTGGCATCACGGATCACATAATCTCCAGCCAACTTGTAGTGTCCTGTGCGCAATTGTTGAAAACGGAGCTTCACCAGCTTGCGCCCGGTTCTCACCGACAAAACCAGATACGACTCATCCTCGCTCCAGTACAGCGAATACCCTTCCGATATCAAATCCTTGATCAGATTATGGATATGCCGACGGCTAAACCGGAGCTCTAGATTACAATATTCTACCTCACAGCCCTTGTTCACGGCATTCCCTCCTTTTTCAAGTCCGATTCAAGAAGTCCGGCTACAGCAAGCCTGCGGCTTTCCCGCTTGATCTTCCCTTGCTCTATTTTATACTTCATTTTATGTAAGGGTACTTGGTTATTTGACCTATTTTTATGAGTAACTGCGCACAATCCTACTTTCGCCTTATATGCTTGTACCGAGCCTGGTCTAAAGTCGGTCAAGCCCGCTGACATTATGCTATAATCGGACATATTACGCCAAACGATATGGATTAACCCAGATACAGGAGGAAACGGAATGACATTCAGTGGATTTACTGCAAAGGACTTTGAGGTTTTTGAAATACCAGGGCTGGAGCCTCGCATGGAGGTATTAATTCAGCAGGTTCGGCCCAAGCTGGAGGCGATTGGCGAGGAACTAGCCCCGTTCCTGACAGAATTATGTGGCGAGCCTATGCACGTTCACGTTGCTAAGCATGCACGGCGCAAAGTCAATCCCCCTAAGGACACTTGGGTAGCGTGGGCAGCGAACAAACGTGGCTACAAGGCGCTGCCACATTTTGAGGTAGGTATGTTCGCTTCCCATATCTTCGTCATATTCGCAATCATTTATGAAAGTCCGAATAAAACCACGTTTGCCCAGGCGCTTGAAGCCAACCTGAGCGATGTGCGCGCTAACATACCGGGTCATTTTTACTGGTCCATGGATCATATGGCTCCAGAAGGCACAGAACAGCAGCAAATGGACACTAAAGAGTTTCAAAATATCATTAACAAGCTGCAGCAGGTGAAAAAAGCCGAGGTGATGTGTGGGGTCCGTATTGATCGGAATGACCCTCTCGCCAGTGACGGAGCAGCCTTGCTGCAGACGGTATGTTCCACCTTTGAGCAATTGCTGCCACTGTACCGGATGGCTTTTCCGAAAGAGTAGCCTCGCTCGCGCTTTTAAGGCACTGTTTAGGCCCGAACGGTTTTTCTACGTGGATGACGCGCCAGAGCCAAATGGCAGCCAAACATAAGCAGCATCACGACACCACTAATGATAAATGGGGCTGTGTGTCCTGCACGGTCCCATAGGAATCCTGATACGAGCGGACCGATAACCATACCCGAGCCTTGGAGCGTGAGAAAAAAGCCCCATACTGTCGCTCGTTCGCTTTCCGGGATCAATTGGGCTAGAAACGTATTCCAAGCAGGCAAAATGAGAGCATATCCCAAACCAATAAGCGTTACGGCTAAGAACACAAGCGGAATAGATCGGACGGTTGAGAAGAAAAACAACGTAATTCCGGCAAGCAAAAAACCAATGTGCAGGAAATACTCTGTTCCAAGTCGATCAACCAGCTTACCGCACGGGATCAGTGCCAGCACAGTCACGCCACCGCCTGCAATCAAAAGCACGCTGTACAGGTTCGGTGAAATTCCGAGGTCCGTTCGTGCGTACAGCGTCAGTACCGGGCTGATCAGACCGATGACAAACGACTGCAAAAACAGAGCCGGATAAATAAGTGGATTGACGTTTAGCTTGGTTTTGAGCGTGCTGATCGTCTCCTTGATTCCTTTCCATACTTGCTGCTTCCGCTTTATGGCCCCGTCGGAAGACACTACAGCGCTTCGTTCGGGGTTTCTTGCAGCAATTGTTTTGTTCGATCCGGGCAGCATGAGGGCAACCAGCAACAGCACAATGCTGCATCCTATTAAAATCAGAAACACCATTCCGTAAGAATGCCTATAATATGCCATAGCAAAGTTCATAACGAGCGGTCCAAGCCCAGTCCCGCCCATGGACGCAATTTCCAGTGTTCCCATCGCTGCGCCGTTGCTATTATTAGGTCCAGACATTTCGGTCGTTCCGGTCATGACACAAGGCCAGAGCGGAGAGGTGCCCAGTCCAAGCAGCAGGCACGCTAGCACGAGCCACACAGGCTCCGTCAGCAAGCTTAGCATAGTGATTGCTACAAGTGTAAATAACAGCGCGGTCGACATCGTTCCGCGGTAGCCGAGTCGTTCGGCCATCCAGCCCGCCGGCGCCCGAAACGCATTGTCGCCAAAATATTGAAGAGAAAAGGCCAAACCGATAATTCCCGCCGACAGTCCGAGTGTTTCCCCCATATATACCGGCAGGATGGCCACCAGTAGAGAGCCCTTCATAAATTCGACCAGAAATACGAGCACCCATAATTGCGCAAAAAAAGGAGACCACAGCCGTCGCGGAGCGTTTTCGTGTCCAATTTTACTCATCCGTCCCACATCCTCACCTTCGTTTTTTGGGGTTATCCAGTCCAGGTTCTCCCACTACTCCACTATTCCACAAATAAATGCATCCTTAACCGCTTGCATTCCTACTTCAAACTGCTATACTCAATTTTGTTCTATTATCAATTGCACAGGATTGTCGAATCCTGCATGAAAGGTTGTGACAACACTAATGAATCAAAGCAACACCCCGCTTTTTACTGCTTTGAAAAAGCATGCTCAGAGCAATCCGGTTCAATTTCACATCCCAGGTCATAAAAAGGGAGTGGGGGCAGATCCGGAATTTCGCGAATTTATGGGGGATAATGCCTTTTCCATAGATATGATCAACATCGCTCCATTGGACGATCTGCATCAGCCAACAGGCGTGATCGAAGAAGCTCAAAAGCTTGCAGCAGAAGCCTTTGGAGCTGATTATACGTATTACAGTGTACAGGGGACAAGCGGAGCCATCATCACCATGATTATGTCCATTTGCATGCCGGGTGATAAAATTATTGTACCCCGAAATATACACAAATCCATAATGTCTGCCATCATCTTTGCTGGTGCGAAGCCGGTATTCATTTCTCCAGTCAGTGATGAGAATCTCGGTATTCACCACGGGGTTACAACCAAGTCCGTACGCCGGGCATTGGAACGTCACCCTGACGCCAAGGGCGTCCTTGTCATCAACCCGACATATTACGGTGTGTGCGCCGATCTGAAGGAAATCGTAGATCTCGCTCACAGCTATAATGTGCCGGTCCTGGTCGATGAGGCTCACGGTGTATTGATTCATTTTCATGCTGATCTGCCGATGTCCGCCATGGAGGCGGGAGCAGACATGTCAGCTACCAGCATACACAAGCTGGGCGGTTCCCTGACACAAAGCTCGATTCTGAATGTGAACACTAAGAACGGATACATTAATCCGCAGCGTGTACAAACTATTTTTAGTATGCTGACTACGACATCCACTTCGTATATTCTGCTGGCTTCGTTGGACACATCCCGACGTAACCTGGCGCTTAACGGCCATGAAATAGCACAACGCGCTCTGGATTTGGCTGAATATTGCCGTGCAGAGGTCAACAAGATTGAAGGTCTGTATTGCTTTGGAAGTGAAATTCTCGGCACGGAAGCTACCTATGATTATGATCCAACCAAAGTTACGGTTCATATCCGCCATTTGGGCCTTACCGGGTACGACGTGGAAAATTGGCTGAGAGATCACTACAATATCGAGGTTGAGCTTAGCGATATGTACAATATTCTCTGTCTGGTGACCCCAGGGGATACCAAAGAGGATGTTGATATTTTATTGAAGGCTCTGCGTGAGCTGGCTTCTATACATTATTCTACAGGTCAGCAGCATGAGCTGGTTGTAAAAATACCGGATATCCCGCAGCTCTCCCTTATTCCGAGAGACGCTTTCTACGGAGATACGGAAGTCGTTCCATTTAAGGAGTCGGCTGGTCGTATTATTGCAGAGTTTATTTATGTATATCCGCCGGGTATTCCGATCCTGCTGCCGGGCGAAGTAATCTCACAAGACAATATTGATTATATTGTCGATCATGTGGAAGTAGGCCTGCCTGTTAAAGGGCCTGAGGATCGAACGGTACATCAGGTCAAGGTTATCGTCGAAACGGACGCCATTTCATAATGCTGATCTGAGAAGCCCTGCTTGCAATATATATCGATAGTCAACAAAAAAGCCCCCGTTTGGGGGCTTCTTAATGTCTTGAAGAGCATTCTAACAGCTGCTATATCCAATTCTATTCGTATTGGGCAACAAGCTCGCTATATGCAGCTTCTACACGTTTCCATTCATCTTCGTCCTCAATATTGTAAAGCACCATTTCTTCGTTTTCTTCTTCCATACGAAGAATAATGCCATCCGCTTCAGGATTGCCTCGCTCCAGCAGAAGGGCGTAAACGTGATCTTCTACGTCAAAGGTCTCTACCAGCACCATTTCTACATCTTTACCATTTTCATCAGTTAGCGTAAGAACCATTTCTTCATGTTCGTGGTCATGATCGTGGTTGCAGGCTTCACCGTGTTCATGTTTGTGATCACTCATGGAAATACCTACCTTCAAATTGTTTTATTTTCCCTCGTATCGTAACATGATCAAGGATGCAGGTCAATTTGGGGTATGCCTAATTTATCGCTGTAATGACTTTTTCGGACACTAATGTATAGCTGCTGTCCTTGCTTTCTTTAATGTAAAAACCGACACGGTAATTCCCTGCTGTTTTGAAATCATACGTAAAGTCATTGGTACGGAACCAGAAGTTATCCTTTTGTGCTCCTTTGATATCCTGGGACTGAATATCCTTTACATTGCCCGAAGGGTCGGTGATTGCTACCTTCACTCCAGAGATATCCGTTTTCAAGGTATCAATTTGACTGAATACATTGAATTTCACCTTGTTGCCCTTATTCACGTTACCAAACACAGTATCCCCCTTGAATAGGAACATATGCACATTAGGCTGGTCGAAAACAACTTTTCCGCCAGAAGGATCAAAGTTTACTAATCCGTTAAAATCGCGAATAGGCACATACGTTTTTCCATCAATGACCACCGCGCTATCCTTCGACACTTCTCCATTAATAATCAGCTGCACTTGGTCCTTGGCAGATTCCGCCGAAATGACGGTCCCTCCCATTATCGAAAAGGCCATCACTAGGGCCATCACTTTTCTCCATTTCATCACTACATATCCCTCCATCGTTATCTGTTAAAAAACCTTCTGTTGTACATTTATACCTTGCTCAGCCGCACAAGTTGCGCTGTGCTTCACAAATTGTCCAAAGTTTTTGCATAGGAAGCCAAATCCTTTAGTTCCAACAGTATAGATGATAAAATACGACTATAGATGTCCTATACACATAGCCTGGAGGGTGAGCCTAAAATGAGTATGACGATACAAATGCTGGGCACAGGTAGCGCCTTTGCTAAGCATTATTATAATAACAACGCGCTGCTGGACAGCGGAGAAGGCAAACTGCTGATTGATTGCGGAACTACGGCTTCTCTGGCTCTGCACCAAATGGGCGTCCCTTTGCCTGAAATTGACGCCATTTTAATCACCCATATTCACGCGGATCATGTCGGAGGTCTGGAGGAATTCGGCTTTCAAATGAACATTCTCCACCGTCGAAAGCCTAAACTTTATATCGCTGAGCCATTAATCCATCCACTATGGGAGCATACGCTCAAGGGCGGGATGGCGCAGCAAGGCATGATTGAAAAACTCGAAGATGTTTTTGAGGTAAACATACTAATACCTGGTAAATCTGCTACATTAGTATCTGGTATTGAGGTGGAGCTCATCCCTACGCGGCATATTCCCGGTAAAAACAGCTATTCCCTATTCATTAATGGTCGTCTTTTTTATAGTGCGGATATGATTTTTGATCCTGATTTGCTTCATCATCTGGTGTATGAGCGAGGATGTCAGAGTATTTTGCATGAGGTTCAACTGCAAGGTGCAGGAGAAGTCCATACGACACTGGACGAGCTGCTAAGCTTATCAACACCTCTTCAGGAGCGAATTCATCTGATGCATTACAGTGATAATATGGAACAATTCCGGGAGAAGGCTGGAGTCATGTCCTTTCTGGAGCAACAACGCAAGTATCAGCTTGCCGAATTGGAACGTGCAAAACAGTAACACCAAATACAGCCGGAGAAACAAAAAGCCGCCAAGCCTTCCTATAGAGGATGACTGGCGGCTTCCGTATATTCTTGCGTTTGATAATGGGCTTAAATTTTAGTGTTGGAACCAAGGTCAGAACAACGGCAGCTGATCCAAATTATTGGTAGGGTCCCCATCGGCATCGCCGCGAATTCGTTTGCTTCCATCCTTCGCCTTGAACACATTTACGCCTGCAATCGAGCCTGCTTCAATCTCATTCAGCGCCTGGCTGTAATCCAAAATTCGGCCGGTGGACGTCTGAAAAGACGTAAGATCTCCATCCCTGTTTTTGCGTACTGCCGTAATCTGTTCCCGTTCTGTGTTAGCCATGCTGCATCGCTCCTTATCCATAGTATAGTGGAGGAACTTTCACTAGCATGTACCATATACAGAATTATATGCATCTAGCACTATCGTTTACAGCTTTTTACGCATGCGTACGTGCGGTATTCCGGCATCGTCAAAAGGTTCATCGGATATCGTCTCATAACCGAGCTTTTCATAAAACTTTTCAGCTTGACATTGGGCATCCAACAGCGAATATCTTAGCCCCAGCTCACGCGCGCGCTCTTCCAGTGCCAGTAGCAATATGCGCCCATAACCCGCTGCACGATGCTCCTTAAGCACGGCAATACGCTGCATTTTAGCAGTATCGTTCTCATAATACGTCAGCCGACCAGTAGCCACCATTTCACCATCGTCACAAATTAGCAAATGATGGACGGCATCTCCCAGCTTGTCATAATGATCAATCTCCAGCTCTAGAGGCACCTTTTGTTCCTCAACAAATACTTTGGTACGGATAAATATCGCTTCCTGTAGCTGTTCCTCTGTCGTTACACTTATAATTTCTGCGGCCATCCTCTGCTCCCCCTATCACTAATTCAATTGACAATCCCGGTAAATTTGAATTATATATATAAATGATGATGAAGTACAAGTTATCTTTATTTTTCTGCTTTACATATATGGTTAATATATGATATTATCTAGTAACCGCAGGACGGTAGCTCAGCGGGAGAGCATTATCTTGACAGGGTAAGGGTCATGGGTTCGATCCCCATCCGTCCTATACGTCAAAAGCCTTGATGATCAAGGCTTTTTTTGTTTTTCAGAAACCATCGAATAGAAAAATAGTGCCATAATCAGCACCATTTATCTATTCCTCTAACCATCTTAAGAAAAGAAGGGGAAAAGTATATTCTCTTCAGATGAAGCGTTACTTAAGATGCTCTATCTATTCGCGATGGATGGCTAGATGGTCAACTCCCCATGCAAGGGGAATTCCTTATACACGAGTTTACACAGAATTCTTGACAGCCCCTGGTAAATGTCTCTATTTCTTAGTTGCAATAAGCGAGATTAAGTTCATATATTTCCCGTTATCAGCATCTAGCAGTGCGATATTATCACGTGCATAATCGTTGTCGCACTGAAGCCATTCATCCCAAGCTTTCGAGAAGCCATTCATTTCTCTTACCGATTCAACGCAAACATTTGGCGACTGTTGCCATAATTCCCTCCACCAATCGCAAGTATGCCAATGAATATCGTCCTCACTAAGCGATAAGAACGGCTGCAAATCGACAGGTATAGCTCCATTAAACTCCGTCTTTACCCCTGGCATCGCTACAGCCAGTATACCTCCTTTTTTAACTAGTGGAGTCAGATGGCAGTCCAAGTATTGTTCCGCAAAAGGCAAGCTGCAGGCATCTGCATGGATAGAAATAATTTGGTTTTCGAGACCAAACTCTCTGAATCTTCGATAGTTTTCAGTTCCATTAATCCATAAGTCGACAGCAAACACGGTTACGCCAAACTTTTGTGCAAGATAGATGGAAGTAAGTCCGGTCCTACATCCCAAATCCAGCATTCGCATTCCTTTCTGCAAATGCAAATTTCTCGTTAGTTCCTCGATCATGATAATCGAACTAGGCCCCATTAAATTTGCTCTTATAAAATCTATGTCATCAAGATCTCGACCGATCATTTCTATTGACCCCCTCCTATTTCTTCATTTGATATTTCCAATAAAGCAATTCTTCATCTTTGTGATTAAGTTGGAACCCTAATTTCAACAATACATTTCTAGAGCTGACATTGGCAGGTTCACATCTCGCCGTAATGATTTGGACCTCGTCATGCTTTAGGGCCCATTCTACTAATTTTTGAGCCGCTTCAAAGCAATAGCCTTTGCGGCGATGGCTTTCATTCGTTGCAAAACCGATTTCAATCCTACCGTCCTGATCGGGATCTCCTAAAAAACCAATTCCCCCAACAATTTCTTGTGTATCCTTAGCCACAATGATCCATGAATCAAATCCTCTAGTGCCATTATTTTTGATCAGAAGCTCTCGAAAGTACGGTAATGCTTCAAAAAAATCTGTACCTGGCCATTCGCCGTTGGTTTTGTAACCCAAAGCTTCAATAGCACCGGTATCACGCCGAGCTGCTGCTTCGATTAAATCCAGATCAAGTGTTTTTAATATAAGTTGATTCGTTTGAAGTTTCATGTATTGTCCACCTTTCTAATTGAAGAACGCAGACCACTCTTATTTGCTTAGAATCGGTCTTTCATTCAAGATATCCAGTTTAATTTGACCGATTTGCAGCATTTCACTTCCATCCCCCCTTTGATTAAAATAGAAAAGGGCAGGAATGAACATACGTCATCCCTACCCTAATATCACCTGATATTTAAGCCACAAAAAAATCCGCGCTGAACCAGCACGGATGTGGACTCTTTATAACAGGCATCCCTAAGGATCTGGTTATATCCGTTGTTCTCAACTAATTCCGAAGCTTCAAAACCCATCCGTATTACATAAATTGGACAGACGGATAGTGAGTGCATGAAAACTTCTTTTTATGGAATTGGATTAGTTAAGAACGGCTCCAGACAAAAAAATCTCTCCTTAGTGAACTATCCTTATTATACGAAGGAAAATTTTATCTGCCAACCCTTTACCTTGTTATGAAAAAGCTTTATTAAAACTAAACAAGCTCAGCCAGGTTATGGACCGAAGCATCTCTAGGAATCCTTCATTCATCATACTTAGAAGATAAAAAGCCGACCTAAAAATAGGATCGGCTTTTGTGCGTACAGTTTATCATTACAGCTACTCTATATTATAGAAGAAATAAATGTAATAAGGCATAGAAGTACCCTATTCACAGAACCCTAGATTACGATATAAACAGCTCCGCTTTCATGATCAATCTCTGTCGGGAAAGCAGTCACACACCCGGTATCCGGTTCTCGTACCTGACCAGTGGACAGGTCAATTTTCCGGTCATGGAGCGGACAATGGACTGTTGATCCACATACCATTCCTTCGGACAACCGTCCGCCTTTATGCGGACAACGGTTTTCAAGCGCACGAACACTTCCGTCACTCTGCCGAAATAGGGCTATCTCTGTATTATGAATACGGACTGTACGGGCTCCCCATCGATCAATATCGTTCAGATTGGCTACTCTGATTCTGCTGGTTGTCGTCGTGTTGATCTCCATTTTTTTCAGCCTCCTATTCCGTTACTGTGTTAAGCTCCGGTAGCTGCACAAAGTTTTTGAGCAGCTCTTTGTCCTGAATGATTTCCCGCCAAGGATCAGTCGTCGTGCTTAGCGTCTCCTCAATTCTGCCCACCAGTTCCTGTCTCGTCTCCGCATTCGCAAGCGCCTGTTTGATGGATTCCAAGCCGACCCGTTCCACCCAGTGCGCCGTACGTTCGTTCCAATTCGCCTGCTCACGGTAATACTGCAAATAGGCACCAGTCCATTCCATGACCTCATCCTCGGTTTTAACGGTACAAAGCAGTTCAGCCGCCCGTACCTTAATGCCGCCGTTACCGCCAACGTAAATTCCCCAGCCACCATCAATAGCCACGACGCCTAAATCCTTGATCGTCGCTTCTGCACAGTTCCGCGGACAACCGGACACGGCCAGTTTAACCTTGGATGGCGCATTCAGGCGCTCAAATGCCTTTTCCAACCGGATGCCCATTCCCATCGCATCCTGGGTGCCGAAACGACAAAAGGTATTGCCGACGCATGTCTTAACCGTTCGTAGGGTCTTCCCGTAGGCATGCCCGGATGGCATGTCTAACTCGGACCAGATACCCGGCAAATCCTCTTTTTTCACACCAAGCAGATCAAGACGCTGTCCGCCCGTAAATTTTACCAAAGGCACATTGTATTTTTCCGCGATAGCAGCAATTTTCTTCAGGTCGGCAGGTGAAGTAACTCCTCCATAAATGCGGGGCACGACAGAATAGGTGCCGTCTTTCTGGATATTGGCATGGTACCTTTCATTTGTGAATCTGGATTCCTTCTCATCCTCATAATCCAGCGGCCACAGCATACCTAGATAATAATTGAGCGCAGGTCGGCATTTGGTACACCCTTCAGGTTCGTTCCAACCCAGCACGTTCATCACTTCTTTGACGCTCTTCAATCCCATTTTCCGGATGCCGCCAATGATCGCTTCCCGGTCAAGTGTCGTACAACCGCAAATGCCTTCTTTTGTCAGTTCACCTGTTTCTGTGCCTGCATACAGCTGTAAGAGCCCCTCCACTAATGGCTTGCAGCCACCGCAGGATGCGGATGCCTTCGTGCAGGCCTTAATCTCCCCAAGGCTCCGGCAGCCAGCCGCAACCGCGTCCCCGATGTCTCTCTTGGACACACCATTACATCCGCATACAATTTCGTCATCAGACATTTGCTCCAACATGATGGAGCCGCTTGCTTCTGGTTGACCAGGGTTGAAGCCGAGCAACAGCTCTTTCTCACGACCAACCACCGACTCGCCATTTTTGATCAACGAAAACAGCTTGGCTCCGTCAGATGTATCACCGAACAGAACGGCTCCGATCAGTTTATCTTCCCTGATTACGATTTTTTTGTAGACGCCGCTAATTTCATCCTGATATCGAAGGGAACGCGTTCCCGGTTCGTCCTTATAGCACCCTGCGGAAAACACATCTACGCCCGATACCTTCAGTCTCGTCGAAATGACGGAACCACTATAGCCCGGGGTTTCCATTCCCGCTAGCCGTTGTGCCAGCACACCACCCTGTTCATATAATGGAGCTACCAGCCCGTAGGTGATTCCCCGGTGCTCTGCACATTCTCCTACGGCGTATATGCCAGGAATGCCTGTTTCCATGTAATCATTTACGATAATGCCGCGATTTACAGGAATCCCTGCCGACACCGCAAGCTCAATGTCTGGTATGATGCCAACTGCCATAACGATCAGATCCGCTTCCAGCTCGCTGCCGTCGGCAAATTTCACTGCCTCTACACGGCGACGGCCTGTGATAGCTGCTGTTCTCTTATTGACCAGAAAGTTCATTCCCTGCTCCTCCAGCTCGCGCCTTAGCATAAGGGAAGCGGCCTCATCCAGCTGCCGGTCCATAATATGTTCGTGAATATGAATAACCGTAACATCCATCCCCAAGTTGAGTAGTCCCCTGGCAGCCTCCAACCCAAGCAATCCGCCGCCGATGACGGCTGCTTTTTTATGCGTCTTCGCCGTCTCCATCATCGTTTCACAGTCACGAATATCCCGGAAGCCGATAACACCATCTTTGTTTGCTCCCGGAAGCGGCAGGATGAAGGCGTTGGAGCCTGTAGCCAGCAGCAGCACATCATAAGGAACGCATACACCGGAGCGGGACGTCACCCGGCGCTTGTCTGTGTCGATCTCTGTGACAGGATCACCGGTATACAACCGGATATGATTTTCTTCATACCAGCTCCAGTCGTTGATGACTATATCCTGCAAACCAGCCCCTCCAGCCAAAACGGAGGACAACATGATCCGGTTATAATTCGGGTGAGGCTCAGCTCCGAATACCGTAATGTCATAGACGCCCGGAGCGATCTTCAGTAAATGCTCAAGGGTACGTATCCCCGCTATTCCGTTGCCGACCAGCACTAGCTTTTTGATGTGGTTCATCAGACCTCTCCCCTTCTGTTCATATCTTCAAAACACTTCAAAACATAAAAAGCCTGCTTCACATAGGGAGATTCAAAACATCCCTCCACATGTGATAACAGGCTCCATTGCCGTTTCATTGAATACGCCGTTGTATCCATCAAAGTATGGAATTAAAAGTACTGTAGCCAATATATAACGATTCAAGTTCTATGTCAATATTCCTTACGTATTATCTTATGAAAATTATATTTTACCATCATGTAACATGTTTATGACGTATTAAAAATCACTTTTTTAGAAAGTTTGGATTGATTTTCAGACGAAAACACGCCAAAATGGATTAAAAGTCCGTTTTCCCCTCACAATGCTCAAAAAAACGTACACAAATAAAAAAACACATGTCATGTTTGTTATCAAGAAACACATCCTGTCATCCCCATCGCTTACTACCCTTCATGTTACAGAAAGGAGGAGCCCACTTGCGTTCCTTGTTGGTAATTCACTCACATTCAGAACATGTATCCGGGCAGGCACACGCCGCATCCTTAGGGCAGGCAGGACCTGAGCACCTTTTGGAGTCCAACGGATATCTAACGCTATCCTGCCATGATGAATCTGAAATCAAACAGCTGATTCATGAGGCAGATGCGGCGGTATTGAATATACCTGTCGGTACCATCAATATATGGTCCAATAGGCTGGAGCAAGCCAAAGCAATCCCATTGCTCTGGTGGTGCAGCGCGGAATCTGCTCAATCATCGACGGAATCCTGCGAAGCCAATGTTCCTGTCGACGGCATTTTAACTCCCTCTATGGCAGCACATGAGCTGAATTGGGCTCTTCATTTTAGTGCCAAACGTTTTTTCGAACGCCAGCACTGGCTAAGTGAGCGCAAACAACTGACCGCTCGGCTGGAAGAGCGCAAATGGATTGACATGGCCAAAGGAATACTTGGCGAAGTAAACGGCATTCCGGAAGCGGAAGCATACGATCTGTTGCGAAAAAAAGCAATGAATGAGCGCAAACGGATCGTTGATGTGGCCATCTCCATCGTCAAAGCACAGCAAATGCTAAAGGCATAGATTTGAAAGGGGCCCTTAATTATGAACATTATTAAAATATTAAAAGAGGTTGGACGCGGCAAAAGAGGCGCCCGGGATTTGAATTACGCCGAAGCCGCAGCCGCTGCCGAGCTTATTATGACCCGGTCGGCAACGCCTGCACAGATCGGAGCCTTCTTTGCCGCGGAACGCATCAAAATGGAGAGCATCGCCGAGTTGGAAGCATTCGTAAACGTCTGTCGTAAATACGCCCACCGCTTCCCGATGCAGGAAGGTATAGATTTCGCAGGCCCCTACGACGGCAGAAAATCATCATTTATCGCCACCCTTGCCACCGCTTTTCTAGTCGCCGCGCACGGGGTCCCGGTGACGATGCATGGAAGTGCGCCCCTCCCTCCCAAATGGGGGATTACACTCCCCCTTTTGCTGCAGGAAATGGGGGTAACATCTGAAAACATGGCACACGAAACCGCCATTCAGGCCGCAAAGCTGACAGGCGTACTGTTCGCAGCCTCTGAACAGTGGTGCTCACCTCTGAGAGAGCTGCGTACCATCCGAGAAGAGCTAGGACTTCGCACGGTGCTGAACACAGCCGAGAAACTGGTTGATTACGGTGCTTCACCGTATATCGTATTCGGCGTTTTCCACAATACGGTGTTCGACAAGATGGCGAAACTGATGCAACAGCTGAATTACCGCAGAGCTCTGATCGTCCAGGGTAGCGAAGGATCGGAGGATCTGTTCATTGACCGACCAACCCGGACTTACCTGCTTACGAACGGCGAGGTGTCACTGCAGGTTATCGATCCGGAAATGTACGGGTTAGATTCGGTGGTACCCGAGCAGGACTGGACCCCTACTGAACAGCTGCGTACAACGGAGGATGTACTGAAAGGCACGGCTCCTCTAGCCTTTTCGAATCAAGTGCTGCTCAACGGTGCAGTCCGGCTGTTCGTTGCAGGCCGAGTCAACTCTATAGAGGAAGGCTTGTATACCTGCAAACCATTGCTGGAAAACGGGGTTGCCTGGGACTTGTATTGTCGCTGGCGTGAAGCTATGCTCTCAAAAGAAATGAAAACGGGAGCCAACGTCCCCAGTGTATCCGAACCCTGGCTGCATTTATAGTACGAGCATCACACAGTCTACCGATTGTAGACCATAAAAACCGAACAAGTCAAAAGGCCAACTCCTGAATCAGGAACTGGCCTTTTATGCATAAAAGAATTGATGTAGAACTAAAGCCATTCACCACGATCTGCACCGATCGCCACTACAGGCAGGTGGAGGGGGCGGATGTGTACAGCAGCTGTTTTGAAGCCAGGCATTCGGCAGAACGGATCAAGTTCTGCTCGGGTCGCCCGATTTACATTTTGCACACCGCCCCAATGCATGGGTACGAAGAGTGTATCTTCGCGGATATTCGGCTTAATCCGGCTGCGCACGGTGAAGCTTCCTCGCTGTGACGTGATTTCCACCCACTCCCCGTCCCTGATATGCCATCGCCGCGCTGTACGTGGATGTATTTCCACAAAATTTTCAATCTCGCGCGCGGTTAGCGACGGACTTCTGCGCGTTTGTTCGCCTGTCAAATAATGAGCCAGCACGCGGCCGTTCGTCAGAATAAGCTGGTATTCCTCAGATGTCTGCTCTGAGGCTCCACGGCTTTCAACCACCGTAAAAACAGCCTTTTGATCAGAAAGGGCAAAGCTTTCCCGAAACATCGTATCCATACCCGCCTCGTCCAGTGACGGGCATGGCCAATATACACCTTCCTCACGACGCAGCCTGCTATACGTGATCCCGTAATAATCGGCTGGACCGCCTCGACTGGCAAGCCGCAGCTCTTCAAAGATATGCTCAGCATCCTTGTACGAGAAGTAGCCGCCCTTGTCCAGCCTCGCAGCTATTTGACATAAAATACGCCAGTCATCTCTAGCCTCGCCCGGAGCAGGCCGCGCCGCTTCCCGCAACAGAACGCGCCCCTCCAGATTGGTCATCGTCCCGGTGTTCTCCAGATAAGATGTGACAGGCAATACAATGTCGGCCATCCGCGCTGTTTCAGTAAGGAACATATCCGCCACAACCAGCAGATTTAGCTTTTTCAACCCTTCCTCCACCAGTCGAACATTCGGATTGGATACAACAGGGTTAGAGCCCATCACGAACAGCGTCTCAATTTCTCTCTGATGAACGAGTTCCATCATTTCATAGGCCGATACTCCTTTTCCCGGCAGACTGTCTGGCTCAATTCCCCACACCGATGCCACATAGGCACGATCCGCTTCATTCTCAATTGATCTGTAGCCGGGGAGCTGATCCGCCTTCTGGCCGTGTTCCCGCCCCCCTTGTCCGTTACCCTGACCTGTGATGGCCCCGTAACCGCAGCCTTCCCGGCCAATCTTGCCGGTGGCCAGCACCAGATTAACAAAGGCACGTACTGCCATATGTCCATCCGTATGCTGCTCGACCCCTCTGGCCGTAAAAACGATGCCCGTACTTGCAGCGCCAAAAGCGCGCGCGGCCTGTCGAATCACCTCTGGCTCAATTCCGCATAGCGCAGCTGATTCGTTCAGATTTACACGGTTTAAATGAGTCTTCAGTTGCTCATAGCCGTTAGTCCGCTTGCGGATAAACTCTTCATTCACAAATCCCTCATCCACGATGACCTTTAGTATGGCATTAGCCAGTGTTGCATCTGTACCGGGTCTGATTTGTACATGTAGATCAGCAGTTGCCGCCGTTGGAGTCGCACGAGGGTCAATGACAATGATATACGCTCCATTCTCCTTGGCCTGGTGAAAATAAGGCATAAGTGTAGGCTGGCATTCAGCAATATTTGTACCTGCGAGCACAATACACTGAGCTAACGGAATGTCTGCCAGCCTGCAGGTCAGTCCACGGTCAATACCAAACACCTTGCTGCCAGCAGATGCAGCGGCTGACATGCAGAAGCGGCCGTTGTAATCGATATAGCGCGTACCTACAGCCACTCTGGCAAATTTACCAAGTAAATAAGCCGTTTCATTCGATAACGAGCCGCCGCCGTATATGCCAATTGCATCAGGACCCTGTACGGACAGCGTTGAAGAGAGACTGCCGGCGACAGCATCCAGCGCCTCTTCCCATGTGACCGGCACAAGTTCGCCTGATTTACGCATAAGAGGTCGCAGTAGTCTTTCTGGATGGATTGCATGCTGATATGCATTCATCCCCTTGATGCACATCCTGCCCTGCGAGGCTGCGTTAGATTTCCCTTCTGCCCTGTACACCGAGCGGGTGACACCAGCAAGTGTCTCCGTATCTGTGTTAACGGTCATCTTACATTGCACGCTACAAAACGGGCATTGTGTATCGATCACTGTCGGTACGTGTAACGTCCCTTCCAGTTTGCTTTCTCCTGACTGACACATAAAGTCTCCCCCTCTCCATTCTTCACAACTTTATTGTCTGTACACGCAAAAATTAGCGCCACACTTCCCACACTTCCCACACTTCCCACACTTCCTGCTTAACCAGTCCCCCTGTCAGCATTGTAGTCGCGCTGGTTGCCCGCCAATCCACTTCGAAGAGTCGCATCAAGTACGCTCTCCCGCAACACCAAAACGTCAGTCCGTTCAATCCATTCCCACATCTTCTCCCCATACCTTGCGTTATACCGATACATTTGCAAGCAAGCCGTAGCCATCAAGACCGCTTCTTCCGCGTTCTCCTCTACTCCAATCAGCCGTCCCTGGCGAACCGGATGATCCGCATGACCACCAGCATAAACTTCCCACCCAGCTGGCGATCGGGATAGTCCGATGTCGTGGACAAGTACACCTCGGGGATACTCCGGGCCCGGACAAACTGCAACTGCAATTGGCGCCGGCAATGTGCGGCTCCCCCAGACAGCCGACAGCCGTTTTTTCAGCCAGGCTGCTTCTGCAAAAGCCTCGCCACCTATCTGGAAGGACTCAGAAAACAACTGACTCTCACCATTCAGATCCATTAAACCTGTAAAGCGCAGACTCGCAGAGACCCATTCTCCGCTACGCTGCGCGGTGGCCTGGATCGCAACATCTCCAACCAATTGACCTGATGCAGACCTGTCCCGCAATCCGAGGGATTCCAAGTAATAAAGTACAGCCGGACGGCATAATTCACACCCCTGCTGTCTGGTCCAGCCGAGACGGGTCACGACTTCCACTGGAGTCTGACATCGTGCGGTTACCATGGCTGTCTTAAGCGAATCATGATCGTAGTGCGTACATCCGCATACAGGAACAACTTCTTGGACAGCCGGAGCAGCTACAGCTCCTGCAATTGCCGATGGGGAAGAAGCATTTTTGACCAATGCAGCCACCAGCGGCCGACACCCCCCACAGGAAGCGGATGCCTTGGTCCGATTTTTCACCTCTTCCACAGTCTTTAGCTTATCTATAGTGATCGCTCGCAAAATGGCCCCCTTACTCACGCTGTTGCACGCGCATACCGTCTCCTCTTCCGGTAGCTTGGCAGCCTCTTCCTCCGCTCTGCTTACACCTCTATCTTGTGATGTAAGCTCTGCTGTCGGCGCTCCGCGTCGTACCATTCCAAGCAGTGAGTTGCTTTCCGCCGTATCTCCAAACAAAATAGCGCCGGTGACAGCATGGTTTCGCATCATCACTTTTTTGTAAGTCCCCCGTATACCGTCATATTCCATCACTGCTGTCTCGTTTCTCTCTTCGCGAATGTCTCCTGCGGAAAACACATGCATCCCCGCAACCTTGAGCTGCGCATACGGAATCGACCCTTCATAGGGAGCCGTTTCACGGCCACAAATGACTTTTGCCAATACTTTACACTGCTCATACAACGGCGCCACCAGCCCATATGAAATCCCACGGTGCTCAGCACATTCACCAACTGCGTAAATACCGGGAATATTTGTGCGCATATAATCATCTACGACAATAGCATGGTTGACTTTCAGACCGCTATCCTCCGCTAATTCGGTATTCGGCCTTATACCAACCGCCAATACAACCAAATCCGTCTCCAACCTGTTTCCATCCGAAAACACCAGTCCCCGCACCCTGTTCCGCCCCATAATGTTGACTGTTTTCTTTGCCAGATGAAACCGCATCCCCTGTTGCTGCAGCTCCCGTTGCAGAAGAGCAGCCGCCGTTCGGTCAAGCTGACGATTCATAAGATACTGTGCATTATGGACAACTTCGACTTCCATTCCAAGATTCAGCAGACCTTGTGCGGCCTCAAGCCCCAACAGTCCCCCTCCAATGACCGTGGCCTTCTCGTACGTTTTGGCATATTCAGCCATGGTTTCACAATCACTCGCATCTCGAAAAGCGATTACTCCCTGTTTCTGGGCTCCGGGAATGGGCGGTATGAAGGGCAATGAGCCGGTTGCCAGTATGAGTATGTCGTACGGCTCTTTAATGCCCGTTTCCGTTTCCACTGTACGGGCTGCAATATCTATGTTACAGACACGTTCGCCGGCGTATAGCCTGACTCCGTTTTCTTCATACCACGCCCAGTCATGAGTGACGATATGTTCGAATGAACTTTTATCCTGCAGCATTTTGGACAGGAGCACTCGGTTGTACCCAGGACGGGGCTCTGCACCAAAAATCGTAATTTGAAACTGACCCGGCTCCAGTTCGAGTATTTCCTCTACACATTTGATACCTGCCATACCGTTGCCAACGATGACCAGTTTTTTCACCATAACGAACCAGCCCCATTCTTCACATAAAATAAGACAGAAAAAGCCCTTCTCCAATCAAAGGAAAAGGGCACCATTGCCGCAAATGCCGACACATCGTTGTGCCGATATGTACCTAAGATTAATGAATTGTAAGTATCATGTCAATATTCAATACATAAAACCTGTGTTTTTTGTCTCAAATTTATTTATTTCTATCTTTTGTGTTATATATATTGACATTATAGAAATCATTTTTTATAATCTGGATTAAAATCACCCGGACGTGATCATACCTGATTGACGCACAATGAGGTGTGTCAACTACGGCAATGAAGCCGCAAATCATCCCGAGGCACCATGTAGGGAAGATTTGCGGCTTTTCATGTTCAACATTAACTTTTATAGACCAAGAACAAAATAGGAACAGGAGAGATGGAGAATGAACAAAAAAAGTTTCTGGCAAAGCGGACACAAGCCCACGCTATTTGGCGCCTTCCTGTATTTTGATATCAGCTTTATGATATGGGGGATGATTGGCCCGCTGTCCGTTGTCATTGCTTACGACTACCCAATGGACCCTTTACAAAAAGCCAACCTTGTCGCTCTTCCGGTACTGGGCGGTTCCCTGCTCCGGCTCGTACTTGGCTTCATGTCAGATTATATCGGTCCAAAGCGCACCGGACAGATCGGTATGCTTGTGACATTCATTCCTCTCCTGCTCGGCTGGATGTGGGTTGACTCGCTAGAGCAATTGTATATTGTCGCTCTGCTGCTGGGTGTAGCTGGAGCCTCATTTGCAGCTGCGCTACCCTTAGCCAGTCAATGGTATCCGAAAGAGCATCAAGGCTTGGCTATGGGAATTGCTGGTGCTGGTAATAGCGGTACCGTTCTGGCGACCTTGTTTGCCAACCGTCTCGCACAGTATTTTGGCAGTTGGGAGGTCGTTTTCGGATTGGCCATCATTCCAATCTTCATCGTCTTCATTTTATTCAGTATTTTTGCCCGCAACAGTCCTAACCGCCCTGCACCCAAACGTCTGTCGCAGTACGCTTCGGTGCTTAAACAAGGAGATGCATGGGTGTTCTGTGCTTTTTACTGTGTGACGTTCGGCGGATTCGTTGGACTTTCTAATTATTTGACCATTTTCTTTAATACCCAATACGGTCTCTCTGCTGTACATGCTGCTGATTTTGCAACCGTTTGTGTGATTGCCGGGAGCTTCTTTCGTCCTGTGGGCGGCTTTTTGTCAGACCGGATCGGGGGTTCGCGCATGTTAATGGTTTTATATGCTGGAGCCGGGATCATGCTCGCAGGCATTGCATTTCTACCTCCGCTTGCCCTGGTCGTAGTGCTGCTTTTTGTAGGCATGATGTGCCTTGGCGCTGGCAACGGTTCTGTATTCCAGCTCGTGCCACAGCGGTTCGGAAATGAAATAGGGCTCATGACCGGCATTATTGGCGCTGCTGGTGGCATAGGAGGGTACTTTCTTCCTCTAATTCTCGGCAATCTGTACAAATTAACAGGTTCCTATATGCCGGGCTTTATCTGTCTAAGTCTGATCACCTTCTGTGCCTTTGCTCTCGTCATCATCATGCAGATGAAATGGCGCAGCAGCTGGATGAGCCCTCCTGCTCCAGTTAATGATGAAACCAACCGCCGTCTCGGCGAATTAAAGGTTGATGTCCATTAAAGCTACCCTTTTTTAGTTCAACCCATAAGCTTTAACTTCAATGATTTAAAATTGAGGTTAAAGCTTTTTTTATGATTCTTCATCAAATCGTCCTCATTCTACGATCTTAATGACCATATAAAATCATAAAACAATGAAAAAAATCACATTTAATAAAAATTTACCGAAAATATCATGAAAATTAAATGAATATTTCATATGAAAATCAAAGAAAAACGTTTCTATTTTCATAATTTTTCATATGAAAACACTTATATAACCATTTTTCACACAACATACTTCTTCACTTGGTCTAAAATAAGGCGTATACTTGTTCACGCAATGTTCAAGGTTTAACGAAATGTAATTTTTTAGAAAGAAGGAATCAGAATGCGTGCTTTTCATCTTACTGAAGACGGATCTATCGAAACCAAATTAACTGGAAAAGATCTGCTCGCCAATCCGCTGTTGAATAAGGGAGTAGCTTTTACTCTTGAAGAACGGCAACAGCTTGGACTTGACGGTCTGCTCCCTCCTACCATATTAACCATTGAGGAGCAGGTTCAACGGGTATATGAGCAATTCCAGAGCCAACCGGACAATTTACGCAAAAATGTTGCGTTAAATGATCTGTTTAATCGAAATACCGTCCTGTACTATCGTTTGCTCTCCGAGCATCTAAGCGAAATGCTTCCAATTGTTTATACGCCAACGGTTGGTCAGGCTATACAGGAATACAGCCATGAATATCACAAACCCGGGGGTATGTATTTATCGATTGATAATCTCGCAGGAATTAATGAAGCTTTTAAAAACTTGAACCTGGAACCTGATGATATCGATCTCATCGTAGCCACAGATTCCGAAAGTATTTTGGGTATTGGTGACTGGGGAGTCGGGGGAATTAACATATCCATCGGTAAGCTTGCTGTTTATACAGCCGCTGCGGGAATCGACCCTAGCCGGGTACTGGCAGTCGTTCTTGATGCAGGTACAAACAACGAAAAACTGCTGGAAGACCCTCTATATATGGGGAACCGTCATAGACGTGTTCGTGGAGAGCAATATGACCAATTTATTGACACCTATGTTCAAACTGCGCTCTCTTATTTCCCGAATGCTTTGTTGCACTGGGAAGATTTGGGCAATGTTAATGCGCGCAACATTATCAACAAATATGGAAGCCGTATTTTGACATTCAATGATGATATTCAAGGTACTGGCGCAGTTACGCTCGCAGGTGTGATGTCCGGTGTTCAATTGTCTGGAATCCCGCTGAGCAAGCATCGAGTTTTAGTCTTTGGTCCAGGAGCTGCCGGTATCGGTAATGCAGATCAAATTAGTGCAGCCATGATGCTGGAAGGACTGTCGGAAACCGAAGCAAAGCGCAGCTTCTGGGCTTATGATTACCGCGGTCTGCTTACCAATGAAACGGAGGGACTTTTCCCGTTCCAGGTTCCTTATGTACGAGATGCCGAAGAATGCCGCGACTGGGAACATGCTGAAGATGGCAAAATCCCTCTGTTGGAAGTCGTTCGCCGTGTGAAACCGACGATTATGATCGGAACCTCCGGTGTTGCCGGGGCATTTAGTGAGGAAATTGTGAAAGAGATGGCCAAGCATACCGAACGTCCAATTATTATGCCTATGTCCAATCCGACTCCACTGGCTGAAGCAACCCCGCAAGACTTGATCCGTTGGACTGAGGGAAAAGCACTTATTGCCACGGGAAGTCCTTTTGAGCCGGTAATCTATAACAATATCAAGTTTGAAATCGGACAATCCAACAACGCTTTCGTATTCCCGGGTCTTGGTCTTGGCGCAATCGTAGTAAAATCGAAAATGATTACAGACAGCATGTTTGCCGCTGCTGCCCATGCAGTAGCTAGAATGGTTGATTTGTCACAGCCTGGAGCTTCCCTGCTTCCAAAAATCAGCGAACTGCGAGAAGTATCTGAAGCTGTAGCCGTAGCTGTAGCCAATGCAGCAGTTCAGGATGGAGTAGCACGTCATCAGCCGGATGATATTGCACGAGCGGTTCGGGATGCAATGTGGGATTGCAATTATAAACCCATCAAACAGTATGGTCAGGAAGCAGTCTTGGTTTAAAAAATAGCGAACAGCATCAAGTTGTACTTGCATACAAGCAAAGTAATTATTTAACTGATGTCCGCCATTTTTGGCGGACATCTTTATTGGAGGCGACATTATGGCTACAGGTCATATCTTTATTATCTTAATTCCTATTTTTTTTGTCATTTTAATTGGTTATTTGGCAGGATTGTTTAAGGCGTTTAATCCTGCTTCTTCGAAAGGATTAAATACATTAGTGACCAAATTTGCTCTACCTGCACACTTGTTTATTGGTATTACGACGACACCAAGAGAAACGTTGATTCAAAAGTGGCCCTTTCTTGTCGCTCTGCTTCTTGGTATAATCGGTTTTTATATTGTATTGCTCGTAGTATATCGCTTATTCGCCAAAAAAGGCTTGACTGAATCCTCCATGTTCGCATTGAATTCAACACAGCCCTCGTTTGCATTCATGGGGATTCCGGTTCTGGGAAGCTTGTTCGGAAGCGCCGCAGTCGCTATCCCGATTGCAATTACCGGTATCGTCGTTAATGCAATTCTTGATCCGCTTGCAAGTATTTTGGGAACGGTCGGCCAACGCAAAACAACAGAATCAGACGAAACTAAAGGCCACTTATTTAAAGTCACTATGAAGTCAGTCCTTCATGGACTCAGCGAACCGCTTGCCTGTGTGCCTTTGATCGGTGTCGTGCTTACTCTATGCGGATTTCAAGCTCCAAAGCTACTGCAATCGATGTTTGATCAAATCGGCAATATTACTGCCGGTACAGCTCTGTTTGCCATCGGGGTAACCATCGGTATCAAAAAGATTACATTCAGTCCAAAAGCCCTTAGCATCGCTGTGCTGAAAGCCATCGTGATGCCTATTGTTATGTTGGGTATTGCTGTTCTGGTAGGATTAACCCATGAAGATGTAACCAAGGCTGTACTGCTTGTCGCTTTTCCCGGCTCAGCAGTTGCCGCTATGATCGCTACCCGTTATGAAACACTGGAAACGGAAGCAGCATCTTCTTTTGTCATTAGCTCAGTATTATCACTTATTTCACTCCCGCTGCTCATTTCACTTCTTGTATAATGACAGGAACTTTATAACTCTCAGCGAGATACAGGTTAAATATAATGATTTGGGCATCCGTTTGCTCTCATTTATCTTACTTTTTAAATATTGTCCAAACAATAAAGCAATTCAACTATATTTTTACTATATTTATGAGTTGGAAAATAGCATAACACTCCGTTTTACCGACAAGCGGCGGCCTCACAGCTTTATTCCATGGTGGTCGCCGCTTTTTATTTTTATTAATTTTCCCATACGAGTCCGTTCCCCTTATTACCCATTTTTCCCATATTAATTGAACATCTAGCCTTTGTCGTTTTTTGTCATAATCATCATCAATAAGCAGTCAATATACCCCAACTTTAATAAATAGCTAACATTTAGAAAGGAAGTTGACGAAATATATAAGGGATAGATGTACCGAAGCATTAAAATATAAATCAAAGGAGAAGAAACACGTGAAAAATTTGAAGTGGAGCACTATGTCCTTTTTTGGTAAAAATCTATTAATTTCTTTTATCAACATCGTTTTAATAGGTGCTATTCTCATCACATCCAGCTGTATTCTTCAAGAGAATATTCTGACCACCCAGTTGCAAGATCAGGTTAAAGTGCTGACCAAAAAATGGGCAAATGATGTTGACAAAGCAAAAATACAACAAGCATTGAGTGAAAAAGATTATAACGGCTCTGCTCAACAGGATTTACGCAAATTTCTCGATTCTATTCACACGTTTTATCCTAATGTTGCCCAAGCTTACATATTTGGCACAGAATTAAAAGAAGGAAATCAAACCTCCGTTATTAGCATTCCTACTAACTTAGTTCAATCTTTCCAGGACTCGAAGCTGAATATTGGTGATATGTATACCCTTCCTGATGCAAATGTGAAAGCTGTAAATGAAATGCTTCAATCCAAACAATCGGCGTTGAGCAGCTTTTACACTGACGATTTTGGAATATGGACTACCATTGTTTACCCAATTACAGATGATAGCGGTAATATCACAAGTGCCATTTACTTTGACGTAGACGCGAGCTCTGTACCTGCCGGACTTCATAAGTTAATTGTCTATGCTGCATCCCTACTCATTCTGTTCCTTGCTATCTTCTTAACGATTCAATATCTGCTAGTCAAACGTACGCTCTCCCCGATTCGTAGCTTGATGAAGGGCATTGAGGAAGTCAGCGAGGGGAATCTGGATGTAAAAATCAAGACAGGTCTGGACGATCTTGGCATCATCAATCAAAAGTTTAATACCATGATCAAACGCATTAACGATACAATGGTAAAAGTTCAGGATACAACCCAGGAAGTTACGGAATCAGCTCAGGAATTACTAAGTATTAGCGAGCAAAATAGTGCAAATACGAACGTTATTAACAATAATATGAAAGAGATTTCCCAAGGAATTGAAGCGCAAACCCATGCTGCAATTGAAAGCTCCCGGGCCATGAATGAAATGTCTACGGTCGTTCAGACGATTGCTGGAAGCTCCTCCTCTGTGGCAGATGAAGCTTATTCTATGGAGAAACGCTCTGTTGAAGGTAATCAGGTAGTGCAAAGGGTTTCCGCTCAGATGGCTTCCATTTCCAGCTCGATGGAAAAAACCTTTGTCTCCATTAATGCACTGCAAAGCCGTTCCAACGAAATCAGCAACATCGTAAACATCATCACTGGCATCGCCAGCCAAACCAATCTACTTGCACTGAACGCCTCCATTGAAGCTGCCAGAGTTGGTGAAGAAGGTAAAGGCTTTGCTGTCGTCGCGGGAGAAGTACGAAATTTGGCTGAACAATCCCAAGAGTCTGCCAGACAAATCGCCGAGCTGATTGAGGAAATTCAAAAAGAAATTGGGCAAACCGTAGAAGGTGTCAGCCTCGGCTCGAAGGAGGTCCAAATCGGACTGGAGGTAACCAAACAGACGGGTGAAATGTTCTCGGAGATTTTAAATGCCGCCAATAAAGTATCGTCACAAATTCAAGAGGTTTCCAGTGCAACGGAACAGATTTCAGCCAGTACACAGGAAATGACAGCAACCTCGGACGAGTTATCTTCCACGATCGGCAAAACATCGGACAGCAGCAAACAAATTGAACTTACGATCGGAGAACAGGCCCAATCCATGGTTTCCATCGTGAATGCCTCCGACAAGCTATCGTCGATGTCTCGCGAGTTGGAGGAGCTTATTTCATTCTTTAAAGTCGACCGAAAAGCCTAAGCTTGTAGCCTCTATTCATAAGTCATAGATAACAATCAAGAACCTCTATTCTGCATAACATGCGAATTAGAGGTTCTTTGGCATTCTTGTAATTAGTTTAGTTTAAAAATCCTTCCAATGCTGAGGTTGGCTTTCCGTCAGCCTGCCAAGCACCTTTGTTGTAGCCCTTATTGTAACCCGGGGTTGCAGCCGGTTCCCAATAAAATACCCCTGCACCTTTACCGCCCCCGATGTTTCGAACCTTCGTTTTGATAGCGGCAATAAAAGCCTTGGAAGCTGCAGGTTCATTATAATCCATCCCGATTTCACTGATAACAATACCTTTACCGTATTTTGCAATGAGGCTATTGGCATTGGTAATCGTCTGGTCCACCTTACCCTGCCAGTCAGAAGGAGACGGATACAGAGACAGCCCGATGAGGTCAAACTGGGCTCCATTGTCAATCAGCCCACCGATATTCCAGTTTAACGTAGAACCATTATCCCCGTTAGCCAAATGTACGATCGTCTTGGTGCTGCTGCTTACTGATTTTACAGCGTTATTGCCTGTGTTGACGAGCCATGCATAGTTTTTCATATTCACTGAGGCTTTACCGTCATCCCATAGCATTCCATTGTTCGTCTCATTGCCGATCTGCACCCAATCTGGTGTCACGCCCTTGCTTTTCATTGTGTTCATAACATAGACAGTGTGGGACCAGACTGCATCCATAAGTTGTGTAAATGTTAAATTACGCCATGCGTAAGGCTTGTTCTGCTGCCCTGGATCAGCCCAGGAATCGCTATAATGCAAGGTCAGCATAACGCTCATGCCCAATTTCTTGGCCCGCTGCGCCAGTTCTGCCGCCTTTTCAGCATTCATGTATCCGCTTGCATAATCCTTCATGTCAGGGTTTACCCACACGCGGATGCGAACCGAATTGATCTGATAATCGTCCCGTAAAATTTGCAGTACATCCCGGCGAACCCCATTTTTATCCTTCCAGGTCATTCCTTGTGCTTCCATTCCGGCTACCCAGCTGATATCAGCTCCTTTGGCAAAAGCAGGGGCGGCTGAAGCCGTCCCCAACCCTGCGGAGCCGAACGGGTACAAAATACTGGATAACAAAATCAACACCGCAAATAGTATAGTTCGGTTACTTGTTTTCATAAGTCATCTCCTCAACTTGAATTTTGTACTCGCCTTCTTTTTTTGAGTTCTTCCAGTTTATACAACTCCTGATTGTTTTCGGTCTGTCTTGAGAACCTTAACAGCATAGTCATTCAATCGAAGCTTGCCGTCTTCAATCACACGATTTTCCAGCATATCCACATAGATTCGTCCATCCAGTGCAATTTCTTGCGACTCATGAGTAAAATTCAATACAAAAATATAATCGTGAACTCCGTCAGTACGAATCGACGTATTTACTCCATGCGGCAACTTGACATTGAGCGCTTTACTGATTCCTTCACCATCAATCAAGCTTCTGTAAAAATGACTGTTGAACGATCCTGTGTTGCGTGAAGCGATGTAATAAGCTTTTCCCTGTCCCAAACGGTTCACCGTCAAGGCTGGACGTCCCGCATAAAAGTCTGAACCGTATACAGCCAGCACCTCTGCACCTTCGGTATGAATAAGATCGCACAGTTCTACAGCCTCATACTCTCCGCGCAAATCCAACTCATTGCCCTCAATCGGCATAATCCGATTTCGGTCGTGATCGTGCAGCCCGTCGATCTCTTCCGACCAAATTCCCAATGTCTTGCGAAGCGGCCCCGGAAAGCCTCCAAGGAAGCACAAATCATGTTCATCCACAATACCGGACCAATAGGTTGCTACAAAAATGCCACCGCTTTCAACAAACTTTTGAATTCGCTCGCCTACACCGCTGCGTACCATATATAGCATTGGAGCTACCACAAGTTTGTATTTGGAGAAATCTGCATCCATATGAATGACATCTACAGGCACACCCTGCTCCCACAAAGCCAAATAATGTGCTTCGGCAGTCTCCTCATATTTTACACCTTTATTACGTGGCCCTTGTGAGTCGTTGACTGCCCAGCGGTTCTCCCAGTCAAAAATAACTGCAGCCTCCGCAGGCACAGATGTACCGATAACCTCCTCCAATTTTTCCAGTGCACTGCCGACCTCTGTCACATCCCCGAATACCCGAGTGTGCTCATGTCCGACATGATCGACGACTGCACCGTGCAGCTTTTCACTTGAACCGCGACTTTTCCGCCACTGGAAATATTGCACTGTGTCCGACCCGTGTGCCACAGCCTGTAAAGACGATAGCAGATGCATTCCCGGCCGCTTTAGCTTGCTAACATCTTGCCAGTTCGTCAAACTCGGTGTACTTTCCATGAGCATCCAAGGCTTGCCTCCCTTGATTGAACGAATAATATCGTGCATCATGGCCACTCTCGCAGCCTGACGGCTCTCATCACCTCCCCGATCATGCCACGTCGGATAGCTGTCCCAGGATATCACATCCAGTAAATCAGCAAACTTCCAATAATTCAGCCCTTCAAAAAACTCCATTAGATTGGTCGTGACCGGAAGTTCCGGGTTCGCTGCCTTGAGTGGCACAATCTCGTGTTTGATAAAATCTGCGGTCTGATCGGTCACAAACCGTCTCCAGTCCAAATTCATAGCATGAACCTGCGTTTCACCGTGAGGGGCCGGAGACTCGATTTGGCTCCAATCCGTAATTGTATGACTCCAGAAGGTCGTCCACCATGCGTGATTAAGCTTATCCAGTGTGCCGTACTTATCCTTCACCCAAGTACGAAACGCCTCCTGACAATATTCACAGTGACAATCCCCACCAAATTCGTTGGAAATATGCCAACCAATGACAGCCGGATGATTCGCATAGCGCTCGGCCAGCTTTGTATTCATGATGCCTACTTTTTCCCGGTATACAGGCGAGGTAGAACAGTGGTTATGGCGGAACCCGTGCAGGTTGCGAACACGGTTAGCCTCTACACGCAGCACCTCTGGATATTTTTGTGACATCCAGGCCGGTCTAGCTCCACTAGGAGTAGCTAAAAACGCATAAATTCCGTTCTCGGCAAACGAATCCAGGATGCGGTCCAGCCATTCAAACGTAAACACACCTTCCTCAGGCTCCAATGAAACCCATGAAAATATGCCGACGGACATCACGTTACATTTAGCCAGTTTCATCAGCCGAATATCCTCTTTTAACACCTCGGGATAGTGCTGCCATTGCTCCGGATTATAATCCGCTCCATGAAGCATACGCGGAACTCGCTCACTGATTGGCGGGTATTTGAATATGTTTTGATTTGACACTGTAAATCATCTCCTTTAAATTAATAAGGTTTACTCCTTGACAGAACCAAGTGTCATTCCTTTAACAAAATACTTCTGTAAAAATGGATATACAATAAGAATAGGCGCTGCACCAATAAAAATTTGCGCTGCATTCACTGTCGTTTGCGAGAGCAATTCCATCTCTTTGGGACTCATACTCATGGAGCTCATGTCCTTCTGAATGATTACCGTTTGCAGGAATGTCGCCAGTGGATAATCCTTAGCATTGCTCAAATAGAGCAGACCATCAAACCATGAGTTCCAGTGAAATACCATACTAAACAACGCAATCGTCGCAATAGATGGCATGGATATCGGCAAAAATATACTAAACAAAGTCCGAAAATGGCCTGCCCCATCGATCAGTGCGGCCTCCTCCATCTCTTTGGGTATTCCTCTAAAAAAGTTCAACATGAGGATTACCAGAAATGTATTAACCGCGCCCGGCAAAACAAGTACCCAAAAGCTGTCCATGAGATGAATCTTTTGAATAACCATATAGAATGGAACCAGACCACCGTTAAAAATCATACTGAATACGAACAGCCATGAATAGACGTTTCGGCTACGGAATACAGATGCTTCTTTTGAAAGTGGATAAGCCGCCAAGAAGGTAATTAGCAGCGTCAAGCCAGTTCCCAGCACGGTCCGGAGAACAGAAACCCAGATAGAGTGCAGAAAAATAGGATTATTCATCGTCTTTTTGTAGGCTTCTAATGAAAAATGCACCGGCCACAGTCCAACCAGATTGGCGTCTGCTGCTGATTTGGCGCTAAATGATACCGCCAATACATGAATCAGCGGAACGATACACATGATGGATAAAAATACAAGCAAACAAATATTAAACACATTGAAGATGCGATATGCCGTTGTTTTATGATACATGACTCTCCCTCTTTCAGCCTTGTGGAATCAAAATATGCGGTAGCCTGCCCATTTGTATGCAAGTCGATAGGAAATCAGAATGAGAATCATACTGATGACAGATTTAAACAATCCGATGGCAGTAGCAAAACCCATTTCCCCGTTAATTAACGCTGTCCGATAGACAAACGTGTCAATAATATCGCCTTTTTGGTATACAAGTGGGTTGTAAAGGTTGAAAATCTGGTCAAAGCCGGCATTCAGGACATTGCCGAGTGCAAGTGTACCCACAACCACCACCATCGGAATCAGCGAAGGTACAGTAATATGCAGCGTCTGTCTCCAGCGGCTTGCCCCGTCCATCTCTGCTGCTTCATACAACGAAGGATTGATCCCCGCCAGTGCGGCTAGAAAAACAATGGTGTTGTAGCCAAACTCCTTCCATATATCTGATACGATTACGGTAAAGCGAAACCAGTTATTATCTCCCAAAAAAAAGATGGGCTGGATTCCAAAGCTCCCAAGAATACGGTTCATAAAACCATCTGTAGCCAACAGGTCAACCAGAATCCCGCCCAAGATTACCCACGACAGAAAGTGTGGCAGGTAAACCAGTGTCTGAATGGATCGCTGAAGTGCGACCTTGCGAATTTCATTCAATAGAATAGCGAAAACAAACGGAACCAGCAGATTGAAAAACATCTTTAGTACCGCGATAATCAGTGTATTCCAGACGACTTGAAGACTGTCCTCCCGTTGGAACAAAAAGCGGAAATTATCCAATCCAACCCACTCGGAACCGGTTATACCCAGCCAAGGTTTGTAATTTTGAAAGGCCATCACGATGCCGCCCATTGGAATGTAACTAAATACAATTAAAAAAATGATGGCTGGCAGCAGCATGATATGAAATGGCCACGTACGTTGCAGACTTCTCATTGCAGTTCCTCCTGTAACTCTCATGGTATACTTCAATTATAGAAGCGTTCCTACGATCCCAACAGTTCAAAAAACCAACATACATGGCACAAAAGCAATCATTTTTCAGTCTCGCCATGCGAATGAAAGTCTATCTCGCAGTCAAAAGATAACGCATTCATTTCCAATTTATTTCTGATGATCGGTATTAAAAAGGCTGCCCGTTTGGGACAGCCTGGTATTATCCCCTTCAAGTAGACACTCAAAAAAGTCCGCATGGTATCATGAGGATTGAGTGAACTTGAAGGGGATATTTGTATGGCTAAAAAAGGACAGAAA
>NZ_JAIVEM010000092.1 GCF_020404765.1 Paenibacillus sp. BJ-4
CCGCACCGGGAACTGATCCAACCGGTATTCCCGCCGGTAGCCCGCCGCCGTGTTCACCAGGCTGCGGTGCTCGATCATCACGCCCTTCGGCTTGCCCGTCGTTCCTGACGTGTAGATCACGTACGCCAGGTCCTCCGGACGGCATTCGTGCAAGTGATCATCCGCTTCCAGCGGCCCATTCGCCCGCTCGTCGCTGTACGACGCTTCGTCGTCCAGGTACAGCACCGCCGCCAGCGCCAGCTCCTCTTCGCAGAGCCAGGCTTCGGCACGCTCTCGCAGCGGCGTTTGCGTCAGCAGCACCTTCGCTCCGCTGTCTTCAAGCATGAACCGCACGCGGTCTGCCGGATAATCCGGGTCGAGCGGCACATACGCCCCGCCCGCTTTCCAGACGGCCAGCACGGCCACCAGCAAGTCCACCGAACGCTCGGCGAGAATGCCGACGATCGACTCCCGGCCGATGCCGCTTGCGCGCAGCGTAGCCGCCAAGCGGTTCGCCCGCTCGTTCAGCTCCGCATACGTCAGCCGNAGGAGCCGCTTCCGGCTGCGCCAGGTGGAACGCGCCGAGAATTTGTTCTTTTTCCTCTGCCGTCAGCAAGTTCAGCTCGGCGATCTTCGCATCCGGACGGCTTACGATCGTTACAAGCAGCTGCTCGTAATGTTTCGCCAGCCGTTCGATCGTCTCCCTTTTGTAGAGAGCCGTCGCATATTCGAAGCTGTAATCCAAGCCGCCGTTCTCCTCGCCCACATCCAAGCTGATATCAAACTTCGCGGTATCCAGTGCGCTCGGATAAGGAATCAGGCGAAGCCCTTCCAGCTCAAATTCCTCGTTCTCCGTATTCTGCATCGTAAACAGCGTGTCGAAGAGCGGATTGCGGCTTAAATCACGGGTGACTTGCACCTTGTCCACCAATTCTTCGAACGGATAGTTTTGATGCTCGAAGGCGTGGAGGGTCGTTTCTTTGACTTCGTTCAGGTATGACAGGAATGTCTTCTCCGAAGCCGGATAACTGCGGATAGCCAGCGTGTTCAAGAAAATCCCGATCAACGGCTGCACATCTCCATGATTCCTTCCGGCAATCGGCGTACCGACGATCACGTCTTCCTGACCTGAATATTTATGCAGAAGGACGTTATACGCCGCAAGCAGCACCATAAACAGCGTCGTGCCCGTTTCCGAGGCCAGCTGCTTCAGGCCGTCGGTTTTCGAAGCGTCGAAGAAAAACTCCAGCGTTTGGCCTTCGTAGCTCTGCACGGCCGGACGCGGATAGTCGGTCGGCATTTCCAGCACCGGAAGCTCGCCTTGGAACATGTCCAGCCAGTACGCCTCCTGACGCTGAAGCCGTTCCTTCTGCTCCTGCGAATGCTGCCAAACGGTGTAGTCTTTGTACTGAATGCGCAGAGGCTCCAATTGCTCGCCGCCGTACAAGCGGACGAATTCTTCAACAAAGATTTCCATCGAGACGCCGTCGGAAATAATATGATGCATGTCGTACATTAGAATATGGCGTTCCGGAGCCAGCTCGACAAGGCCTACCCTCAGCAGCGGAGGCTTCGCCAAGTCAAACGGACGGACGAAACGGCGAACCGTCTCTTCGGCCTCTTGCTCATCCGCTCGATAGAACTCCACGGCAAAATTCACGTCCTGGTAAAACCGCTGCGATGCTTCGCCATCCACCATTTCGAACCCGGTGCGCAGCATTTCATGCCGCGCCACGAGCTTACGGAACGCTTCTTCGAACCTTGCCCGGTCCAAAGCACCCTCCAGCAGCATCGCTTCCGGCATGTTGTAGCTAAGCTCCGCGCCTTCCAGTTGATTCAGGATAAAGAGACGTTTTTGAGCAAAAGATTGCGGGTACACCTCTCGGTCATCCGCCACCGGAATGGCAACGAATGTCTGCTCATCCAGCCGGGAAATGGCGGCCGCCATGCTCTCGATCGTGGAATGGCGGAACACGTCGCGCAGCGGCAGATCCACGTTCAACTCTTTATGAATCTTGCTGACCAGCGTCGTCGCTCGCAGGGAGTGGCCACCGATGTCGAAGAAGTTGTCGTGAACGCCAATCTTCTTCGCAAGCCCCAAAACCTCCTGCCAAATCGCTGCCAGCTTCGTTTCCAGCTCATTGCGCGGTGCGACGTACTCCGTTCCGCTTCCCGCTTCCCCTTCCGGCGCTGGCAGCGCCTTCCGATCAATTTTCCCGTTCGGCGTCAGAGGCAGGCGCTCCAGCTCCACGAAGTACGACGGGATCATGTAGCCCGGCAGCTCCTGCGCCAGCGCGCCGCGCAGATCGTTCACCGCCAGCTCCGCTCCGGTATCCGGCGTGTAATACGCGCATAGCGCCTTCTGCCCGTTCGCGTCACTTCGAACCAGCACCACCGCTTCGCGCACGCCTTCCACCCGCAGCAGCTGCGACTCGATCTCGCCCGTCTCGATCCGGTAGCCCCGG
>NZ_JAIVEM010000029.1 GCF_020404765.1 Paenibacillus sp. BJ-4
GGTGGAAGTGCAGTAATGCATGGAGCTGACCAATACTAATCGGTCGAGGGCTTATCCTAAAAATAAGACGCAATGAAGTTTCGGATCCAGTTTTCAGGGTGTAAGTCTGATGTAGCGTAAGCTCAAGTAGTTTAGGCTGGACAAGCGAACACACAGCATTTGGCGATGCTGATACCTGAAAAAGAATTTGCCAAGCAAATTCATGTTTGGTGGCGATAGCGGAGGGGTTCCACGCGTACCCATCCCGAACACGACCGTTAAGCCCTCCAGCGCCGATGGTACTTGGACCGCAGGGTCCTGGGAGAGTAGGACGCCGCCAAGCAAATCTTAATAGTTATTATTCCCTGATAGCTCAGTTGGTAGAGCACTCGACTGTTAATCGAGTTGTCACAGGTTCGAGTCCTGTTCGGGGAGCCATGTGGAGAGGTGTCCGAGTTGGCCGAAGGAGCACGATTGGAAATCGTGTAGGCGCCAAAAGCGTCTCGAGGGTTCGAATCCCTCTCTCTCCGCCAGAATTATTTTATTGTATGGCCCGTTGGTCAAGGGGTTAAGACACCTCCCTTTCACGGAGGTAACAGGGGTTCGAATCCCCTACGGGTCATAATATGGAGGCTTAGCTCAGCTGGGAGAGCATCTGCCTTACAAGCAGAGGGTCGGGGGTTCGATCCCCTCAGCCTCCACCATTAAAAAGATATCCCTTTTACTGTCGCGGGGTGGAGCAGTTCGGTAGCTCGTCGGGCTCATAACCCGAAGGTCGCAGGTTCAAATCCTGCCCCCGCAACCAATTAACTTTATTATGGAACTGTGGTGTAGAGGCCTAACATGCCTGCCTGTCACGCAGGAGATCGCGGGTTCGAATCCCGTCAGTTCCGCCATTTTTACAAAGTTATATTGCCCTGTTGGGAGCCATTAGCTCAGTTGGTAGAGCACCTGACTTTTAATCAGGGTGTCGAAGGTTCGAGTCCTTCATGGCTCACCATTCTTGAAATTATATGTTATAATATAATTGTATTGCGGACGTGGCTCAGCGGTAGAGCATCGCCTTGCCAAGGCGAGGGTCGCGGGTTCGATTCCCGTCGTCCGCTCCATATTTGCGCCCTTAGCTCAGCTGGATAGAGCGTTTGACTACGAATCAAAAGGCCGGGAGTTCGAATCTCTCAGGGCGCGCCATTAACTTTATAAGCCGGTGTGGCGGAATTGGCAGACGCGCGCGACTCAAAATCGTGAGGGAAACCGTGGAGGTTCGAGTCCTCTCACCGGCATGTATTTCGGGATGTAGCTCAGCTTGGTAGAGCACCTGGTTTGGGACCAGGGGGTCGCATGTTCAAATCGTGTCATCCCGATTCAAAAGGAAAGCCGCTGGAAGCAGCGGCTTTTTTTATTGCATTTATTATCTTTTTGTATAATTCAGTAATTGCCAGGTCACACTAACACAAAAAGTGGGACGGAAGGGATTACTGTGAAGCGATTAAGTTGGAAAAAACAAATGAAACGGCGCTGGAAACAGGGAAGAAGAACGGTATGGGCCTTTACCATTTTTGGAGCGGCTTGTTTGCTGGCAGGGTTGGGTATTCTGTTTTCAAGACATATGCAGGCTATGCTGTCACAGCCACTCGCCGCTGCAGTTATGGCAGAGGTTGATATGGAGGAATCTTCACCCGCAACACCGGCTGAAGATCGCTCCTCACAGATTCAAGTTTTGCAAAGTATACGTGCTTCCGGTATAAGCAGGAAGACTCGTCTGTTAACCACCTACGTGTGTGGTACGGAAACACTTTCCTTGGGAACGCTGAGCTCGCAGCAGCTGGAAAATTTACTGAAGCAGCATCCCGACTGGAAGGGACGGCTTAATACCAAAGGAGAGGTGTGGCTGGAGCGGAGGGTAGAAGATTTGTCGGAATCGTGTAAAGAGCGTGGCTACATGGGTTTAAGTGCTGACGGACAGCTCACTTTGTTTGAAGGACCACCTAAAAAGGAGAAGGTTATACGGACTTTTTTCCAGCTGGATATAGACTCCATGGAAACGGCTTTGCCGGAAGGGGTGTATGAACAACTTCAGCAAGGGATCCGTGTACAGGATATCAACGAGTATAACAGTGTAATCTCTACTTTTAGTGACTTTGCGGTGGAACGAACACAGCGGGTATTAAAACAGCAATATTGATAGAAGCAAGAGACGTTAGGCATTTACCGATCAGGTGATGCTTGTGGCGTCTCTTTTTAGGTTTTCACTCAGAGTTAAATTTTTTTCCTCTATTAGATGCAAAGTTTTGTTATAATGAAATGAACGACACATATGTTCGCTTTGTATGGAATTTAGCCATAAATATATTAAAGATAGAGTTGGCTGATGGTTAATTAACGCCATCGTTTAGCGATAGGGGAGAGATTTTTTTGCGTTTTCTAGGAATTGATCCGGGTATTGCTATTGTAGGCTTCGGATTTGTAGACAAGGTTGGCAGTAAGGTGGTTCCTGTGCAGTATGGTTGCATTCAGACAGAGGCCCATACACCGGAAGAGGAAAGGCTGCTTCATGTGTATGAAGGCATGTTGCAATTGATTGATAAATATAAGCCTGATGCGGTAGCGCTGGAGAAGCTTTTTTTTAATCGCAACGTTACGACTGCTATGTCTGTAAGTCAGGCACGGGGTGTGCTAGTGCTGGCTGCAAAGCAACGTAATCTCCCTATAGGGGAATACACGCCGATGCAGGTTAAGCAGGCTATTGTAGGGTATGGCAAGGCGGAGAAGAAACAGGTACAGGAGATGGTTAGAATGTTTCTAAAGCTCCAAGCTGTGCCCAAACCGGATGATGTAGCGGATGCTTTGGCGGTGGCTATTTGTCATGCGCACTCCTATGGACTAAATTCAAAATTAAATGAGGTATTGCGAAAATGATAGATTTCTTGCGTGGTTCTGTAGCTCACTTGGAAAATGAATATGTCGTTTTGGATGTGCAGGGGGTGGGATATCGCGTGTTCTGTCCGAACCCTTACGCCTTCGCCAAAACGGAAGGGCCGGTGGTTATTTACATTCACCATCATGTAAGGGAAGATGCTATTTCACTGTTCGGGTTTGCAACCCGTGAGGAACAGCAATTATTCCGTAAATTAATCGATGTATCTGGTATTGGACCGCGTGTGGCACTTGGTATTTTGGGAGGCGGTACACCTGCTCATGTGGTGACGGCGATTTATCAGGAAAATATCACATTTCTCACCAAGTTACCGGGGATTGGTAAAAAGACGGCACAACGCATGATTCTGGACTTGAAAGACAAGCTAGACGGTATTGGTTCGCTAGGAATGGTGACTGGATTATTTGCGGAGCCTGTCGTGGAAGAGGGAGAGGGCTCCTATTGGGGCGAGGCACGTGAGGCGCTCAAGGCGCTCGGTTACACAGATGCAGAGTTGGATAAGGTATGGAGCAGAATGAAGAAGGATGCCAAACCTGATGAATCTGCCGATATTTTGATGAAACGGGCTTTGCAACTGTTGTTTGCCGGATAGGACGCTGATGTCCGTTCACAGAAGTCTGGTGAAAAGAGGAGCGATGGAAAATGGATGATCGGATTATTTCCGCCAATTTGATGATGGAAGACCAGACGGCGGAGCTAAGCCTTCGCCCCCGTTATCTTAATGAATATATCGGGCAAAATCAGGTTAAGGAAAATTTGAAAATTTACATTGAAGCGGCCAAGATGCGTAAAGAAGCGCTGGATCATGTACTGCTGTACGGTCCCCCCGGATTGGGTAAAACGACTCTCGCTAACATTATTGCGAATGAATTAGGAGTTAATTTGCGCACCACTTCAGGCCCTGCGATTGAAAGACCCGGAGATTTGGCAGCGTTGCTGACCAATCTCCAAGAAGGCGATGTTTTGTTCATTGATGAAATTCATCGCCTTCATCGGACGGTGGAAGAAGTCATGTACCCGGCGATGGAGGATTTTGCACTGGACATTATGATTGGTAAAGGCCCGAGTGCGCGATCGGTTCGCCTAGATTTGCCCCCCTTTACCCTTATAGGGGCTACTACACGCGCTGGGCTGCTTTCTGCGCCTTTGCGCGATCGGTTTGGTGTTATCAGTCGATTGGAGTTTTATACGACTGACGAGTTGGCCTACATCGTATCAAGAAACGCGGATATTATGGAGATTGAGATCGTTGGGGATGCAGCGGAAGAAATCGCATTGCGTTCACGGGGAACACCACGGATTGCGAACCGGCTGTTAAAAAGGGTGCGTGATTTTGCCCAAGTTGCTGGAGACGGTATTATTCATTCAGAATTGGCCGCAGAGGCACTGAAAAGACTTCAAATAGATCCGCTCGGACTGGATGAAATTGATCATAAAATGCTTAAGGCAATGATTCATTCATTTCGGGGGGGACCTGTGGGATTGGATACCATTGCCGCAACCATCGGTGAAGAGAGCCAGACGATTGAGGACGTGTATGAGCCATATTTGCTACAAATTGGACTTCTACAAAGAACACCTCGGGGACGGACGGTAACTCCGGCGGCATATGCTCACCTTGGAATCCCTATGCCAACGGACCCACGGTGACTAGGAAGGTGGACACTTTATTACAAGAGAACAAGCCCAAAATACGGTTTAAAGTTAAATGGAACTGAGAATTAATTCAGAGCGGTTACGCAATTATGGCAAGTACGATAGAGTAAATACGTTTACAGTAAGTACGACATTGGCGGAATAGGATGATAGGGAAAAGGAACCGTGAGTTAGAACTAAGCGTGTTCAAATTTTGGTTTTTCCGCCGATGTATTTAAAGGGGACAGACAATGGTCGAGATCCCGCCAAATCATGCTTTATGCGTGCTAAGACAGTCAGATGGGGGGAGCCAGAAATGAGTGGAAAAGCATTGAACCGAAAAACAATATTCAGTACATGGACAGGCAGGGCCAAACGCGCAGCAGCGATTATGGTATTAGCAACAGTTTGCTTACCTTGGACTTCGAGTGTTCACGCTGCCGCCGCTCAAGAGGATATTCGTGTAGTGATCTTTGCGGATCTAGGTAGCAAATATAAAGCAACAGTCCCTGCGGTAACCTTGAAATCATCAGAAGGTCTGAGTGTCGGACAGAACAGTGGAGGCAGTTTTCAGGCTTGGATGGGACTACCGGACAGCACCGCTCGTTTTAGTGTGGACAGCTATCGAGTGAAGGTACTTGAAGGAAATGAAGCAGCTGCGATTAAAGCGGCTCAAGTCCTGCAAAAGACGAATGATAAACCTACGGTTTTTATCGGTTCCAAAAACGGTAGCTCTGTCTATCAGCTGTATGCTGGAATATATGCAAGTGAGCAGGCTGCACAGGCTGCTGTACAGCGGATTTCTTCCGCAACCGGAGCGCAGGCTGAAGTTAAGGGAAATAAGCACTGGTCAACTGGAAGCTATGGAAGCGAGCAGGAGGCAAACCTCGTTCGAACGACAATTGCTGCCGCAGGCTTTGATGCTTTTACTGTGATTCAATCAAGAGGTCAGTATGCTGTCTGGGTTGGAGAAGAGAGCAACGACAGCAAGCTGTCGGCTTTAAAAACTGAGCTGGAGACCAAGCAGCCCAAACTTACGTTATCTAAAGTTAGTGCTACTCAAACCGGACTTATAATAAGACAAGAAGCAGGAGTAACGACAGGCTCGCAAGCATTGTCACATTACATGCTGAGTGGCTCTGATAACAGTAAGGTAATAGTCAACGGCGGTAACAATGGGATTCAAGTGGTTGAAAGATCACAGCGTACATATCGCGGCGACATGGAGATTAGCATGACATCAGGGCAACTGGCGCTTGTCAATGATGTACCGTTGGAGCAGTATTTGTATTCCGTGGTAGGAGCTGAGGTCTATTCCTCATGGCCGGCTGAAGCTCTCAAGGCTCAAGCGGTAGCAGCTCGCAGCTATGCACTTGCCCAAGGCACTCGGTTTCAGATTGGCAATGTAGTGGATGGCACGTTAAGCCAGGCTTACAATGGCAAAGGCTCGGAACATGCGAATGTCAGCGAGGCTGTAGATGCCACGGCTGGTGAAGTCATTAAAAGCGGCGGTAAAGTGGTTGAAGCTGTATTTTCATCTAATGCGGGCGGTGTAACAGCAGATGCTTCCGAGGTATGGAACAGCGGTGGTGAAGCATTCGCCAGCGTAGACAGCTCGGGAGATACATCAGCGCAAAAAGGGGCAGAGGGGTGGTACCATGTACTTCTCTCCAGTGGTAAGACTGGTTATATTCGTGAGGATAATGCCAAGGAGCTGGAGGGAGTCACAGAAGCTGGCTTAGACAAAATTACCGTTACTGCTGAAAATACCAATGTGCGACCAATTCCCCAAATTCAATCAGCCGTTGCACCTGTAGCCAAGGCGCAACCGGGTGAAGAGATGATTGTTTTGGAGAAGGTGCCTCAATCCGGAGACTATGCATGGGTGCGGGGACCTTTTACATCAGCGCAGATTGCTAAATCCCTACAAGGGAAAGTAACAGGTACAGTACCGTCCTCAATTAATCATCTGGATGTTACCAAACGCGGTCCGTCAGGGCGTGTGCTGGAGGTTGAAGCCAACGGGTCACCTTTGACAGTAAAATATCCCGATATGTATCGTTCAGCGATGGGGGGCTTACCGAGCACTCTGTTTGATATTGCGAGTACCGGCAGTTATACTGTATTAGGCGCTGATGGGGCTACTTCTCATGTAAGTGGTGCGCAAGGAACTCAAATTTTGTCAGCATCCGGGAGCAGTACTTTAAGCGGTAACGGGGTGATCGTCATGAATGAAGACCGTCATGCACGAGTCATTGATAAAACGCAAAGCTTTATTTTTACAGGCAAAGGAAATGGTCACGGGTTGGGCTTGTCGCAATGGGGAGCCAACGGTTTGGCCGAGCAGGGGTATGATTACAAGAAAATATTGCAACACTATTACAAAAATGTAGATATAGTTAAGGAATGACCAATATATGAACGTAAACGACTATGATTTTGAATTACCTGAAGCATTAATTGCACAGACGCCTTTGCTGGAGCGGAGCGCTTCCAGATTGCTGACGTTGAACAAGAATAACGGTGAAGTGGAGCATCATACATTTGCGGATATTGTTCAGTATCTTAGCCCTGGGGATACGCTGGTGTTAAATGATACGCGAGTGATTCCTGCACGCTTGTTCGGCATCAAGGAAGATACGGGAGCTAAGGCCGAGGTGCTACTGCTTAAGCAACTGGAGGGAGACCGATGGGAAGCATTGGTGAAACCCGGTAAAAAACTGAAAAAGGGAGCTGTAATCGTTTTCGGTGATGAGCTGAAGGCAGTTATTGAGGAAGAAGGAGATATGGGGGGCAGGGTGCTTTCATTTTCTTATGAAGGTATTTTTCAAGAGATCCTGGACCGCCTTGGGCAAATGCCGCTGCCACCCTATATCAAGGAGCAACTGGATGATCGCGAGCGCTATCAGACAGTTTATGCTCGGCACGAAGGTTCTGCTGCAGCTCCAACGGCAGGACTGCATTTTACAGAAGAATTGCTAGACCAAATTAGGGAGAAGGGCGTTTCCATTGCCTTTGTTACACTTCATGTCGGTTTAGGGACGTTCAGACCGATGTCGGTAGACACGATTGAAGAGCATGTAATGCACGAGGAATATTATTCATTGTCACAGGAAACGGCAGATGTACTTAATGAAACCAAGGCACGTGGCGGAAGAGTCGTGGCCGTGGGTACAACCAGTTGCCGAACGCTGGAGACGGTGGGCAATCAATTCGCAGATGGAGTACTTAAGGCAAGCAGTGGCTGGACACAGATTTTTATTTACCCAGGTTATGAATTCCGTGTGGTGGATGCAATGATTACGAATTTCCATTTGCCTAAATCCACTCTGGTTATGCTGGTCAGCGCACTGGCGGGCAGGGAGAATATTATGCATGCTTACCAGGAAGCGATTGACCGCGAATATCGGTTTTTTAGCTTCGGGGACGCAATGTTCATTTATTAATTAAGGATGGTAGAGAAAATATGGCACCAGCAATAAGATACGAACATATTAAAACCTGCAAGCAATCAGGAGCCCGCCTTGGGCGTGTGCATACACCTCACGGGGTTATTGAGACACCAACCTTTATGCCTGTGGGGACGCAAGCTACGGTCAAAACGATGAGTCCTGAGGAATTGAAGGAGATGGATGCTCAAATTATTTTGAGTAACACGTACCATCTGTTTCTTCGTCCTGGTCATGATATTATTCGTGAAGCGGGCGGACTGCACAAGTTTATGAATTGGGATCGTCCTATTTTAACGGACAGCGGCGGATTTCAGGTGTTTTCCTTAAGTGAAATGCGTAAGATTTCAGAGGAGGGTGTTCATTTTCGCTCTCATTTAAATGGAGATAAGAAGTTTCTTTCGCCGGAAGTGGCGATGGAAATTCAAAACTCGCTTGGCTCGGATATTATGATGGCCTTCGATGAATGTCCACCGTTTCCGGCCGAGTATGAATACGTGAAAAAGTCATTGGAACGCACCAGCCGTTGGGCTGAGCGTTGTTTGGAGGCACATGCACGTCCTCATGATCAAGGGCTGTTCGCCATTGTACAAGGGGGCATGCATGAAGATCTGCGCAAGCAAAGTGCCGCAGATTTGACTTCCATGGATTTCCCGGGGTATGCTATTGGTGGACTGAGTGTAGGTGAACCAAAGCATTTGATGTATGAAGTGCTTGATTATACGGTTCCTCTGCTTCCTACCAACAAGCCACGTTATTTGATGGGCGTAGGTTCGCCGGATGCCTTAATTGAGGGTTCTATCCGCGGTGTGGATATGTTCGATTGTGTACTTCCAACCCGGATTGCTCGCAACGGGACAACGATGACAAGTCAAGGTCGTCTTGTCGTTCGTAATGCCAATTTTGCAAGCGATTTTGGCCCGCTTGATCCGGCTTGCGATTGCTACACTTGTCGCAATTATTCACGTGCTTACTTGCGACATTTGATTAAAGCAGATGAAACCTTCGGGCTCAGACTGACAACGTATCATAACTTGCATTTCTTAATACAATTGATGCGTAATGTCAGACAAGCGATTATGGATGACAGACTGCTTGATTTCCGCGATGAATTTTTTGAGCAGTACGGTCTTCATGATAATGATAAAGGCTTTTAAGTTTTAGGGGAGAGTATACGAAAGGGGGATTTAACGTGTTTCAATTTGCTACAGCTGCGGCTGCACCCGGCGGAGCTGGGGGGCTTTTTCAAATGATCTGGCCACTGGCTCTGATGTTTGTAATCTTCTATTTCTTGCTGATTCGTCCGAATCAGAAAAAACAAAAGCAGCGCCAATCGATGCTTCAAGCTTTGAAAAAGGGAGATAAAGTGATTACAATCGGAGGTCTTCACGGTACAATTATGGAGATTACGGACGATGTGGTTGTTTTGCGTGTAAATGATGTAACGAAGCTGACTTTTGACCGCAGTGCAATCAGTAATGCGATCGCAAAAGATACGGCATCTGAGGAAGCTGTATCTAAGTCGTAGAATCTGCCTATCATCATGTGAAAAACCGAGCCTTTGAGAAGGCTCGGTTTTTTGTGTTGTTTCGTTACATGGGCTGCGTACACTTTTTTAATTTGACTATTTACTGAGATTAATCCCGAACATTCCGCCTCCTGCGCCTATGACAAAGGCAATTCCCAAGTGCAACAGATCCTTACCGTTCATGCCCGCATCCAGTGCCAGAAAACCGACCAGAAGAACGATTAGTCCATACAGGATACCTGTAATGCCGCCTTGATACCAGCCTTTGTTTGTGGATCTTTTGCCGGCGACGAAGCCACCAGATAGCATAGCGAATGCGTGAACGATGTACGTATACAAGGATAAGTCCTGTTCCTGCATGTGTGTTAGCCACAACAATAGTGAAAGAATCAATGCGCCAAGCAGCATCCATGCAAAAGCATAAAACAAGCCGGATAAAATAGGATGGGCCAGACGAAACGAACACCAGCGGCGAATGAGCTCCATTGCTAATTCCTCCTGTACCAAGGTTTGAACTATTATCATTCTATGGCCAAGCCTCCCGGCTTAGTACCAAGTCGCAAGCAGTCTTTCTCTTTATTTCAATAATTTAGCCTTTTGTTTTTTGTATGAGTCAAGCGGGGAACGGTCAGAATACGTGTACAATGAATGTCTTGCTGCAAAGTACAGGGGAGGAGGCGAACATATTGAGTCACGATATTTTTGCTCATATTTTTCGGACGCTGCTCATGTATTTTATCGTATATTTGGTGATGCGCTTGATGGGTAAAAGGGAGATCGGGAAGCTGTCTGTTTTTGATCTCGTCATATCCATTATGATTGCGGAAATTGCTGTATTCAGTCTGGAGGATATAAAGCGTCCGTTATATGAAGGGATGATCCCTTTAGGGGTACTGCTAATTCTACAGATAGGAATTTCCTATTTCAGTCTAAAAAGCCGGCGTCTGCGCCTACTATTCGATGGTCGGCCCAGTGTATTGTACTCCAATGGACAACTAAACAAGGATGAAATGGCTAAGCAACGCTACAATTTAGATGATTTGTTGTTACAACTTCGTGAACAAAATATTGAAAGTCTGGACGAAGTCGAATATGTTATTTTGGAAACCACAGGAAAGCTCACGGTCGTAGGTAAGGATGATAGATATGAAGATGTTGAGTTAGACAAAATAAAACAAGATTTAAATCAAAGAAATTTGACGAACAATGAGCAGCAGATGAAAAAAGTTCATCCTACTCCTCAAATCGGCGGAAAGTTCAGATATGAAGGTCTGCCTATTCCATTAATTATGGATGGCAAGGTGCTGGACCGAAATCTGGAGCGGATGGAAATGAATCGATTTTGGCTTAAAAATCAAATTCAAGCAAAGGGACACAAAGATTTTAAAGATGTTTTCTTATGCACGGTTAATCATAGAGGTCATGTGTATATTACGCCACCGGCCTTTGGGGAATCTTCGGATTAGATTTCTTTGGCTTTAAACCATCTTCTCAGAATGGGAATGCGTGTAAGGTTGTCCCAGTCAATCATTTTGATTGAGGTCATCAGTAAAAGGTACAGTATAATCCCTGCGCCTGCGGCAAAAATAAATTGAAGCCACATTTGGTCAAACATTGCCAGATGCCTGTAAACATATAATACCGCAGCTGCCATAATGATCATCCCTGCTCCGGTTTTCCAGAAATCGAGCAAACGCACACGAAAGCGAAGTAGTCTGCTTACACTGAAGCCGTGCAGGAGGGTGACAATGGCATTGTTAATGCAAATGGCGATGACCGCTCCGTAGATACCATACTGAGGCTGAGAAGCAAGCCATACGATAAGCATAATTTTGATAACAGCTCCGACAAAGGTGTTAAATAAAGCACTACCGGGACGATCCAGCGCTTGAAGTGCTGCCTGAAGCGGGGCCTGGATGTACATAAACAGAGCAAAGGGTGCCATGAGTTTAAGCATGCCTGCAATATCGCCATTATTGTAAAGTAACAGACATAGAGGTTCTGCTAACACGTACATGATAACGGCGAATGGGGCTCCTGCAACCAAAGCGAGCCGAAGCGATTGATGCAAACGTTTGTGAATAGCCATAATGTGTCCTTTGGCAGCTGCTTCAGATAAGGAAGGCACAAGTGAAACCGCCAGTGAACTGGTGAGGACACCTGGTAGTAATAATACAGGAATGACCATGCCCTGCATGGCCCCATACTGTGCGGTTGCGATACCAGTTGCAATGCCAGCCACGGCGAGGCTGCGCATACATAAAATGGATTCCAGCAAATAGGACAAGGAGCCGACGAGCCTTCCCGCCGTAACGGGAACGGATATAGACATAAGACGTGACAAAACGGACGATTCCTCGAGATGAACTTCTGAAGGTAAAGATGTCTCCGTTTGATAGGGGATACGATCCCTTCGCTCGTTCCACACATATTGCCATAGCAGCACAACCATACCAATGAGTTCACCCGCCAATGCACCGAGCATGGCACCTGCAGCAGCGTAGGCAACACCGTAAGGAAGGAGTAAGTACGCGAACCAAATGACGCAAAAAATGCGCATGACCGTCTCGGCAATCGAGGAGCTGGCGGACGGAATCATATTTTGTTTTCCCTGAAAATAGCCCCGATAGGCAGAGGATACAGCAACGATGACAATCATTGGACTCATGCTAATAAATGTATAATACACACGGCTGTCGGTCAGGATGTGGCTTGTGATCCAAGGGGCGAACACAAGACAGAGTACCATAGCGAGCAGGCTGAGCGTAACGGTAAAGCGCAGGCTGGTGTGTAAAATGCGCCGTGACATTTCGGGTTGTCCCGCAGTTTCAGCTTCGGCCACAAGCTTGGCTACCGCAAGTGGGATTCCCCCGGTAATAAGAGTCACCAGCACGATAAAAAAGGGATACCCCTGTTGGTATAAGCCGACTCCTTCGGGTCCGATAATACGCGGGAGCGCGATTCGCGGAATAAAGCCCAGTAGCCGATTGATGATTCCCGCTGCCAATAAAATAATTGCTCCATGGATGAATGTCTGCTTTTTCAATCGCAACTCCCTCTTCCCCCAAATGTAATTCTCCGTCTATACGTTACTTTAAAAGATATGCCAGACCTGTCCATGTTCATGACAAGCTTTTCGGATTAAAAGCAGAGCAATCCAGGCGACCAGAGGGAGGGTGGTGAATTCTGCTATTGACGAGTGAAATGAATGCATATATTGTTGATTTACGGCTATTTTCGACGAAAAGAAGGGTTTTCCAAGATCAGGACAGAAATGTTCTATAAAGCAGTCAATAATCCCGCTAATTGCTGATCTGCGGAAACGGAGTCGCTGGGAGGAGGAACGACCATCGTGGGTATGAAAGAGCTGGATGAGCAGGATTGGGATGACGCCATAGAGATGCTGTGCCAAAGCAAGGCAGACGAGCTGGTTCTCGTAGGCTATGAGCATGTCACAAGTAAGGACGTGTGGAATTGCGTCAGCCATAAATATGAAAAGGAGGGTATTCCTCCGCTGCACAAGCTCGTTAACGATATACTTTCCCTTAAAGCGACGAGCTTTATGAACTATTTGACAATGTCCGCATTACGGGGCTCCACTTTCGAATAGAAGGGGGTCTTTTTTTGCGTTCAAATTGACTGCTTTTTGAGGGGTAGCTATAATAGGAATATTGAGAATGAAAGGGGAACATGGGACGGAATGAAAAGAATTCTAAGTTTCATCGTGGTCGTGCTCATAACAGCTGGTGTTATGGTCGGGACAAGCCCGGGCCTACTAAAAAGTTTAAAACTAGGCCTCGATTTAAAGGGAGGCTTTGAAATTTTATATGAAGCCCAGCCTTTGGAAGCAGGGCAGCGTGTAACCAATCAGTCTCTTATACAAACAGCGCAAAGTCTGGAGAGACGGATTAACGCGCTCGGTACGACCGAGCCGGAAGTAACAACAGAGGGCAGCAACCGTATTCGTGTGCGTCTTGCTGGTGTCTCTAATGAGGCTGAAGTTCGCTCCATGCTGAAAAAACCTGCCGAGCTGACGTTCCGCAGTGCAACGGCAGCGGATGCCAAAAAGCCGGGTCAATACAGCAAAATTGAGCTCCGCGGTAACGATTTTGTGGAGAATGGCGCTGTTGTCGGCTATGACCAGCTGAATCAGCCTGAAATCAGCATCAAAGTAAAGGACAAAGCCAAATTTGCAGAGATCACGAAGCGACTTCTTAACAAAGAATTGGCTATTTTCCTGGATGATGAACTACTGTCTGCACCTACGGTACGTGGAGAGTTGACAGATGGAAGTGCTTCGATTACAGGTAACTACACTCGTGATGAAGCGAACAAGCTGGCTGATACGATAAATCTGGGGGCTCTTCCGCTTAAACTGACGGAGAAATATTCTCAGAGCGTAGGCGCTACATTGGGTCAGTTGTCACTGGATCAGACTATTCGTGCTGGTTTGATCGGCTCCGTTATTATTCTGCTATTTATGATTGCGATGTTCCGTGTACCGGGATTGGTGGCCAGCTTCTGTCTCATCGTTCATACCTGGCTGGTGCTTGCGATCTTCTATTTGGGCGGTTTCGTGCTCACGCTTCCGGGTATCGCAGCCTTCGTGCTCGGGATTGGGATGGCGGTCGATGCCAATATCATCACGTATGAACGGATTAAAGAAGAAATCAAGTCAGGCAAAACGATTCGTTCTTCTGTCATTGCCGGGAGTAAGGCTTCGTTCCGTACTGTTATGGATGCCAATATTACGACAATTATAGCGGCAGCGGTTATGTTTGGTTTGGGAACAGGCTCCGTTCGAGGATTCGCCTTAGTGCTCATCGTTGATATTGTCACCAGTATCTTGACGAATATCTTCTTCTCCCGCTTCTTGCTCAATCTGCTGGTTAAGGCGGATGTTGTCAAGAAGCCCAAGTATTTTGGTGTGAAGGAGAGTGATATCAGTGCGCTTTAATTGGGACTTGAAATATATCAAGATGAGCAAGTGGTTTTATACATTTTCGATTATTATCACATTGCTCGGTATTTTGAGCTTGTCGATATTCGGTTTGAATTACGGGGTTGATTTTCGTTCCGGTTCTAACGTGGATGTCAATTTGACTAAGACAGTTACACAGGAACAGATTCAGACTTTGCTAGACAAGAATGGAATCGGCAAAGAGGTTGATTATACACCGGGTAAAGAGCGCTTCGGCATTCGTTTTTCACAGGTGTTGACGGATCAGCAAGTGAATAATTTTAAAACTTCTATTAATAAAGAGCTTGATCCTAAGGCTTCATTTGAGGTCAATACGGTGGATTCGGAAATGGCCCAAGAGTTGGAGCGAAATGCAATCTGGGCGATTTTGCTGGCCTCAGTGGCCATCGCTATCTACATCTCGATCCGGTTTGAATGGCGTTTTGCTGTTGCAGCAATTGTTTCGTTGCTGCATGATGCGTTTCTCGTCATTAGTATTTTCTCCATATTCCGCCTTGAGGTGGATCTAACCTTTATTACGGCCATTCTGACGATTGTCGGTTTCTCCATCAATGATACCGTCGTTATTTTTGACCGTATTCGGGAAAATCTGCGATTTGCGAAGAAGAAGTCCAGAGCCGACTTGGAGCAGGTCGTCGATCACAGTATTGCCCAGACAATGACGCGTTCACTCGCAACTGTCTTTACTGTGTTTATTGCCTCCGTGTGCTTGTTCATTTTTGGCGGCGAGTCGATTCGGATGTTCTCGCTTGCAATGGTTATCGGTCTGCTGTTTGGTGCTTATTCATCCATCTTCATTGCCAGCCCGCTGTGGGTAGCTTTGAAAGGGAAACAAAAAAACCCGACAGCTGGCGGTGGCGCGGTCAAAGCTGCAAAGTCTTAAGTTACGCAAATGCAGTAGTATAAATTAAAGAGAAAGCCGCGTCTGCTTGGGCGCGGTTTTCTAAGGTTTTTAGATTTAGCCTAAGAGAAGCCCAGAAGAGGACTCATGAAGGGCTTTATTTTGAAGAAGTTGATTAGATTTGGAGTGGAGCTTGACCGGGAAAATGTCAGTTCAGGATTGAGGGGGAAACGTTGTGAATAGCGAACGCAGCCGATCATTAGAAACTGCGGCGTGGAGCGGGATTGTAGGTAATCTCGCACTGGCCGTTCTAAAGGGAACCGTCGGTTATGCGGCAAATAGCAAAGCGTTGTTGGGGGATGCACTGCACACGGCAGCGGATAGTGCTTCTCGTTTGCAGGACCTGTTTTCCAAAGGGAGTACAGGACACGGAATACTGGCACGGTTGCGGAATGGTGAGAAGGTTCGGACTGTCATTTCTGTGGTGCTGGCTATTTTGGTGCTGATGAGTGGTCTTCAGCTAGCTATCTCGGCTGTCCGTTCACTAAGCAGTCCGGAACCACAGGCTCCCGGTCTGTATGCATTAATTACTGCTTTTGTTGCTTTAGTGCTGAGAGAGGTGTTATTTCAGTTTCAATACCGATACTCGATTAAACATGGTCATAAAGCGGAAGCAGATCTGTACGCTAATCATGAGCGGTACTCGCTGTATGCATCACTGATTGCATTGATCGGCATGATCGGTGCAATGACTGGTGAAGCGATGGAGTGGCCTGCGTTGTTATATCTTGATCCAACCGCAGCTTTGCTGGTAGCCTGTATGGTATTGCGTAAAGGCTATCTGATGGTGGTGAATACCGCCTATCAGGCACCAGCGAGGCCCTTGCGGGAGGAAGACTCCCGAAGTTTTATGGAGACGATTCAACGGGTGTATGGTATTGTAACGATTGAACATTTCCATGCTCAAGAAGCAGGGCATTTCATAACGGTTGATGTAACGATTAGTGTCAACCCTCGGATTACGGTACAGGAAGCACAGGAAATTGCCGATAGGGCTAAAAATTTACTCCTGACCCGTTTTCCACAGGTGACGCATGTACAAATGCAGTTCATTTCCTATCAATCCGAGTATCCTTACAAATCCAATCATGAACTGCCGGATAATGATGTGTCGTCCTTACTGCAATAATACAGGGCGACTATGAAAGAAAGGTGAATAGGATTGCTTCATTCGCAGTACAGATGGAAAACCCCGGAACTTAACCTGACGGCGGCTCAGTCGTTAACAGAAGAGCTGGGGATTTCACCATTGTTGTCTCGGCTTTTAGTGAACCGGGGCGTCACTACGGCCGGGGAAGCAAACCGCTTTTTGTATGGAAGTGTGGATGATATACACGATCCTTATCTGCTTCTTGGCATGAAAGAGGCCGTGCCAAGAATTCGCAAGGCTTTGGAGCGCGGCGAGCATATATTAATCTATGGTGATTATGATGCAGACGGAGTGTCCAGCACATCTTTAATGATTCAGCTCATGCGTTTCCTAAAGGCCTCTTATGATATTTATATTCCCCACCGTTCCAATGAGGGATACGGCCTGCACAACCATGCCCTGGATTGGGCTCATCAACAGGGAGCTACGCTGGTCATTACGGTGGATACCGGAATTAGTGCAGTAGAGCAAATTGATTATGCAACATCCTTGGGTATCGATGTTATTGTGACTGATCACCATGAGCCGCCTGCTGTGCTTCCCAAGGCGTATACCTTGATTAATCCGAAGCTGCCTGGTTGCCCATACCCATTTAAAGGCCTTGCAGGTGTTGGTGTTGCTCTTAAGCTGGCACAGGCGCTGTTGGAGGAGGTACCCGAGGAATGGTTTGAAATCGCCGCTATAGGTACGGTAGCTGATCTGATGCCGTTGCATGGTGAGAATCGGACGATGGTACGTAGGGGGATTCAATCGATGAGAAGCTCTGCGTTTCCTGGGATTCGGGCGTTGCTTAGTGTAGCAGGTGTGGATATGTCTACAGTAACTTCTGTCAACATCGCATTTGCCTTGGCTCCGCGGATTAATGCCAGTGGACGTCTGGATCATGCGGGACGAGCCGTTTCCCTCCTGACAACAGAACAAGAGGAAGAAGCGGATCAACTTGCACATGCGCTTGATCTGCTTAACCGGGAGCGTCAACAGGTGGTCGAACGAATTGTGGAGCAAGCAGAGCAGCAGCTGGCAGCCAAACTGAATGGAGGCAAGCTCCCCTCAGTTATTGTTTTGGCTGGTGAAGGCTGGAACGTGGGTGTTGTCGGAATCGTGGCGTCCAAGCTATTGGATCGTCATTTTCGTCCAACCATTATTCTTGGGATAGATGCCGAGACAGGTATGTGCAAAGGTTCTGCTCGTTCTATTCCTGCATTGGATATTTACAGTGCACTTACCGACAGCCGTGAACTTATGGAGCATTTTGGCGGCCATCCTTCGGCTGCGGGTATGACGCTGACCCGTGACAATCTGGAGTTATTCGAGGAGCGGCTTAACCGGTATGCCAGCTCAATTTTGAAACCGGAAGACCTCATTCCTATAGCAGAGGCAGATATGGTCTGTCGTCTGGACGAGGTATCTTTACAGGTGGTTGAAGAACTGGAATTGTTACAGCCGTTTGGAATGGCGAACCCTTCTCCACGTTTCGTATTACAGGGTCTTCAATTACGTGAGGCTCGTAAAATGGGACGTGAAAAAAATCATGTAAAGCTTCTGTTGGAGCAGAACGGACTGTCGCTGGATGCGATTGCCTTCCGGCGTGGCGATTTGGCTGATTTTTTACAGCAACAAACTGAGCTGGATCTGCTGGGCGAGCTGTCTATTAACGAGTGGAACGGCAAACGTTCTCTCCAGCTGATGATGCAGGATATTCGTGTGCAAGCCCCGCAAATTTTTGATTATCGCGGAGTATCGAACCCTATTGCCGAGCTGGAACGAGGCTTGAAAATTTTCCACCCGCGTGTAGAGGAGAGAAAAAATGACGTTGCAGTGTTGATACATCCTTCATCCAGACTTCGTCCAATGGGTTCCGTGAATGCTGAATCCTTATGGTTGTACGATAGGGGTGGCACTGTTACTCCTGGTAATGGTCAAAGGGATGCACAGCAATCTGTGAAGTCACTGTTCGTGCTGGAGCCACCGGAAACGCCGGAGCAGCTACAGGCAGTATGGTCTACCTTTGAAAATGTAGAAAATGTATTTCTCCTGCATTCGGTCAGTGAACGTGCCGGTCGGCTCGTAAGCCCTGACAGGGAGCTGTTCAAGCGTATTTATGTTGTACTTTCCCGAATGGGAACACAGCCTGTTGATGAAAAAGCAATGCTGCCTGCTCTTAGTCGACAGTGTTCCTGTTCAGTACGAATGTTATCTAAAGTACTGGACATCTTTGAGGATCTTGAGTTTATGAAGCGTGCAGAGGGGCAATTTTGTTTTGTTCCCAATCCGCCCAAGCGTGATTTAACGACTTCTCCGCGCTATCAGGAATTATATGATATGGCTGAAATGGAGCGTTATTTACTGGATGCAGATACAACCCAGATGACGAGTTGGATTATGTCGCTGATGAAGGGCGCGTCTTGAGGCACTGTCTCAAGCTTATGTTGTAAAAATGGATATACTAATTTAGAAGTTTACAGTAGGAGGAACTAAGTTGGACTACAAAGAATATATTCGAGTGATTCCCGATTTTCCACAACCAGGTATTAGTTTTAAGGACATTACGACCTTGATGAAAAATGGTGAACTGTACCGTAAGGCAATCAACGATATGAAGGAACTGGTATCGGATTTGAAAATTGATTTGATTGCAGGTCCCGAAGCACGCGGATTTGTCGTAGGTGCGCCTCTGGCCTATGCTCTTGGCGTTGGTTTTATTCCTATTCGTAAAAGTGGAAAGCTGCCTGGGGAAACTATTGAGGAAGCATACGGTTTGGAATATGGCAAGGATACGCTGGCTATGCATAAGGATGCTATTGAGCCGGGCCAAAATGTATTGATTGCGGATGACCTGCTTGCTACAGGTGGAACCATTGCCACATCCGTGAATTTGGTGCGTCAGCTTGGTGGAAATGTGGCGGGAGCTGCTTTTCTTATAGAATTGTCTGAACTCAATGGTCGGGCAAAACTGCCCGACGTAGATGTGTTCACCCTCATTAAGTATTAAGTCTTTGGAAATTCGTCGGGGTTTCCCGGGAAATATTTATAGATGGATCGCTTAGATAGTCCGATGGAACATCTCTTTCACCTAGAAGAGTTGCTCCATCGGACTATTTTTTTATATTTTAAGTTTGAATTTTATAACTTTGATTTTAATCAGTTTTTTATCCTACTTTTTTACCAAGCAAAAATTAGATGCGGAAATTAGCCAAAATGCTGCTAAATCTCTATCGGAGTTAAAGCAGATATTGCAGCTAATGTAGAACGTCATGCTTTACTTGTTTCGATGCTAACCAAGAGTACGGAACAACTGGTGACAGGGATGAAAATTGACGATTATGGACGACTGTTCGAACAAGAACTGGCATTAAATGATATGACTTATGGGTTGGGCGTTTTTTTCGCTAAAGATGCGTATGAACCGGGTGTGACATACCGATCACAATATGCCCTAGGGATGGCGGACAAATCAGGCAAACGACTGAATATGATGGTCCGCAATATAATTATTTAACACAGCCATGGTATACAGAGGCAGTTAAGCGCGGTAAAGAATTGAACTTTACGGAGCCTTTTTATGATACGAAGATGAAGGTCAATATGATTACTATTTCTACGAGTGTTTCTGACACGCTCAACCAGGTGGTATCCCGTTTTCGTGTATGATTTTAACCTTAAATTATAAGACATGAATTTTAAAAAACGCCGCTCCACGTAGTTACGAACCCATACACTTGGATGTTAGACAAGTGCATGATGACCCGTATCTCATGGAGTCGGCGTTTTCATGTAAAGGAACAGGTATTAATCGGGTGTTTTTTCCGTTAAAGGTTCCTGTGTTTTATCGTTGGACCAGCCGAGCACGTCAATCAGCTTGAAGAATAGGCTGAGGACGATGCCGGTGATTGTTGCCAGCGCCATACCTTTCAGGGTAACCGCGCCCCAAGTGAGCGTTGCACCACTGATTCCGACAACCAGTACGATGGTAGCGAGCAGCATATTGGTCGGCTTGGCGAAATCCACCTTTTGCTCCACAAAGATTCTCAGACCGGAGGCAGCGATGACACCGAACAACAGCAAGGATACGCCGCCCATGACTGGAGCCGGGATGTTAGAAACAATTGCTGAGAAGGTGCCTGAGAAAGAGAGCAGAATGGCAATCACTGCGGCTCCGCCAATGACCCACACAGAGTACACCTTCGTTAATGCCATGACACCGATGTTTTCACCATAGGTTGTATTGGGCGTAGAGCCGACAAAGCCGGAAATCACAGTGGAAATACCGTTACCCAGCAGTGAACGATGCAGGCCGGGATCTTTGGACAGCTCGCGTCCGACAATGTTGCTGGTTACGAGTAAATGACCAATATGCTCCACGATGACGACCAGAGCGACAGGAAGAATCGTCAGCATAGCCGAGGTATTAAATATTGGAGTGGTAATGACAGGATGTCCGAACAAAGGAGCGTCCGCAATGGCCTGTGTATTGACCATCCCCATAAAATAAGCGAGCACATAGCCCACCACAATCCCAATTAAAATATGAATGATCTTGGCAAATCCGCGGAACAGTACTGCACCCAGAATCGTAACTCCGAGTGTAACAAGGGAAAGAGTAATGGTTTTGGGATCTGGAGACCAGGTTTTCGTAGGGTCTGAATTGATAAGGCCTGCCATACCTGCTGCCACCGGAACCAGTTCGAGACCGATCAGAGCTACAATGGAGCCCATGACTGCGGGAGGAAATACCACATCCAGCCAACGGGTTCCGGCATATTTGATCACCAGTGCGACGAGGCAAAAAATAACACCCGTTGCGATGAAAGCCCCGAGGGCCATAGCGTAACCATTAACGCCGGGATTGCTTTTAAGCACAAGACTAACGGGAGCGATAAAAGCGAAGCTGGAGCCGAGATATGCTGGAATTTTGCCACGGCAGATCCATATGTAGAGCAATGTGCCAATACCGTTCATTAGCAAAATCATGCCGGGATCGACACCGAAAATATTCGGCACCAGCACGGTACTGCCAAACATGGCAAACAAATGCTGTACGCTGAGCAGGAACCCAGGTCCTGCCGGAAGCTTTTCATTAACTTGAATTTCGCGTTGCAACGCAGTTCACTCCTTAGTTCTTTCAATTATTCTTATATACATTAATTACTTTTCGTATTTTTTTCAATATAATTCGTTTCATTTCGTCAACAATCCCGATTTACTGAACTATATGTGACGAAATAACATCTGACAAAATAACACGACAATACCAAACGTGTAATAGTTGACGTGTGACGTAGTAACCGTCATAATTATAGGAAATCACTTTTAAAAGGGAACCTTTGCGCGACATTGATCGGCGGGTTCCATTTTGCATAGAAAGGACACGGAATAGAGCAGAATGGGGATAGAGCAATTACTTAAAAAGGCCGGGGCCTATACCAGAGAAGCAGATCTTATCCGCATCAGGGACGCCTATGATTTTGCCGAGCAAGCCCATTCCGGGCAGACTCGCAAGTCTGGTGAACCTTATATTCTGCATCCGCTTGCGGTTGCTGATATCGTCGTTAATATGCAGATGGATACCATCTCCATTATCGCCGCTCTTTTACATGACGTTGTGGAGGATACGACGGTGTCTTTGGCGCAGATTCGCGAGCATTTTGGCGAAACTTGTGCGATGCTTGTCGATGGTTTGACGAAACTGGAGCGTATCCAGTTCCGTTCCAAGGAAGAACAGCAGAACGAAAATTATCGAAAAATGTTTATTGCTATGGCACAGGACATTCGTGTCATTGTTATTAAGCTGGCGGATCGTCTGCATAATATGCGCACCTTGAAATATCAGTCGGAGGAAAGCCAGCGCCGAATCGCTTATGAAACGCTGGAGATTTTCTGCCCAATTGCGAACCGATTAGGTATTTCAGCGATTAAATGGGAAATGGAAGATATTGCTCTTCGCTATCTGAATCCTCAGCAGTATTATCGCATCGCCAATTTGATGCATAAGAAACGGGCAGAGCGGGAGCAGTTTATTGATAATGTTATCGTACGTATCAGAGAAAAGCTGGAAGAGATGGGTATTCAAGCTGACCTTTCTGGGCGTCCTAAGCACATTTACAGTGTGTTTAAAAAAATGACAACGAAGAACAAGCAATTCAATGAAATATATGATTTGCTGGCGATTCGAATTATTGTGGATAACATAAAGGACTGTTATGCCACTCTGGGGATCATCCATACGTTGTGGAAGCCGATGCCCGGGCGGTTTAAGGATTATATCGCTATGCCCAAGGCGAATATGTATCAGTCCCTTCATACCACAGTTGTGGGCCCCAACGGGGAACCTACCGAGGTGCAAATTCGTACGGTGGATATGCATCGCACCGCTGAATTCGGGATTGCGGCCCATTGGGCATATAAAGAAAACAACGGAGCAAATAACACGAACTTTGAGGATAAAATTACCTTTTTCCGAGAAATTCTCGAGCTGCAAAATGAAGCGAAGGACGCGTCGGAATTTGTTGAATCGCTCAAAATGGACTTTTTCTCCGACCTTGTATTTGTGTTTACTCCAAAAGGAGAGGTTATTGAGTTGCCAGCTGGGTCTGTTCCGCTGGACTTTGCTTTCCGTATTCATACCGAAGTTGGTAACCGAACGATTGGTTCCAAGGTAAACGGCAGAATTGTGCCATTGGACTATCGGCTTAAAACCGGCGATATCGTCGAAATTATGACGTCCAAGCATTCTTATGGACCTAGTCAGGACTGGCTCAAAATTGCTCAGTCCTCTCACGCGCGCAGTAAAATCAAGCAATGGTTTAAGAAAGAAAAGCGCGAGGAGAATATCGAAAAAGGCCGTGAAAATCTGGAGCGTGAGCTCAAAAAGCGCGATATAGAGCCTTCGGTATGGATGAGTGACGACAAGCTTCAGGAAGTGGCAGCAAAATTCTCTTTCAACGATATAGAGGATATGTTATCGGCGATTGGCTTTGGCGGTATAACCGCAGCTCAGGTCTGTACACGTCTGACGGAGAAGCTGCGCAAGGAGCAGGAAGAGGCGCGGCTGATCGAGCTGACAACCGAGGTCAAGGAGTACAAACCGCAGAGCGAACGCAAAAAAACACCGACCAACGGTGTTAGCGTCAGAGGAGTCGACAATTTACTCGTTCGTTTTGCACGATGTTGCAATCCCGTGCCGGGAGACGACATCATCGGTTATGTAACACGTGGCCGCGGCGTATCGGTCCACCGAACAGATTGCCCGAATATTCCTGCGGGTACGGGGGAAGATCAGGCTCGTGTGATAGAGGTTGAGTGGGAGGAAGCAGCAGAGGTCAATTACAGCGTCGATATTGAGATTACAGGCCATGACCGCAACGGACTGCTTAACGAGGTGCTTCAGGCTATATCCGAGAACAAGACCAGCTTCTCGGCCGTTACAGGCCGTACCGACAAAAACAAAATGGCGATGATTCACATTACGATTCTCATTCGTAATACAGATCATTTGCATTCTGTTGTCGAACGGATCAAACGGGTGAAAGATGTATATACCGTGCATCGCATTATGCAATAACCTTGTAAGCGTAAAAGAGAAGGCTCGTAGCCTTTTATAGCGCATTTTGGGTACAAGCCCCCATAGGCTGCTTAAAGGAGCCATGCTACGGCTGCAAGCACCTTTTAAAGGGAAGATTAAAGGAGACAGCGGATAGTCGATGAAAATCATCATTCAGCGCTGTAAAGACGCTCAGGTAACGGTTAATCATAAGGTAGTCGGCAAGATCGGAACCGGATTAATGCTGCTGGTCGGTATAGGTCAGGGGGATACGGCGGCTGATGCCGTTTATTTGGCGGATAAAACAGCGGGATTACGTATATTTGAGGATGCTGAAGGTAAAATGAACGACAGTGTGCTGGATGTCGGTGGGTCTATTTTGTCTGTCTCTCAGTTTACATTATATGGTGACTGCCGTAAGGGGAGAAGACCTAACTTTATGGGAGCGGCCAAGCCTGAGGAAGCAGAGAAGCTGTATGATTTTTTCAACAGCCAGCTTCGCGCCAAAGGCTTGGAGGTCGAGACGGGCATTTTTGGGACTATGATGGATGTATCATTGACCAACTGGGGCCCGGTGACGCTGATTTTGGATAGCGAGCGTTCATAGATACAAGTTGGTTTGTAGGCATGGCATGAATCAGCATGAGCAGAATAAAATGACCGTTCATGGAGACGATAATGTCATCCCAACTGGTGATTAACCGGGTGGATAGCCTTAAGGGTGACAGGAGAGACGAAGCAATGCGTCAAACCCCAAAAATGGACGGTTATCGAAGCGCTACGCTGCTTTTCCCCGGTAGTATTCAGGAGGCGATCAGCCTTACCCGTGATGCTGATACGTTATCGCAGCATGTTGCAGCAGCCATGAACAAGCCGGGACGCGATGCTTTGCCACGCAGGTAGGGCCGGATATTTAGCAGTAAGTGTGAGAAGGAGCCGAAAGGCTCCTCAGATTGTCGAGAAACCCCGTCTTTTTGAGACGCGGGTTCTTTTTCTTTACATAATAATGGTCTGGTATCTGGGAGAAACGGGGTGTTACCCCTGTTTCTCC
>NZ_JAIVEM010000163.1 GCF_020404765.1 Paenibacillus sp. BJ-4
CTTCACAGCCCCTTCTGCCAGCGCTATGTCCTGTACCGCTCCTGCTGCCAAATGCCGGGTGTGTACGGCCTGCTCCGTCAAATGTGAAGGACCGACGCTGCCTTCCACGAGATTCGTCGCTTGCACTGAGCGTGCCGCCAGTTTTTCTGAGGTGATGCTTTCCGCTTGGAGCGCACGCCCTGACACACTGTCCGGGGCAAGATGTCTCGTAAGCACCGAGGAAGCCTGTAGATGAGCCGAGGTAATTGCTTCGGCAGCCAAATGTGCCGAATCCACAGCCGCCACAGCCAGGTGACTGCCTTGTATGGCTTCATCCGCAATATGCCCGGACTGCACCGAATGGGCGGATAGCTTGGTGGAGGTTACACTTTCCTCCGCCAGTTTTTCAGACGTAACAGATTCATCTTGCAATGCGTGGGTCGATATCGTCTTTGATGCGATATGCACGCCCTGGATGGTTCCGATGTGCAGATGGTGCGGCTGGATGGCCTCCGATGCAATGTGCACAGACTTCACAGCCCCTTCTGCCAACGCTATGTCCTGTACCGCTCCTGCTGCCAAATGCCGGGGGTGTACGGCCTGCTCAGACAAATGTGAAGGGCCGACGCTTCCTTCGGCGAGATTCGTCGCTTGCACTGCGTGTGCCGCCAGCTTTTCCGAGGTGATGCTTTCCGCTTGGAGCGAACGACCGGACACACTATCCTGGGCCAGATGTCTCGCAAGCACTGAGGAAGCCTGCAAATGAACCGAGGTCACTGCTCCGGCAGCCAAATGTGCCGAATCCACAGCCGCCACAGCTAGATGGTTGCTTTGCACAGCTTCGTCCGCGATATGCCCGGACTGCACGGAATGGGCAGACAGCTTGGTGGAGGTTACACTTTCCTCCGCCAGTTTGGCAGAGGTGACCGCTTCATCCTGTAAGGCCGGGGTCCCCACAGCCTGCAATGCGATATGCTCTCCCTCAATGACCCCGTTTTGCAAGTGCTCTGATTGAATGGATTCCGGTGTGATATGCACGGATTTTACAGCCCCTTCTGCTAACGCTCTGTCCTGTACTGCTCCAGGCGCCAAATGCCGGGGGTGTACGGCCTGCGAGGATAGATGTGAAGGGCCGACGCTGTCTTCCGCGAGATTCGATGCTTGCACTGAGCGTGCCGCCAGCTTTTCCGAGGTGATGCTTTCCGCTTGGAGCGCGCGACCGGACACACTATCCTGGGCCAGATGTCTCGTAAGCACTGAGGAAGCCTGTAAATGAACCGAGGTCACTGCTCCGGCAGCCAAATGTGTCGAATCCACAGCCGCCACAACCAGATGGTTGCTTTGTACAGCTTCGTCCGCGATATGCCCGGACTGCACGGAATGGGCAGACAGCTTGGTGGAGGTTACACTTTCCTCCGCCAGTTTGGCAGAGGTGACCGCTTCATCCTGTAAGGCCGGGGTCCCCACAGCCTGCAATGCGATATGCTCTCCCTGAATGACCCCGCTTTGCAAGTGCTCTGATTGGATGGATTCCGGTGCAAGATGCGCAGATTTTACAGCATTCTGGGCCAGTGTGGTTTCCTCTACTGCTCCTGCTACCAAATGCCGGGTGTGTACGGACTGTGCAGCCAGATGCCCAGGGCCCACACTATTTTCCGCCAGATTGGAAGCTTGCACAGCCCGAGCCGCTAACTTCTTAGAGGTGACGCTTTCCGATTGAAGTGCATGACCGGATACGCTATCCGGGGCAAGATGTTTAGTCTGAACCGATGCAGATTTCAGATGGTCGGAGGTGACGGATTCAGGAGCGAGATGATTCGCCTCCACCGCTTCTACAGCCAGATGGTTACTCTGCACGGCTTTATCCGTAATGTGCCACGGCTGCACAGAGCGAGCTGACAGCTTGGAGGAAGTTACACTGCCTTCTGCTAATTTTGGGGCCGTAATCGCCAAATCATTAATTTTGTCCGTAGCCACACTTTCCGGCGATAGTTTCAACGAAGTGACAGCATGATCCTGCAAATGGTGGGAGTACACTGCTCCATTTGCCAGATGTCTGGTTTGAACCGCACCTTCACCCAAAATATCTGCGGTAACAGACTGTCCTTGCAAGGCCGAGGTTCCTACACTGCCCTCTCCAAGATGTTCGCTTAGCACAGAGCTGTGGGCCAGATGTGCCGAGTCGACCGATTGAGCCTGCAATGCCTTTCCACCCACACTGTTGTTGGCAAGGTGATTTTCTCGAATCTCTCCGGTTGCAATGTGTACGTGTGTAATGGCTTGTGGCGCAATTTTATTTCCGGTGACCGCTCCTGTACCTATTTTAGTCTCCGTCACCGCTTCTTCAGCGATTTTGTCAGACTTAATAGAGTTCGGAGCAATATGGTTTTCCTTGATAGCCTGTTTCGCCACATGGTGATCCAGAACTGCACCCTTCCCTATTTTCTCGCTCGTTACTGCCCCTGATTGCAAATGTTGCTCCGTCACTGCTTCGGCTACGATATGATGCTTACGAATAATTTCAGACTTAAGGTGTAATGAAGAGACCGCCTCCGGAGCAAGCTGAGGACCTTTAATAGCTGACGCAGCAATATGTCTGGTAAGTACCGCTTCATCGGCAATTTTGTGTGGCAAAATGCTCTGATCCGATATTTTGGAGGAAGTCACAGACTGATCGACGATTTGCAGAGAGCCTACCGACTGATCCGCCAGCTTATTGGACTGAATACTCCGGTCTGCGAGATGCCGGGCTGTCACTTCACCTGTGCCAATCTGCTCTTCTCCAATAGCGCCGGGACTCAGATGTTTTCTTTCAATTGCTTCTGCCTGTATATGCTCCCCGGTGACCGCCTCATGCTCCAGATGACGTCCACTGACGGTACCTTCCTCCAGCTGTTCCTTGCCCACAATTCCGCCTGCAAGCTGCTGACGGTTGATTGAACCGGGAGCCAGGTGCCGGGCATGAATGGCATGATCGGTCAGGTGTGCGCTCTCAATGCTGCCAGCCTGAATTTTAGAACCATCCACAGCACCATCCCGCAGTTTGGAAGTGGTCACAGACTGCTCTCCAAGCTTGGAGCTGTCGATGGCTTCATTAGCCAAATTGTTCGATTGAATTGTACCGCTGCGAATTTTATCAGAGGTAACCGCCTGATCTTGAAGCATGTCTTGAGACACAATCCAATGCTTGAAATGACGGCTCTCAATGGAGCCATTTGCAATATGATCACCGCTGATAATCTTATCAGCCAGCTTTTCCGGGGTGATGCTGCCATCACGAAGTTTCTCACCGCCAATGGAGCGATCCTGCAATTTGCTGCCTGCCACCGATGCATCAGACAAATGCTCTACCGTAATAGAATCAGGAGCAATTTTCGAAGAAGTCACTGCACCGTCGGCTATTTTAATCGTTTGAACAGCATAATCCGCCAGATATTCCGTTTGGATGCTCTCTTGTTTCAGCTTGCTGGAGTCGATGGAAGCAGGAGCAATCTTTTCACCAGTCACAGCGAAATCGCTCAAATCATCTGTATAAATGAAAGCATTGTTTACATGGGGCGCCTTCTTGTTATTCAAAATTTCCTCGACATCAATGGGATCAGGCTGAGGCTCTGGCTCGTTTGCTTCCTCCATCGAGACCTGAGTCTCTTCTTCATTTTCATTGTCATCTTCAACCTCAGTCTCCTGCACAACATCAACTTCAGGTTCGACAATAGCCTGCTCCTCCAACTCCTCTGCTATTGGGGGAGGCGGAAAAGCAACTTGATGAAGTCTTGCTTCGGTCTCCCTCTCCGCAGGCTGTGGCTTCAAGCGCTGTATCATGCTTAATTCATTCATATCCGGGTCAATTACACTATAGAGCGGCTTTTTGTTTCTGGTGGTTTTACGGCTCTTGTTCTTCAAGCAGCTCTCTCCCTTCTCGTATTTATCGTTACAGCATCATATGCAGGCTATTAGGCACTTGCCACCCTGCCCAGGGGTACTCTTTTCAGTGAAAACATACTCTCAGAAATCCACGTTTGAAAAAAAATTGTTAAAAGTTAAAATAGTAAGGGTGAAGATTGCTACAAGAAGAGAGGAAATACAATAACATGATTATCAAACCAAGAACACGTGGCTTTATCTGTACCACTGCTCATCCGGTGGGCTGCGCCCAACATGTTCAGGAGCAAATTGACTATGTGCAGGCCCGTACTGCCATTAAGGGGCCTCGTAACGTGCTTGTCATCGGGGCATCTGCCGGGTATGGGTTGGCTTCCCGTATTACTGCCGCATTCGGAGCGAAGGCCAATACAATCGGTGTATATCGCCCTAGTAATGCTACAGCCACACGTACAGCCTCGGCAGGTTGGTACAATTCTGCTGCATTTGAAAAGGCTGCTCAGGAAGCAGGGCTTACATCCTTGAGCATAACAGGTGATGCCTTTTCGGATGAAGTCAAAACCAAAACGGTGGAAGTGATTCGCGAAGAGCTGGGACAAGTCGATCTGGTGATTTACAGTGTCGCTTCTGCCCGCCGTACGAATCCCCGTACAGGTGAAACGTTTAATTCCGTACTCAAACCTATTGGTAAACCCTATACAAATAAAACCGTCAACTTCCACACCGGTGAAATCAGCAGCGTTACACTGGAACCCGCAACGGAAGAAGAAGTGCAAGCAACTGTAGAGGTCATGGGCGGTGAGGACTGGAAGTTGTGGATTAACGCCTTGCGTGAAGGCGGTGTATTGGCTGATACTGCAACCACCTTTTCTTTTTCGTATATTGGTTCAGATATTACGCAAGCCATTTACAGAGAAGGCAGTATCGGAAGTGCAAAGGATCACCTGGAGGCGACAGCACGTCAGTTGAATGATCAACTGAAAGCCACAGGTGGACGCGCCTTTGTCGCAGTCACCAAAGGACTTGTTACCCAATCCAGCTCTGCCATCCCTGTCGTTCCTCTGTATATTTCCGCTTTGTACAAGGTGATGAAGGAAAAAGGGCTGCATGAAGGGTGTATAGAACAAAGCTACCGCCTGTTTGCCGAGCGTCTGTATGCTCCTGAAACTCCTGTGGATGAAGAGGGACGGATTCGTATTGATGACTGGGAGCTGCGTGAAGACGTGCAGATAGAGGTTGCGAAAATATGGGACGAGCTGACAACAAACAATATTTACCAGCTGTCCGATCTCGATGGGTACCGTCGCGAGTTTTTCCAACTGTTTGGCTTTGAATTCGAAGGTGTAGACTACGAGGCTGACATTGATCCCATCGTAAATATTCCTCACGTTCGCTAACTCTTTTGAGTAGCGTGATGATTATGTTGGCAAAACAAAAAAACTGTTCTTCGGCAGCAGAGCATTCTACTCTGCACGAAGGACAGCTTTTGTTTTAATTAAAGGGACACCTGTGTCCGTTTTGAGCCGCAAATGAAGCAAATATTGCAATTTTAAAATTCATTTGATATTGTACAAGTACGCATAGCAAAAACCCTCTGCTTGCCAAGAGGGTGACTACAGTTGGACAAGTCCTACCTTGCCTGACCGTGATTATATTTGCTTAGCCCATCACATCCATATAAGGAGGTGAACAGCATGGCAAAAGACGTTCTGTGTGAAGTTAACTCCTGTACGTACTGGGCCCAAGACAATAAATGTAGCGCAAGCTCCATTTATATCGTGAGCAACAGACCTGCAGACACTCACAAGTCCGAAGAAACGGACTGCAAAACCTTTGAAGCAAAATAAACCTTTGTTTCCAAGCCAAACCGTAGTTTCACAATGAAGGAGCCCCTGCCCGGGTTCCTTCTTTCTTATAATATTCTAACAAGAATGATAATTATTATCAAGCTCTTTTTATAGTGAAAAATTGAATCATTTGAAGCACAAAAAGAAGCGTCGCCTGAACGATTCGCTCCGCTTCTTTCGTTTTTGATATCAGATTATTTACTCAACGGGGACTACCATTTCTAAATCTTTATGATACGTTTTAACCCATTTACCTTGGGCATCCTCCACAGGATTCCATTTCTTGTCGACGGTCAGCGTATAAGGCCTGATGGTAATGGAAGAGGGTCTGGCTGCAAACGGAGCATACATTTCAACTTCATGATATTTGAGTGCCGGAGCCTTGCTTAATATCCCCACCGCGTCTTGTTCAATAAGTTTGCCTTGGGAGTCCGCGATGTCGTAATACATCTTGGTCGCACTCCAATTTCCAGTCTGTTGAGCTGTGCTCGGCACTTTACCATTGCTGTCAATAATGATCTGGGTATTATCCGAGGCGAGCTCAATCTGCTTGACGGTATAACTGAACCCGCCGCTGCTTTTCGTTTTTTCCGGCTTCAGGACCAGCTTGTCCTTCGCGGTATTCTCCACAGGCACCTTAAATGCAAACGGTTCTTTAATACCGCTAACACTGATTTTTAATGCCATTTCAAATGTATCCGGCAAATTTTTATCTGATAATCCTTTATCTATTATGATCTCTACTGCATTATCCAGCATTTTTTTATGGTTTCCATCTTGAAATACCGCGTCTGTGACACGCATTAATTTTATTTTCTCTCCATGGATAGATATTTGGGGATCTAGTAAGTAGCCCTTTTCTAATTTCCGGGATTTGTCTTTGCTGTAAGAAGGCATCATGCCGACCTTATTGATCCCCTTACGTTCAACCTGAACGGATAGACGTATCCCGTCATATTTCACCTTTTTGATGGTCAGTGTGACGCCATCCCGGGTCAGACTGCTTGTGCTTGCTGCCGAGGCAGTTGATGTTGCAGCTGCTGCCTGAATCTGCGATGCTGTATCGGAAATCGTTACGCCTGTCCCCATAATCATGGTCGCAGAAGCCACAATAACCGATTTGAATATTATGCGCTTCAGTTTACTATGTTGCTCCATTAGATTGTCTCTCCTTTATCGTTTGTTCGTTTATTGTTCATTTTTGGGTTGAGCTGGGACTGGGATCGTCATTTCCAAATCGTTATGATACGTTTTAAGCATTTTCCCCTCTTGATCCTCGATAACTGACCAGTCCTTCTTAACCGTCATAGTGTACGGCTTGATCGTAATAGAGGTCGGTGTTTTTGCAAATGGACTGTATGCTTCATCTTCATGGTATTCGAGATCGGGACTGCGATGGGATAAGCCTAACATGTGCTGCTCCAGCTGATTTCCGTCCTGATCCACAATGTCGTAATACATTTTGGTCGCGCTTAAATTGCCTGATTGCTCCGCGGTGCTTGGCACCTGCCCCTTGCTGTCCACAATAAGGCGGGTTGTCACCGGAGTCAGCTCTATCTGCTTCACCGTGTAGCTGAACGTTCCGCTGCTCTGTGTCTTATCAGGCTTAAGCAAAATTTTGTTTTTGGATAAATTCTTCACCGGCACCTGAAATTCAAAGGGCTCCTGAAAGCCGCTCACATTCACTTTTACTGTAATCTCAAATTCATCAGGGAGATTTTTCTCCGACAGTCCTTTGGTGATTTCATACATAGCCATATTGTTGATGAGCTTGCCGTCTTCCTTTTTGCCAACCGCGTCCGTAAACGAGCCGTACACCATCTTTTGTCCTTCAATAAAGACATCAGGTATGAACAAATACCCCTTTTTTTGCTTTTCCACGGGTACCTTCTCCAATGTATTCCCCTCGACACTCACGGCATCCTCGGGTAAATAAGGGGACATAATCCTCTCGTCTTCTACCCCTTGGCGTTCAATCATGAACACCAGCCGTGTTCCGTCAAACATAACCTCTTTGATGTTCAAGGTCACTCCATCGCGGGTTACACTTAAATTAGGTGACGTGGTCAGTCCTGATTTACTGGCTTGCTGCAAGCTGCTGTCAAAATTATATTGGAGGACGCTACCGAGCAGCGGGATATTTTTCAGCGCTTCAGCCATGGCTGGGGATACAAAACCACTTCCCAATACCACCCCTCCCAACACTGCAGCAGCAGATGCACCGATAGCTATTTTTTTAGTCCATGTGTCTTTTTTGTGAATTAATTTCCTGCTCACCATGTCCATTTCCCCTAATCTCCTCATAATGTCATCCGTGTAGCTAACCTGAGGCATCTTCTTGTTTTTAACTGTGCGACGAATTTGCTCCATTTGCTCGTGTTCAGTTTGATCTGACCATGCGCTCATTCGTTAGCCCTCCCTTTTTCAGTTTTTGCTGAATCAGCTTCTTACGTAGCCGCTCATACTTTTTGCGTAAGGTTGCAGGCTTGCAATCCATAATTTGTCCGATCTCTTCAAAGCTGTATTGTTCCACAGCTTTCAACAGCACCAGATTTCTTTCTTCCGAATTCAGATTCATCAAAAGCTCATCGACTTCACGTTCATCATGAGATGGATGATAATCATCGGCATGTAGCTGTTGCTCCTTTTGGGTCGATATGAATTGATACCAGCGGCTTTTTATCCTGATTTGATCCAAGCAGTGATAATACGCGACTTTATAAAGCCAAGCTGAAAAAGAAACCTGCTGCCGATATTTCCCTATCGCCTGATATACCTTGATAAAAATGTCCTGTACCGCATCCTCCGCTTCCTCGCGGTTTTTCAGGATGTAATAGCAATACGTATATATCTGCTTTTCAAAAGTTCGTATGATGGTGGCATATGCCTGTTGATCGCCAGCTTTGACACATTCTACGACGGATTCTACATGTTCTGTATGGTCGTTGGCCCCGGGACCGAAGCGTACCATAGGATCACCTCCTTGTGTGTCCGTCATCATTTTGTATAACGAATGCCACGCGGCTGTTTGTGACATCTTCTATAAAAAACCGAAAAAACACGCACCAAAACAAAAAAAAGAAGCGTCGCTCTGAACGATTCGCTTCTTGTGCTTGACTTTTTGTAATTGTTCCTGCTTGGTCGGCCTCATCCGTACATGCTGTGATATATCGGCATAATGACCATTGGTCGCTGGAGGACCCGGCTTTGGCTCAGTCTGACATCGGCAGCAAAGATGCCGATCTGGTCGGGGGCGAACGCGGTATGCTGCGTTAACCGTATTGATCGACTCATGCTGCTATCGCGCTGCGCGGCAAGCCTTCCATTCCTGAACAATATCAACGTGACTACTGAGGCCTAAGCAACTTTACGTTGTTTTGTTTTAAAGGATTTAATTAATTATGGTCTTGTTCGCAGGTAACGAAAACTCAGTAGCTTATGTGAGAGGATTTGAACCATTCAGTCGTTCCACTATTTATATGAGTGCTCATATACATCATTTTGTAGGAAATCCTTTTGCTTGATATATGAGCTAGAATAGATGCTATTATACGACATTAGATTAGCATGGCTACCCTGCTCTATAATTTGACCGTTTTGAATAACTAAGATATGATCCGAATGTATTACGGTCTGGAATTTATGAGCAATAATAATAATGGTTCGTTCACCCTTAAGTTCATTTAAAAGGTGTAGAATCAAGGATTCAGTTTCAGCATCAAGAGCAGATGTCATCTCATCAAAAATGAGTATCTCTGCGTTATGTAGCAGTGCTCTTGCTATAGCAAGACGTTGTTTTTGACCCACAGAAAGGTCGTATTCTTCGGAAATGATGTACGTATTATATTTCTGGGGAAGTGATAAAATATAGTCATGTAACCCGACTTTTTTCGAAATATCAATGACTTCATTTAATGTTGCATTTTTATTTCCAAAAGCGATGTTCTCGAATATAGTTCCTGTTGTTAATAACTCTTCTTGTGTTACTACCGCTATATTTTTATAGAAGGAACTTTTATTTAAATCGTGTAATTTATGATTATCATAAAGAATCTCACCTTTAGTTGGAACAATTTCTCCTGTTAAAAGCTTTGCAATCGTAGTTTTACCAGATCCACTTCCTCCTACTATAGCTAACATTTGATTTTTTTTGATTTCAAACGAGATATTATCAAGAACAGAGGTTTGATTATTGTAAGAAAACGACACGTTTTTTACGTGTATTGCATTTTCTATATTTGAAAAAATGGTATTGCCGTTCCAAATATCCTTTAAATTCAAAAAGTCAAGAATCCTCTCGGCAGAAGCTATAGCTGATTGAACACCTACGTTCAACTGTGATAAGCGTGATACAGGTTGTAACAGTTTGACTATATATGTACTAAACGCGACGAGCGTGCCTAAGGTGACTTCTCCTTTAATTAATAAGAAGCCGCCAATGATTAGTAAAAGTAAAGGGAAAAAACCGCTTAAAAAGTTACTGATTATGCCTAGTAGCAGTTCACGAGAAAAAAGTTTTTTCAAAATACGAATCAGAAGGATTTGTTCTCTGCAAAATAAGGCACTACTATACCTTTGGCGGTTAAATCTAACCGAGGTCCACTTTTGCTTTAAACCTAATTGTAGTATTTCCATTACCTTTTCGTACTGTTTTTTGTAAATTATATTTAACTGATACACTTTCTTTTTGGAATTGTAGTATAAGAAAAAGTAAATGGGTATAAAAACCAAGGATATCGTTGCCAACTTCCAATCCATAAAATAAAGGACAATTACGGTTGCGATAATCGTCAAACAATCGGTAAACATAGCTATAAATGCTTGGTTTAGCAGTCCTGTGAACGCCTCGACATCATTATAGATTAAAGAAATAATCTTACCGGAAGGCTGATGGCTTCGTAGACTAAGATTTTGATTATAGATATCATTTCTTAATCGAAATTGTAACAAATTTCGAATTCTAAAAATAAGTGAATCTCTAAGTGCCGCTGTCAATCCCCCTCCGATCAGTAAGGATAAAAAAAGAATACCAAAATAACTTATTTCCTTAACAGAAAGTGCTTTAGCATTATAAGAATCTATCAATCTCTGCATTAAAATGGGTTGGTATATCATAAACAATATATTTATTATAATTATGCAGAGTGCGGTAATTTGAAGTGGCAATAGAGGTTTAATATATCCTTTTATCAATTGTATCATAAGTATGTCCTCCATAATTGAGAATTAGGAGCCAGGGTATAACAGTATCGGCATTGCTGTATTACAAAAGAAGTAGATGGGTGTACAATGCCGAAGTATAAATTATTGACCAAAAAGGATGCTTCTTTGTTCTTGGGTAAGTTTAAGGTATAAATTTATAGTAGAAGTAATGAATTTTTTGGTTACTTTGCAGAGTTTACTGACAGGTTGATTGATATTTCCATTCTCTGCAAAATTTTCTTGGTGACATCCTCCGCCACAGAGGTTTTTTGCCCAACAATTTGAACAGGTTGTTCTATTTCTTATCGTTGAATTTTCTATAAAATCATATTGTCTGCTCAATTTATCCTCATCAAACAGGTTGCCGATGGAGCATTCGTCCTCGCCTACAAACCGATGGCAAGGGAACAAATTTCCTCTAACATCAACAGCGACAGCATTCGTACCTGCGCCACAAAAGTGAATTCTAGGACCGCCGGAATGGATTTTACTTAGCATACTAAGGACATTGGACATTTTTTTGGCTGTAGCATAGTCTTCATTTTCTAATAATTCTTGAAAGCGGTCTACCAGCTTAACCATCTCTTTTGATAAAATATCATAGTGCTCGTCCGATAAGGAATAAAGCGCTGGGGACAAATATATTTTTCTAAAACCCAGTTTTACTAAATGGTCAAAAGACTTATAAAGATCAAGCTCTATAGGTGTTACTGTACCTCTTGCACCTATTTTATGATCATTTCTCATTTCTTCTGTACGTTTTAACAGTAAATCATAAGACCCTTGTCCACCTTTGAAAAAACGATTAAAATTATGTGTTTTTTCATCACCGTCAATGCTAGTTTGCACACCAAAATGATGTTTGTAAAAAAAGCTTTTGATTTTAGGAGTGATGAGTGTACCATTAGTGGTTATAGAAAAAGAAAATTTCTTATGATGAATTTGAGATTGTTCATTAACGTAGTGTACAGTCTCTTGTATTAGAGGGAAATTTAATAAGGGTTCCCCGCCAAAAAAAGTGATATTTAATTCCTCCATTTCTCCCGACTGTTGAATAAGAAAGTCTACAGCCGCTTTAGCAATTTCAGAGGTCATTTTTCCTTTCTGATTATATTCTCCCTCTTCTCCGTAACAGTAAGTACATCTAAGATTACATTCTTGAACCATAAACAAGGTCAGAGAGGATAGTCTGAAAGCTTTTTGTGATTTATTGAGTATACCAATTTTTTCAACCTCTGATTTATTGGTATCGGTGGCAATAATGTAAGCTTCTTTCATATTTTGTATGACTTCTCCGACTTTTGACAGCTCATAACATTTGGATAAATCCTCAATGACTTGATTTTCGCTCTTGCCCTTACTATTTAAAATATCAATAATCATTGAGTCGATCTCAAAGATCGCGTTGGTTATTACGTTATAGAAGTAATACTTTGAGTCGACCTCGAACAATTTATAGGGGAGAAAATCAATGATTTTATCTTCTTTATCTTGAATCAGATTACTCATCTCAAAAACCTCACTTTATATATAATGATTACGTAGGAAAAGCGGGATTAAATGAAAATTAATCCCGCTTAGAAAAGTGAAAATAAATTATCTCAAAAATAATGAAGGACAAGATATTTTGATTCTTGACATATTCTAGGTATCAGAATAGTTACACCAATCAGATCCATCACATGCGCGACAATAATCTTTAGTATCGCAAAAGTAACAATAATCGTTGACTGAACAACCATAAGCAAGTACAGGCTCTTTAACCCCTGCAATAACGTTAATTTGCTTTAACATGTCCTTCACCTCCTTCTATGTAAGCTATACGATGTATAGATATGCAAGCTGTATAGAAATCATACATCACAAAAGGAAAATCATGTGTTACAATTTCTTGAATAAATTGTGTTTTTTTATATTTTTTTAAAAATAAGTGTATATTTAATCACATATACTAATTGTAAAATGTATAATAATGGAGTTTTTTAGGCATAAAAACCATACTAGTACCTTGGCCAAAAGCGATTCTAGTTTTAAAATCTCTATAATTAAGAAGCTGAGGAGGGCTTACTCATGAACAAAAAATATGAGGTTCGACTTGAGCTAAAGGAACGTGAATGGATCTAGCAACTTCTTCATGCCGATTCTACGTCTCCTGGCATTCGCCGCCGCTGTCTCGTACTGCTGCTTTCAGACGAAAACCAAGAAGCCATCCCGAAACAGGCTGAAATTGCCCGGCGTTCGGGGGTCAGCGATGTCACGGTCTTTTACACCGTAAAAGACTACTGTACCCGCGGCCTTCACGAGACGCTGAGCTACCGCAAGCGAGCCGAACCGGCACGTCCTTCGCAGGTGACCGATGAAGTGGAAGCCCGAATCATTACGTTAGCCTGTTCCGAGCCGCCTGAGGGGTATGCTCGCTGGACTGTTCGTCTGCTCACTCGCCGGGTGATCGAGTTGAATATTCTGGAATCGGTGGGGCGGGAAACCATTCGGACGACGTTAAAAAAACAAAACTTAAACCTCAACTGAAAAAACAATGGTGCATTCTCACCAAATCCAGCAGTGAGTTCGTCGCTCGGATGGAAGACATCTTGGAAACCTATGCTCTTCCCTATGATCTGGAAATCCCGCTGATCTGTATGGATGAACAGCCAGTGCAGCTTTTGGATCATTCTCGACCTGCGCAACGGATGAAGCCGGGACAAGTCCGCCGCGAGGATTACGAGTATGTGCGCAAAGGAAGTTGTAGCCTGTTTATGTTCACGGAACCTTTGGCTGGATGGCGTCATGTCCAAGCCAGCGAGAGACGAACCAAAATCGTTTGGCCGTTACAAATCCAAGAGTTGCTGGAGGTCCATTATCCAAAGGCGAAGCGAGTTCGGCTCGTTATGGATAACTTGAACAGCATACGATTTCGTCCTTGTATGAAACGTTTGCGCCAGAGCAGGCGTTGTCCCTTGCGAAACGATTAGAAATTCATTACACCCCCAAGCATGGAAGTTGGCTCAACATGGCTGAAATGGAGCTGAGCGCACTGACCATCCAGTGTCTGAGCCGACGAATCGCCTCGATGAAGAATTGCAGCGTGAGGTCATGGCTTGGGAAGTCGAACGTAACCAGGCACAGAAATCGGTCAATTGGCAATTTACAACGGAGCAGCGAGAGGAAAATTAAAGCACCTATATCCTGAAATTTGATTCGGTCAATGTACTAGAAAGGAGAACTTCAAAGTTATCATTCACTTGTTTATACGAAGCAACTTACAGATTGCTCAAAAAGTACTTGTATCTGGTTAGGACATATTGATCTCTCTTTACATGTTATATACCAACCTATGTTATCGTGCATGTTGCTTTAACTACAAGAAAATGTATAATAATAGTATTTCATGCTTAGGAGGTTGGAAAATGGAATATATAGTCGAAACTAAAGCACTCCGAAAAAATTTTGGCCGCTTTACCGCTGTAGACGATATATCCTTGCACTTGGAGCGGGGGAGCATTTACGGTTTTCTCGGCGAGAACGGGGCCGGAAAAACAACCACAATCAGAATGCTGATGAGACTCATGGAGCCTACAAGCGGAGAGGTTTTCTTATTTGGGGAGCGGCTGGAGAAGAACTACCCGTCTATCTTTTCCAGAATAGGCACCATTATTGAAACGCCTGGGTTATACGGAAACCTCAGCGCAAGGGATAATCTGAGGATATGCTGCACATACATGGGGGTGAAAGATGAGGGCAGAATTGAACATACGCTCTCTACCGTGGGATTGGAGCATACCGGCAAGAAGAAGTTTAATGATTTTTCCTTAGGAATGAAGCAAAGGTTAGGGATTGCGAGGGCGCTTGTCCATGACCCGGAGTTGCTCATATTGGACGAGCCTACGAACGGACTGGACCCGTCAGGGATCAAGGAAATTCGTCAATTACTGAAGCGGCTATGTGAGGAAGAAGGGAAAACTATTCTCATCTCCAGCCACATCCTGAGCGAAATTCAACAGTTAGCAACACACATCGGAATCATACATAATGGAAAACTGTTGGCAGAAGATCGTTTGAACCGCTTGGAGGAAAGCTTTGAGCAATATACGGATGTAAAGGTAGACGATGCGGAGGCGGTTCGTACGTTTCTGCAAGAGCGTATGAAGCAGACTCAGTGTGATGTGAAATCCAAGCAACATTTAAGAATCTATAACCCTATCGAGAACATAGCGGCGTTAAACAAAGAGTTAATGGATCACCATTTTTCAGTCTATGAAATACACACCTCAAAGCAGACGCTGGAGGATTACTTTCTGGCGCTCATCTCAAGGGAAGGTGAGCGGCGTGATTAGAGCGGAGCTCATTAAACTCAAGGGCTCTAAAGCTTTTGTGCTGAGCTATATTATTTTACTGGCTGTTACGCTGTTATTTTTTATTTTGGATTCTATCTTTCCCCAGTATTCGATTGATCATTCTGGGTGGAACTATTATTTTCGGGACATTGTCGGCTTCATCAACATTGCGACCGGATTTATCAGCTACTTCATATTAACCGGTCATATTTTCGCGAGAGAGTACCAGGAAGATACCCATCTATTTATGTTTACGAGTCCTGTAGCCCGAACGAAATTTTATGTCAGTAAACTGATAGTAATATATGGATATATAGTGGTTTCTTTATTTTCTGTGCTGATTTTGTCTGCGTTATTAGGGACGTTGATTACCGATCGACCCTTAACGCTGGATATCTGGGTAGACCAGATTCAGGTGTTTGCTAAAATGTGTGTAATGCATGCGATGCTAATACCGTTCATCTCTTTTTTCGTCATACGGTGGAAAAGTTTTCTGATGGTCGTGCTCGTAGCTTGTACCGTCATATTTTTGAATTTCACGTACAAAAGTGAATGGAATCCGTTAGTTGTTCCGTTTCTTTTATCTCCTAATGAAGGAAGCGCGTTCAGACAGGTCGATGTTACAATAGCTTGGTTCAGTTTATCTGTTACCTTTATTCTTGGATTATTTTTATCCATGTGGACGTACAAAAGAAGATACTAAAGATAGGCTTTCTGAAAAGAGGGAGATTATGTTTAACCTGTTTAAAGCAGAGTGGCTGAAGCTTAAATGGACCAAAATTCTTATTCTGAGCGTGATTATTTTAGTATTATCTGTATTTTTAAATTTTAGTTTTTACGCTACAAGTCCCAAATTTTCCGTAGACCGTGACGGTTGGAATGCATACTTTATGGATTTGGTAAGTACTATCAATTTTCTAACCGGGTATATGAGCTATTATATTTTGACCATCTTTATCTATACGAGAGAGTATCAGGAAAACACTCATATTGCCCTGTTCACAAATCCGGTTCGTCGGACGCGTATCTACTTCAGCAAGCTACTGGTTATATATACGTATATTGCGGTTAGCTTGCTGTTGGCATTTGTCATATCTGCCGTATTGGGAACCTTGATTACAAGTAGACCTTTAACTTCTGAAATTGTTTTATATCAGCTTGGAGTATTTTCTAAAATGTTTCTTATGCACGCCATGCTCATTCCGATAATATCTTTCTTCGCCATTCGATGGGAAAAATTTATAACCGCTGTGGTCGCGATGTGCACGGTCATATGTTTAAATTTTGTTCTAATCAATGTAACTGGAAATACACTCTATCCATGGACGGTCCCAGTTTTATTTTCTCCACATGGCACGTTGGGAAGAACATATACACATGTTCCGAACGGGATCACAAGTATATGCTTCATTTTTGTGCTAGGGCTTATCCTGTCGTTGAGGAGCTTTAGCAGCATAAAAAAGAAATAAACTGTTCCAGTCAAGGAATCAACTTATCTCTATACTAACGTTGTATATAAGCAGGGCGCCTAAACGAAGTATACGCTTCGTAGAGTGCCCTCTTTTGTATTATAATGTTTGATTAGCGCAAAGGCATACATTTTCTTCATACTTGCATTTTCGTACCTGCAGTTGTTATTTGGTTAAAACTTTAACCTCCTTGGGACCGAGGGGCACGGTGATGGAGCAAGGTGCTAAAAGTTTATCAGGGGTACGTTCAATCGATATGACAGACGGAGTAATTGAAGTGTTGAAGAAACACGAAGAGAGAATTAGTGAAGAAAAAGAACTGGCTGGAGAAATGTATATGGACAATGATTTAGTGTGTTGTACCAACATCGGTAAGCCTGTATTCCAAAATACACTTTCAAGATTAATAGATAGAAAGATAAAAACATTGGGGCTACTATTTTATTGCTATTATTTTGGCTCCTTTTGGGTCGATATGAATTGATGCCAGCGGCTTTTTTTCCTGATTTGATCCAAGCAGTGATAATACGCGACTTTATAAAGCCAAGCTGAAAAAGAAACCTGCTGATAGGATCACCTCCTTGTGTGTCCGTCATCATTTTGTATAACAAATGCCACGCAGCTGTTTGTGACATCTTCTATAAAAAACCGAAAAAACACGCACCAAAACAAAAAAAAGAAGCGTCGCTCTGAACGATTCGCTTCTTGTGCTTGACTTTTTGTAATTGTTCCTGCTTGGTCGGCCTCATCCGTACATGCTGTGATATATCGGCATAATGACCATTTGTTTTGCGACTCTGTGCGGCGCAATACATTCCTGCGCGTTTCGCCTTGCTTAGTGCTTTTTGTGTTCGAGTACGTGCCATACGGCCTTCACTCTCCTTCATTAGACTCCATTTATCATAGCATCAGAAATCCAAATCGTGAAGGGTACAGGTACAAGAATGCCATTAAATGTCTGAGAAAATGTCCGTATCGCCACTTGAGGCCGCTATCACAAAAACAACGACTAAGAAAAGAATGATCAGTGCATAAATCAGTGTCCCGATAATACTACATACCAGTCCGGCAATCGCCATACCTCTGCCTTGTTCGCCATAACGATTAATTTCCTTCAGGGAAAGGCTGGACAAAATAATGCCAACTATTCCGATAATCAACCCAAGATAAGGAATGACAACCGATAAAATCCCGAGTACCATCGAGGCAACAGCCTTACTGTTAGTAGGTGGGACCACTGGGGGCTGGTTAAATGGGGCGTTATAATCGTTCGTCTCCTGAAAAGAGTCGGAAGATCGAGGCTCTTTGTATAAATCACTCATCTGTTTAATTCAACTCCAATATGTAAAATAGCAATATATACGTTCTAGGGTACCACAATCTTACAAACCAGGACAGTACTTATTTTAAAAAATAATAAACCAAGCTAATATTCATAATTTTGTCTACTTTCATATACTCGTTTATGTCAAAAAGAAGACCATCGGCTTCATACGCACCTATTGTGCGAATTGAGCATACAGTATTTTACCCATTCCAGATAAAATGCGCTCCATGAGAGCATCCTGCCAAGGAGGACGGAGCTATGTCATATCGTGCAATATCCCGCAGAAGAGGTTCACCTCACAAACGTTTAAAGGCTAACACGCTCAGAAAAATATCCGTCGCCATGCTGCCATTTTACAAAGCAATCGCGACCCGCCGTGGTTTTGCCGTTCAATGGTCACAGGCTGTGGTGCAGGGCAATTTGGATCGGATGAAATCCCTTCTCTGCTCGGTAGCGCCATTTGCCGCCAAACAAGGATTAGGCACGAACGGCATCGGCTACTTTATTTCCTTTTTGGTTCAACCACCGATGCTTTATTATACGAACGGAACGACGATTCCACCGGGAACAGTGCAATTTACGTTTGAGCCGAGAGTCCATCGCGCCATCGCCAAGGCCATTTTTCCGCTGTATCGCGAGCTGGCACACAATCGATGCTTTGCTTCTGCTCTAGCCAAAGCGATCAACAGGCAAGACCAGCATGCGGTGACTGTGATGATCCGCAGTTTGATCCCATCCTCTGCGCTAAAATCTGTACAGATTGAGGATTATGGCTTCGCCCTGCTTTTTAAGTACCCCTTCAGTAAGTATCCCTATCGTAATCTACTCATTCAGGAATTTACTTAAAGTGGTCGCTACAGGTATCTTTGCTTGAGTTCTCCAATAAGCTCTTTTCCCAATTGTATTGCCATATCTGTCAGCACTCTGATTTCTTCCTTGGTTGTATTGTCCAAATGCGCCCCACAGCAAATCGCAAAGTTGCCTGCAAACTCTTTTCGCAAGCGAACTGCAATTTCCTCGGTAATATAAAATTCCTTGTGGGATTGCAATTGCACGGTTTGAATGGGCTCCAGTCTGGCCCCCGCTGTAATCGTTCCCAGATGGGGTTGATCACCGCCTGAAATGAGTACAACTATATCCTCCCCCATAAAATAGGCATCCAGCACAAGGCGAATACGTCCGCTTTCTTTTTGCAAATGAATCATATGATCCTCTCCCGCTTAAAATAATACTTAATTGTGATTATATTCACTTTACTTGTTTCTAATTATTGTATCGCTTCCTGAACAGTTCGACAATTAAAAATGGCCCGAGCAAGCCCCGATAAACGGTGGCTTGCTTGGGCCTTCATCGCTACTTTAATAGAAACATTATCATTCCTACTTCCGTTAACGGATCGTAATTGTATGCACCGCTTTACCAGTTGCGCCAGCATTATCCGTCACCGTTAGCTCCACAGTATATGTTCCGGCTGTGGTGAATTTATGCTTCACCTTGGAGCCGATGGCTGTATCGCCATCACCAAAATCCCAGCTGTAGCTGACAATTTCACCATCTACGTCACGAGAAGCTTTTGCGTTAAATTGTACATTCTTGTTCTTCTTGGCCGAATCATTTGCCTGAATAATCGCTACGGGCTTTTCATTGGATGTAGGTGGATTCGGATCAGGGTCCTGTCCACCACCTTTCGTTACATACAATCTTCCCGGCGCTTCCGTCTTCACTTCATTCCCTGCTGCATCTCTTACCCGGATGGCGATGACTCCACCTTCCAGATTGAGAGAAGACGAAGTGAAATAAGTACCTTCATAGTGTCCTGACGAAGTTTCATTTAACGGAATTTCGTTCTGCCCTAAGGTGGACAGATTGAAGGGCAGCTCCACGTGGAAGGATGCCTCCAAGCCGGATGCACTATCGAAGGATACTCGTACCGGCTCCCCTGGAGTGATACGCACATCCTCCGCAGGCCTAATGTTTTCCAGCTTCGGCAGGGCTGTATCGACATACACCGAACGAGTAACGGTCGTTTCATTTTCGGCAAGATCCTTGGCCGTTACCGTAATCTGATTTTCTCCTTCATTAATAAGCAAACGCTTGTTAAAGCTGCCGTCACTTCCAAATTCGGCTGGCTCGCCGTTAATGCTCAATTCGGAAAGGAACTCGTCATACACCGTACCAGTTACACTGACAACACCCGCATTTGTACGGGCTCCTTCATCGGGTGAAGTCAAAATCAATCCCGGTTTCGTCTGGTCGAGCGTCACAACCACCGGCTCGGAACGATCTGTTACTTTGCCGTATACCGCCGCTTGGACACTGAGCGGATTGGCACCTGGCTGCAGATCGACCGACAGGCTGAACTGACGATCCTTCACCTTGGTTGTGCCAGCCAGTTCATTGCCGTTAAAGAGCTGAATATCGGCTCCCTCTGCCGGGGAATTACCTGTCACGGTAATCTTTTCTTCCTGCGTGTAGGTTGCCTTCGTAGGTGTCGTGATCGTTGGAGCATTCACCGGATATCTGACGATAGCCCGGATCATGTAATTGCCTTCATCTTCAGGTGATTGGCTCCATGTGCCGCTTACCCCTTGCCAGCTGCGAAGTGCATTCGGCCCACTCTCGTCTGTAGCAAGACCCGGTGACTGTGTGCCCGCAGCAGGCTGCGTATAGACAATGTAAAAGTCACCTTGAACCGTTACCGGCTCTGGGAACTGTACGGTTGTCCATTGTGTCTCATCCCGTACAGCCGTCCCGTCAAATGGACCAGCCAGCAGGCGTCCAGGTGCGCCCGCCGCACCGGAGGCATCATAGACGGAGTATTGGAATGCTGTTCCGCCCGGATTCGGGAAGGCTGAGTTCCAGAACAGAAGTGATGCGCCTGTCACTTGAGCCACCTCCGACTCAGGTGTCATTCTGACAGCCCAAGAGTTGCCGGCCGCGTTAAAGGCTCTGGCATTTTCCCCTGTGCCGTCATCATAAGCGATGCCTCCCTGGAAGCCAATGAATGGCTTCAACGTGACGTTCGCTTCCACACTTCCGTTCGGAGGAGCTGTAACGGATATACTGTCGCTATAATAATTCTCGGCTGAAATGGATAATGTATAGGATCCTTCCAGCACGTCCAGTGTAAATTCTCCAGCTTCATTCGTATCTACCGGAGCGATACGTGCATCCTCCAGCACCAGCACTTTCGCTTTTTGGATAGGTTCACCGGATTGCTTGTCGGTAATGACTCCGTGAATCGTACCATGAGGTACGGCTTGGAGACTAAAGTTCGCTCTGACTACTTTATTATTTTCAATCGTGACCTGTTTCGTTTGAGGCTCGTAGCCGTAGGCTTCAGCCTTCAGCGTATAGTCACCCGCTACGTGAATGAAGCTGTATTTACCTGTGGTCGGATCGGTTTTCACCGAACGTCCCGTTTCCAGTACAGTGACCGTGGCGCTGGCTGGAAGACTGTCGAGACCGACACGTCCACTGTCCACCGTCGTTTCCGCCGGCTTCACTTTTTCCTGGAATTCACTCTTTTCGGTGCTTGTAATTTTGTACAGCGGGAATTGTTCTTCCGCTTTTTGTGGTTTGATATTTGACTCAGGTACGATGTCCTTGGTCACTGTCGAAGCTGGAATGCCCAGCACACGGAAATCGTCAATGTACCAGCCGTTTTTATTCACACTGTTATCCGATTTCAAGCGGAAACGAACTTGAATCTCATTGCCGGTATAGCTATCAAGGTTGTAATAAACCGGAGCCCATTTCTTCCCGTTGGTGTTATGAGAGAATTTGCCCAGCTCAGTCCAAGTGTCGCCATTGTTTTTAGACACTTCTACATAACCAAAGTCATAGCCGGCTTCAATTTCAAACCAGTGGTTGAAGGTAAGTGTTGCGTTGCGCACACCATTCAAATTAATTTTTGGGGAAACTAACGAAAAGTCGGCTCCGCTCTCATAGCTGCTATCGAGATCCGTTCCCCACACGTTCGGTTTGGAGACTACGCTCTCAGGCCCGACTTTAGGAATGCCACGCTCCCATTCATCCTTGGTACCTGAATGAGTCCAGCCATTATCCGAGCTGCCGTCAAAATGATCGCTATACAGCGTATCCGGCACGTCTACTCTCAGAGAGACCTCATTCGACTTGGCTCCCTCATTGCCGCTATAATCCTCGGCCGCCACGGCATAATGATAGGTCGCACTGCCAACGGTGATCGTATCGGTGAAGGTCAGTCCTGTAGTTGTACCGATGGAAGCATAATCTTTGCCTGATTGAGTGGAACGGTACACCTTGTACTGCTTTACATCTTCATCGGATGAAGCATTCCAGGCCAGCGCAACGTTGCCGACAGTATCTGCTTCGGCAGTCAAATTACCTGGTGCTGCAGGTGCAACAGTGTCCGGCTCCTGAATCGACAGATCGTCGATGTACCAGCCATCTTTCACAATCGTATTGTCACTTGTAAAGTTGAATAGGAGGTATACCTTTTGACCGGCAAATGCTCGCAAATCAAGATACTGCGTTTTCCAGCCGTTGCTGGTGCCGGTAAACGATAAGACCTGCTCAAATGCATTCTGACTATTGGTGGTCGCTACATACACTTTGCCGAAATCAGAATTGTTTTCAAGATCGTACCAATGCTTGAAGCTAACCAGTGCCCCTTTTGGGCTTTCGGTCAGATCAATCGGAGGCGCCATAAAATAACTGTTGGAATTGGTTTGGTATTGGCCTTCGAGATTGGTCGCGAGGACCTTCGTACCCGAGTGTGCGCTTCCGGGGCCGCTTATCGGGGTCCCCCATTTCCAGACACTGCCCTGTCCGCCGATATTGATACCTGCAATGTCTTTTTCAAAATCCTGTGTGTAGCCCGGTTTAACGCCTTTGGAGACATTCACCTTGTATACTTCAGTTTCAAAACCGTTATTACCGTAATCATTTACACGGATATAGTATTCCAGACCGGCGCTGTTCACCAAAAAAGTCGGGATGGACGCTTGATATGTACCGTCTTTGTTGTCGCCGGAGGTCCGTTCCAACGGAATATATACATAGTTTGACGTACCTGCTGTTTTGGCAAATGCCTCAACTGCTGTCACACCAACATTATCCGTTACATGAGCAGTCAGAGGTATATCGATGCCCTCGAATGCCGCAGCAGGAGGTGTATGCTCAAGAACAGGCGCTTCCAGATCGTCTCCACCTGTTACAACTTTACCGGATACGGAGCCCAGGCCCTGGATGACCGACCCCACAGCATCCAACGCATTAATGACACCATGTCCATAGCCATTGTTTGGCGAAGTAGGATATGTGCTGTCTGTACGCGGTGTAGCTGTGTTCATCAAAATTTCCTCAAGCTGGTCTACGGTAAGAGAATGATTCGCCTGCAGCAACAGTGCTGCAAGACCCGCAACATGCGGACCTGCCATGGAGGTACCGTTATATCCGCCTTTATAGGCGCCGCCAGCCACGGATGACCGAATATTTACACCCGGTGCGGAGACTTCGGGCTTCACTTCGCCGTATGGCGATGGCCCCAGCAATGAGAAGCTTGCCAGTTTATCATTGATATCGGTTGCTCCGGTGGCAAAGGATTCCGGATAGTTGGCCGGATTGGCTACCGATGCAGGTCCACCCGGATTGGAAAGAGAGGTGTTACCTGCAGAGAACTCAGGGAATATTTGGGCATCACGCCATGCCTGAACCACAGGTCGGAACCATTCATCCAGACCAGGTCCACCTCCCCACGAGTTGTTCACTACATCTGGTGCAAGCTCGGGATGCAGATTGCCTTGGGCATCTTTGGGCGCAAGCAGCCACTGACCGCCGTCCAGGATAATCGCATCCGTCGTTTCCGGATTGAAAATCCGAACCGCAATCCACTTTGCACCTGGTGCAACGCCAATTCGATTCGTTCCGTTTTCCTCGGAGCCGACCATCGTACCCATTGTATGCGTACCATGGGAATCGTCTTCCTGATCGACTGGAAGCGTCGCATGACTATGCGGATCGTACCAGCTCAGCTCAGGATTCACAATATTGCCTGCCGCGTCCAGGCCACGCCATTTGCGATGCAGGGCCGGATGTGTATAATCTACGCCAGTATCCAGGTTGGCGACCACAATTCCGGTTCCGTCAATTCCTTTTTCCCAAACTTGTGGTGCGTTAATATGGGATATATTCCATTCCACCGTAGATGGGTCCACAGCATTCTTGCCTGTATTGCCGGGCTTGGCCGATGTTTTTCCATCGTCTTTATCCGGCTCCACAGCTTTCTCTGCCGTTTCAGAATTTGCCGGTGCTGCTGTCGATTTTTCAGCTGTTTTGACGTCGGTCCCCTCTGCCTGCTTGTCAACCGTCACTTTCTGCAAATAACGTGTTTCATTGGGCAAAATTTTATCGACTTCAGGCAGCTTCGAAATATGATCCAGCACTTCCTTGGTGCTTGTGACAGCCAGAGCATTCACAATAAAGTAGCTTTTATATTCCTTCACTCCACCGTCCTTCGACTGCTTATCCAAATAATTTTCAAGCCCGTATTGGGTTCTGGAAGCCGTTTCGCGTAAAGAGCTGATTACATGGCTGCGTGCAGCCATTTTGGCAGCGGAGGGTGTTATTTTCTCAAGTGAGGCCTTTTGAAGAGCATTTTTGGAAACCTTGTTGGTGTCCACCTGTTCTTTTAATTTAACCAGATAGGTGACATAGTTGTTCTCCTCAAACTGCTTGGTTAGTTTCGGAGATACTTTCGCGGTCGTAACCTTGTGCGAAGCTGATTTCAGCTCCAGCTTGGAGCCATCCGGTGTGTTATTCGCCAAAGCGGGTTGTACAAAAGAAAAGGCCATAAGTAAAGATAGTCCGATAGATAGTGGCTTCTTGAATCGTTTAGGCTTAATCAATTACTTCTCCACTCCTTTTACTAGGTTTAATGTTTCCGGAATAACCTGTACGAAAGCAAGACCTCATGCCTTGCACACCGAACACACGGGCTGCGCGACACGATGTGGTTGGCAACCACCTCCTTCATAAAATATAGAGGCACAAAAATATGTGGTTGTTCATAGATGGATGTACTTCATAGATGAATTAACGATTCAAATGCAAGTGGTGAAATTCAGTAGATACCAAGGAGAGAAAGCAGGAGTACTTCGAAGAAAAAAGCATGTTATATCATGACAATTTATATTAAAAATTGTCATATGAATATATAATATGGATAGTATAAAGTTATCAAAACAGATATACAAGTAGTTTTTTTGCATTTTTCTTGCAATTCTATGAATTTTATCTTCTATTATGTACGAAAATCCCTTTATAGCGGCTGCCTAAACGGTGCATTACACGGTTAGCAGGTGTATGCAATCTCTGTACGAGCCGCTCAAAGGGATTTTCGAAGTCTTTTTTAATTTATCCGATCCTTCTAGTTAAGTACTGAATTCACCGCAGCGAGCGCGTCGATCAGGCCATAGCCGTAGCCATTGTTCGGTGAAGTCCGATACTGGCTGTCAGTCAGCGGCGTCGCTGTTTTTGAAATCACATCCTCCAGCTGATCTACCGTCAAAGATGGCTTGGCCTGGAGAAGCAGTGCCACCAATCCGACTGTATGCGGACCTGCCATGGAAGTACCGTTCCATCCCCCCTCATACACTCCGCCAGGTACAGAAGAGCGAATGTTTACACCAGGAGCCGAAATTTCAGGCTTCACTTCGCCATAAGGAGAAGGACCTCGCAGCGAGAAGCTGGCCAGCTTGTTGTTAACGTCGGTGGCCCCTGTGGCATAAGCTTCCGGCAAATTCGCCGGATTGGCTACAGACCCGGCTCCGCCCGGATTTGACCATGTTGTGTTGCCTGCGGAGAACTCGGGGAATATCTGAGCCGCTCTCCACGCTTTGGTAACTGGACGATACCATTCATCCAGGCCAGGTCCGCCGCCCCAGGAGTTATTCACCACATCCGGTGCAAGCTCAGGGTGCTTTTTGCCGCTTTTATCTACAGGAGCAAGAATCCACTGTCCACCATCCAGCAAGATGGAGTCTGTAGTATCCGGATTAAACACTCGAACGGCAATCCATTGGGCACCGGGAGCAACACCGATCTCATTCGTACCATTACTGTCCGAGCCAACGATCGTACCCATCGTATGTGTTCCATGTCCTTCTGTATCTGCCGGCAGCGATGCTCCGTTAACCGCATCATACCAGCTCAGTTCTGGGTTAACGACTTGGCCGGAAGCATTCAAACCACGCCATTTTCTTTTCAGCGCCGGGTGCGTATAATCTACGCCTGTATCGAGATTGGCAACGACAACCCCTTTGCCATCAATGCCCTTGGCCCACACCTGTGGTGCTTTGACTTTGGAAATATTCCATTCGGCTCGGCTAGGTGTTACAGCATCCTTGTATACAGATTCCTCCACCGACTTCTGTGCATTCTCTTCCGTTACAGCCGTGTCTGCAGCAGCTTGTTCGGCTGTCGCTTCCCGGGCTGCTGGCTGGGCATCCTTGTCTATTTCAACCTTTTGCAGCTCGCGCTTTTCATCCGGTAAAATTTTATCCACCTCAGGCAGTGTAGCCAGATTATCCAGTACCTCTTTGGTACTCGTTACCGCAAGTGCGTTGACGATAAAATAGCTCTTGTACTTTTTAACGTTGCCGTTGTTGACTTCCTTTTTCAAATATTCTTCCACAGGTTGTTGCGTTTTTTCTGCTGTATCCATAAGCGAGTTCACAACTGTTGTACGTACAGACAGCTTGGCAGCAGCGGGGGAAATCTGCTCTGCAGAAGCCTTTTGAAGAGCATGCTTCGCAACCGACTCCGTGTCTACCTGATCTTTTAATTTAACCAGGTAGGTGACATACTCGCTGTTACTGAATTGCTGGTTCAGCTTGGCGGATACCTTGGCGGAAATCGTCGAAGCTCCTGCCGAGGAGGTTGAGCTCGAATCCCCATACACCGGAGAAATCAGAGAAAAAGCAAGAAGAGCGGTAAAACTGACCGACAGCGTCTTTTTGATATTTTTCGACTTAATCAATACTTTTCATCTCCCTTTGCTTGGTTTTTTGATTCTTAAGGACAACCTTCTGACAACCGCGTCAAAAGCTCACAAAATAGCCTCTGCTACTCACCTCCTTAAAAAAATATAGATGCCGGGGTGAAATCCATAGGTCTTCATTCTAAGGTGAACGAACCCTTGGTGCAGACCGCTGAGAGCGATAATAGGGTATGGAAAATGTGAATAAATCTCGAAGAAAGTAAGAGAAAAAAAAGAAGAAAAAGGTAGGGTAAAAAAACTAGAAGTTATCGAGGAGTTTAATATCCGTATATTAAAATACAATTTAAAACAAAACAATGTGAAACTTGGTATCTTTTGAATCTAGTATAGTGTCATAAAATCAGATATTCAAGCATTTTTTTGAATTTTATTCCTTTTTTTCTTTAAGCAGAAAAAAAACCTCTTCCATTCTCGAAGCAAATGCGAGTCTTGCTTGTGCATTTTATATCGGAAAATAGAAGAGGTTTTTCAGTATTCAGCAACAAATCTAGACGAGTGCTATCTGCCGCTATTTACAGATATGGGAACTGCAACGGCTCCATCCGAAAAGGACTTGGATTGTGCGGCCGGCTTATGCAATCCTGCCCCTGCTTGTTGTTCTTGCGATCTGCCACACAGTGTGGTACATTCCCGAAAAGCCATTTGCCTGCACCCGGAGCATTTCTTCTGATTCACCAGTGCAAGGGCTGCTGTAATCGCTTCTCCGGTGTGTTCGAAAAAATGCTCTTGTCCAATCATGTCGTAGCATCCGGTTTTCTGTAGTAATGCCTGCGGTTGAGGCTGAAGTCCGGACACAAGCACTGTCCCGCCAAACTGTCGGTATTTCTGAATTAATGCGGTAAAATTGGCTTCTCCCGTCATGTCCATAAAAGGGACCTTACCCATCCGCAGCAGCAAAATCCCTTGTTGGCGATCAGCCTTGCCCCCCATTCCTGAGCTTTCCAATACAGAAGCTGCGCCGAAAAACAGCGGACCTTCCACATTATAAATTGCTACCTGTGGGCAATCATGCTGCTCTGTGACCATATGTGCGCCGACTTTTTCATGTTTTACAGAAGGATCAGGCAGTACCTTATTCACCGAAAGTGTACTGCTCATACGTTTGACAAACAGCACCACCGCTAAAACCAGCCCCACCTCAACAGCTGTTGTCAGCGTCGTAAAAACCGTCAGCAGAAAGGTAACAACCAGCACGATAGAATCCGCTGTCCGTGTCTTGAGAATATGTGCAAAATGCTTGCGCTCACTCATATTCCAGGCCACGATCATCAATACCGGAGCCATACTTGCCAACGGAATATTGGATGCATAAGGAGCAAAAAGCACCAGAATGAGGAACACAACGAGCCCATGCACGATGCCTGACATAGGAGAAACAGCACCGTTGCGGATATTTGTGGCGGTGCGGGCAATTGCGCCGGTCGCAGGAATGCCACCAAACAGCGGTGTCAACAAATTAGCTATCCCTTGTCCAACCAGTTCGCGATTGCTGTTATGCTTTGTACCCGTCATTCCGTCAGCTACCACTGCTGATAGCAGAGATTCAATAGCACCCAGCATCGCAATTACGAGTGCCGGTGGCAGTAGCTTCACGATCAAGTCCCAAGTCAGCGCTGGAATATGCAGTTCAGGCAAAGAAGCAGGAATGGCCCCATAAGCAGAGCCGATCGTAGCCACCTGCCCCGGAAAAAGCCAAGCGGCCATCAATGTTGACAAGAGTAAGCCGACCAGTGAACCCGGTACCTTGGGCCACTTTTTAGGCACCCAAATCAGGGCAGCGAGACAGATACAAGCCGTCAGAATGCTATACACATTCAGTGAAGGCAAACGATGGATCAGCTCTGCCATGGAAGGCAAAAAAGTTTCATGCCGCTCTACCCCGCGCAAGCCGAGAAAGTTGGCAATCTGACCGCTGAAGATCGTTACGGCGATCCCCGCCGTAAACCCAATAGTTACCGGCTTGGGAATAAACTTGATCAATGCACCCAGCCTTAGCACGCCCATTAAGACGAGTATAATCCCCGCCATAAAACCGGCTATGAGTAAATTTTCATAACCGTATTGCATGACAATAGCGAGCAAAATGGGAATAAACGCGCCTGTAGGTCCACCAATCTGGAATTTGGACCCTCCCAGCAGCGAAACCAAAATTCCTGCCACTATGGTTGTATACAGCCCATATTCCGGCTTTACCCCTGATGCAATGGCAAACGCCATGCCAAGCGGAATCGCCACAATCGCTACAATACACCCGGAAATCAGATCCTTTCGCAAAGCCCCTGCATTATAGCCCTCGAACCTTCCTATCCACTTCATCCCTGTAACCCTTCTTTTCTGTAATAGCATTACTTCTCGTTACGTATACCTTCCAGCAACGAAATAGCCTCAACCAAATGATTGTCAAAAATCCGCCGCGCCACCGCAAGCAGCTCCGTCAAAAGCGGGTCACGCAATGAGTACACGACCGTTGTTCCTTCCTTGAAGCTGTTTACCAAATTTTTGGCCCGCAAAACGGCCAATTGCTGCGACACGGCAGAACCTTCGGAACCGAGAGCAGTCTGCAGCTCGTTCACATTCCGCTCTCCTTCACTCAGCACCTCCAAAATGCGGATGCGCAGAGGGTGAGCCAATGCTTTGAAAAAGTCGGCCTTAAACTTCTGGAGATCTCCTTCCATGCTTGCTCCATCCCCCTCATACAAATTGTCCTGTAAACAATCAACAATATCTGAATATTTGAATATTTAGTACAATAACAGCTTTGGGCCAATTGAACTATGATGTTACTCACACTTCACTATGAATAAAGTCATATCTTTCCATGCTTCTGCCTTTCAGGGTTGACAGCTTCCACAGGTTTCCATTAACATAGCAATTAACTTTAAGAAAAGGGGGCCGACAGACATGACTGTGCTTTACATGATAACGACAGTTAGACAGCATGATACAACCACATATTTGAATTTTCGTCTCATCGGCCCCGTTCGGGCGACATGATGGGTGACATTGCGCTGTCTGACGGCGTGATTAGCCAGGCTTTTTTATTTTTTATGCTATTGGAAGAATAGGTTATTTTACGTATTTATGATGTACAGATCATAAATGTAATGACACTTTCGGTGCAGGAAGCCGTAGACGACAAGTCTGCGGCTTTTTTTGTTTTTTCAAATCCATTTATGCAGGATTTTATTCATTTACATGAAGAAGGGAACTACACCAATTATATGAATATACAACATACCCAAGACTCGTCCTTCCAAGAAGGGCCATATAGCCATCTGATGAAGCTTCCGGCAGGTGATTTGACCGTATATGCTTCTCAGCAACTTTTCTCCTCACTGGATTACAAGGTGTTCGAGATGGCTAATAACAATTTACAAATTCCAGGTATCCGCTATATGGGATACACACCAGATGTACATGTAGGCGTCGGAACCTGCATCGGTACGACTGCTGTATGGGGAATGGAGGACGGCTATGTATCTCCCTCCATCGTCGGTAGCGATATTGGTTGCGGCATGCGTGTGCACCTGACCAATCTGCACAAGGATGCCCTAAAGGAAACGAAGCTGCGCCGCAAGCTGGTCAAGACCATCGACAAATACCTGCCGATGGAGGCTCACCAGCGCGGACATTATTCGGATATTCGACTGGAGCATATTGTACGCAAGGGTTTGCACGGCTTACCCAACAAATATATTCCGGATAGCTACACTCCTAAGAAATCCACCTCACTCACCCATGTAGAACACAGTAAGTTCTCCCTTGACGAAGAGGTACTGAATCTCGTCGAAGATCGTACGTGGCACCGAGCTCACCGACAGCTTGGCACGCTAGGCGGCGGCAATCATTTCGTCGAAATACAGGCGATTGAAATTGCGGAAGAAAACCGCGAAACAGCCGAAGCCTGGGGCATGTTTGACGGTCAGGTGGCCGTAATGATCCATTCCGGATCACGTGCTTGGGGTGGAGCCATCAGCCAGACCAGCTCGTCTGCCATTGCCAAGGCAATGGGCCGTCTCGGACTCGGCACCTCCGACCCAAGACTGGTATTCGCACCGCTGGATCATCCCGAGGCTGTACATTACGTTGATATGATGTATTCTGCGCTGAACTATGCCGTGGTGAATCGGCATCTGATCGCCTATTCCGTACGTGAAGCCTTCCGCGATGTCTTTGGTACAAAGTGCGAGTTGCGTACCTTGTACGATCTGATGCACAATTATGCTTGGAAGGAATCTCATCCGGAGCATGGCAGCGTGTTCGTACATCGTAAAGGTGCTACACGTGCACTCCCCGCAAGTCATCCCGACAATCCGCGAGCCTATCAGACAACCGGGCATCCCGCCCTGATTCCAGGCTCTATGGGTACAGCCTCTTATATTATGGTGGGTTTGCCGGGCGGTCAGGATAACTACCACTCCATTTGCCATGGAGCGGGCCGTATTCGTTCACGTTCTGCGACCAAACGGCTCGTTAGTGTAGATGATTTTGCCGGAGCGTTGGGTGTAGGGACAGACGATGAGATTGTGGTTAATCAGGCATCGCTGGAAAGCATTCTCGACGAATCTCCGCAAGCCTACAAAAATGTAGATGATATTATTGAAAGTGTCACCGGGGCAGGACTCGCAGCTGTTGTAGCCAAATGCAAGCCGCTGGCCGCCCTGAAAGGAGCCAAATAATTTGAGTATAGACATCCCTGCTATTTACCAATTTGATGAACATACAGATGGGCGTATTACCGGCTATGCTGCTTATGCCCGTCTGATCGACGGCATCAGCGAAGCATTATATAATCGCTATGGCGTAAAATATGAGCTGTATGCCAGCGACGATCCCAATATTGAGTATTGGGACTTGCTGGAGGAGGACATTCGTTCAGGCAGCCCGGAGCTGGAGCATGTGGCGCGGGTCTTTGATCGTTTGGAGGAACGCACCATCCAATATGACGATGACGGTCTGACTCCAGAATACGGCGTGCATCTGTCGATGCGTAATAATGTGTTCGCCTATCCCAAGTGGGGCATCGCGCTGGCGCGGGTTCCCTTCTTTCGTGAGAATGGCGTATATAATGAAGATTACGTATTTGCGATAGGCGATCAGGAGCTGCAAGGCTTCCTCGCGGGAGTACGCGGTCGTGAACGCAAGCAAAATATGAAGCGGGTGACCGTTTTTACCGATACAAGCCGTGGGCTTTCCCGGCAGGCAGAACCCATTACCCGAGCGATTACGCGGGAAGACGTTATATTAAAAGCCGAAATCAAGCGAGATATTTTCCGTTCACTCGATCAGTTTTTTGAAGCAGATCGTACCTTCTATCAGACTTTTAATATTCCTTACAAACGCGGTATTCTACTGTACGGTCATCCAGGCAATGGCAAAACGACGCTTGTAAAATCGATTGCGAGCAGTGTACCGGGACCAGCCGCCTATTGGCAAATTACGGAGTACACAACCAGTGAATCGGTCAAAGAGGTGTTCGAGGCGGCTACTCGTCTGGCTCCGATGGTGCTGGTCATTGAGGACATTGATTCCATGCCGCAAGAGGTTCGTTCCTTTTTCCTGAATACGCTTGATGGTGCTACCTCCAAGGAAGGCATTTTCCTGATCGGAACGACCAATTATCCTGAGAAAATTGATCCCGGTCTGATGAACCGGGCAGGGCGTTTCGACCGGGCCTATGAAATCAGTCTGCCTGACGAAGCGCTGCGATTAGCGTATCTCAAGCTGCGTAACTTCCTTGTTTTTACAGGAGAAGCAGGTACGCAGAAGGCAGCGGCGTTAACCGACGGCTTTTCGCTGGCTCAGCTCGGAGAGCTGTATGTCAGCGCTGCGCTGGAATGGCACGAGCATGGAAAAGCAGATATCGAGCTGATTATTAAAGACATGCGGAGCGAGTTGGATAAGAGCCGCAAGCAGGACTGGTTAAAAAATGCGGCCGAAGGGCGAGTTGGATTCTTCTGATTTATCCTTTCATTTCCTTATAAATCAATTTATGGTATGTTTATAAACAATAAAGTATCGAAAGGGTGACCTTAAGCCAATGATCTACTAATCCTATTCCACCAAAGAAAAAAATCGTAATCTTACGAATTTTCTGGATAGGATTAGTGTAGGCTTTGGGTATTAACGATAAGAGCATTGCTTCTTTGACGGGAGCAGTGTATCTTCTTGTTCGTACGTCTACCTCCTATCCAGAAATCAATGGATAAGGAGGTTTTTTTGCATGAAAAGAATACTTGGCATCCTAATGATTAATATCTTCATCGTTATGGTGGGCGTTGGTTTAATTACCCCCATCCTGCCGGAACTGATCATTGAATTTGGTGCCAGTGGGCAGGCGATCGGTTTATTGGTAGCAGCCTATGGCATAACGCAATTCCTGCTCTCTCCCCTGACTGGACAGCTGTCTGATCGATATGGGAGAAAAGTTTTTATCGTCGTAGGTGTCATTGTTTTTGCTGTGGCTAAATTTATCTTTGCTGTTGGAGATGAGCTGTGGATGCTGTATACCTCTAGACTTCTGGAAGGAGTGGCAGCAGCCCTGATTGTTCCACCCATGATGGCATATGTAGCGGATATTACAACAACCGAAGAACGCGCCAAAGGGAACAGCCTGCTCGCCGCAGCCATGTCATTCGGATTTGTTATTGGACCTGGACTGGGTGGTCTTCTTGCAGGATATGGAACGAGAGTGCCGCTTTACGCAGCGACAGGTGCTGCTATAGCTGCTGTTATTTTTTCAGTGTTTTGTTTGCCAGAAAGTTTATCGAAAGAGCAAATGAAAGCAGCGCGGGCAAGAATGATTCAGAAGGAATCTATTTATAAACAATACGCGAGATCGTTGAAGTCAAAATATACGATGCTCTTTGTACTTGTCCTGGTGATGACCTTTGGACTCGCTAACTTTGAATCTGTTCTTGGTTTATATGTAACGAACCGTTTTCAATTTTCACCGCAACATATTGCTGTCATTCTGACCGCAGGTGCTGTGATCGGAGTCGGTATGCAAGCATTAGTTGTTGCTAAGATAATCAATAAGTTTGGTGAAAAAAGGGTGATCAAAGGATCGCTTCTTTTCACCTCAGTTGCTTATATTTTATTTCTTTTCGCCAAAGATTTTTGGAGTATCTTCCTTGTCACTTCCCTTATTTTCTTTGCCACAGCTATGCTTCGTCCAGCTCTTAATACACAATTATCGAAGATGGCAGGGAATGAGCAAGGATATGTAGCCGGTATGAATAATGCCTATATGAGTGTCGGGAATATTTTAGGCCCCACTCTAGCAGGATTTTTATTTGATACAAATATGTTTGCTCCATTCATAGCAGGCTGCTGTATTCTGTTGATTATTTTTTTACTTACATTAAAATTGAATAAATGAGTAAAAGGCAGCTACTGGTGCGAGGCTTTATTTTTCAATGCCCGGCTGTAGCTGCCTTTTTATTCAGTCTAATCGCTTATATTTAATAAACACCCTAATTCCTTTATTCCGCTTCCCCGCTCAAACGATTCAAAAACTGAATAGCTCGTGGACTGGTGGGATGCTCCAGAACCTCATGCGGCGTACCCTGCTCAACGATTACACCCTGATCCATCAAAATTACATGGTCCGCGACCTCGGCTGCAAATTTCATTTCATGTGTGACAATGACCATGGTCATCCCTTCGGCAGCCAGCTGCTTCATAACCTTGAGCACCTCGCCTACCAACTCGGGATCAAGCGCGGAGGTCGGCTCGTCGAACAAGAGTACCTCAGGTTCGACCGCCATTGCCCGGGCAATACCGACACGTTGCTGCTGTCCTCCCGACAACTGATGCGGATAGGATTCCGCTTTATCAGCCAGTCCTACCTTGTTAAGCAACTCCAATGCACGTTTACGCGCCTCGTCCTTGCTCTTTTTCTGAACCGTGACTTGTCCCTCCATCACATTTTGTACTGCTGTCATATGCGGGAAGAGGTTGTAGGATTGAAATACCATCCCTGTCCGCTTACGCAGCGCCAAAATATTTTCTTGCCGGAGCTTCGTTCCTTTGGCAAAATTCAGTGCAATATCCCCTACTTGGATCTCTCCCTGGTCAGGAACCTCCAGCAAATTCAAACAGCGCAGAAGCGTTGTTTTTCCAGAGCCGGACGGGCCGATAATTACAAGCACCTTCCCTTTACCCAACGTAACGTTAACACCCTTAAGCACTTCCAGCGAGCCGAACGATTTGTGTATATTCCGAATTTGGATCACCGGTACAATCTCCTTTATCTAACGGAAAACCGGCTCAGACGCTTTTCCAGGTAATTTTGCAGCACAGTCAAAATGGTGCTAAACAGCAGGTAAATAACTCCCGCCTCGGTATATACCAATAACGGTTCATACGTGGTGGCTACAATCTGGTTAGCCGTTCTGAACATTTCCACATAAGTGATGGTCGCAGCTAGTGAAGTATCCTTCACCAAGCTGATGAATGAATTAGCCAACGGAGGTACAGACACGCGAGCCGCCTGCGGAAGCACGATACGGCGCAGCACTTGCCAGCGCGTCATCCCCAAGGAGTAGCCAGCCTCCCATTGACCTTCCTGAATGGATATAATAGCTGCACGCATAATTTCCGATCCGTAGGCCCCTACGCTGAGCGTAAAGCCGATCACTGAGGCAATGAACGGGTCCAGCGTAATACCGACGGAAGGTAAACCGTAGAAAATAATATACAATTGTACCAGTAAAGGCGTTCCCCGAATCACCCATACATAGAAGCCGGAAATCAGCTTGAGTATTCTCCATCTGGACAATCGAGCCAGCGCTGTAATCAGTGCCAGCACGAGACCCAAAGCAAAGGAGATCAGGGTAAGCGGAATCGTAAAAGAAACCCCTGCTTTTAGCAGAGGCAATAATGAATCCATAATGATTTGTATCTGGCGTTCATCCATTTGTGCAGACATCCTTTAAAAAGATAGGTTTGTGAATCATTATTACTTAGATACGTCGGCTCCAAAATATTTCTCGGAAATTTTCAGGTACGTACCATCGGCCTTCATGTCAGCCAGCGCTTTATTTACTGCCTTGATCAAATCTTCGCTGCCTTTATTGAAAACAGCTGCGCTATGTGAAGCGTCAGCAGACTCATCCACCTTTTTGATAGGAGCATCAGGCTTTTGCTTTTTCAAATCGAGATAGGATAATCCGTCATTGACGGTTGCATCCACCCGTTTGGATGTCAGCAGGTCAATAGCTTGGTTGAATCCTTCCGTTGCTACAATTTCCGCACCGTTGCTTTTCGCGATTTGAGTCAGGTTACTGGTCAGGGATTGCCCGGACTTTTTACCTTTTAGATCAGCAAATTTTTTGATGTCCGTATTATCTTCGCTCACGATCAGAACTGCCTTGGAGACAATGTATGGATCGGAGAAATCATATTTTTGCTTGCGCTCATCTGTAATGGACACTTCATTGAATACCGTGTCGAACCGCTTGGAGTTCAATCCCGCGAAGATACCGTCCCATTGTGTCTCGATAAACTCCGGTTGGACACCCAGACGTTTACTCACTTCAGTCGCAATATCGACGTCAAAGCCTGTCAATTTGCCAGCAGCATCATGGTAGGTAAACGGAGCATAGGTACCTTCTGTGCCGATTCTCAGCTTGCCGCTCGCTTTTACAGATTCAAGCGTAGCTGTAGCGGTTGTATCTGCTTTTCCATTGTTAGATCCGGTATCTCCGGTCGCTGCATTATTCGTATTAGCGCCTTTATCAGTGTTACCGCAGGCCGAAACCAGCAAAGCCATTACGATAAGTACAATCGGCAAAAAGTTAAATTTTTTCATGTTAACCACACTCTTTTCCTTTTTCTTGATCACCTAGCACGGGACTGGCTCATTGAATAGTACATCATTCATTTTTGTACGTCAATGCTTTTATCCAATAATCCCTATGCAAAAGGTAAGTTATATCATATTTGTACTCCAAAGCTCATCCTAGGTTGACTCATTCAGAAGCAAGCTATTCATGTACACAGCTAGCACAGCAACTTTCTCTGTACCTTTACGCTCGTGGTTTCGTATAATAGGTTTCAATATGACGTTTAGTCCTATTTGTATTTTACGAACCACTAATGGAGTGTGATTATGGAAACCCAAAATTCAACCCTATCCGCCGCTTCTTCTGACGGAAAGCACTCAGCCTGGGCTACCTTTACTTCGCCTTTAAGGCAATCCAAAGCGTTCACCCTGCTGTGGCTTGGACATTGGATTGCTATGCTGGGAAGCTCCGTCACAACCGTTATTTTGCCACTGGTCATCTATTCCCTGACAGGCTCGACTACGATCATGGGATTGGCGATGACTGTCTATATGCTGCCTAATGTACTTATTTTGCCCTTTGCCGGGATGATTGTCGACAGAATTGATCGAATCCGCCTCCTTTTGTTTGCGAATATTGCCCGGTTCGGACTCATGTTCGTTGCAGCGGTACTGATGTTTACTGACGGAATGAAAATGCCGTTTCTGTTCGTTGGACTTGCATTATACGGATTGATGGACGGTATCTTTAACCCGGCTTATTCAGCCTTGCGGGCTCAGGTGTTCACACCGGACATTCGCAATGCGGCCAACGCGCTCAGTCAGATCAGTATACAAGCCGTTCGTCTGCTTGGTCCCCCGTTGGGTGGCTTCATTGTATCCTTTGCCTCACCGGGCATCGGCTTCGGACTGGATTCTATCACCTATCTGATTTCTTTTGCCTGCTTTTGGATGCTGAGCGCTTATTTGGCCTCCATCATCGGTAAGCGGCAGGCAGATCCAGAGCAGCGGGATCAAGGTCGACAGCATTTTCTCAGGGACTTTATAGCAGGCTTTGCCATTCTCAAAAGTCATCCTTGGCTATGGATTACGATCCTGGCCTTTTCCTTCATTAATATTTGTTATTCAGGCATTATTGCTGTACTCATTCCGTGGCTGTTCAAGGTTCATCATAGCTTTAGTCCCGTTGTGTACGGTGTCGCAATGGCAAGCAGCGGCGTTGGTGCCATGATGGGGGCCTTTGTATATGGGTCACGCAAACATTGGAAGCATCGCGGTCTGCTCGCATACTTAGGCGCTTTGGTCAGCGGCTTTGCTCTACTCCTGTTTTCTATCGTCACCTGGATGCCCGGATTGATTATGAGCATGATGCTCGAAGGCTTCGGCATTATGATTTTTGCGATTATCTGGGAAACCAGCCTTCAGGAACTGGTGCCCGCCGAATCCTTTGGCCGTGTAGCCAGTCTGGACCTGATGTTTTCCTTTGCCCTACTGCCTGTGGGCTATCTGGCAGTAGGTGCCGTGGCGGACAAGCTTGGTGGCATCTTCACGATTGGCATGTTTGCAGCTATCGGCATGTGCATCGTACTAGGCGTTCTATGTATTCCCCATATCAGGCGCTTTCAATAAGAAACGGACACCCTTTTGCAAAATGAAAGAAGCTGCTCCCCCAGGTTCACTTGCGAACCTTGTGGAAGCAGCTTCTTTCATTTTATCCTTGTGCCTCATGGAGGCTAATCTATTCAATGATTCGTAAAGTTAGCCTCTGCTCCGTCCAACGGAACGGAAGATCAAGCTTACGATAACAACCAGCACGATCGCACCAATTAATGCAGGAACGATGTAGAATGATCCGATTTCAGGACCCCAGTTCCCCAGAATCAAGCTTCCCAACCATGCACCGATAAAACCGGCGATGATATTGCCAATTACACCACCCGGAACATCACGACCTGCGATAATTCCTGCCAACCAACCAATAATACCACCAACAATCAATGCCCATAACCAACTCATTTTACGTCACCTCGTTTTAAGTTTTTATCGTTGTGTTCTATTATTAACCACTCGAACTCTTTTTGAACACACTGAGGACAATTGGTTAATATTACCTCATGATGGTACGCTGATTTAGGGGCTTGATACCATCTTACGTGTCTCCCCGACGATTTATGCCCCTTGTGTGAAAGGTGTGTCTAAAATGCAGTTATCCTTGTATTCCTGCTTTTTTTGTGCCATCCTCACATTATGGCTTCATTGAAGTCACTTCATGCATAGGTAACAAAAATAACAGATAATAAGGAGTGACCCCAACTGGAGTGTCGAGTCGGATGTGCCGCATGTTGTATTGCTATTACGATTTCATCCCCTATTCCCGGCATGCCGGATGGAAAACCAGCTGGCGTTCCTTGCCCTCAGCTCACTTCGGATTACCGTTGTCAATTGTTTGGCAAACCTGAGCGTCCAGCCGTATGCAGTGGATTTCTTGCTGATGAAGATACGTGTGGAAACACCAACGAAAAGGCATTTGAGCTGCTGAGAGAGCTGGAGGAGTCCACTTTACCGGATAGAGCTTAAGGAATAATTCATTCTATATGAAGGAGAACTTTTATAATGAATGTTATTGAAAAAAGAATTGCCGAATTGAAGGAGTATCGACCGGACCTCACCGCCCCGAAGGATATGGATTTATTCTGGGACAAAACGCTGGAAGAAGTACGCGCTAAACCTATACGTGCGTTCAAAACACCAGTAGACACGCCGTATGCCCATATGCTTGCCTATCGGGTTACTTTTGAGGGGGTGGATGATACGCCACTGCATGCCTGGTATGTACGCCCCCGATTTGCCGGAGATCAAAAACTGCCGTGTATCGTTCTGTTTCATGGCTATACTGGCGGAAAGGGCTATCCTGAAGATTATTCCTCCTGGCTGATGCTTGGCTTCGCTGTATTAGCGGTAGATGTACGTGGTCAGGGGGGAGAAACAGGAGACCGTCTGGATGATCCTCACGGTACGGTTAAAGGCTGGATAACGAAAGGAATATTGGATAAGGATACCTGTTACTACAAAACCATTACGACCGATGCCCTTCGAGCCGTGGATTGGGTGGCAGAGCAGACCGATGTGAATCCAACCCAAATTGCAATCAGTGGCGCAAGCCAAGGCGGCGGACTTTCATTAATGGTGGCGGCGCTCAGCGATAAAGCTGCTATTACGGTGGCTGACATTCCTAATATGTGCCATATGGATTTTGGCATGATGAATTCCACCAGTTCGCTGACGGAAGCTGCTGAATTCGCCAACCGATTCCCTGAGCATTTGGAGCAGGTACTACATACATTGAGTTATTTTGACATCATGAATTTGGCCCATCGCATTCGCATTCCGGTGATGGTATCGGTTGGATTTAAAGATACTGTATGCATGCCAGAGACTATTTTCGCCGCTTATAATCGCATTGAATCACCGAAAACGATTGAAATTTACCCATTTACGGGACATTGGGTTGAAGGTTTCCAAAGACGCAAGACAGCTGAATTTTTAGTTAAAACATTAGCACTAAGTTAATTGATGTGGGTTTTCGATGTAAAAAAGAGCACTACGCCTCAAACGGGACCAGTTCAGCCATCCCAATTGCGTAATGCTCTTTTTAGTTTAACGAGGGCAGCCCCGCACTCGCAGGCAAGTCCGCGACACTGCTCACCGGATTCACCTTCAAGTGTTACGATGCAGCTCGCTGTTTGGCTGCCGAATCTCCTGTCCATTTTCGCACCCAAACAAAATCCATAATCATCAGACCAAACGGAATGAAGGATGCAAACATAATAAATAGGGGCCGCCGGATGGGCCAATGCAGCGCTGTTTTGCCATAGATCAAAGCGACGAGGAGGAGCAGAAAGCTCACCCGGTATATATTACCAATCACCATAACCGCCTGGGTCAAGCCCGCAGCTTGCAGCGGCTGGTGAGTGAAAAGTATCGCCAAATACGCTATAGCCTGAATCCAGAGCATGAGTCGGACACGCCCCAAAGGTGTTTTTAACACAAATTCGTTCCCCTCTCCAAAAGCAAGGATGTTCTCTCATCCTGCACAACCTTCATTATAACGAAAAGGGTCTGAAACTCCAACCTTCCTATTCTAAGTTTTGACCTAATGAGTTGTGTCTGATACAGTTGTGTAAGAGGTGATTGCTAATGCTTAAACTGGGTATACTGGACCAGTCTCATATTCCTGAAGGCGGTACCGCTTATGATGCATTATCCAATACAACAGATTTAGCGCGTGAAGCTGATCAACTGGGATACAGCCGTTATTGGGTATCCGAGCATCATGCGTCCAAAACACTAGCGCACTCCAGTCCCGAGGTCCTGATTGCGCATTTGGCTGCTCATACATCACGTATTCGTGTTGGTTCAGGCGGTATTATGCTTCCTCACTACAGTGCGTATAAAGTCGCCGAAAATTTCCGGCTGCTGGAGGCACTCCATCCAGGACGCATCGACCTGGGAATAGGACGTGCTCCTGGTGGTTTGCCGCTGGCTACCCGTGCTTTGCAGGAAGGCAAGTACCAATCCGTCGAGCAATATCCGCAGCAAATTCTCGATTTAATCGATTACTTCCATGATTCTGTGCCTGACAATCATCGTTTTGCCGGGCTTCATGCCTCCCCGATGATACCAACGATTCCTGAAATGTGGCTGCTTGGGTCCAGTGGGGAAAGTGCCAGATTGGCCGCTATGATGGGTGCTTCCTATGCCTTTGCCCAATTTTTCGGCACTCCGGGCGGCGTGGAAGCTACCGCGCGTTACCACGAGCAATTTCAGTCTTCCATCCTGGGCGATAAGCCCCGCTCGATGGCGGCGGTTACTGTAGCCTGTGCGGAAACTGAAGAGGAAGCCGAGCTGCTGGCGTCCAGTGCCAGTTTGTATTTCCTGTTGCTCATGCAGGGCAAAGAAATGAGCTCTCTCCCGTCAGTGAAAACGGCAATGTCCTATCCCTACACGGAGTTTGACCGCGAGCGGCTGCGTCAGTCCGCAGCATGGCGTGTTGTAGGGACACCTGAGCAATGTAAGGAACAGCTGCTAAGACTGGCTGAGCAGTATCGTACCGATGAGCTGCTGGTCGTCTCCTCCATTCATGACTTTGATAAACGTGTTCAGTCCTACCGTCTGCTGGCCAAAGCTTTTAATTTGGCATAAACACGGTTGAACGGACGCAAAGCTTCCAAGACATTAAAACCCCCGCCTGCCTGTAATAGGCAATAGCGGGCGTTTGTTGTTAAGAAACGGTCCAATGGGACCGAATCTTCTGTACTATGGAATTAGTTGAGGAAGCTCTTGAGGAGTATTTTAAGTACCACGAAAGTCGAATAGAATATGGTACTTTGGTAGTATATATACCGGAACTAAAGTGCCGATGGTTCACTCCTAAAGTTCCAGTCTCCATATACCTAAGGCGCATACGCTATACTCCAAATCCTCAAAAGATTGCAACCTAAAGTCCTATATTCTTTACTCCTTCCGAGCTAGCTGAGGCTACGGCCACATTTTAGGGCTCTATACCCCATACCAGCTTACCCTGCTGATATACAGTGGCATGATCCCAGTCTGCGAATATAGTTTGGTTAGCACCATACGAATAATCGTTGGTCTCATCAAAATTACTCCAATTCGCGGCATGAATGCGGGGCTGAATTTCTCCACTTTCCCCGCCAGGCTGAATACTTCCTGCTCCATCGGTAAAAGAAACTTCCACATATTTATCAGCCTTGGCCTTCGAATTTGACAATGTTACAAAAGTCGCTTTTACCATTTCATTGCCTAGCTTGGCCCAGTCCACAAAAAATTGCTGAGCTTGTTTGCTTTCATCTGTGTAATAGTATCGAATTTTCAGATCACTCAGCTTCACAGCTGTTGTACCTGTATTTTTGATATTAAATTCAGGTCGGATGGCGTTATCCTTAGCATTCGTATCGCCGGTACGATATTGCAGCACAATCCCTTGATTGTCACCGCCTGGTGTACTTCCTCCATTATCGCCACCATTGTTACCGCCATTGTCGCCATTTCCACCGTTATCGCCACCATGATCCCCACCATTGTTGCTGGAGCCTTCCAAAATCGCCTGCTTTACAAATTTACCGGAAGCCGATAATTGTGAATCAGGCCATCCGCCCTTACGGTCTGCGCCAGGCAGCAGGGCAGCAGAGGTCTCATTTTTGTCGGCCAGCGACCAGTTTGCCCAACTGATGCCACGGCTGGCGAGAAAATCAGTCCACACCTTGGCTTCATTCAGGAATGGACCACCGTTACCTGATGCATCACTTGTACCCCATTCGGTGGCAAATATACCCACGCCTTTATTCAGCGCATAATCGATTCGATCGCGTAAATATTGTCCATGTGTTCCCGCATAGAAATGCACGGTATACATCGTATTCTTGTCTGGAAGTGGATTGTCTGCTGCATCATGTATATCCTGGCTCCATGTGCCTGTTCCTACAATAATAATATTGTCCGGATCCTTCGCACGAATGACCTGAGAGACCTCTGCAGCATAAGGTCGAATTTGGTTATTCCAGTTCACATTCCCGTTCGGCTCATTGGCAACCTCATAGATTACGTTTGGCAAATGGCCGTACTGCGTGGCAAATTCATTAAAGAAGGCTTTAGCTTCATTTTTATGAATGTTTGGATCGCCATCCGATAGAATATGCCAGTCAATAATGACGTACAAGCCCAGTTTCTTTGCTGCCTCAATCGCTTCCTTCACTTTATTTTTTAATGAAGGATCTGAAATATAACCGTCTTCTTCAGTGTACAGTGCAACCCGGAACAAGGAAATGCCCCAATCGTCCCGTAACCATTTCATCGAATCCTCGTTAACCAGATCCCCATACCACTGCACCCCATGAGAGCTGATCCCTTTGAGCTGCACAGGCTTTCCACTTTTATCTACCAATTTACCGTTCTTCACTGAAAGTTGTCCGTAACGCTCTACAGGAGTTGTTCCAGCAGCCTCTGCTGTTTGTGTGTTCCAGTTAAATCCGTTCGTTAACGTTAACAGCAATACTGCGGTTAGCATCACTGCAACCTTTTTTGCGATCCTTGGCAGGACCCATTGCCCATTCATCATTTACACATTCCTTCCTCTTATAAAGTGTTATCAGTACGTTGTTCTCTGCTCTTCCACTCCCCCCCTTCATACAACAAGAGGATCAGGTCCAACATTCGATGTTACTTACCTGTATATGGATGCTACTACTGTTATAGTTAGTTTCATGTTACATTTCGACTTTATGGTAGAAAATGAACTAGAAGTCACGATTTCGGGATATTTATTTACTGTGTTTGCTATCCCAGCAGACTGGAGGGACAAAAGACTCATTTAACAACCGCGAAATTTGACGAATTTTAGCTGATATCCAAGAGGCTTCTACAACTTATTTAACCTAAAAAAAGACTGCATCCCGAGCCTTTGGCTCGGTATAGCAGTCTTGTACAACGTCGTGTATGTGATTGATCTCCTTATTACCCCTTAGCGGCTGCCTGAGATTCTTGGGTCGTCTGATCCTTCTTTATGTCGCCGCCATCCGTCACTTGATCTGTCAGTACAGTCTCAGATGAGTTGCCCATGACCTTGTCTATGAGTTGCAGCCAAGGTTCTTCACTGCCTCCACAGCTCTCAATATCACCGAGCAGGGACTCTAGCGTAGTTCCTTCTTCCGGCAAATCAATAACTAAACTGTCTTCGTCAACTTGGATGGTGCAGCAGGTTTTCATTATAAATCCCTCGCTTAATTCTTATTTGAGCATGCTATAAGCAAGCTCAGATGGGATCATTCCCATGGATTCGGGGATAAGCCTTTTGAATCCGTCTGAAATTATAATCCTATTGCACATCAATTGCAATGAACAAACTTTGAATTTTTGCAGAATTAGCGAGGGATCATATAAAATTTTCAAAAACAGTTAGATACGTGTAACGATCCGATCAACCAAGCCGTAGGCTACCGCTTCTTCAGCCGTAAGAAAGTGATCCCGATCCGTATCTTTTTCCACCCGCTCCAGCGGCTGCCCGGTATGATCTGCCAAAATACGGTTGAGCTGCTGTCGGCTTTTGATCAGACGCTCAGCATAAATCAACACATCAGAAGCTTGACCCTTCGCTCCGCCCAGCGGTTGATGGATCATAATCTCACTATTGGGCAAAGCCATTCGCTTGCCTTTGGTCCCCCCAGTCAGCAAAATCGTACCAAAGCTCGCTGCCATTCCTGTACATATGGTAGATATATCATTTTTCACAAATTGCATCGTATCGTAAATGGCAAATCCTGCCGAAATGGACCCACCCGGGCTATTAATATACATCTGAATATCCTTTTCGGAATCCTCAGCAGTGAGGTGCAGTAGCTGAGCTACAATGACATTGGCCATATGGTCCTCAATCTCACCTGATACCATAATGATACGATCCTTTAATAACCGGGAGTAAATATCATAGCTTCGCTCTCCTCGGCTCGTTTGCTCAATTACATAAGGAAAGGTGCTCATCCGCATAAACTCCCTTCTTGTTAAGCGACCATCATTGCCTTGATGTCATGAGACGTATGGGAATTCATTAGAGTACCGGAAGGATAAAAGCGCTGATACAGCACAGAGCCGGCAATCGCTATCGGCTCGGCAGCATCGTTCAAGCTAAGCGCAATCCAGCGCTGTACATCTCCGGCGCGAAAGGCCGCCAAATAAGCTTTAAGCCATTCTCTTTCTCTTTCAAGCCCAGGTATGGATACGGATTCCAGCTTATGGCCCTCCCTGTGCTTCTGAGCAAGTAGAGCGCGTGCTCGACTCAAAGCAGCTTTTACCGCGCCCTCCGTCGTATTCAGCAGCTCTGCCGTCTCCGGGGCCGTATAGCCCCATACATCTCTCAGCACCAGGATGGTTCGCTGCCATGGCGATACATGTGTACTTAAATATTGAAGCGCCAGCTCCAGATCTGGTGTGTAGCTTTCATTACAATACCGAGAAGGCTCCTCATGCCGCTGGGAAAACTCTTTTTCGCCAGAGACAGAGAGGCGCTTCTGGGCATTTTGCCTGCGAATATGATCAATCCATCTATTCCGCGCGGAACGGATCAAATAAGCCTCTTTATTTTCCACCTCATGCAGATTCTTCTCAGATTGCAGCATATGTAGGATGGTCGTCTGTACCAAATCCTCGGCATCCCATGCTGAACCTGTCAACGAAAGACAGTAGCGATGGAGCGCAGGAAGCACGTTTTGCAATAATTCATCTCCCTTAAGTGGGGACGATTCATTTTTCATCCGTTCGGATATCACAAAGGCCATGTTTGGGGCCCCCCTTTGCTCAGTCCATTTGTGTTCGGGTGTTTCGTTAAGGTAGACGGAATCGCATCCCCAAAGGATACGGCGGTTACAATATATTTATTGTAGCAAGTAAAACAAACTAAAAACAGATGATTCACGGGGTCTATTTCCTCCATGATCATCTGTTCAGATAAATTTGTTAATTTATTAAGTCATGTCAGCTTTGGGTTATGGCAATGTCTCTGTATGTTCGCGGTCATTCGTCTCATCCTGCGCTGCTTCTGATTTTTTTCTACGAAACAATTTTACGAAAAACTTGCCTATCACACCTAAAACACCTGCACCAGCAGCAAAAATCAGAATGCCAAACTTTTTGAAGAGTCCTGCCAGCAATAACAACAATCCTGCTTTTTTGGCTACCGCCAAGCCTGCTCCCCCCAAAATCAGTCCGGTCAGGCCATATTCGGAAATTTTGTCGGTCGAAGCATCAAACTCCTCGTATCGCTCGCCTGATTTGACTGTCAGCTTGGGTAATATTTTCTCATTCAGAAACTTCTTATCCGCGTCCAAATGCGCAGGATCGGATACTAAGATTGCAGAAATATAACCTTGACGGGTAAGCAAACGAACGTTGTAGTTAATCAGTTTCTCCTTCTTCCCATCTTCCGCCAGCATAGACCAGGTTAGATTATGAGTGGCTTCATTATAGAAAGGCTCTACATCCCAGCCCGTTACATAAAGGCGATCACTTTCCGCTTTTTCCTTGTTGCTCTCTTCTGTACCTTCTTTATAGCTATCCAGAATGGCATCTGCATCGATGTCTTCTTTTTCATCGTCCTTGATGTGCCCAAGCTCATAGTATTCAAAAACTACTTCCCAATTTTGATTTTCATCTTTAGGAAATATACTTCCAATTTCCTTGCCAGATGGCTTGTCATGATTCAGTTCGCTTACCTTTGCCGTGTTAGCCGCATCTAAAAAAAGAAGAGAAGGGTCCAAATCGACCTCAGCCACTTTTCCCAAGTCTACCTTTCTGCCGCCCTCTATCCATTTTAATTGTTCATTAGATGAAGCCCACGCGTTACCCCCACTGCATAACACCAGACTAAGCGCCACCAGCACTGCAAAGATCGTTTGGCTCCATCTCATTTTGTTGCTACCTCTGTTATCTAGTCTCTTCATCAAAACGCATTGCCCCTTTATAAATTCCAAAATCTCCCGTGCTCCCAAACCATATTAGCTACTGCTTTATATTTTGTCAATTTACAGAAGTAAAGGGAGTTTCTAAGACCTAATACTCATTTTTATACATATGTATGCAAATTTTCTAATCTAATCGAACTGATTTTAGCGTGTTGGGACGAGCAAAGAGAAAACCTGATGAAGGACAAGCACATTTGTGCAATATCCTAAATTTATCCATTTCAGTTTCCTACTTATAACTTCCTAAAAAGGACGTATTCCTTAATACAACAATCTCGTTTACTTCTAGCTTATTCTCGAACACATCCATCTAGCATACAAAATGTCGAATTCAAGCAGATTAAGGAATATATACTTCACCAAACAAGCGACTATAGTCTTAGTGACTTTATTCCTATTTTTAATCATATGTCATCTTTTTTATTTAAAAGCATGTATAGGCTTTCATAGGGGCGATTTATATTAAAATAAGCTAATTATTAAAAAAGTCTACACATAAGTTCACTGCTTGTTTTTGGGGTTAAGGAGAGCTATTCACTAGCATTTGATCTCCCTTAGTCCTCTCCCCTTCGTTTTTCTGCACGCAAAAAAAGGCTTATTCCTATCATATTTCGATTGGAATAATCCTTTGCATGTGTATTTTATCTCTTAATTAATAGACTAGCATACCCCTTAGTGGTGCCGTACCTCGTGTTACAATTCGTGATATTAAATATCATCCTAAATATTGTACATATTTACATAATAAGACGGATTCCCTATTGCCCGTCAGCAAACCATCTTCATTGTACGTATAATCATATCGCGTATGCTCGTTAGTCGCCGTTTGCAGCAAACCGTCTTCCCGGTACATGTAGGATTCTTCCATACCACTCGACATCTCACGCCGCTTGATCAACCGGTCATTGAAGTTATATGCATACTCTATGACCTTGCCGTTACGGTCCGTTTGGCGGGCCAAGCAGCCTTCGGTGTCATACTGGTACAACATCTTCTGCTGGCCCGGGTCTTGTATAGCAGACCAGACAACATTGATATTTCCACTTATAAGCGCTTTAAATAGAAGCAAGATATATCTACAGATACAAAGTAAAAGACCCACTCTATTCACACTTTGATCAAGTTTTCATGTGTTTAATAAATTTTTAAGATGATATTCAAGTGCAACTGCTTCCCAATGTAACTTTGGAGCTATTTTATTCTCTAAAAGGAACCTTAATCCTCTTGTGGATTGAATTTTTCCGAGCGCCACCAGCGCGTGAACTGAAATACTATTTAATTCATACTGCTGGAGAACCAATAAATTTTCTTCGATACCACGAAGTAAGTCCTCAGAAAATTGGGATATCCAATATGAAGCCGTCATTGAAGCATCAGTTGAGTAATCATCAAGGGCAAATTCTACCAATAAATCCAGTAGCAACTTGTCATCAAGCCTCTCTTCGAAATATGCTTTAGCCTTCTGTTTACCATGTGTTGAATCGATCAATAATTCTCTTACAACATTTTTTTCATACATAAATTGTCCCTCCCTATCTTACATCCCAATTTTATCACCGAACTGTTATATTGTATTCCTTCTCCAAGGGTAATAACTCGCTGTTAAACTGACCAGTATTAATTAGTAGTTTCCAATCATGCACGGTATTTGTTATGTCATTAATATCAACTATCCATTCATTTATATACTTCTCAACTGCATCTCCTCTCAAACCAAGTTGAATAGCCTTTCTATCCAGTTTATTCCCATAAACATCTCTATCAGGATCAAATTGGAATATTATATCAGACTCATTCAGCATTTCTTTCCATTTGACAGATGAACCGTGAATCTTAGGTTTATACTTGGTTAATACCGCTTTTGATAAGATATAATCAAATCCCTCCTTTGAGATATTTATAGAGAATATTCTTTCCTGGTCGCTTTTATTTCCCCAACCACATCTATACATCATCCATAAAAATGATGGCTTTATCCATGTCATTCTATCTAGTTTAAAGGAAGGGCCAAATGTTCCCCCTTCTAAAATTTCATTTGCAATAAGATGATTAAACGCTTGATAGACAGTTACGCATTTGTCGGTGTATTTTGCATTAAAACCCTTGTAGACTGACATTTCTCCATCCTTTCTACAATTGAAAAGGAAAATCTGTATAAAATGAATTATATAGATTTTCCTTTACCAAATAAATTAATTAGATACTATTTTGTTTTAATTGTTTCTTCCATAACTCTTACTTTCAACAAGTTTCCAGGTTCATTGAACTTGCCTAACTCAGAAGGTGTAATACCATAATTAATATGAGTTCCCTTTTTAGGTAATCCTTCATAATGGTATCTAATATTAGGCGATTTCTTCGATCCTCTTTGCTTAACTGCTGAATTTTGAATATATTTGAAATAATCCTGGGATACTATAAATTCAACAACACCCTCTTGTGTCCCTTTAGGGACCCCAAGATTTTCAAACCCGCCTTGTTTGGGCGAACTAACCAATTTTTCTAGGCTTGTTGTAACCCATTTTTCAGGATTCATTCCCGGTAATGCAGGTTGTAGTTTTCCTTGCTCAATAGTCGGATTTATTTCTTCCATACTCATTTTTCTGAATAAGGAAACCCCGTCTACAGGAATTGTCTGAGTATCATAAACATTCCCTTTTTCCTCACACATGTACCCGCTCGGGTCCACGTAGCGGATCGGGTTATTCCCTACATACGCATACAGATTCAATCCATCCCCGCGATACGTATCTTCTTGGGTAAAGCGGGCAATGACCGGATTGTAGAAACGCGCTCGCAGGTAATACTGCTGGGTTACACTATCCCACGCCTCTCCCGCATAGCGGAAGCGGTTTTCGATCTGCTCTGCCATCGACAACGTATTCCCGAACGCATCGTATTCGTAGCTGTTCTGAATTCCGCCCTTGCGGTCGGTCAGATGCAGGGCATCTCCGTGTGGGTTATTTACATAATAAGACGGATTCCCTACCTCGTCCACCCGGGCCAACCACTCATGTCCGCGTACAAATGAGGTCTGGACTCGAGCTTCCTCATCCAGTTCGTTCACCATATGCCAACCGTCATACACAAAGTGGTTGAACTTTCCATTCTCTTCTACACCATTGCGAAGTCCTTCCGGATCATACAGGTGGCGGATATAGCTACCGTCGGACTTCTCTGCCTGCACCGTTCGGTTAAAGGCATCGTAAGCATACGAGATACTTTCCTGTCCGCTTCGCTCTCGCAGCAGGTTCCCCTGTGCATCATATTCGTATCGCGTCTGCTGTCCTCGCGATCCCGTTTTCTGATCCGAACCTTCACCCAGCGCCTCTTCCAAAACCGACAGCAAACGGTTCAGGGAATCGTACGTATAGCTCGCTTTATGGTCGTTCCACATTCGACTTAGCCGATTTCCCACCGCATCATAGGATAAGCGTTCCGTACCCCAGCCCGGGTATTCGGCTTCCACCAGTTGCCCTATGGCGTCGTAGCGATACTTCGTTCGTTTTCCATTTTCGTCCCGGGCGATCTGGTGACCGTTGTTATCATATTCATAACGATGCTGTAGGAGCGGACTTCCGTCCGGCGATTGCGCTAACAGCTTCGAGACATTTCCTTCTGTATCATAGTCATATGCCATCTCGATACCGTTGCCATACAGAATGGAGGCTACACGGTTGCCGTGTACGTATCCATACTTCGCCAGCAGTTCTTCATCCTGTCGGATCTCGGAGACACGTCCAGCCAGATCGTAGCGGTATTCCGTGGTCCGGTCCCCCGCATCGGTCTGAGCAATCCGGTTGCCTTCCGCATCATATTCGTAAGCCAGTATTTTATGGCCCGGCCTGCGATCTTCTGCCGCATTGGTACTCATCAGGCTGGCAAACGCTGCGCTCATATTCCCACTGCTGCTCATATATTTGCCCGTCAGCAAACCATCTTCATTGTACGTATAATCATATCGCGTATGCTCGTTAGTCGCCGTTTGCAGCAAACCGTCTTCCCGGTACATGTAGGATTCTTCCATACCACTTGACATCTCACGCCGCTTGATCAACCGGTCATTGAAGTTATATGCATACTCTATGACCTTGCCGTTGCGGTCCGTTTGGCGGGCCAAGCGGCCTTCGGTGTCATACTGGTACAGCATCTTCTGCTGATCCGTGTCCTGTATAGCAGACAGCTTGCCTAAGCTGTTGTAATCATACTGCGTCGTTTGACCGTTTCCATCCGTTGAGCTGACGATATTCCCCGCATAGTCGTAGCGGTAATGCTCCGTGCTACCGTCCGCTTTGTGAAGGGCCGTGATCTTACCCCAACCGTCTACGGTATGGCGAGTCAGATGGCCTTCACCATCCCGAATGCCTATAATGTTACCTGCCGCATCGTATATATATTCTTGCTTTACGATGCCTTGTCCTGCCATCCCTGGTGCCATCACTTGCTTCACTCGGCCACCAAGGGTGTACGTGTATTCTACTCCAACGCCACCCTCCATTTTGCTGACCAGTTCACCGAATTCATTATATCGGCTACGTTCCATGATCTGGCCATATGAGTCAGCCACCTCAATTAACCGGCTCAGACGGTCATAGGTGAAGGTCATCCCCGGTCCATCGTCAGTAGCCGGATCATACTGATTCGGCGTAACTTGCTTCACGATATTCCCCGTCTTGTCATAGAACAGACGGGTGGTACCCCCGCGTTTTCCGATCATGCGGATACGCCGGTTCATCGAGTCATACGCATAGGTTACCTTGCTGCCGTTCGTATCCGTCTCTTCGATCACGTTACCCGTGCGGTCGTATTTCAAATAGACGCTGCTGGCCCGTGCATCTTTACCCTCTCGGCGGCTGATCTGAACCATTCGATCCACGGCATCGTAGCTAATCTCGGTTTGATACCCTTCCGGAGTCACAATCTCGACCACATTGCCGTTACGGTCATAACCGTAAGAAGTAACAGCATCCACCAATCCCGGTACACGATCAGTCAAATCTTCAGCATTCAGCACTTCCACGCGCCGTTGCAGCCATCCGGCTTTGTTATATTCGTAGCGGATGAACCGATCCTTTTGCTCATTCAGTTTCTGTCTTTCCGACGTTTTCTGGTTTAGGCAATCGTACGTATAACGAATTTCCGCTCCTGTATCATCCTCAATGGCGATCACCCGATTATTCCGGTCATAGCTGTAACGAACACTTTGATAGTTCTCCGCGTAACCCGTTTCGCTAACATACTCCTGTGTCCGCTTCTCTTCCAGCAGGTTTCCGGCTTGGTCATAACGGTACAAGGTCAGGCGATAACGAATGGGACCCGCGCTGATAGCTTCTCCCGAGCTTTCTTCCCCGGCTTCTTCCACAGGCTCACGCTTTTCAATCAGCCAGCCTGCCGTATTGTACACATAAAGCGTGCCAAAGCGTTCACTATCGTTCGTTCCACGAGCATAGCCTTTGGCATCAATGGCTTTTATTACACGCCCTGCATGATCATACACGAATCGGCGGCTGACATGACCTTCTGCATCGGTAATCTGAACCAAACGATTCATGACATCATATGCATACTCGGTGCCCGGTCCATCATCAACAATCGGATCATAATGTTCCGGTAAGATCATTTTGCTTATATTCCCGGCAGCATCGTATTTCATGCGAGCGATACTGCCCTCCGGATACATCGCCTTGATCCTGCGCCCCCGGTGGTCGTACTCGTACTCTGTTCCGAGTCCATCATCTTCCGCGTGGTTATAGTAATTCGGTTCAATCTCTTTTAAAATGTTATCGTTAATGTCGTACCGAGTACGGGATACGTTCTGCGCCAGATCCGTCATCCGAACCAGACGATCCATCGCATCGTAACGATACTCGGTGCCTTTGCCATTGTCTATACGGGCGACATAATCGTTAGGGAGCACTTTTTTGACCAAATTGCCCATCTTATCATAGAACATTAATGTAGTGTTGCCTTCAGCATCTACGATGCGTGTACGCTTGTTCAAATGGTTATATTCGAACTCTACCGTACCATAGTCCGTGGTAATGCTCATCATCCGCGCGGCCTCATCAAACGTATATCGGTACTCATTGCCTTCCGCATCTTGCACCTGAGTCGGTGCATCCGTATGATCTGTTCCATACGAATAAACTGTCGTGTGACCGAGCGCATCCGTGCTGCTCAGTACTCGGCCGTGTGAATCATACGTATAAGAAATGACCGCCTGATTTCCATCTCCAATGCTGGTCTTCTCTTCGATCAGCCTTCCCATGGCATCATACGTGAACCATTTCTCTGTTACGCCGTTAACAGCAACCTGAGTCAGATTTTGATCCTGATCGTATTGATGCTCAGTACGTGTTCCGTCTGGACGTATTTCTTCCACAAGATTACCAAAGATATTATATGCCCATTTTGTGGTGTGCCCCATAGTATCCGTATGACTTGATTTATTTTGGTACGCATCATACGTAAAGGACTCGCGAGTTCCATCACTGTAGATCGTATCCGTCACCAAATCATCGGCATTGTATTCAAAATTCTCAACGACTCCTGTGGCATGATACGTAAAAATAGTTCTCCGTTTCGCATCATCGTATTCAATATCCGTGACATGATCGTCTGCATCCCACTGGCTGATTACCCGACCATGATGATCATATTGATTTCGAACATACCTATGCCCATTCTGGTCCGTGATCGCCTCAATTCTTCCTTCGGCATCATAAGCATATGAGGTCACTCCCTCATTCGGATACGTTACACGAGTCAGAAAATCTCCTTCATATTCGTACTTTACTGTTCTGCCTATATTATCAGTGATGCTGTAAAGTTTGCCACCTGAATAGGTAAAGGTTATTTCCTTACCACCCGGGGTCGTTAACTTGCACAATCCTTCCACATCGTATTCCAGCAACGTTTCATTGTTAGAGCGATCCTTGATTTTCAGTAGTCGTCCATCCTGATCATATATATAAGTTCGACGCTCTTTATCGGTTAAGCGATACACTTTGGTAACCGAATCCTCCGAGAGGTTATAATCCTGTTTCCCTCCCATCTCGTTAACCCACTGGTCGTCTTGCAGGATAAAACGTTCATAGTGTCCATCCGTGCATATGACCAGGATATGATCTTCCACCCGCCGAATGCAGCTCTCATAGGTAAAGGTAAAGCCACGCCCCGTGCTGCCGGTCATAGAATTGGTGGAAGTATAACTGCGGACCATCTCAATCGCCTGACCAATATCCTGAACCACCATATCTGTAGCCGTAAAATAAAATCTACCTTTCACTACATCAATCGGATCTCCGCGTGTAACGAGGTTTCCTATACTGGATATCAGTGACTTTTGTAAATTCTGTATCGTTAGTGACTCTTTGACATTTCCATGCTTTCGGTAATCATCCGCCATAGAGCCTGCCATATCACCTACCACTGAGGATAGATAAGAGCCGATCTTGTTATTACCTGCAAAAGAAAATGCTCCTCCTACAAGGCTTCGGGTCAAGTTAGATTTAAGATCTGTTTGTCCGGTATTCATCACATCTTGAACCGTTCCCGCTGCAACTCCACCTGCCACTAGACGTGAATAGATATTGAGAGCACCTGTACCGCATTTTACCCCCGCCATAAATTTCCCGGCTACAGTTGCACTGATAAATCCATTACTAAAGCTGCTCATATAATGTCCAATCAGCGTCTCGCCTGGACGGGCATTTGGATCAAATATAGCCGTAATCCCTGTATTAATTCCTCCACCTATGGAAGGGACGATGAGAGCACTTGCACCTCCAGTGAGAAATGCTACTCCAGCTACTGAAACCGTTACCGCCCCATATTTAACCACATCGTATAACTCTTGGTTCCCTCCCAGAACAGTATCTCGCATGAAGTTGTACGATTGAGAGAGATCATCTGCTCTGGCCTTGGCGATATCCTGCTGTCCCTCACTGGACTCACTGGCAGCGACTACCATCGTCGTAGCTCCTGCAGCGAGTGTGGCACTGGCAGCAGCCACAACTAAAGGAGCGGCTGCACCCGCTGTTAGAACAGTTACCGCAACACCCACAGCCACTGCTCCAATAATCATGGCTATTTTTCCAAAACCTACTTTTTGCTTGCCTGCCTCCAACTTATTCACGAGGGCCTGACGTTTAGCTGCCGCATTATTATTTACCTGTTTCATCACCTGCTGATCCTGAGCAATTAGAGCACTATCATCGTATTGTACTGCTGGAGCTTTACCAGGTTTGCCCTCATAAAAGATCGTGGTAGCTTGAGCATTGCTTGTGTCCTCGATCCAGATCACCTGTTCCGGATTTACCCCTTCTACCGGACTGCGGGAAATAGCTACAAGTTCACCAGCTGTCAATTGAATTTGCTTTGGGGCCGGTATTTCACCAGCAAGATCAATAATGAAATCTGTGGTGGCCTTAACACACATATCCGTATCAGAGAGGATTTCAACCTTTCCGTCGCCTGTAAGCTGGAGCTTAATGCTCTCCTGGCTATTAGCCGCAAATATAACATCCTGACCAGTGAGCCTCATTTCCTTATCCGAGTCATTCGTTAATGACTTTATAACAGGATCGGAAGATTTCTGACTATATTTGCTTTGTTCAGCCCCTCTTCGAACAGAGCTTATCGCAATAGCTCCTGTTTCCAAAGCCGTTGGAAAATGAAGCTTGACCGGTGAGCCCGGCTTGGGCATCATGTAGGCACTTTGATTGTCCATACCCGTGGAATAGGGGAACCAGCAAGTACCTGCATCGTCATTTGTGGAGTCAATATCCAAATGCAGTTTGATCTGATTACGCGATATCTGTGTAATCCGTCCCTCCAAAGAAAGTCCCTGAATGGCAGCGTTCATTATTTTATTGGTTTTGATAGTACTTCGCGAAGTTAACGTATATGTATATAGCAGTTCCCCTTTGACAACAGATGCTGCTACTTCACATACAACATACGGTTTATGCTGAAAATCAACTTGTGCTCCCAGTCCTAATGCCGCTCTGCTCTCCACTTTAAACAAAGTATGATCAGCCACGTATTCCATTTGGGAAGATGATTCAAAACGACTTTGCATCGTATAAGAATCATTTTCCAACTTAGCCGTCTCCTGCCCCTCTGGTATACCCAGTAAAAGTGACGGAGCCTCTTCGGACATAACCGGAATCACTACGGTATGTAGATGAGAGGCCATACGCTTGATGAATTGCCAATCCGTCTCTTCATATTGTAAAAGTAACTGCCCTGTCTTGATATTTCCTGTCGTTTCATCCGAGCAATGTGCTCCAGGATAATCTTCCAATAGGTTGTCTACAATTTGCCCGTACGTTTTTTGCTTGTTTTGAAACGATCGCTTTTTCCACTCCAAATCCAACTGGTACGTGAATGATACAGCTTCGATCTCTAGATAATTCACCCCCTGTACATGCTGCACAACCGCTTGTTTGATGATTCCTTTAAAAATTGATTTTTCCTTTTTGGCATCTATCGGATGGGCTTTAAAAAGTGAAACCTTATCATCAACACTCATTCTCTGCAGGCTCTCGCCATGATGTTCAGGGATAACGGCTTTAAAACGAAGAACCGCATGTTCATTTATTTTTTGTAATAAGCTTAATTGTTCTACCCTCTGAATGTTATAGGGGAAATCAAGTATTAATCCGGCATAAAAAGTTTCCATATCGATTTACCTCCCTTCTTTAATGACTTAACTTATTTACGTTGTCCATTATCAACTATGGAAATGTTGCCGCCAAACAAGCAAGAATTGCAGCAACTGCTTAACATTGCATCCGCGAGGCCCACTTTGACATCCTCTTTTCCAAAATCCCAGGGTCTGACTATTTTAGGAGTACACATAGCCACACATTCCGGCGGGGGGAGTTGCTCAAGAGGAATATCTTCTTCTTTCATAAATAGAGAGTTAAACCAGCCGACATCCTGTTTAGGAGCCTTTACGGCTTCTTCCACCTTTTTCATTTCAGCTTGTACTGCCGGGTTCTTGAGGCTCTTGCACACCCCAAAGGGACGAACATTTCGCTCAGGAAAAAAGTCATGAATATTCAGTTGAGGCTGTTCATGTATGTATTCTCCATGACTCGCAGGCACGATAATTCTCGCTGGCCTTGACCCCTGGTCACAAATTGCGAAGGCACCGTGCACCACAAAACTCTTGTCACCACTCATAGCGTCAGCCTCCCACTGTAAGTTTCTACCTTCTCTATTCTAATTCCAAACAGCTCCCTCCTTAATATGCTTTCGGTTATGTCCAGATTGATAACAAGCATCGTCTCATCAATACCTTTAATGCGAAAAACAGCATGTCCACGTGTCTTCTCCGAATCAATCACAATATGCTGTATTCTTCCTGCCTTATCAAAAATGGTTTGATCTGATAAACAGTCCAATCGATCAACAAGCATCAGCCAGTAGGTGCGCTGGGATTCCATTTTTATATTTGTTAATACAGCACACTTAAAAATCACATGCTCGTCATACATAGAGATTACCTTTTTTAGCGTGTCGGATACGAGTAGTACAGGGCGTTCAATAAAATCCGGACAAACATGGTCTTCATCTCCGTTCACGAATACAACCGTCAGATCTTTAATAGATTCTGCTTGATCCGTTGTTACCTCCAACGTAGAGTTAGCTGTCTTTAATCCCTCAAAAGTGATCAGATGATCCTCAAGACTTTTATCCTGTGAAATGATAAAGTATTCCATACTTCCCTCCTTGACACACCCACTCCATTGTGTCTGGTGACTCCGAAAATTCAGACATTAAGAACATACTTGTATACTGTCAAGCTGCTGTCCATTTAACTTCAATATTTTAATATCTTTTTGAAGGAACATAGCACCTTCCAGATTGGCCTGGGAAAAATCCGTCTGTTTTAACAAAGCCCCTCTGAAATTAGCACCTCGCAAGTCCGATCCCTTGAAACTCACCTCTTCTAAATTGGCTCCAGCAAAATTCGTTTCCATAAACGGGGGAATATGAAATTCCTTTTCTGTGGGCACAACAAAACTTCCCTGAACCTCTTCTAGTTGAGCTCTACATAGATTAGCCCCTCTAAAATCCGCACCATGGATTAAGCTGTAATCCAAGTTGGCCTCTTGTAGATTAGCATTACGGAAATCTGCACCGATGAGAGGACATCCTACCAAATAGCTCCCTGCCAATGAAGTTTTGGAAAACTGGCTGTAGCATAAGTTAACTAGCTTAAAATACATACGACTAAGATCTAGATTCCTAAAACTTTCATGTGCATATTGATCATGTTCATTAGGATCAAGTCTGCTTCTAACCTCTGTACTTTGCTGCTCTTTAGAGTTGAATTTATACACAAGCTCATTAAAATCCTTATACTCGCCCACGCGAATATAGACCTCGTCGTCCTTGCCTAACGCTATAAATTCCTCCGTCTCTACTACATCTTTCATGACATGTCTTATTAAGTTAGCCATGTAGTTTACATAAAGCGATGCTTCTTCTCTCTTAATTTGAGATATATCGGCAGAATAGATTTTATTGACATACTTTTTACTATCTTGTATAAGCTGACGCTCAAAGATATCAAGAAAGTTAAATACCCAGTCGGCATCATATTCCTTTGCGCATTCTACCGGGTCCATATAGCCTTGATGATCATAAAAATATATCCGGCAACTTGCATCATGATTAATTACGCGATGTCTGAAAAAAGTAAAATGTATATGCTGAATCTTTCCTTTATCACATTTCTTCTGCAAGTTGAGGGCTTGTATACAACTATCCTTAAAAACAGAAAGAATTTGTCTCGCAAGTTCATCACGATTATTTATCAAGTATTCGTGTAAGGCTGCAATCTGCTCTATACGATATTTTAGGACACTGTTTTCTCTTAAATGTAATAAAGCTTCATGACGTTTCACCGTTGAGGTTGACCTCCCTTGCTACTTCAGGTTGACAAGAAGATTAATTCGTGAATACTTCGGTACCTGCAAGCTTGGCATTTCCTGCCTGATCCAAAGTGATCTTTCCACCCTTATCACTTCCAATTACAATTTCATCTGTGGCGGTCATCATCAATGTCTTTTCAGCTCTTATTTTTACGTTTTCTTTAGAATGCAGTGATACTTCTTTTTGCCCGATGATTGTGACTGCACCACTAGCCTCTAATTTCACAATCGCCTGTCCTCCGTTAGCGGAAATCTCCACATGATCCGGCGTGAGCTTAACTTCCATTCCTGCTGGATTTCGAAAATATCGTACATTCGGATCAGACATTCGGTCCCCTGAAGAATCGCCACCTCCACCTGATGCGCTTCCTCCCCCATCGGAAGCACTCCCATGCTGTGCAGAGTCCTCCGAATATGAATTGACTGAGCTGATGGCAAAAGCCGCATCTTCCCATTGGCTCGGTAAATTCACTCGTACGCTATCTCCCTTTTCCGGCATGCAGTACCAGCCACTTCCATCCTCTGAAGCGTATACTGTTGAATATGGAAACCAGTAAGCAGTTCCTTCATCCTGATGATTATCAATTTCCAAATGAACTTTTACTGTATCCCGCTTAATCGCCAGTACCCTTCCCCCTATGGAAGCACCGCGTATCCGTTCGTTATAAGGTTTGGCACGATTGATGCCTAAGCGACTTGCAAGCGTATAGCGGTGAACGATTAGTCCCTTTTCCATGGTTGAAATACTTTTCTGGATAAAATATGATCTATCTTGAAAACGAATAGCATCGCCTAGGTTTAATATTTTATGAGTTTCAATCTCGTAATACACAAAATCCGTCTCATGAACGTCTGTCTGATGATTTTTGGAATGCACCAAATATTCTGACAAATTCTTTTTGACGGTATAATTAAAGTTTTCCAGGCATTCAGTTGCTTCATCATCAGGAATGCCAAAGAATGTTTTTATGCTTTTAAATTTACCCACTGGCATTAGTACCGTGTTCACACGGGCAGCCATCCGTTTTAAAAAGGTCCAATCTGTTTCGTGATATTGAAGAACAAAATTCCCAATACTCTCATCACGGTCAGCGGAATATATGACATCATAATCGTCGTATCCCCTGCCAACTTCTTTAACCAGGCGTGAATAGATAAGTGATGCATTCTGGTAGGATTTGGTTTTAATTTGCATATCCAATAAATAAGAGTAGGTATAGGCCTCCGCTTTAAGGTAATACACATCGAGCACTTTCTGAATTTCCATCATGCTAATTAATCCGCAAAACAGCTCTTTCCGTCCACCACCCTCCAGAACCTGGTATACTTCCACCGGTGTCTGTGCTTGAATGGAGTGAACATATTTATCCTTTTGCTCTTCGGTGATCGTACCGGTAAAGGAAAGCTTGCCGTGTTCATTCACCTGATGAATAATTTTTAACTCTTTTAACTTCACCTGCTCAAAAGGACTTATTTTGACGTTGTCATAAGCAAGAATAGGCGTACTCATTTGCTGTCCACCTCCAGTGATGAAATCATACCTTCGGTAATCCACTTCCATAAGTTTCGTTGCCGATCACTACCGTTCACATTAATAATGAGCTGATGGTTACCTTTTTCTACAAAGCATAAATAATTGAACACTACTCCATTAGCCACGTTATTGGTGAACAGACAGTAATGAGACTCTAATGGGTCATGATTAACCGTACCGTCCTCGACCCAACTGATTGGCATCTCCATCGCACGAAATTGTTGAAGCATGGAATCTTTCATATGCTTCATAGAAAATTTTTCTTTTGCCTCTATCCAATTAAAAATAACGTTAATTTCATGTTCGTCATTGCAAAAAACCATATGTTCATCAGTATCAAGGGTGCAGACAAAAAAATCCGTTGGGAAGTTTATACTTAAACCTGCCTTCATTACATTCAACCTTCCAAATTCCAATTGAATGGCATCATTGTCCAAGCTCCCTCTCTTTACTCCTTTAATGATATCTTCAGCACTCCACTGCTGCTCTTCTTCGTGCTCTATATCATTCATCGCAGGGTTAACAGAAGGTTCATTCGGAATCTGTTGGTTACGCTTCTCTTTTTCCAGCTTGGCAATTTCCTCGTCCAAATATTTCATAATGTACACTCCTCTACCTGATTTTCTAATCCACAATCATCCGTCCGGCTCCGCTGCCCTGCCAGCGGCCTGCTGCTCGTTTTCCCCGTCCGGCTCCCTCCAGGATCAGTACGAGCTGCCTATGGAGCTGAGTATGTGAATATTCCTTATACTCCGAACCACTTCGGTTTGCAATATAATGCTGAATGGACTCCCTGTCCACAGCCTCCAGGTTCAGACACATCAGCGCAAACATACAGTCCATCGGATCTGTTGCACCGCTTTTAAGCAGTTCGGATGCAAAGTACCGCATCGTCTCCGGGCGCAATGTACTCTGCTTCAAACCCGCAAAGGGAGCATGGATATCACTCCACGTATTGAATTCGGTAGCCATGTCAGCGAAATCCTGATAGTCGGAGCGAAGCACAGCACCATCTTTGAGCTTGAATCTGCCCAGCTCCATCTCATCCAGACCGATCTCTGCCTCATCCTCTAGTACGATATCTGCATGATGAGCGGTGAAATCCGGGCGATCTGTTTGTTCCAAAAAGAGCAGCTTCAACACCGACAGCCGCCCCGTGGCCGCATACGGCACTTCCTGCTCCTGCTCCAGCAGGTACAGTCTGCCCTTATGCTTCACAATGCCTCTGCCTACGGTCAGCGTGTGTTCCCCGACGGTCACGTTCATTCCTGTGATTATGCCGTCTGCATGATCCTGATATCGGATATCCAGAAAACTACGCGGGTAGTCACGCAGATTTTCCAGCATCTCGGTTTTGAGAATACGGCCTTTCTCGAACTTCGGAACGATATGAGTTAGCATCGTGGTTTCCTCCTTCCTTCGTGTTTTTTCTGCTCCGTATGGTTCACAATCTATCCCTGTTGGCTACTTGGGCTACTCTTCTTTATTCAAGGGAACGGACAATCGATTTACACCGGGCGCAGGAGCCGGAACAGTCACCTCTGGAATCGTCGAATGGTTCAACACAACTGAGCGAGCGGATTTACCAAGAGCATTCGGCTTTTTAGCAGTTAAAGCTGCCATGATATAACCGATAGATTTAGTGAAGCAGCTAATCACTTGACTCCAGTAACGGACTTTGGAGTGTGTAAAGAGTTCTTTTTCATTGTTATCATCGGCCACAGCAATCCTTACAGACAGCTTGCCGACCCTTCCTTTACATTTAGACGTTTCCATGACTGTTCCGCTCTGCCTGCATCTGAAGGATGTAATTCAACTCGCGTTTGTCCACAACATAGGTATGGGCGATCAGATCGTGGAGTGCCTGTTTTTTAGCCGTGAAAGCCGTCATGATAAAGCCGATCCACAAAATGATACTCGACAGAATCTTACTCCAGTAACGAGCACTCGCACGTCCAAAGCTGAGCTTTTGGTTAAACTCATCTACCACAACGATGCCGAGAGCCAGCTTGCCTACCGTAGCTCTGCATTTGGACGATTCCATGAGCGCAAAATACAGCCATGACCCTCCCAAATTCATTAAAGATTGTCCTAATATTCGCATGGTAAAAATAGCAGGCGGTCCGTCTGTCAGCACAGAGGCTTCTGCCGGGGATGGCATCCAGTTCCCTAAAGCCTGAATCACGACCCAGATTATCCCGATAATCATAAATACAAATCCTAAAATAAGGCTATCAATGATATAAGCCAACGTTCGTTTCCAAAAACCTGCATACAGCATGTTATTTCCTCCAAGTTGTGTACTTTTCTTATTTCAGGATTTCACAAAATCCTCATTTTACTATTTTGTACCGTCAAAGAAATCCAGTTCGGAAAGATCATTTTCGAAGGCAAAAAAGCGTTTGGGTCCCAGATGCAACAATTCATCTCGACGAGTAATCGGTACTACATAAAAGCCCCAACGGCTGTCGCCGGCAAAAACAAAATATTTCGTCTCCTCATTGCGGATAGAGTCGGTATCATCCTGCGGGATATCCCGCCCGTACAGCACGGCGATTTCCTCATACGGCATAGGTTCAAAGGCTTCCGGCCGGCTGCGGTACACATGGCGCTGACGCAGCTTGCCGCCGTTGGCCGTCAGGAAAAACTCTACCTCAGCCGCATGAGACGGTCGGGAAATGGAGCCGCGCACCCGATTGCTCTCCAGGCTTGCAATCAGCTCTTTTTCACGTCCCGTATGCGTCCAGGCGCTAACAGTATACGGAATAGCCGGAATATGATTTGTAATGACCGGCTCAATCGTACCCATTTTTTTGGCGTTCAGGTAACGGATAGCTCCGCGCAGACAGGCCATTTTCAGCTCAGGTACCCGGTTCAGGTCCTCTGCCTTTTGCCGGAACTCAATGCTGCGCCCTGGCACAAATTCCTTCAGTGCTTCGCGAAATACATCAATCCGGCAGGACTGCCCGGTCAGCTTGATAATGGAATAATCCTGCAAGCGTCCCTCCTGATAGAAGTCATCCAGAAACTTGCGCACAATATTATAGATATCCGCTTTGAGTAGCAGTTGTATTTCCCGAATGTTAAACACCACATCAGGCAAGCCATATTCATCGCGGAAGCGTCCGTTCTCGATGACTGAAACCAGCCAACGGTCCAGCACTGCAATGTTCAAGTCACTTTCGGCTGATAACACCTGTTCAGACTCAAAGCGACTGCGCAATATGCCTGTACGCAGAAAAAACTCCTTTTTCATATTTTCTGCCGCACTCCACAGCAGATGAAAATTACTGAGCACCCGCTGATATTCATCCCGCGTGGCATGCTCGTACCGTTTGAACGCCGTAGGCAAAATAGCCTCTGCCTCACGATAGCGCTCTTCCAGTCCTGCATAAACAGCATCTACACCAAACTCATCCACATAACGGTACAAATCCCCTGAAGGAATACCGATCAGAGCATCAATATCGGTGTCAGGCAACCGGGTTTCGGCTGCATAGTAACCTGCAAACACGATTTTCATAAATTGCATAATCCGATACGTCAGATTGTTCCCGCCAAAATTGGTATCGCCATTTTCATACGTCGTGTGAATATCCAGCTTGTAAGCAATACGTCCATCCTCAATCCGGAATCGGCAGGATGACAAATCCGTCGTGCCTCCGCCACAATCAATGACAAGTGCCTGATACTCCTCACCGTCCGCAAAAGTTCCTCGCTCCATCTGGTCTGCCAGCGTGTTGTACAGCACAGCCAGCCCTTCGTCCAGCGCATCCTCGGCTTCAATCCGATAGTCTGGCAATATGTCAGTGAACATCTCAATAAACTGTGGCTGTAGCTTGACTGGAGCAGAAAAATGCAGATTGCGAAACCGGCACTTAAATTGCTGCTCAGCTGTACCAATCACATAACGGATAAAAGCCGCCAAAATATCGCTGCGGGAAGCGGTCGCTGTATTCCCCTCGGAATCCATTAATTCCTCGATTCGCTTATAATCGTTGACCCAACGCTTGATGCCCCGCAGTACCGTCGCACGGCTACCCGCCACGTCGGTTCCACGTAATGCCTCCTCCCCGAATACATAAACGATATGCTCCGGGTTGGAGCAGTCGGCCACGCGAATAGCGGTCGGCAGCACCTCGATCCAATCCCCTTCCGCACCTGCCGGGCCTGGAAATGACACATAGTTAATAGCATTCAGCCGCACCGTGCTGCTCATGCCTGTATCAGGGGCAGTAACGTAGGAGCTATCCAAATAAGCACCTGCTGTTGTGTTCGAGGTGCCAAAATCGATGGCCAGCACTGCATCTGTTGTTTCAGTGCCCCGAATAATCAGCTCTGCCACCGGAACTAGGTGACCCTGCAGCTTCAGGGGCAGCATCGGCTTATCCCCATAGTAGAGATTATAAAAATATTCTGATTCCTGTCTTCGCAGAAACAGCAGGCTATAACTATGATTGGCCGTCTCTCGCAGTTCAGCATCGCAATGCCGCGATAGATAATATACGTCTGCCAGTCTCTCATCCTTCACCACATTCAAAACACCGCACAGTTCTCCCATCGCATTCACCAGCAGCACATTAGATGAGCTGAGCCAAGGCAGATCGGACTCGATTCGATAGTTGTCCATGCGACCTGTCCGCACACCCTGATACAGCGTGATTTTGGCCGGAACCCGGATGCCGCCGCTCTCCTGCCGACGGTCGATCCAATTTCGCTGGAGTGCTGATTCCATGCGTTCAAAGCCGCCGGGGTTTGGTCTTGTGATGAGTAAATGCTCCTCTGCGCTCCGAAATCGCAAAATGACACGAATGAGTTCTTCGCGTGCCAGACGGTTGGCAAAGCCCTCGACCAGACGCTCTTTATCGCATATCCCGCGCAACTGGAAGGTCGTCATTTGCTCTAATTCCGCCCGCGTGTATTTCGCTGTGAAGCGAACGCTTTTTCGATCGGTGGGCGGATTAAGCAACCTGTATGTATAGGGTCCGTTCATCGTTCACATGTCCTTTCTGAGCCTTTTGGCCTTTAATAGAGGGCGATAGCATCTATTTTCATCGTAGGATCTGCCTCCAAAATGCCGAAATGACTTGTCCAATACAACTCAGTCGTAAAACGTGCCGGGAGAAACAAATCCAGAATTAAATCCACCTTTAGCCGTGACATCTGTGTTTCCTCCTGACCAATATAAACGAGCAATTCATCTTTTTCCTCACAATTGGCATAAATGATCGAGCGATGAAAAACGCGCCGCATCGTTTCTTTTAACAGATGCACTGCTTCCCCTGTCTCATACAGGCGCAGCAGTCCTTCGGCAATCGCATCCTGTTCCTCGCGGTTTAATTGTTCAAAACTCCCCTTCACCTTCGGGCCAAAAATACCGCTAACAATGTCACGCTGAACAAACCGGATATGATACTCCCGCCGATTCATCCCTTGATACAAATCCATTTCCGCCAGAAAATGCATCATGATATCAAATAGCGATTCTCTCAGCTCCAGATACTCTTCAGCATCCGGGGGAAACAGATCCCGAAAAATAGAATAAAAGCGGTAGTACGGATTAATCTCCACTACCTGCTCCAAATGGGAAGTATTCAACTCTGCCAGACTAAGCTCCATATACGGAGAGTAGCTGACAGCGGGTACGAAGCGGAATTTATCTACATCCAGTCCCTGTTCCCTCGCACGCATGAGCAAATCCCAGACGTAATTCACACCCATTCTCCTTCACACTTGTACTCTGGAAAATACATCTGCACTTCCGACACGAGAAAGCTCATTAAGTCAGATAAAATGTAAGCAGGCGCGGTTGGCATAACATCCTCAGAGCCACGTCTGAATCCTAAACGCATAATTTGCTTGCCTTCCTCGGTCCGCACATTATCGCCGACAAACGGGTTTAGCAGATACGTCTGGGATTTGGTTACAAGGTTGCTTACATCATTTCTACCGGTACCTCCCCAGATATCCACACGTTCCAGCTCCAGCCCCTGGGCCGCTTCAAACGAGTTAACGATACGCGTGATTTCCGCTTTGGCCCGTACAATCACGGCCTGCTTGCCTGCATAGCGTCCCAAAAAGCTGTCCTGCCGCCGATTGGACAATACGGGGTACGTCTGCCGGCTAAGTCTTGTCGTGACCGGCTTCGTAACCTTTAACACATTCCATTCACCTGATTTATCCCGTGGCGTGACAATCGTCAGTTCTTCTTCCGTACGCTTGATATACCGGATATCCCCTTCAGTGCCGTCGATCAGGTAGCCATGCTCAGATCCTGTTTTACGCAGAGGCAACACATGCTCATAGTTCACACGATCCATAGCGGGTATCGGGAAACCGCTGTTCTTTAGAGATAACCGTTCAATGTTCCAAAGCGGAAAAACATCGCCCTTCTTAAAAGCGTCGAACTCCTCCAATGAGATCGTAATTTCGTGAATTTCCTCATGGGCAGCGGGCTCCCCGTCTCCTCCAATCAAAACACAATCGACAAATTTATAAGCATACGGGTGATTAATTGTTTTCCATGGCATACCATTTTGCATAAACATATGATATAGCTTCTCAATTTCCGAAATATAAGAACGGTTGTGCTCCAGACGAAAACGAATGGGATAATTTCCGGTTTCCGTAACCAGCATTCCTGCAAAAATCCGCTTGCTGTGTACCAGCGCTGTGATTCGTTCGGTCTCCATCTCCAGAAAAAGTGTAAACAGTGGCAGCGCTCCGCCTTCCCGAACCACCTCTGCTACACGGCTGATGTCCATCTTCGTGTCCTCTGTGTCCGAAGGTAACACCGGATACAAAAACTCATGAATCGGGTCATAGTCCTCACGCGATGTCAATGATACATACACGTCAAACTTTTCTTCCGTATTCTCTATTTCCTCAAATACCCGCCGTTCCAGCTGGCGGGTCATTTCTTCCTGATATTCGACAAGGTTCATAAACACCCCTGCCATCATATTTTTCAGTAAACGTCTCTGCTCCAGATCGTCCATCTTGCTCAAACGGTCCTGCACCAGTTCTTTCACGACGTTACACTCCTTTCCGGCCCCAGCATTCATTGAACATGAAAAACCTAACTTCCGTTCGCAGCAGCCTGTTCCTGACCTGCCGAATCAGACGCCCCCGCTGCTTTAGAAGCGGAATCCGCAGCTCCCTGCTCCTTACTGGTAGCAGCCTTCGCCGAAGAAGCATTTCCCTCGCCCGTACCGTTGCTCTTCGCAGCCGAAGAGGTTTCTTTCTTCGCGGCTGCAGCGGCTGTAGCATCTGCTGAACCCGTCGCAGCAGTCTTCGCTTGCGATTTTGCAGCAGGGGTTGCAGTTTCGGGGGCCGTAGCTGCGTCCGCTGTGTCCCCTGCGCCTGTGTCGTCCAGCGCTCCGTCAGACAATCCCAACCCGGCTGGAAGCTGACCATTTTTCTGCTGCTCCGCGCTCTGTTTCTCCTCAGCCTTTGCGATGCTCCGCTCCATTGCCAGAACGCTTTCGAGCTTATCAATCTCCTGATAAATTTCCTGCGCCCCGCTATAGGCGTCAATAGCTCCTTCATAATCGAGATCCTTCATCAGCCGATCTCCTTTGGCCTGAAGCTTGCCGGCTTGAATCTCCTTAAGCTGCTGTTGGATGGATGCCAATTTATCATTGGTATCGGTAATCTTCTTTTCCAGCTCTTTTTGTGCGGACGTGTACCCGGATTCCATCGCAGCCTTGTTTGCTTTTTTGTACAGCTTAAGCGCATTCGTGTAATCGCCGCCCTGAAATTTCAAATCTCCGTCCTTCATCCAGCTCGCGGTCTCGGCATAGCTGTCCAGTTGATCGATTTTATGCTCAATATCCTTCACATTAAACGGTGGATACAGTCCCGCGCTTTTCCGTGCTTTCTCGTAGCTGGCTTCGGCTTTGGCAAAGTCCGCCTTTTCCACATAACCATCCCCGTCAACCATCAGTTGAGAGATTTTCTGCTCGCCCGTATACAACCTCTTATGAATCTTATCGTTGATTTTAACTGCCGCATTTTTCGCCTCACTGTAGGACTTGAGCGCCTTCGCATAATCCCCTGCCCTTGCGTAATCATCTGCCGCCTGGGCTGATTCGACCATCGCTTCCAGCGCTGCCGCCTTATTCGCAGCCATGCGCGCCATCGTAATCCATGCTCCGCTGCCTACTACGATAAAAACAAGTAAAGCAATCAAAATCCGCTTGATCAGCTTGCGACGGTCTTTAGGCTTTTCCTGAAATACTTTATTTACATAAATGGCTGCGGCTGTATAATTGTTCACCGCTCGGCGCTGCTTGCTCAGCAGCACCTCTTCCAGCGTATCCGTCAGCATGACCGGGTCCTTCGCTTCCTCCAGCGCACCGAGCATTTCCGCCAGCTCAACATCTTCCCACATCCCGGATGTGGCCAGCAGCATGACATCTCCATCTGCAAGCTGCGTCTTTTTGGCATAATGAGCATGAACTCCATTCGGGTTGCCCAGATACTCCAGCAGATTCCCCCGTTCCTCGTGAGTACTGGTCGCTTCGTCCGGAATGCGTCCGTCATCTGCCAATGACTGTGCCAGACTATGATCCTTACTGCGAAAATTAAGCCGTCCATTACGAAAATGATATAGCCGCACGTTACCGCACGAAACGTACACCATTTTGTTGTAGTTGGTCACTACCATCAACAGACTGGCCTTGAGCCGAACACGGCGACTTTCGAATTGCAGCCATTCCTGCGCTTCACGCAGATCTCTCATTAGGCGCCGCTTGGACATGGAAGGCTTCTCCATGAAATTTTCCAGCACCGTTTTGACAACCATTTCCGCGCTGCGCAGCTCCTGATCCGAATCCAGACCGTCTGCGAGGACATAACAAGCCATGTCGTCCGTCTCCATGAATGCAAAATAGTCCCGGTTGTCTATGTAAGAGCCCGCTTCCGACACAAAGGCGGTACTAAAATCGCTGTTGTCCTTGCGCATCGCTACCCCCGTCTTTCTTGTTTCATCCTATCGCCAAAATAAGTACTGTCGCATTATCCTGACTTTTAAAGCCTTTATCATTAATGGTGTCGATCATGGTTTCCGCCATTTCCTGCGGTGTGCCGCCTTTACGCATGATTTCTTCGAGTTCAATCTCCGTCAACGCCTCCTGGATACCATCACTGCACAGCAGAACATAGTCGCCCGAATACAGACGAATCGGTGCAGTACCAAGTTCCATACTCTCAAAGCCTTCATAGCCCAAATAGTTGACCAGTTGATTGCGTACAGGACTCGTTTTGGCTTCCTCCGAGGTCATTTGTCCGGCCAGCACTCGTTCCTCCAGCAGTGTTTCCGCTGTATGCTTGGAATTGACCGTCTGGAAATGTCCATTGCGGTAAATCGTAATCAGACTGTCGCCCACCGCTCCGTAATACAGCCGATAGTCACATACTATGACTGCCGCCAGCGTCGTTCCTCCGCCCTGCCCATTCAAATTTTGCAAAATGCTGCGGTTGCTTTGGCTTGCTGCCCCGGCAAAATATTCGTTCAAATTCGCCGCGTCCTCCAGCTTGGCAAACGCCTTCGTAAATGTCGTCACAGCCAATGTACTGGACATGCGTCCATTGGCCAGTCCGCTGATCCCATCTGCGACCACGGCTAGCGTACCGACAGGTGTCGTCATACTTGCAAAATAATCATCCTGCTCGCTTCGACTCCCAATCGTTTGACCATTCCCGATTTCAATTCCACTCACAGTACGGCTGCCGGAACTTCGTGTCAGTCGTATACGGATGGTGAGAAGAACAGCGAATAGCACCGCAGCTCCACATACAACAAAATAAGGCTGCATTCCGTTACCTCCCTGCACCATTTGCCCACTTCCGTCCTATTTTTCGTTATCCCACTCAAAATGGGCGCCGCACAACGGGATAAAGATAAATTTGCTGTGTCCCAACTGAATCACGTCATAAGCAGCCAGCTCTACTGGTGAATATACCGCTTCATTATTGTGGTACGCCAAGCCTGACGAATCGCCTGGCAGCAAAAAGAAGTTGCGTTTCTTCGGATCATACACAATAACCGCATGATTTCTGCGGGAAATCGTGTTGTCCCCGATAATACGGACATGCATCTCCTCTGCTCGTCCGATAAAGTTTTTCTCTGCCATAATGCGATAATCCTGACCCACCTGCGCTCCCTCGATGCATACCAGCCATCCGGTTACCGGGTGAATCCCCACCGTCTCGCCCAAATACGGCATGGTTTTGTCATTGTCTCCCGCAGCATTGGTTTTCGCCGCTGGCTCCACGCTCTTGGGCGCGGCTATATTTACTACCGTATTACAATAAGGACACGTATTTCCGTGTTTTCGTGTACTGAACATGTGTCCATTTGGGCATCTTGTCAAACTCATAGTCGGTTCCTTCCCCCATTGTCATGATTGTCTTCTTGAGCGATCTAGGGATGTTGCAACATCCCTGTCTATTTAACGAGCAGCCTCGTATTGGCGATGTATAATAAATCACCTGAGTAGATCCGGTAGGGCTCGCCGCTTTCCAGTTTGTTGGTCACACTTTCATTGGCAGGCCGCAAGCCTGTTCCGTTCCCGGAATCCACATCCTCCACAAACCAGTCGCTGTTCACCCGGTTGAGCACCGCATGCTCCACGCTGATCAGGGATGCATAGTCTGTATCTGCCAGATCAATATCCGCCTCTGAGCGGGACGTTGTTTTGCCGATCAAGAGCGACGTTTCACCTTCGATATACCATTCTTTAATGGACTCGCCTTCTTCATCAATCAGTACCAGCTTGGCAATCCGATTACGCTCTGCCTTAGACTTTGCCACGGGTACAACGGTCACCAGATTGCGCAGTATGTATACAAGCACGCCGATTCCAATACCTATCGCGACCACGGTTTTCAAACCGCTGTAGCCTGTACGATTAAACACATAAAAGGCGATCGCCAGCATCAGCCCGAACATGGCAACATCTATGATGAAAACCCATCTGTTCTGCGCCGTTTTCACTGCTTGCTTCCCCCGTTTCCATCCTGAAATCATCACTTTTTACGAATACCAAAAAACTGGTTAAACATCGCCGAGGTATCCGTCGGATCACCTGATTTTTTTGTGTTTTTCCCAGGTGAGCCCTCCTTCGTTTTCGGATGAAAACCGAAAAATTGCTCAAAATTACTTCCTATGTCAGCCGGATTAAATCCTTTGGCTGTCTTACGCGCACCTCCGGAAGTTGCAGTTCCTCTTCCTCTCTCTTCCTGCTGTCCGCCAGCTCCCTCAGTTTTTCGGATGAGCTCGGCATCGTATGCCTGCCGCAATGCTTCGTCACGCAAGGTATTATAAGCCTCGTGAATCAGCTTGAACTTGCGCGTTGCTTCCTCGCTTCCCTGGTTGGTATCAGGATGATACTTTTTCGCCAGTTTGCGGTAAGCCTGCTTAATCTCTGCCTCCGAAGCATCCCGGCTGACACCGAGCAGCTCATAGTAGTTGGTCATGGTATGATATTCCCCTCTCCGAAAAATATTAAGAGACCCGCAGGGCCTCTTAATATTTATCCACCCTACACCTAAGCATAGGGTGAGTGTGTGTTCAAGCTGCGCCTGACGTTAAGCCGTCAAGCTTAAACCGGATATCCGCCGTCGATTGTAGCCAGCTCGGTTTTGTCTTTCTTTTGCTTGATGTAGAGTGTAAACGCACCCACACCTTCTGTGTCGCCGAAGTGCTCAGTGTAGTCTACAACGAACGCATTCGGGAAGTAGATTTTACGCACAACTTGGTCAGCTGCGATAACTTCCAGTGTTACTTTACGGTAGCTGTCTGCTTTTTCAGCAGGAACCAGGGACCACAAAGCCAGTTTCAGCGTGTCATCCGCGCTGTCACCGTCTACTGCTGTGATGATTTTACCGCTGATGCGCAGCGTGGAGCCTACGTCAGTGGAGCGTGCATTGGAGTCGTCCGGTGTATCGGTGTCATAAATAACCGTTTGGATGTTATCCAAGCCCAGCTCAATTGTTTCTTGTCCTTCTACTTTCAATCTGAATCCCATGTGTGTTGCCTCCTTGAAATTAGGTAATATGATAGCGGGAGAAGCAGAGCTTCTCCGCGATTTATGTATAAAGGCGGTTCTGGATAGAAACGCCTCTAACATCTTTCGTAGCGCTCGGATGATCATTTAACCGAGCTGGTTCCTTTAGTGATCATGACTTCCAGGTTCTTCACATTACCGTTGAAGACCAGATCGATATGGCACATATTGCTTTTCTCATCAATAATGAAGCTCATATCGTCTCCGTCCTGAATAATCGAGTTAACAGATCCTCTGCTGCCCAGCCACTTGCTCTTCTGACTGCTCGGATTGTTACTGAAGAAGCGAATGATATTTTCGTGCTTGAAGTCTCCTGTCTGGTAGCGCAAAATACGTTCAATGTACGTGCTGACCAGCGTCTTGTAGATGGAGTCAAAGCCGTCCTCAGACATCGCCATGCTTCTCGCCTTGTAGACAGTAATGCGACGAATATCCTTATCCTGGAGCTGAGCATTCTCGGATGAGAATACAAAACCGAAGTTTTTACGGTTAATGGCATCCTTGATCGTGTTGGTGAACCCGGTGATTTCCTTGGCCATCGTTGTCACGGTGCGCAGACTGTTGTCTCCGGCTTCAATATCGAAGCGTACGCCAGGGTAGTTTTTATTGACCGTTTTGAAGGTCTCACGCAGGTACTCGGGACATTGATAAGCAGCGACCAAACCGGCGGCAACGTAGGCTGCCCCCACATAAACGCCCTCGATCCATAGCTTGAGAATATCCTCTTTTTCCTTGGAGAGCTGTACACCGCTTTCGGTTTGCAGCATTTTACTGTCGATAATGACACCCGATTTGTCCTTTGGAATAATCGTGAAGTTCGGTACACAAGGAATCGCAAATTCGCTGTACTCTCTACGAACGAGGCTGGCACATTTGTCGATGTATCTATCAATCCCAGCCGTTGCCATGCTGTTGAAAGTCGTTTCTTCACCGGATTCAAAATTAAAGAACATTTGAATTTTGTAATCCTTCACAACCTGCAGCAGCATCGAAAGAGATTCCATGGAATTTCCACCCTGCTTAACCACCTTCTCGTTGCCCTTGAAGCGTTCACGTGTAACCTTAACCTTACCGGCTGCTTCCAGCTCGATCGATGGGACGATACCGAACCAGATCGTGTCGCTAAATTCATTTTTAGCATTCACCGTGTTCAGGTACGTTTCCAGACGCGGGATGTTGCTGCTTTTCACCAGCATGTCCAGCTTGTTGTTCGCCACCAGCATCGTCGGCAGCATTCCCTTGCTCTTTGTTGCATATTGATCAAAGAACATTTTCACACCAAGGATTTTTTCCACAAGCGGCTTGACTGCCTTCACGAAATCGTCCTTTGCATTTTTATAAAACTCCAGATACGTGTTGTAGTTTTGCACTTCAACTGCTGTATCCACCTTGGTCTGAACAGCTGGCAGCGGTACAAATGTACGAACTACCAAATCCTTCACATAATCGGAAGGCGTATCTGTAATGGAGTTGTAATCTTCCTCGAATACCTGTGACAGATCGCCAGTGCTGTTTTCATCCAGCAGCATCAGCTCGGTGCTTTCGCTCTTCGGCGCTTCAATGATTTTCAGTTCGCCGCTTTCTCCGATAGAGAGCATACCCACCTGGATCAGTTCACCGGAATTTTCCTCTTGAGCGCCACCGAGCAAAAGACGGGTTTTAATATCTTCAATTGCCAGTGGCAGCATAGCCATAACATTGTTGTAGTTCTGACTCGCTTCCTCGAACATCCCATTCAGCTTGTCGCCCATGTCGAGTTTCTTCGGATCGCCATCATCCAGCTTCTCGTATTCACCGTACATATAGTGAATTTCTTTGCGGACTTGACGAATATCATCCATAACCTTTTTCGGAGAAATCATATCCAGCAGATTTTCAAACTTGAAATCCACATTGGTGATTCCTTGACTGCGTTTGGTATCAATGAGCGTAAACAACATTTTCAGAAAATCATTACTTTGATTAATACGAATTTCAGAAATGCTATCCTCATCGATTCCTTCAGGCTTTTTCAGGGTATAGACCACTTTTTGGTTAGCCGCATTAAAAAACGAGTACACGGTCGGTGAAAACTTATCTAAAAATTCGTCAAAGCTGCGCACCAGAAGGTGCTCATTAATTTCCTTGATCTTCTCGTCACTCAAGCTGTCAATACCTTTCACATCACCTACAATGGTGATCAGGTCCAGCTTTTCCGGGTTAATTTCTTCAAAAAGCATTGTCCGGTTTGTTTGATAAATGATTTCCATCGCTGTCGGCAAACAAATAATGTGTGAGTATAGGTCTATGGCTCCATACGCGGACACAGGGTGTCCAATTCAGAGTAGACGAATGCCCATGATTAGTTCATTTGCCTCCTCCCCCCTACATAACATTCAAATTGGCCAAAGGATTCGGCTTATACCGTATTCACGGTATAGTCATGTAACCTCGAAAATCAGTCCGAAGCGTGATTTAACGTTTAACAGCAAAAAATTCAAAATGAGATTTAAACTTAAAATGAGAAGTCAGATAACACAGAATTTTGAATTATTGATTTCGCATTCCTAACTTCAATCCCATTTTTTGCCGCTGATACGAAAGCTATCATACAAAGTACTCTTTAGTTTTGTCAATTTCTGTAGTCTCAGATTGAAACAGGGTATTTTGGCTCATTTTATGCGTGAATACGTATTTTTTATGATATGTTAGACCTGTTTCTACAGGGAAATATTCACAAATGGAACTAAATTGCCGATAGAAATCCATTGGATATTTCTGATAAGCGTAAAAGTATCAAATTCATGGCTAATGTGAGGGTTATCAGCTATTTTGATCCTTTATCCCTTATATCCCAAGGATTAGGAGAGTCGACACACCCGCATTGGCCTCGTCGACGGAGGGGCTTATGTTCAGAATAAGGAAACTAGGGATTATCATTTTCATGACTTTTGTACTATTTTTTCAAATGGGCTTAAACGGGGTCATTTGCACTGTAAATCAGGCTAATGCAGCATCTTTGGGGACTGCTCCGATTGAGGGTTACGATGCTGTTTTTGTACTGGATACCAGTTATTCCATGAGGGACACCGATCCCGAGGGGATTGCCTCCGAAGTCATCAGTATGTTTATGGATTTGAGTGATGCAGACCGTACACGCGTTGGCTTTGTCGCCTACAACCATCACGTAGTCGCTTCCAAGTCCCTGACCTCAATTGCCGTAGCAGCGCAAAAATCCCAAATTCAGCAGGAAATCAGAACACTAAACCGTTCCGGTTATACGGATCTGGGGCTTGGATTGCGTAAAGGCTCGGAGCTGCTGGCCGCAGGAGCATCCAAGGGACGTCAGCCTTTTATGATCCTGCTATCCGATGGTGAAACTGATTTTGGTGCCTCCTCCGGTTCCCGAACGAAAGGGGATTCCAACAACGATGTGGCTTCGGTCATTAAATCCGCGCAGACCAAAGGATATCCGGTGTATACGATTGGTCTGAATCATGACGGTACAGTGAATCGGCAGGAGCTGGAGCGGATTGCTTCTCAAACGGGAGGTGCTTCTTTTATTACGAGCAGTGCCGAGGATCTACCGGAAATTTTGAATCGTATTTTTGCCAGTCAAATTCGTTCTAAGCTCGTGCCTGTTGCCGCCATTACAACTACTGGCGAGATGCAGGAATTAACAGTCAACCTCCCGGACTCCAGTATGGAGGAAGCGAATTTGGTGCTTCTGTCCGAGCATCCTCTGCAGGAAACACAGTTGTATTCCAATTCCGAAAATGTTCGCAGGTATAAGTCGAGCCGATATGCGATTTTAAAAATTGAGCATCCACAGGCAGGTAAAGTCAAGCTGAAACTGCGGGGGATACGCGGAGATTTGGTCAAAATCAATTTGCTCGGCAGCTATCGACTGGAAGCCGAAGCGATCATGGGAGGAAAACAAGGAACAGCAGCGAACGACAGCAAGCCTGTGCAGTTACCTAAAGGCCAGGCCACACCATTTCAGGCTCAGCTCCTGTTACCGGACGGTGAAAAGCTTACAGATGAAGCTGTATATACGTCTCTCCAAGCCCATATTATAGTTACTCCTGTACAGGGTGGCACAGCCAAAAAGGTGCCTATGACCTATAAGGCGGGAGCGTTTCATGCCGAATATGCGTTCCCTCAAACCGGAGATTATACTTGGCAGCTCGCTCTGGACGGCCCACAATGGTATCGTAATGGAACCGTACATAAGGTCCACGCGGCCAATGCAGCACCACAGGTGTTAAAGGACCTGACGATTCGCGTCGTGAAAGAAGATGGAGATTCCCTTCGAAGTTTATCGGATTTTTTTGCTGATCCAAATCATGACAAACTAACCTACAAGCTGGATACGGGAGCCTCTGGGGATGCGGTCCATGCCGAGATTAACGGTAGTGATCTGCTGCTATCCGAGCTTCACACGGGTGACTCCGAGCTGAAGATTACCGCTACCGATCCGGAAGGAGCATCCAGCAGTGCTACGCTGACCGTTTCCGTACAGTCCCGGTATACCGCCATAAAGTGGACGGTGGCTATCAGTGTCGTGGTGGCAGCGCTTCTGTACTGGTTTTTGCGGCCTAAGCCACAATTTGCAGGAAGAATCGAAGGATATTTTCTCGCAACGGCCAGTGGACAGGAGATTCCGGTCAAATCCTGGCCGCTTACCTCCTTTCCGGGCCGAAAGGTTAGCCTGCAAGAATTGTTCCGTACGCTGGACGTTCACGAACCGCTGCCAGAGGCGAAGCGAATCCTGTTTTCCGCAGGTAAAAAAGGCAGTTTGGTCGTCAAACATGATACACGCTGCGCCCTGCAGCACGGAAAAGTCAGATTGACCCGCAACAAAAAAGCGGTCATGGAATACGGTGACAAGCTGTATATTACGTTCGAGGACGGTGTAACTGAAATCGAGCTACGCTACAAAGCGATCAAGCCGAATACCTCGGTGTACACCGATCATATTCAAGCTCCAACAGGATAACGTCAGTCGGAAAATAAAAAAAGGAAGCACCGTTCCTTACGATTAATGAATCGTAAGAGTGCGGCGCTTCCCTTTTTTTATCCAATATTCCGCACGTAGTGCGGCTTTAAACCATCTGAGTGAGCGACAACGTTTGTTAGCCTGTACCTCCAGACCACGCCGAATCACATACGGCAGCAGGGAAATCCCTGCATTTTCGATCCGAATCCGGTCGGTCCGATCTGCAAACAACCTGCCCGGCACATCCGGTGGTGGTGATCCTTGTCGGCAATAATACAGCGTGGCGGCCAAGCTATAAATATCCGATACAGGTCCCTGCTGCGAGCGGTTAGAATAAAACTCCAGCGGAGAGTAGCCTGCCGTGGTGAAGATCGGATGCTCCTTGCCTTCAAAATGCACAGCTGAACCGAAATCAAGCAGCTTAATGCTGCCATTTTCCCCAATCATAATGTTGCCAGGCTTAATATCACGGTGAATAATGCCCTTATCGTGAATGTACTCCATGGCATCAACTAAAGACAGCAACGCCTGGTACATAAAAGCAGGATCGGACATGAGCGCAGACTCTTCTTGCATTACCCTATCCAGCGTCTTGCCCGCACAGTATTCCATGACTAGATAGGCAGTTCCATTTTCCTCAAAATGATCTATATAACCGACAATCCCCGGATGGCTTAGTTCCTTGAGCATTTGCCCTTCACGCAAAAAATAATGCATAAACTCCACGTATTTGAATTGCATAGATGCACTGCAAGTCACCGTTTTTCGATCCGATCCCCGCAAAGCGAGCGCATTCGGAAAAAACTCCTTAACAATGACCTTTTCTCGATTATCCAACAGCCTTGCCGTATACACGATGGCCAGCTCACTGCGGGACAAGGCGCTTCGAATTTGATATGTATTTCGCAGCTTCGTATTGCGGGCAAGCAGATTCCCGCTTGTATCCACGATCATGACTCGTCCTCCTGTCAGGTTCTTAGCTTATGTCTTTTGTATATATCGGCTTATTACATATCTTTTCATTATACCGTAAAATAGATTGATAGAAAAACAAATAGCCTGCCAACATTTCCCTCAGAGAAATGATGACAGGTCTTTTGGCATTCATCTGGTCCTTTATTCTCAATCCCTATTAACCCAGCTTCGTTTCGGGCTTCATGCCGCGCAAGGTATGAGGATGTTTCTTGCGTTGACTGCGCAAATTGCCCTGATCCGGTTTGCTTTGATCCGGAGTACGAATCGTCAGCGCAATCAGGAACGATACGACACACAGCACCGCAATGGTGGTAAAGGTCGGGATGAAGCCGCCAAGTAAGGCTGCAATAAAAGATCCCGCCAGTGCACCGAGGCCAAAGCCCTGATACACGATACCATAGTTTTTACTCTGATTTTTCAGGCCGAAGAAATCAGCCACGATGGCTGGAAAAACTGTAATGTTGCCGCCAAAGCAGAAAGCAATTCCTGCTACACAAGCAAAGAACAAACCATAGTTCAACGGTACCAGACTAAGCACTGTAACCGCGATCGCTGTTGCCAGCAACGCACCCGCTACCACTTTCAGACGACCGACCCTATCCGATAGCGCACCTAATATGATCCGACCCGCTGTGTTGAAAATAGCGACCATTGCGACCGCATTAGCGGCTGTTGCTACATCCAGCCCGGCCATCCGTACGCCGATATCCTTGACGACTCCGATCAGGTACAATCCACTCATACAAGCAGTAAAGAACATCACGAACAGCAGATATGCCTGCTTGGTGCGCAGCATCTCTTTCACGGTGTAATCTCGCTGCGGCATACCCGCATTTTGTACCGAAGGCTTATTTACAACTACGGCCTCACGTACCAGGAAGGAACCGCCCACAATCATGATTAATACGATCATACCCCAATACAGAAATGCCTGCGATACGCCAACGGATTGAATCAGCGAACCGTTAATATATTTGAATATAAGACTGCCTGTTCCGTATGCCCCAACCGAAATACCGGAAATAAGTCCTTTTTTCTCAGGAAACCATTTGATCAAATTCGACAGTGATGTAATATATGCCGTACCGTCCGCAAAGCCTACAACAACACCCGCTAAAATGTACAGCAGGGACAGGGAGGTTACCTGTGAGCTGAGCATTAACCCGGCTCCTAACACGACGCCTGCACATAAAATCAGACGACGCAGTCCCCATTTATCCTGCAGCTTACCTGCAAACAATGTAGCAAATGCCAGCGCAAAGCTGGTAATCGAAAAGGTAATGGCGACCGAACTAAGGTTCCAGCCAAAGCGGTCCACCAGCGGTTGATTAAACAAGCTCCAAGTGTAAATCGTTCCAAGTCCCATCTGGACAATAATCGTTCCAAGCACGACCAGCAGGCGATTTCCGCTGTTAGTTTTCATATAAATCTCCTCTTTTCATTCCGGCTCTTATAGCGTCAATTTGTCATCATGATAACCGGGAATCCGGTACGCACCTGCGCCATTGGAGGAGCAAGTCTGTAAGGATTCTCTCTACATGGATCATTATAACGTCGTATGTTGGCCAGAATTCATTTGAGGAATGAAATGCACATATAGCGGAATGAAATGCCTTTATAGTCGCATAATTTGCCGAAATTCCTTGGCCTTGCTTCGACTTACCGGAACCTCCGCTTCGAGGCCGCGCAAACGCAGGAGATACGTATGATTGAACCAAGGCACAATTTCACGAATCTGCGACAGATTCACCGTGTAGGAACGGTGACAACGGAAAAAGTCCTGCTGCGGCAAGCGGGCATGAAATTCCGAGATGCTCATCGGCATCGTATATTCCTCATGCCTTGTAAATACGCGGGTTACTTTTTCCTGTGCACACGCATAGTAAATATCGCTCGCATCGGTCACAATAATTTTGTCGTTTTTCAGCAGATTAATGCGGCCCGAAGCGCTGACTGTACTTGCTTCAGCAGTTCGAGGCTGTGCAGGTGGGGCCGTATCTAGTGATTGGGCATTCCGCTGCTCATAGGCATTTTCCAGCTTGCGCAGCATGGCGGCGATCCGTTTTTCATCATACGGCTTGAGAATGTAGTCGAATGCCTCCAGTTCAAAGGCCTGTGCCGCATGTTCTTTATAGGCGGTCGTAAAAATAATATAAGGCTTTTTGGCAAATTTGCTAATATTCTGAGCCAGCAGCATCCCGTCCAGCGAGGGAATATTTATATCCAGAAAGATGGCGTCCGTCTCCTGCTCCTGCAAAAACCGGAATACATCCAGTCCGTCCTCGAAGCTATTCGTCACCTCAATGCTGCTATGCGTCTGAATAAGATACTCCAACTCTTCGCGCGCCGGAATTTCGTCTTCTACAATTATGGCCTTCATGACTTCTCCTTTGGTATGTCAAAATAAACTTCGGTACCCGGCTTATGCTTGAGAATAATAACTCCTTCCCCGTACATCAGCTTGAGTCGTCTGTGCACATTGTACAAGCCTATTTGTTTGGCCGGAACCCGGTCATGATACAGATTATCCACAACTTCATCGCGTATACCCACCCCGGTATCTGCTACAGAAATCCGTACCTTTGCTCCCCGATCCTTTACGGAAATCGTAACTGTACCCGGCCCCTTTTTCTTCAGTATCCCATGATTAATCGCATTTTCAACCAAGGGCTGGATAATAAGGCTTGGAATCTGCACAGACACCTCATCCATCATATATTCCACCTGAAGCCGATTGCCGAAGCGCGCTTTTTCAATTTCCACATAGTCAGAGACCTGCTGAAGCTCCTTATGAATTTCGATCAGATCATCATTGAGCTCCAAATTATAACGCAGGTAGCCCGACAAATTAATGATCAGCTCTCGCGCCTTATCCGGCTTGGTGCGTGTAGTCGAGGCAATCGCGTTCAGCGCGTTGAACAAGAAATGAGGATTTATTTTGGTCTGCAACGCCTTCAATTCGGCTTTGTTCGCGGCTTCTTTAATTTGCTCCACACGCGACACTTCCATTAACGTGGAAATGATTTGCGACAAACCAATCGCCATCGTCTGCAACGGATACGTGATTTTATACGCTTTACGGTAATAAATTTTCAGGGTTCCGGTTACCTCCCCCCGCTCCTCTAACGGAATAATGAGCAGAGACTGGATTTGAGGCGTTTTATCATCTGCTATATGGTTGCGAATCGTGATTTTACCGCTGCGGATCGTCGATTTGGTCACATCGCTAATGATTTCGTCACCAATGTGATACCGTTCCTCGCCAAAACCAACATAGGCCAGCACATTTCGAGTATCCGTAATCGCAACCGCATCTGCCCTGATATCCTCTTTTATGATTGAACAAATCGTATGCAGGGATTCCGCATTAATAGAACGAAAATAAGGCAACGTCTTGTTGGCAATATCCAGTGCGAGCTTGGCCTGTCTGGCCGCGATATTTTCCTTTTCTCCCTCGACACTCTGGATCAACAGGACGATTAAGCCGATACTGACTTCCCCGATAATCATTGGCAGTCCGATCTTGGAAACGATATCCAGACCCAGCTCGTACGGTTGTGCCATCACCAGAATCAGCAGCATCGTTAATGCTTCACAAATCATTCCTGCGGCAATGCCGACCAGCCATCTTTTGGAACGGTTAACTCGGCGCCCAATGTAACCTGATCCCACACCTGCCAGAATACTGGTAATCAAACATGGAATGGAGGTCACTCCCCCGATATCAATCAGATAACGGTGGATACCCGATACAATACCTGTAATGATTCCAACCCACGGTCCAAACAAAATACCGCCCGCCATAATCGCAATGATACGAACATTCACAAGCGAGCCTTCGACTTCAATCCCGGTGTACGTGCCGAACAGTGCAAACATACAAAAAATCAACGTTAGCAAAGTCAGCTCTCCCGGAGAATGGCTGTTCTTTTGCAAGGTTTCCTTAAACCGCGGGATACGGGTGATAAAAAATAAACAAATCAGCAGCAACGCTGCGCGCTCAAATAGCTGCATCAGCATTTCCAAAAAGGCGTTCACATCTGTTCCCCCTCAAATAAAAACGGACATGCCTACATATGTTTTGTTATCGTGTACGTCGCTCATACACACCATATCCGAGTATCAGCAAGCCACATACGAATAAAATAATAACAAATACATTGTCAGTAAAACCCGGCATAACTGGTTCGGAAATAACAACGCCCGAACCTTTCAATTTAACTGGAACGAAATCAGCAGCCCACTGAACTATGGACATAAAACGCTCCATCGTATATAACACTCCACCACCCAGTAGGCTCAACACACCAACTAACAAATATTTAAACTCCAAGGTAATATCCCCCTATCCAACATTGAAACTGCCACAAATTATACCATCAGTTTCCAAGTAAATATAGCAAAACCGGGGATTACCGCTTGATCAGGATACTCCCCGGCTTATCTAGCCCTAGAATATGTTGTTCGGTTATCTGCCTATTGAATTTATGACACAAAGATTCCCCCTTTTTTTACATGATTTCAGTTGGATTAGCCCAATCTTGCTGTCATTATCCTTGAATGGCATAAACTTTGTTTCATTTTCTTGGCAAGTGATACACTCTCATGTAAATAATGAGTAAAAATACTCGTTACTAGTAGTTGCAAAACACCTTTGATTTCGAGCTTTGCGTCACTTATCCATATTATTAACTGCTTTCCTCATTTCTTCATCTGTTAAATGAGTATAAATCATCGTGTTGAAGCACATCGGCTAACTTCTACCTGGCCGCTTAGTTTGTGGCCTATATATCCTTAGCTACGATAGTAACGCCGGACGAAAAAGTAGGTGCGTAGGTTGCGTTCTCTACGACGCTCCCGACTACCTTAACAGATGCCGTTCTGCCGCCCGCGCAATTTACTAACCTCTGCCCTCCGGTACCCTTGAACGTCACACCCATCATAATAAGGTTGGTGTTGCTGTAAGTCATACCCGCGGTGCTTATATTATTAAGTACGATTGATGTATTCGTTATCTCGCTATTTACAAGCTTTATTGTGTCGACGGGAGTAGTAGCTGTGATTAATCGGGGGATGTCAGTCTGCATGTGTATATTTTCCAAAATGATGTTCTTTTGAATGGGCGGTGTTGCATTTGGGTAGTAACTACGGGAGTAGTTGTCCTTGTCAAGGTGGAGACTAACTGCGACGGGTCTGTTTTTCTGTAGGTAGATGTTTTGCAGGTGAATATTTCTACAACCTGCCGTATAGGTAACATCGTCCTGTATCATCACCCATTTAATATTACCGTCGAGAGTGACCGTCCCGTTTACGTGTGTAGGTGCCGTCATTGATGTGTACTTAGTGCCGTCGGGATTCGCGACTACTCGGTATAATCGCCCATTACTTACCACCGTGTCTGACTTTTGTAGCTCCATGCCGGAAAACCAATCAACCCAAGCGCCGGCGAGGACACGTAAGAAGTATCCAGTCGTAGATGCAGCGGCTAAATCGTAGCAATTTTCTATTAAGCCATTCTCGATCCAACCAAGCTGTGGATTTCCTGTATCGTAGTCATGCCCGTTTAACGCTATAGGATCATCGTACGTTTTAAATTTTCCATCACGGACTACGAAATTACTGCCTCTACCAAAGTGTACCGCGTCCTTGCCTCCCTCTACTCGTATCTTGTCTATGATCACATCCTCGAAGGTGCATATCTGTACGCAATAACTATAGGATAGGAGGTCGAGACATTCGAAGTTTTCGATTGAGAGATTTTTAACATAGAAAAAAGAGATTTGACCTCTCAACCCCGTAATTAAGTCTGAGCCCGCAGTGGATTCTTTACCGTTACATATTAGCTTTAAACCTCTTATTACGATGTTTTTGTTGTAACTACGAGTAAATGCACCCTTATTGACGAGTACGTACCCGTTTGATGTGGTGCGCCTTAAAAAGACACCTGGACCAAAATTTAGAGTGACGTTGTCCCCGATCTTTATCGCTCTGTCGATATCGTAGATGCCTGGCTGTTCTACCCTTATCATGCCTCCCGCATCAACGGCCCTTTGTAGTGCAACCGCGTTAGTTGCCGCGTCATTACTTGGCATAAATCCAAATTTAAGTGCGCTAGGTATAAATATAGGTTCTGTCGTAGTTGTGACGTCTACGGCGTAGACTTGATAAGATGTTTTGCTTGTATCAGCAACTACAATTCTTACAAAGTAAACGTCATCATCGACCGTGTAATAATTAATATCAAACGCAGCTTGCCGTAGCATCTGCTTCGCCGCGTTGTATAAATTAACCCTGTACATAATTGTGTTATTTTCTAGCCTGAGTCTCTTCACCTTCGACACGTCGATGTATCCGGATCTATAACTATTCGTAACACTCGTCTCCATACCAGCGCTGGTCAGTCCACCCAATGCCCAATTGGAAGGTATCGGGGTGGTAATCTCCTCAGCTACCTTAGTGGTAGTTTGACCTATTATCTCGCCTACTTTAGCGTCTGCTTTCCTCGCAATCGTTCGGGCCACCGTGTCTTTTATCGTCATTTAGCCAACACTCCCATTAGATACCCGGACGTAACCGCTAAACGGATATCTTGCAATTAGTTCAGTTGAAGCATACTCACGTGTTTTTGCCATAATATTTAACCTCCAAAGTTTTTTGGTTTCACTCGAGTTGAGAGCTGCGCGCTTTAATTGCTCTTCATTTATAGGGTAATTAACATGGTTATTTAACAACCTAAACGAAGAATCTTTTATATAATCTTCTGTTGTCTTGCATTCATAGAGACAGTGCAGGAAAAAATCCGGCTGCCGAAGATTAAAGTAACATGTTAAAAGTGTTGAATGATGGATCGGCTCTTAGTTGGACAGAAAATATAAGGGCCAGTAGAACGAGCAGATAAGAAGAAGGGACGGAAAAAGTGCGCTCATAGGAGTTGTTCAGTTTTGTGTTGACAATCCAGAGTTAAGAATTACATATTGAAGTGCACTTATTGAATAGTACCTATTGAATAATTTTATTATCACCACAGGCTAAAAAAATGATTTTAAGACAAAAAAAGAAACCCCCGAGGGAGCTCCTTTATTATTTATTAATAGGTAATGCGATTATAGAGGTTTGCAACGAGCAATAAGACTAGGCTTCCTTGTTTTCCGAAGCCTCTCCGGCGCCTCCAGTTGCCGCCGCATCACCTTCCACAGCAGCATTTTCTACTTCAGCCGCACGCGAGACAATGATAGAAGCAAGCAGCTCTTCTCCAGGGACGTGGAGTGTTACTCCTTTTGGAAGCTTCAAATCGCCTGCGCTGATCTTGTCACCAACCTCCAATGCGGATACATCGACCTCAATGGTAGATGGCAAATCGGCGGGAAGCCCCTCGACTTCGACTTCCGTTTCCTGAACTTGCAAAATACCACCTTTTTTTGTACCTGCAGGGGTTCCTTGATAATCAATAGAAACACGCACGCGAAGCGGCTTGTTTTTGGAAATCTTCAAAAAATCGGCATGCAGCCATTGGTTGTCACGCTGTTGATAATCTTTAATAATAACCGGAATCGTCTCTTTGCCCTCTATTGCAAGATTAAATACCTCTGAACGTCCGGTTCTGACGACTCTATTAAATTCCTTGGCATCGACATGTACAGGGATTCCTTCAAGCTCAGAGCCGTAAACCACAGCTGGAATCCGTCCTTTTGACCTCAAGCCACGAATGGCCGAACCCTTCTTCTCTGTTCTTGGCTGGGCGGTTAGTTGAATACTTCCTCCATTAGAACTCATGATATACAACCTCCTTCAGGTTATCTTACCAAAGATTTTCTCCAAGAATCTTAGCTGCTAACAAGTCCATAAATCTATTTTACCCCTTTTTTCTGAAACTGACACACGTTTGCTTGAACCTCTCATGGCTAAAGTCACAAGATTCCTAAGTACGGAAACCTATCGGTTTCTAATTAAGTAGGCTATCCCCGTAGTTCCTACGGTTACTGCACTTATGCAGACTGTAGTCTTTTGCCTTCGGCAAGGATATTTTTACTTGCATTTACATCTCTGTCATGGGCAGTTTCGCATGATGGGCAAGTCCATTCACGCAAGTTCAGATTCTTTACTTCTTTGTTTTGATATCCACAACACGAACAAAGCTGAGAGGAAGCAAATGTTTTGCCTACTGCAATGACAGTCCGCCCAAACCAGCCAGCTTTATATTCGAGCATGGTTCTGAATTCATACCAAGACACTTCACTAATCGCTTTGGCCAGTTTGTGGTTTTTCATCATGTTAGATACTTGCAAATCTTCAATCGCAATGAGGTCGTGGTTTTTGACAATATGCGTTGAAATCTTTTGCAAGTAATCTGTTCTTGCATTCACAATACGTTCATGGATTCGAGCAACCTTCATTCGCTGTTGATTCCAGTTAGCCGAGCCTTTCACACGTCTGGATAAGATACGTTGCTCACGAATGAGTTTTTGCTCCATATTCCGTAGGAATTTTGGATTCTCAAACACTTCACCGTTAGATAGAATAGCGAGATCTTTTAATCCAACGTCAATCCCGACTTCCTGGTTTGTTTTTGGCCATGATTGTACATCTGTTTCTACCAACAACGATACAAAATATTTGCCAGAAGGATTGTGTCTGATTGCAGCCGACAGGATACGACCTTCCACCTCTCTTGATTTTGCAAAACGAACAAGACCTAGCTTCGGAAGTTTGATTTTGTTTCCGTCAATCGCAATGTTCCCGTTGGTGTATTTCGTTGTATAGGACTGAACCTTGTTCTTTTTCGACTTGAAACGAGGTGCATTGCTTTGCTTCTTGAAAAATCGTGAGTACGCATCGGCAAGATTCTTTACAGACGACTGTATGGCGATGCTATCTACTTCTTTGAGCCATGGCCATTCTTTTTTCAGATTCGGCAGTTCAGAAGAGCATACTCCGTATGTTAAGCCTTTACCTGTTAGTTTGTACGTATCGTTCCACTTCGACAAGAAGTGGTTGAACACAAAACGACTGCAACCAATGGTCTTATGAATCAGCATTTCCTGCTCCTTGGTTGGGTAGATACGGAATTTGTATGCTTTGTTTACTAACATATGTTTCACCTCACTTTCTGATTTTGAAAATCACCTTCCTAATAGCTTCTTTTTTAACTGGGGAACTCCTTCAATCCTAGGATAACATATGTTAAAAAGTTCAATCTATTACTCTTCAATATCAGTGTTTTCGTTAATTATAAAAAAATAGCATTTCTCGAAATCATCGAAAAATGCTATATCAAAATGCTATTTTAGAGTAACCGGGGCAACTATATAAGTTGAACTAAAGAAACAACTGACTAGAACCTGACACAGAGACGGTCAATGATCGTCAAAGGAAATTTCATAATCTCTTCCATGAATTGTTGTACGTT
>NZ_JAIVEM010000114.1 GCF_020404765.1 Paenibacillus sp. BJ-4
GCTGTCCCGGGCGATAGCCGATAAGGACCCCATCCATGCGGTGATTAGGGGGACGAGCATCAACCACGGAGGCAAGACCAACGGCTACACCGTGCCAAGCCCGACAGCTCAAGGGGAGCTGATCCGGTCGGCACTGGAGCGAGCGGGGGTACATGCCCGGACGATCAGCTATATCGAAGCCCACGGGACCGGAACGGAGCTGGGGGATCCGATTGAAGTGACCGGTCTGACCCAGGCTTTCAGGAAGGATACGGAGGACAATGGATTCTGCTCCATCGGCTCTGTAAAGTCCAACATCGGACATCTGGAGGCGGCGGCGGGTATCGCAGGGGTTGGAAAAATTGTCCTACAGATGAAAAACCGGACGTTGGTCCCCAGCTTGCACGCCAAAGAATTAAATCCGAACATTCCTTTCGGGCAGACGCCATTCGCAGTCCAGCAGGAGCTGGAGGAATGGAAGCGACCGGTGGTTGAGATTGATGGAGAGACGCGGGAATATCCGAGGATTGCCGGAATCTCATCGTTTGGGGCGGGAGGCTCCAATGCACATGTCATCATCGAAGAGTACATTCCAGAAGAGTACATTCCAGAAGAGTACACTCCGGAAGAGAAGGCACAAATAAGTATTACGGCCCAAACCCCTGCCATTATCGTATTGTCGGCCAAAAATGAAGAACGGCTGAAAAAGCAGGGAGAGCGATTGCTAGCCGTTATCCGGGAAGGACAGCTAACGGAAAGCAGTTTGGCCGATGTGGCCTACACGCTCCAGGTGGGACGCGAGGCCATGGAAGAACGGCTTGCCGTGATTGCCGGGTCTATGCAGGAGCTGGTGGAAAAGCTGGAGGGATTCCTGGAAGGACGGGACGGTATCTCCGAGTTGTACCGAGGCCAGGTCAAACGGAATAAAGAGGCGCTGACGGCACTGATAGAAGATGAAGACATGAAAAAAACGATCGCTGCCTGGATCGGGAAAAGGAAATATTCGAAGGTTGTCGATCTGTGGGTCAAGGGACTGGCTATGGACTGGAACATGCTGTATGGGGATGCCAAGCCGCGGAGAATCAGCCTGCCCGCCTATCCTTTTGTGAGGGAGCGGTATTGGATCACGGATATCATGACTCCATCTGTAGACAGAGGCTCTAAGGAATCTCAGGAAAAAGCAGTTCGGGTTCAGTCTTATGCGCGACAGCCTGAAGCCATAATAGCATCCGGTGTTTCGAACAGTTCTGAAAAACCAAGCGGGATTTCTTTATGGAATTTGTCGGACAGTCAGCCACAGCACAGCAAGTCTGCCAACCAGGAGGGGGCAACGATCATATTAACTTCTCCGGGGGGAGCATTGCACGTGTCAGAGAATAAGGAGAAGGCGGTAGCACTGGCGCCTATTTCTTCTGCAATTTCGTCGGAAATATTGCAGGAGGAGCTGACAACAAGTCTGGCGCAAGCTTTATATATAGATCGGAGCGATATCGATTCGGATAAAAACTTTGTCGATCTTGGATTGGATTCTATTATAGGCGTAGAGTGGATTCGAAACATTAATAAGCATTACCACACATCTATAACGGCGACAAAAGTCTACGATTATCCAACTATCCGGGATTTCAGCAAATTTTTAGAGAAGGAATTGGGCGATCGTTTGGACGAATTAATCGTGCCATCTTCTGCTGTGTCTATTCCTGATCATTCTCCAGCGGAGTTTACACTGCCATCCGTTGCATTGGAGCCTGATAAACGGGCAGAGGCTTCAACGCAGATAAATTTGATGCCGATATCGATTGAAAAGCAGGCGCAATCCAGCACGGTTCAGGGTAGCGTCTCTGCGGAGCTATTGCGGGAAGAATTGACATCAAGCTTGGCTGAAGCTTTGTATATGGAGCAGAGCGAGATTGAGGCGGATAAAAACTTTATAGATGTCGGGCTGGATTCCATTATAGGCGTAGAGTGGGTTCGAAACATTAATAAACGATACGGCACATCCATTGTAGCGACCAAGGTCTACGACTATCCGACCCTTCTCCAATTTGCTGAATTTTTGGCACAAGAAATCAATATGCATGGGACAAGCTTCATTCAACAGCCCTTAAATACAGTCCCTGACATGGACCAATCTATAGCAGAAGTCCATTTGCCGGGATCAGACACGATGCAATGCTCTCCAGCGCAGTCGCCTAAGGAGGTTTTCGGACGATTACGCCGGGTAAAGGCAGAAGTGGATTCATCGCCTACGACTTCGGAAAATAGAGACGCAATTGCAATTGTCGGGATTTCGGGAAGATATCCTGGTGCGGAAGATGTACAGCAATATTGGGAGAATCTCGCTCAAGGCAAAAATTCCATTGTTGAAATCCCGAAGGATCGTTGGGATGTAAACCAGTATTATGATCCTAGTCCTGGGCAAGAGGGGAAAATAAATTGCAAGTGGCTGGGTGCTCTAGAGGATATGGAATATTTTGATCCGTTATTTTTTAATATTTCTCCTACCGAGGCGGAAGGGATGGACCCGCAGCAACGCATTTTTATACAGGAAGCCTATAAGGCATTTGAGGATGCAGGCTATAGCGGCTCGCAGTTAGGAAATAAAAAATGCGGGGTTTACCTTGGAATTTTAAATAATGAATATAGTATGCTGCGGTACAAGCATGAAGCGCATTTCACCAATACTACCGGGAACAGCAATGCTATTGCAGCGGCTCGTATCTCCTATTTCCTTAATCTGAAGGGCCCAGCCATATCTGTGGATACGGCATGCTCCTCATCGCTAGTGGCAACTCACCTTGCTTGTCAGGCTTTATCTAACGGAGAGATTGAAATGGCGTTGGTTGGCGGGGTGTCGTTATATCTGACTCCTGAATCCTATATAGGCATGTCTGCATCCGGAATGTTATCGCCAGATGGCCAGTGTAAAACGTTTGACAATAGCGCCAACGGCTTTGTTCCGGGAGAGGGAGTAGGCGGGCTGGTTCTGAAGCGGCTGAAGGATGCTGAAGCTGACCGGGATCATATATATGGAGTTATTATCGGGTCTGGGATCAATCAGGATGGAAAAACCAACGGGATTACCGCTCCAAGCACTAATAGCCAAATTGAGCTGGAGCGAGAAATATACACTAAATATCAGATTGAACCCGAGAGCATTAGCTATGTTGAAATGCATGGAACAGGCACCAAACTGGGCGATCCAATTGAATTGGAAGCTTTATCAACAGCTTTTAAAGAAAGAACGGATCAGAAGAACTACTGTGCCATAGGTTCGGTAAAAAGCAATATTGGACATACTTCGGCAGCGGCAGGCGTAGCAAGCGTGCAAAAAGTGTTGCTATGCATGAAGCATAGGAAACTGGCACCGACACTGAATTTCAAGCACCAGAATGAGCATTTTGATTTTGATAATTCTCCTTTTTATGTCAATACAGAGTTGAACGACTGGGAACCTTACCGCGGGAACAAAAGGCGTGCTGCTGTAAGCTCTTTCGGATTTAGTGGTACGAACGCCCATCTTGTGATTGAAGAGTATCGTCCTGGGATTGAAACGTCCGAAACAGCTGCCGATGTCGATAATCCCATTCTCTTCGTATTATCTGCCAAAGGTGAGAAGCAGCTCATAACCTATGCCGAAAGAATGAGAAGCTTTATAGCATCCCAGCAGAATCTTAGCCTGGCGGATATGGGGTATACGCTGCAGGTGAGTCGTGAGCCAATGGACTACCGTCTGGCTTTTGTGGCAGATTCAAAAGAGGGGTTGTTAAAAGCACTGGAAGAGTTTGTCCAGCATAATCTGTCTGCTGGAGTATTCACGGCTCAGGTGAAAAAGAGTAAAGACGGAATCGTGATTTTTGAGGCGGATGAAGATGCCAAATCTTTGCTTGAAACTTGGATTAAGAAGAGAAAATTGAAAAAAATAGCGGAGTTATGGGTAAAGGGACTAACCATTGACTGGAATAAACTGTATGGAGACATCAAGCCTTGCCGGATTAGTCTACCGACCTATCCTTTTGCAAAAGAACGCTGCTGGGCACCTGAGATTGAGGGCAAGGCGGGTAAAGGCATGACTTCTGTCACTGCTGCTTCGCTACATCCTTTGCTGCATCAAAACACCTCCGATTTCTCGGAACAGCGATTCAGCTCGACGTTTACAGGTCAGGAGTTTTTCTTGAAGGATCATGTGGTGAATGGGCGCAAGGTTCTGTCTGGAGCAGCTTGCCTTGAAATGGCCCGCGCGGCAGTGGAGCAGACATTAGGAGCTGGTGAGGGCGAACGGGTCGGGCTTTGCCTTAAAAACGTGGTTTGGGCACGGCCTGTTGCTGTAGAGGATGGTCCAGTACAGCTGCATATCGGGCTTTTCCAGGAGGATCAGCAAGAGATCGCCTATGAAATTTATGGGAATAGCGAAGAAACCGATACAGGGATGGTGATATATAGCTACGGCAGTGCTGTACGAAGATCGGCCGTGGACGTCCCTGCATTAAATATTAAGGACTTGCAGGATGCATGCAGCCGGAGCTACTATCCGGCACAATTGTATAGAATTTTTAGGGATATGGGAATTGATTATGGCCCCGGACACCAGGGGATTGAGATGGTGTATGCGGGAGAAGGACAAGTGTTGGCAAAGGTATCCTTGCCACCCTCACTTACTGATAACCAAAGCAAATTTGTTCTGCATCCAAGCATGATAGATTCGGCCTTGCAGGCATCTATAGGTTTGACGCTGGATTCTGGCGAGATCAAACCTTCTTTGCCTTATGCCATTCAAGAGGTTGAAATTATAAAAAAATGCAGTTCCATCATGTGGGCGCTGATTCGGTACAATGCGGACAGTAAAGCAGGAGATAAGGCACAGAAACTAGATATTGACCTGAGCGACGAAAGCGGAGCCATCTGTGTCAGGATGAAGGGATATTCATCAAGAATTCTGAGTACTGAATCGATTTCCTCGAATGCTCAGTCAGATTCAGGCGCTTTAATGCTTAAGCCCGTGTGGAAAGAGCAAGAAATTGCCATAGAAACCGAAATGCCTGTATATGATCGCCATATCGTGATACTCTGCCAGCCATCCGGGATTTCCCGTGAACAAATTGAAGCTAGGATAGACGGCGTGCAATGCAAGATATTGCAACCTGATCGGGACGGAATCGGAGAACAGTTTCAGCGTTACGCCGTTCAGGTGTTCGAGGAGATGCAAAGGATTGTTAGGGAAAAACCCAATGGCAGGGTCCTGATTCAGCTTGCCATTAACGGGCAGGGAGAGCAGCAGCTTTTCTCGGGACTCTCTGGTCTTTTAAAAACGTCCCGGCTTGAGCATCCCAAATTGACAGGGCAGTTGATAGAGCTTGGGCAGGATGAGGACTGGGAAGCAATCATAGACATCTTAAAAGAAAATAGCCGCAGCCCTGGGGATATCCAGATCCGGTACGAGAAAGGCAAGCGATGGGTTTCCTGCTGGAACGAAGCTCAAATCTCTCAGGAAGCAGCGTGCATCCCGTGGAAGGACGGCGGAGTGTACCTGATTACAGGTGGTGCCGGTGGTCTGGGGCTCATTTTTGCCAAAGAGATTTCGAATAAAGTCCGTAAAGCGGTCTTGATTTTAACGGGACGTTCCGTGCTGGATGAAGGCAAACGGGCTGAGATAAAGAAATTGGAGGCATCAGGGGCACGAATAATATACAGACAGGTCGATGTGGCTCGGGAGCAGGCGGTGACCGAGTTAATCCAGGCAATTCAAGAGGAATTCGGAAGCATCAATGGCATCATTCACAGTGCAGGAGTCATTCGTGACAACCGCATACTCAAAAAAAATAATGAGGAAATGCTGGAAGTTCTCGCTCCCAAAGTTTTAGGGATAGTGAATCTGGATCAGGCAAGCAAGAACCTGCCTCTTGACTTCTTCATTCTATTTTCGTCGATAGCCGGAGGACTGGGCAATCAAGGGCAGGCGGACTATTCTGCCGCCAATGCGTTTATGGATGCTTACGCTGGATATCGGAACGCTCTGATCGCATCAAAGCAGCGCCAGGGTCACACGCTGTCCATCAATTGGCCACTATGGAAAGAGGGTGGGATGCACATTGATGAGGACACGGAGAAGCTGGTAAGGCAGCATACGGGTATGAACAGCATGTCAACTTCTTCCGGTATTCAAGCCTTGTATCGTGGTATGAACGCAGGCGCTGATCAGGTTATGGTGATTGTAGGCAATCTTGAAAAAATAAAAAAAACAGTAGGTTTAATAACGGCTCCAGAGACCAGACAGCCTGAAAAGACTACGGGAGTGTCAGCAACTTCCCCTGATAGGAATGTCGCACCGGACCTGTTGGATAAGGTGCAGGCCGCCATGATTCAGGCCGTGTCGAAATTGCTGAAAGTCAAACTTGAAGATATTGATGCACATGTAGAATTGAGTGAGTATGGCTTCGATTCCATCTTGCTCACGCAATTTGCCAACAACATCAATCACTTGTACCGGCTTGAGCTGACGCCTGCCATATTCTTTGAATATACGACGATTCATGACTTCACCAGGTATTTAATGGACGAATATGATACCGTGTTGGGCGAGCAATTTGCCGTGCATGCCCGGACGGAGCCTGCTGTGCAGGCCATAGAGGATGATAGAGAAGACTACACCCGCGGTAGACGGCAGCAGTCCCGATTTGCAAGCAGGAATGTGTTGTCCGTGCCGCAACAGACGCAGGCTGTTCCCGACGAACCTATTGCAATTGTAGGAATGAGCGGCGTATTCCCCATGGCCCGGGATGTGGATGAGTTCTGGAAAAATCTTGAGGCAGGCAGGGACTGTATCTCTGAAATACCTGAAGATCGCTGGGATTGGAAGGCGTATTACGGTGACCCTGCGCATGAGGAAAATAAAACAAACATCAAGTGGGGCGGGTTTATTGACGGGATATATGAGTTTGACCCTCTATTCTTTGGAATTTCACCGAGGGAAGCCGCGCTCATGGATCCGCAACAGCGCCTGTTGATGACCTATATCTGGAAGGCGATCGAAGATGCTGGCATTCAGGCAGGAAGTCTGTCAGGAACCCGGACAGGAATCTTTGCAGGTACCGCGAACAGCGGCTACAGCGGAATGATTTATCAGGGAAACGTAGGTGTCGAGGCATATTCCTCCAGTGGTATGGCACCGTCGGTGGGTCCGAATCGTATGAGCTATTTCCTCAATATTCATGGTCCAAGCGAGCCTGTCGAAACGGCTTGCTCCAGTTCGCTGGTGGCCATTCACCGGGCCGTTAGGGCCATAGAGGATGGAAGCTGCGAGATGGCGATTGCGGGTGGTGTCAATGTGATTATCACACCTGAGCTTCATATCAGCTTCAATAAAGCAGGCATGCTGTGTGAGGACGGTCGGTGCAAAACCTTCTCTAACAAAGCCAATGGTTATGTGCGTGGTGAAGGGGCAGGCATGCTTTTCCTGAAAAAGCTGAAGGATGCGGAGAAGGCTGGAGACCATATTTATGGCGTAATCCGGGGAACTGCCATCAATCACGGAGGCCGGGCCAATTCCCTGACAGCGCCCAATCCGAAGGCTCAGGCGGATGTGTTGGTACATGCATATACAAAAGCAGGCATCGACCCAAGAACGGTTTCTTACATTGAGGCCCACGGGACAGGCACCGAGCTGGGCGATCCGATTGAAATCAACGGGCTGAAAGCAGCCTTCAAGGAACTTTATGAGAATACAAAGGGACCCGGGATCAAGAAAACCCATTGTGGATTGGGTTCGGTGAAGACCAACATCGGACATCTGGAACTGGCTTCCGGAATCGCGGGTGTCATAAAAGTGCTGCTTCAGTTAAAGCATAAAAAGCTTGTCAAAAGTCTTCACTGCGATGCCATTAATTCCTATATAAAACTCGATGACAGTCCGTTCTATATCGTCCAGGAGGCGCGTGAGTGGGAGCCGCAGCGGAATGACCAAGGGGTAGATATTCCTCGGAGAGCGGGTGTCAGCTCATTTGGTTTCGGGGGTGTCAATGCCCACTTAATAATCGAAGAATATATTCCAGGAAATCAGGAGAAAAATTCTGTTGCCTTTACCGCCCAAAAACCGGCTATTGTGGTGCTGTCAGCCAAGAGTGAAAGACAGCTGCATGAACAGGCCCAGCAATTGCTGGCTGCAATCAGGGAGCGTCAGTTCACAGACAGCAGTCTGGGGGATATAGCGTATACCCTTCAGGTGGGGCGCGAAGCGATGGAAGAACGTTTAGCCGTCATTGCAGGCTCTCTCCGGGAGCTTGAGGAGAAATTGAAGGGATTTGTGGAAGGTCGGGATGGTATCCATGGCGTATATGTGGGGCAGGCAAAATTCTATAGAGAAGAAAATAGAGCACGGGAAGATGGAGAGGGTACGGCCAAGACGATTGATGCCTTGGTCAGCGAAAGCAGCTATGCCAAAATCGCAGACCTTTGGGTAAAAGGGTTGACTGTTGACTGGAACGTGCTGTACGAAAAGGATAAACCGAACCGTATTAGCCTGCCTACCTATTCTTTTGCCAGAGAACGATACTGTATAGCTGATATCCATAACCGGACGGGAGTAAGCAGTGTTGTGCTGGAACGGGAGGCGGAAGCCAACATTCACCCTTTACTACAGCGAAATACGTCCGATATTTATGGACTGCAGTTCAGCTCTACTTTTACGGGAGAAGAATTTTTCCTGTCTGACCATGTGATAAGGGGACAGAAGCTTTTGCCTGGGGTGGCCTACCTTGAAATGGCGCGGGCGGCAGTCGAACAGGTCGCAGGATCTCCGGAAGATAGTTGGACATGTGTCCGGCTAAAAGATGTGCTTTGGATCCAGCCTGTTGTGGTTGGGGAGCAGTCAGTTGGTGTAAATATCGGGCTCTATCCGCAAGATGGTGGGGACATCGCCTATGAAATCTACAGAAAATCTGGAGCAACGGACACGGGGCTGGTGGTGCATAGTGAAGGCAGCGCAGCGATTGTTCCGGTAGCAGAGATTCCTGCCATAGATATTAGAGCCTTGCTGGAACAGTGCAGTCTAGGCTCCCTTTCATCCCGTCAGTGCTATGAGACGTTTGCGGCGATGCAGGTTACCTATGGGCCTGGACACCAGGGGATTGAGAAGATATATATCGGGGCGGGTCAAGCGCTTGCCAAGTTGTCCTTGCCTTCTTCCGTTTACCATACTAAAGAATGGTTTGTGATGCATCCCTGTTTGCTGGATTCCGCTCTGCAGGCGACGATAGGCTTGATTATGGGCGCAGACGGCGCCATCCTGTCTGACGGCAAAGCCTCCATCAAGCCGGCTTTACCGTTTGCATTGGAAGAGCTTGAGGTGTTTAACGGCTGCACATCAGAGATGTGGGCCTGGATCCGTTACAGTGAAGGTAGCCGGCAGGATGGCCCACTGCAAAAGCTAGATATTGATTTGTGTGACGAGCAGGGAAATGTTTGTGTAAGGATGATGGGCTTCTCATCACGAATTGCTGAAGGAGGAACAGGTGGATCAGATGAATGGACTGTTCCTGAGACTTTGATGCTTGAGCCTGTATGGGAAGACCAAGCGCTTGCTCTGGAAGGAATAACGAATGACTATCAACAGCATCTGGTAATTCTATGCGAACCGGGATATATTTCCGGGGAAATTATTGAATCGCAGATGAATGGAGTGCGTTGTCTTATCCTGCAATCCGAAGAGAAAAGCATTGATGCACGATTTAGGACTTATGCAGCCCAGGTGTTTGAGGAAATTCAACATATTCTTAGAACCCAATCCAGAGGCAAGACATTGATTCAGCTTGTAGTTCCGGTACAGGATCACCAGCAGGTATTCTCGGGACTTTATGGACTCTTAAAAACAGCGGAGCTGGAGAATCCCGTAGTGGTTGGCCAACTGATAGAAATAGATGTGGAGAAAGATGCTGCAGGTATGATAAATATCCTGCAAGAAAACAGTCGCAGCTCCCAGGATACACGTGTCCGCTATCAATCGGGCAGACGGTATGTTGCCGCATGGAATGAAATTAAAGCCTCCGGGGAATCAATCAGCATTCCGTGGAAGGACAGAGGGGTATATTTGATTACCGGTGGAACCGGGAGTCTCGGTTTGATTTTTGCCGAAGAAATTACACGACAGGCCAAGGATGTTGCTCTAATTCTCGTTGGACGCTCCCCGCTCCGTGGTGACACAAAAGCAAGGATTGAGGAGATAGAAACTTTAGGTGCGAGAATAGTATTCCGGCAAGCCGATGTCGCCGATAAAAAGGCGGTTGAAGATTTGATCCGGGATATTCAGGCTGAGTTTGGGAAGCTGGACGGAGTTGTTCACAGCGCAGGAGTAGCTAGCGATAATTTCATTATTAAAAAAACAGAGGAGGAGTTGCAGAAAGTTTTGGCGCCAAAGGTTACGGGATTGGTGAATCTGGATCAGGCCTGCAAGGATTTCCCGCTGGACTTCTTCATCCTTTTTTCATCCGTTGCCGGGAGCCTTGGGAATATAGGGCAGGCTGACTATGCTGCTGCCAATGCCTTTATGGACGCCTATGCAAGGTATCGCAGTGCGATGGTGGAGCAAAAGCAACGCCAGGGGCGAACGATTTCAGTCAATTGGCCGCTCTGGAAAGAAGGCGGAATGCGTATTGATAGGGAATCAGAAAAGATCATGGAGGGGATGGGGATGTTTGCTATGGAGACCGGCGCAGGAATTCGGGCTTTGTATCGGAGCCTAGCTTCCAAAAAGAATCAAGTCATGGTATTGGAAGGGCATGCCAATCAGCTCAGAGAAACGCTCCTGCAGCAGCCATCCTTGAATGCGGCTGAGGATGCCTCCTCTATGATAACGGAAAGTAGCATGAGTTCGGTCATCGGCCAAGACCTGCTTGCCGAAAAAGCGGCAAATTATTTAAAGCAATTGCTCGCTGCATCTATCAGACTGCCGGCAAGGCAGATTGAATCCGATGCTCCCATGGAGAAGTATGGAATTGATTCCATTATGATTAAACAGCTAACCCGTGAGTTGGAGAAAACGTTCGGAACACTGCCCAAAACTTTATTTTTTGAATACCAGAATATCCGGGAATTGACCCAATATTTCCTTGAAGTTCACCAGAATAAGCTGATTAAATTGCTTGGAATAGAGAAAGCGGTCAACTCCGTTGAAGAATTCAAGTCTTCCACTGCGGAGAATGGTCCGAAAAGACCGCTTTCCGGCAGTAGAAGGCAATCACGTGTAATGCCGGTTCAGGCAAAATTCCAACCGCAACCGGAGAGAGCAAGTGGATCAGAAGAAATTGCCATTATCGGCTTGTCGGGCATGTATCCCAACGCGGATAATATTCGGGAATTCTGGAGCAATCTTCGCGATGGGAAGGACTGCATTACAGAAATACCCAAAGATCGCTGGGATCACAGCATGCACTTTGACGAGGACAGGAACAAGTCTGGAAAAACTTACAGCAAGTGGGGAGGTTTTATCAACGGTGTGGATCAGTTTGACCCGCTGTTTTTTAATATCTCTCCTAGAGAAGCAGAAATCATTGATCCTCAGGAGCGTCTATTCCTGAAATGCGTCTATGAAACGATAGAGGATGCAGGCTATACACGGGAAGCTCTTGAACTGGAGCGGGGTCTTGGGCTGGAAAGGAATGTGGGCGTTTTTGTCGGGGTCATGTATGAAGAATACCAGCTTTATGGTGCGCAGGAGCAAGCCAGAGGCAGAATGATCGCCGTCCCTGGCAATCCGGCTTCCATTGCCAACCGTGTATCCTATTTCTGTAACTTCCACGGGCCGAGCATGGCTGTGGATACGATGTGCTCCTCCTCATTGACGACCATTCATCTGGCCTGCCAAAGCTTGCAGCAAGGTGAGTGCGAGCTTGCTGTTGCTGGCGGCGTCAATGTGTCCATTCATCCGAACAAATACCTGATGCTGGGGCAAGGAAGGTTTGTATCGAGCAAGGGACGGTGCGAAAGCTTCGGACAAGGCGGAGACGGGTATGTGCCGGGAGAAGGCGTAGGGGCCGTGCTGCTCAAACCGCTGGCCAAAGCTATTGCAGACGGCGACCATATTTATGGGGTCATAAAAGGAACCGCAGTGAATCATGGAGGGAAGACAAACGGGTTCTCCGTTCCGAATCCCAATGCGCAGGCCAGTGTAATTGGAAGGGTCTTTAAGAAAACAGGAATTAACCCCAGAACCATCAGTTACATCGAAGCGCACGGCACAGGGACATCTTTAGGTGACCCTATTGAAATCGCCGGATTGCAAAAAGTTTTCCGGGAATATACGGAGGACAGGCAGTTCTGCGCAATCGGATCGGCAAAATCAAATATAGGGCATTGTGAGAGTGCGGCAGGGATTGCCGGAGTTACAAAGGTGCTCCTTCAGCTTAAATACAGGCAAATCGCGCCTTCGCTGCATTCAAGCACATTAAACCCGAACATCAATTTTAGCAATAGTCCTTTTATTGTTCAGCAGGAGCTGGCAGAGTGGAAAAGACCTGTCGTCACGATGAACGGAGAGTCGGTTGAATACCCAAGATTAGCAGGTATCTCCTCTTTTGGAGCCGGCGGTTCCAACGCACATGTGCTTATTGAGGAATATATCCCTGAGGAGCAGGAGACTGGACGATCTGCGATTACACTGCAAAATCCGGCAATGGTTGTGCTGTCAGCCAAGAATACAGAGCGATTGAACGAGCAGGTGCAAAGACTGCTTTCAGCGCTTAAAGAGCCGGAATACTCGGAAACCAGCCTGGAGGATATAGCATTTACTCTTCAGGTGGGACGCGAAGCCATGGAAGAGCGGTTAGTAGTAATAGCTAGGTCTACCAGGGAGCTTGAAGGAAAGCTGGAGAGCTTTTTAGCAGGGAATGAGGATATCGACGAGCTATATTCAGGTCAGGCAAAGAAGAATAAAGACATCCTGGCTGTTCTTGAAACAGACGAAGACATGGAAAAAATGGTGGATGTCTGGATAAGCAAGGGTAAGTATACAAAGCTGGCGGAGCTTTGGGTTAAGGGTCTGCACTTCGACTGGAACAGGCTGTATGGGAATGCCAGACCGCGTCGGATTAGTTTGCCAACCTATCCATTTGCCAGAGAGAGCTATTGGATCTCTACTTACGGAAGCAAATCCCTAGACGTCGAGGCGGAGCCCCCTGTGGTCGATGTCCCGGTGCAAGATCCAGTTCCCATCCCTCCCGCAATCAATGCAAATGTGCAGAAACAGACTTTGGCGGAAGTACCTGAAAAACCGCAGGGTATTTTGTTGCGTTCAGTTTCTAACATCCAGATGGAAGCCGGTAAACTGGAAAAATCAGTTGAGCAAGCGGAATCCAAGCCTGCTCCATCGCAACCTGAGGCCATGCTTTCCTCACTGCAGCTGCAGCCTACAGCTAAGGATGAGGCGAAGCGGTCGGCATATACGCCGAAGGCTGTCCGGGTAGAAACGTTGGAGAGGGAACTGATAGAAAGTCTTGCGAAATCCTTGAGTATGAATGAAAAGGATGTGGGTCGGGACGATAAATTTATCGATATGGGACTTGATTCTATTATAGGCGTAGAGTGGGTCCAGGCAGTGAATAAACGGTTTGGAACAGCTATTTCAGCAACCAGAGTGTACGACTATCCTAACATTAAAGAATTCTCCAAATTCCTGGCGAAGGAATTGAGCAAAACGACGGGAGATACAAATCAAGCGTCTGTAGAGCCAAATCCTAAGCAGCCCATGCAAGCATTGATACAGAAGGTACTGCAGGGAGAGTTGGATTTTGAACAGGCCGATCGGTTATTCAACCAGTTACACACGTAGATAGCCAATACGATATTCGTCCTATTTCATACAGCTAGGAGGACATGTTTATGGATTCAAAAGATATTTTTCGTGCGGTGCAAACAGGGAAAATAAATTCTGAAGATGCTGAAAAACAATTGCTTCAATTTATTGGCGGGCTCCCGGATGAATCTTTGGAAGCCAGTCCGCAAGAATCTTCAGAAGGACCGGCTCTCTTGCTGCAGCCATTGGACAGCTTTCACGGACCGGAGGATGGACAGGGGATAAGCGACTGCACTATGAAGGTACAGTCTGTGGTTGAAGTACAGGAATTTGAGCATGGGATTGTCCTGTTGACAATGAAGGACACGGAGCATAAAAACACATTTTCCGATGAGCTGATTATTGGTTTGAACCAGGCGTTCGAGACGGTGCAGGCGAACGAGAATTATAAAGTTGTAATTCTGACGGGTTACGACACCTACTTTGCCACAGGAGGCACACAAGAGGGACTGCTGGCTATCCATGAGGGAAAGGCAAAATACAGCGATACCAATGTTTACAGGATTGCGCTGGATTGCAAGCTGCCGGTCATTGCCGCCATGCAGGGACATGGGATTGGCGCAGGCTGGTGCATGGGGATGTTTTGCGATTTTATCGTAATGAGCCGGGAAAGCATCTATACCACGAACTTTATGAAATACGGCTTTACTCCCGGGGCGGGATCAACCCTAATTTTCCCTGAGAAATTCGGGGTCAGTATGGCGCAGGAAATTTTATTTACAGGTACTAGATATAGCGGTTCAGAGCTAGAGACCAAAGGGGTTCCTTTTCCAGTCCTGCCGAGAAATGAAGTAGTACCGCACGCAATGCAGCTGGCAAGAAAACTGTCCGAGTCCCCCAGAGAGTCATTGATTGAGCTGAAAAATCATATGGCCCAATCGATAAGAGAAAAGCTGGCGATTACGATTGAGAAAGAAATAAAAATGCAGGACAAAACGTTTGTGAATCAGCAGGAGGTTAAGGAACGCATTCAATCCGCCTACGGACAGATGCCGAATAACAGCGATGCGCACAAACCGGTCAAGCATGCTGAGACTAAAAAAGCCATGCCGGAACTGCCGCGCGGTCAGGAGCTTAAGGAGTCTATCGCGATTATAGGCATGGCAGGGCAATTCCCCAAGTCGAGGTCTTTGGCTGAATTTTGGGACAATCTGGCTCAGGGCAGGGATTGCATATCGGAAATTCCTTCAACGCGATGGTCTATCGATGAATATTACGATACCAATCCCAAAGCTCAGGGAAAAACCTACAGCAAATGGATGGGTGTTTTAGAAGATATAGATAAATTTGACCCGTTGTTCTTTAATATATCTCCTGCGGAAGCTGAGATGATGGACCCTCAACAGCGCCTGTTTCTTGAAAGCAGCTGGAAATGCATTGAAGATGCCGGATTAAATCCAGTCTCACTGTCGGAGAGCCGCTGTGGTGTTTTTGTAGGTTGTGCAGCCAGTGATTATGGGAGGTCCATGAGTGGACAGGGGTTAAATGCGCAGGTCCTCATGGGAGGGTCGCCTTCAATTTTATCTGCCCGGATTTCGTATCTGTTGAACTTGAAAGGCCCTTCTCTGGCTATTGATACTGCGTGCTCCTCCTCTCTGGTAGCGATTGCTGAAGCCTGCAACAGTCTTGTTTTAGAAACAAGCGACCTTGCTTTGGCAGGCGGAGTAATGGTGATGACAGGGCCGGGGATGCACGTTATGACCAGCAAGGCAGGAATGCTGTCCAAGGATGGACGGTGCTTTACTTTTGACGCCCGTGCAAACGGATTTGTCCCCGGTGAAGGGGTTGGGGTCATTTTATTAAAACGGCTCTCTGATGCAATCAGGGACAAGGACTCCATACATGGAGTTATTCGGGGATGGGGAATGAACCAGGATGGGAAAACCAACGGAATAACCGCCCCAAGTGTAAATTCACAGACCTCGCTGGAAAAAGAGGTTTACCGGCGGTTTCATATTAATCCCGAAACCATCTCCATGGTCGAGGCTCATGGGACAGGAACGAAGCTGGGCGACCCTATCGAAGTGGAAGGGCTTACCGAATCATTCCGGTCCTACACGAGCAAGAAGGGCTATTGCGCGCTGGGGTCGCTGAAAAGCAATATGGGACATATGCTGACTGCGGCAGGGGTGGCCGGTGTGATGAAAGTGCTGCTGGCCATGAAACACCGCCAATTGCCGCCTACCATCAATTTTACCTCCTTAAATGAACATATTTCTCTGGAGGACAGCCCGTTTTATATTAACACCGGGCTGCAGAGCTGGGAGTCTGGACCGGGAATACCTCGGCGCGCAAGCGTAAGTGCTTTCGGATTCAGCGGTACTAACGCTCATATGGTTATTGAAGAATATGTTCCTGTAGCCTCTGCGGTGAACCCGGCCGCAGTGGATAATGATAACCCGGGATTATTTGTGCTGTCCGCTAAAGGCGAGCAATCCTTGAAAACCTATGCAACAAATATGTTGAACTTTGTTAAATCGCATGAAAACGTTAATCTGACAGATCTGGCCTATACCCTGCAAGTGGGAAGAAAGGCCATGGACTGTCGCCTCGCGTTTTTAGCGGATTCAAGAGAGCATCTAATAGATAAGCTGGAGAACTTTGTGAATGGAAACTCGTCGGAAAAAGTGCTGACTGGTCGTGTGGACAATGCCGGAGACAGAATCGAACTCTTTGATTTAAACGAAGACACCGGTACTCTGGTTCGGACCTTGATCCAGAATAGAAGGCTGGATAAGGTGGCCAAATTGTGGGTCAATGGCGCAAGCATTGAATGGGATGTTCTTTATGGGGATATCAAGCCCCAACGAATCAGTCTGCCAACCTATCCCTTCAAGAGGGAACGCTATTGGTTGTCCGAGGCAGATCTTGGACAGGGTAGTATAAATCCTGCTTTGACCGTCCAAATTCATCCTTTGCTGCATCAAAATATTTCCGACCTCTGCGGACAACGCTATAGCTCCACCTTTACAGGCCGAGAATTTTTCCTGTCGGACCACAGAATCAAGGGTCAACAAACATTACCCGGAGTGGCCTACCTTGAAATGGTGCGAGCAGCTGTAGCAGAGGCAGCGGGGGATGTTGTGGATGGCGAGACAAATATTCGGCTGAAAAATATCGTATGGGCTCAGCCCGTGGTTGTAGCAGGTGAACCTGTCAAAATACACATCACTCTATATCCTCAGGATAATGGAGAGATTGCGTTTGAAATAGGCAGCGGGGTAAAAGGAACCGAAGATATTATACACAGTCAGGGGACGGCTGTGTTGGAGAGAGCTAGTGAGCTACAGGTTCTGGACCTGAATGCGTTACGGGCAGGGTGCACCCGCAACCCACTTTCTTCAAGCCAATGCTATGAAGCTTTCAGAGCTATGGGGATAGACTATGGGCCGGGACACCGTGGCATTGAGGCAATTTTCCGAGGAAAGGATTACGTGCTGGCAAAGCTGTCCCTTCCATCCACTGTACTTCATACCCAAAGTGAATTTGTATTACATCCGTCTTTGATGGATTCAGCCTTGCAGGCCACAATCGGCTTGGTGGTGGGTTCAGAAGAACATTTGCCTGCAGGCAAGCTTGCAATACCTTTTGCCTTGCAGGCACTGAAGATATCCGAAAAATGCACTCCTGTGATGTGGGCCCGGATCTCGCGCCAAGAGAGCAAAGAGACGTCGAATGGATTGAGCATGGTGCATATTGATCTTTGCGATGAGACCGGAAAGATTTGCGTGCAATTCAATGGACTCTCATCCAGAGAGCTGGAAGAAGGAGCAGGGCAAGCTGGCAATGCTGAGATGATTGATACGCTGATGCTGGAGCCCATCTGGAAGGAAAGGACTGTCCCCGCAGGTGTGGGCGTTTCCGACGATATCCGGCATGTTGTGATCCTGTGTGAAGTTGAAGGTATCACTAGGGAGGATATTGAAGCTCGTATGGGCGGTACCCGCTGCCTTGTTTTACAGTCCTCAAGCATGGAGACGGACGCGCGGTTTGAAGATTATGTCATTCAAATATTCGAAAAATTGCAAAGTATTATGCTGGACATGCATAAACAGAAAGTTTTAATACAAATTGTAGTTCCTGCCCGGAAGGACCAACAGGTTTATTCCGGGCTCTTTGCAATGTTGAAAACCGCTCATAAAGAAAATCCAAATGTTATGGGACAGCTGCTTGAGCTTGATGCGGGGAATAGCCTCGAAGGAATCATTGAGAAACTACATGAGAACCGAAGAAGCCGGCATGATGAACGGATACGATACCATGGGGGCCAACGACGGGCTCTAATATGGCATGAAATTGAAAACTTGCGTGAAGATACGGCCCTGCCGTGGAGAGATGGAGGGATCTATCTCATTACTGGCGGCGTAGGTGGTCTGGGACTTATTTTTGCCAAAGAAATCGTAACCAATGTGAAAAACTTCACCCTCGTACTGGCAGGACGGTCACCACTTTCGGCGGATAAACAGACCCTGCTAAGCGAACTGAGAGCGCTGGGCGGCCATGTAGAGTACAGACAGGTGGACGTGGGTCACAAGGAAGCGGTCACCGGGTTAATACATGGCATCGTCGAGCAATTTGGCGGTCTTAACGGTATTTTGCACACAGCAGGAGTGATACGGGACAACTTCATTATTAAAAAGACTAAAGAAGAGGTCATAGAAGTATTGACTCCCAAGGTTTCAGGGCTGATTAATCTGGACCAGGCCAGCAGAGCCCTGGCTCTGGATTTCTTTATCTTATTTTCTTCAGGAGCTGGAAGCCTTGGCAATGTAGGGCAGGTGGACTACTCTGCTGCCAATGGCTTTATGGATGCCTATGCCGCCTATCGAAATGCTTTGGTGACAGCGAAGCAGCGCCAGGGGCAAACACTGTCGATCAACTGGCCTCTGTGGAAGGATGGAGGCATGCATGTCGACCCGGAAACTGAACGGGCGATGCAAGGCCTGGGCATGACTGCCATGCAGACGGAGAATGGGATAAAAGCTTTGTATCAAAGCCTGTCTTCCGGTAGAAGTCAGGTTATGGTTATCGAAGGGGATCCCCATAGAATTAAAGCGGCCATTCTAGGACAGTCCTCGGGAACTGAAGTCTCAGGCCGATCCGAAATGGAAAGCGGGGAAGCCCCGGTTATCGGTGAAGAATGGCTAAGGGAAAAAGCTGAAGATTATTTGAAAGCTCTACTTTCAGCCGTGATCAAGCTGCCAGCTGAAAGCATAGATGCAAACGCACCTATGGACAGGTATGGGATTGACTCCATACTTGTCATGCAGCTTACCAATGAATTGGAAAAAACCTTTGGCTCACTGCCGAAAACATTATTTTTTGAATACCAGAATCTTCGGTCATTAACTGAGTATTTTCTTGAAACGTATCGCGGCCGGCTGATAGAAGTTTTAGATGTTTTAGAAGTGAAGGAGAAAAATGGAGTTCCTCATGAAGGGCCGAAAGTGCCTATAAAATCAACAATAAAGCCTTTGGCATCAATATCGGCCAGTCGCAGGCGATCATGGCTTCTCCCGACAGGTACGCAGCCCCGTCTGGAAAAGCAGGCATTGGACGTTGCCATTATCGGGGTGTCGGGAAGATATCCGGGAGCAGTAGGTATCCGCGAGTTCTGGAAAAACCTAAAGGATGGGAAGGACTGTATTACAGAGATTCCCAAGGAGCGCTGGGATCACAGCCTGTACTTTAATGAAACCAAAGGCAAGCCCGGCAAGACCTACAGCAAGTGGGGAGGGTTTATCGATGGGGTGGACTGGTTTGACCCGTTGTTTTTTAATATTTCCCCAAGGGAAGCCGAAACGATGGACCCCCAGGAACGCTTATTCCTGGAATGCGTTTATGAAACGATAGAGGATGCGGGCTATACACGTGAAACTCTTTGTGCAGACCGGGGGCTTGGCGGCATGGAAGGCAATGTCGGAGTCTATGTCGGGGTTATGTATCATGAATATCAGCTCTATGGAGCCCAGGAACAAGCCAAGGGAAGGATGATTGGACTTCTCGGGAATGCCTCGGCGGTTGCCAACCGCGTATCGTATTTTTGTAATTTCCATGGACCGAGTATCGCTGTGGATACGATGTGCTCCTCATCACTGACTGCAATCCATCTGGCCTGTCACGGACTGCAGCATGGAGAATGCGAGCTTGCGGTAGCAGGGGGGGTCAACGTCTCCGTCCACCCCAACAAGTACTTATTGTTGGGACAGGGAAGTTTTGCATCGAGCAATGGAAGATGTGAAAGCTTCGGGCAGGGAGACGGATATGTACCGGGAGAAGGAGTCGGGGCTTTGCTGCTCAAGCCGCTTGCCAAAGCCATAGCAGACGGAGACCGGGTATATGGAGTCATAAAAGGGACTTCAGTTAATCACGGAGGGAAAACCAACGGATATACCGTACCCAATCCCAATGCACAGGCCAGCGTGATTGGACAGGCAATCAAGGAGGCAGGAATCAATCCTAGAGCCATTAGTTATATAGAAGCCCATGGTACAGGGACTCCCTTGGGTGACCCGATTGAAATTGCAGGCTTACAAAAAGCCTTCCGGGAATACACCAGGGACAAGCAGTTCTGCTCAATCGGATCTGCGAAGTCTAATATCGGGCATTGTGAGAGCGCAGCTGGGATCGCAGCGGTGACAAAGGTGCTTTTGCAGTTGAAAAATAAGCAGTTAGTGCCTTCACTGCATTCAAGCGCGTTAAATCCCAATATAGACTTCAGTGATAGTCCCTTTAAAGTCCAGCAGGAATTAGAAGAATGGAAAAGACCTGTAGTTTCAATCCATGGTGAAACCAGGGAGTACCCAAGGGTGGCAGGAGTATCGGCCTTTGGGGCAGGAGGATCTAACGCCCATGTGGTGATTGAAGAATATATTCCAGTAGAAACTAGTCAGCTGCAAGCTGCTCCTGCATCCCTGGGTCCTGTAATGATTGTGTTATCGGCCAAGAATAAGGAAAGGCTGGACGAGCAGGTGCAAAGACTGTTATCTGCAATCCGAGAACTGAATGACCCGCATATAGGTCTCGCAGATATCGCATACACGCTGCAGGTTGGGCGAGAAGCGATGGACGAACGTCTCGTGATAATCGCAACATCCATCAAAGAGCTTGACTGGAAATTGGAAAGTTTCCTGCAGGAAAAGGAAGGCGTAGAAGAACTGTATCGAGGACAGGTAAAGCGTAATAAAGGAGGGCTGGTCACTCAGGAAGTCGATGAAGATATGGCTAAAATGATTGATGCATGGGTGAACAAAGGTAAATATGGAAAGCTCGCTGAACTTTGGGTGACTGGACTGATTTTGGACTGGAACAGATTGTATGGGGATGCGAAGCCTCACAGGATTAGTTTGCCCACCTATCCTTTTGCCAGGGAAAGCTACTGGGTGCCTGTACATCAGGTAAAGAGCGCCGAAATAACAGAAGCCGTTCCGTCCCTACCTTCCTTTTTATCACCTTTACTGCATCAGAACACTTCAGACTTTTTGGAGCAACGGTTCAGTTCAACGTTTACAGGCGAGGAGTTTTTCCTCAGGGATCATGCCGTAAAAGGCCAGAGGATTCTGCCAGGTGTGGCATATCTTGAGATGGTGCGGGAGGCTGTGGAACGCTCTATAGGAAATGTCGACCACAGCACAACAGGAATCCGGTTGAAAAATGTAAACTGGATTCGGCCCATTGTTGCGGGAGACCGGACAGTCTCTGTACACACTAGACTAGTCCTTGAAGACGCCGGAAAAATCAGCTTTGAGGTGTACAGTGGGCAAGGGGCAAACGACACAGGGCGCACCGTGCATAGCCAGGGCAATGCGGTGCAGGTTTACTTAGAACAAGAACCGGTGCTGAACCTTAAGGCGTTACAGGAAGATTTTGGTCAATGCAGTTTTAACGGATCATACTGCTACGAAATCTTCAAGGAAATGGGAATGGATTATGGCCCGGCATATAGGTGTGTAGACAAGGTGTATACACATCCTGGAAAGGTGCTGGCCAAGCTGGCATTGCCTGCCTTTATTTCCGATACGGCGGACAGCTTTGTTCTTCACCCCAGCCTGATGGATTCTGCCTTGCATGCATCTATCGGATTGATCATGGGCCAAGAGAACGGAGGACTGCCGGGTAGCACAGTACCGAATACGCCCTTCATGCCATTTGCCCTTCAAGAGATTGAGATTTATGGGGCATGCACTCCGACCATGTGGTCGTTGATTCAATACAGCGAGGGCAGCAAGAAAGAGGACAAGGTACAGAAGCTCAATATTGTCTTGTGTGATGAGGAAGGAATCGTTTGTGTCAGAATAACAGGGCTATCCACCCGCGCGCTGGACGGAGACTTCCGAGGTGAAACTGCACAAGGTGTAGTGGCAGGCGAAAATGAAGCCGACCCGCTTGTAGGATCTGTCATGCTCATCCCGAAATGGGACCCGGCTACGATAAAAAAAGATATCGTTTCCCCGTCGTCGATAGACCGATTTGTCATTGCAGGGGGTACTGACACAGACCGACAAGCCATCCGGGAACATTATCCTAGGGCGCATTTTTTGGAGCTTCAGGCGCAGGATTCCATAGAAACGGTCGCCTCAAAGGTAGAGGAATATGGAGCCGTTGACCATATCCTGTGGATTGCACCCTGCATTTCTGTTGAATCGGTGACTACCGAATCCTTGATCAAGGAACAGGAGCAAGGAGTCCTTCTCTTTTTTAAAATGGTCAAAGCGATGCTTCTACTGGGGTATGGAACGAAAAAGCTAGGCTGGACAACGATAACCACCCAAGCTCTGTCGATCGATCAGAACGATACAGTCCACCCGACTCACGCAAGTCTGCATGGGTTGGTAGGCTCTATGGTCAAAGAATATCCGAACTGGAAAATCCGTATCATTGACCTGCCATCCGATCATGACTGGCCGTTACCCGATATCTTTACGCTGCCTTCGGACCGACAGGGACGGATGTGGGTTTTCAGGAGCGGGCAGTGGTATCGGCAGCATCTGATCCCATTCAAGCAGACACCAGGTTCAAAAGGACAGACGCTTTTCAAAACCGGAGGCGTCTATGTGATAATCGGTGGCGCCGGCAATATCGGAGAGGCGTGGAGCAAGTATATGGCATCTACCTACCAGGCCCAGATGGTGTGGATAGGCAGAAGGCCAAAGGATGCGTCTATCCAGGCTAAATTGGACGCATTTGAGGGCCTGGGACCTGTTCCAGGCTACATCACGGCGGATGCAACAGATGAAAGAGAGCTGCAGCGGGCATATGAGGAGATAAAGCAGCGGTACTCCAAGATCAATGGCGTGGTCCACTCTGCCATTGCATTTTTGGAGAAGGGGTTGGAAGATTTGACGGAGGAAGGGCTCCGGTCAGGGCTTTCAGCAAAGGTCGATGTAAGTGTACGCATGGCCCAGGTCTTTCAAAAGGAACCGTTGGATTTTGTACTGTTTTTCTCTTCCATTATCTCCTATGTAAAGAATCCGGGACAAAGCAGCTATGCAGCTGGATGCACCTTTAAGGACGCGTTTGCGCATCGGCTTTTACAAGAATGGCGTTGCCCGGTGAAAGTCATGAACTGGGGATACTGGGGAAGCGGCGAAGACAATGCTTCCAATGGCGGGCAACAAGAGGTAGAAAATTATTCAAGACTAGCGCAGATAGGCGTCGGGCTTATTGAGATTCAGGAGGGCATGGAGGCACTTGAGACACTGCTTGCCTCACCGATGGACCAAATGGGGCTTATGAAAACAACAAGACATCTAGATATGGAAGGAACTAATCCGACGGAAGCTGTTGAACTATACCCGCACAATCCTGATCCGGATCTCCGGGATATACAGGGAAATATTGCTGCAGCCATACAATCCAAAATCCATTTTACCCAAAGCTATGGCGCAGAGGATGCTGGCGACCTTCAGGAAAGGGAAATGGAACATCTCCTGTACAGGTTGTTGCGGGAGCAGCTTTTGTCCATGGGGCTGTCAGGGACAGATCGTCAGTCGGTCGACGATTTTAAAAATAAGCACGGACTCCCTGTGTTATACGGCAAATGGCTGAAAGAGAGCATGGAGATTTTGGCACGGATGGATTACGGCCTTTCAGGCAGTGATTATTCCAGCTTTTCTTATAGCAATGATGATGTCTGGGAGGAATGGGAAGAGCGCAAGCGTACATGGCTGAATTATCCGCAGATGAGAGCAAGGGTCAATTTGGCTGAGACAACGCTACGGGCTTTACCGGAAATTCTTACCGGAAAATGCCCTGCAACCGAAATTATCTTCCCCAATTCCTCTATGGAACTGGTGGAAGGAATTTATAAGAACAATCTGGTTGTGGACTACTTTAATGAAGTACTTGCCGATACGGTTGCCGCCTATGTCCAAGAGAGAATCATGAGCGATTCCGGTGCGGAAATCAGAATTCTTGAAATCGGGGCGGGCACCGGAGGAACCAGTGAAACAGTATTCCTGAAATTACGGCCATACCACAAACACATTCAGGAATATTGTTACACCGATATCTCGAAAGCCTTTTTGATGCACGCGGAAAAAGAGTATGGGCCGCACAATCCATATCTCAGCTATCGGATATTTAATGTGGAAGAACCTGTTGCCGGGCAAGGTATTGATGCGGGTAAATATGATATTGTCATTGCCGCTAACGTACTTCATACCGCAAAAGATATCCGCCAGGCATTACGTAATGCCAAAGCGGTTTTGAAAAGCAAAGGCCTGCTCTTGTTAAATGAAATCACGGGTAGCAGCGTATTTACCCACCTTACCTTCGGATTGCTGGATGGCTGGTGGGCGTATGAGGATGCGGAATTACGTATTCCCGGCTGCCCAGGGCTCCATCCTCAAATATGGGAAAATGTATTGGCCAAAGAAGGCTTCCGTACAGCGTTCTTCCCTGCACAGGAGGCGCATGATTGGGGCCAGCAGATCGTTGTAGCCCAAAGCGATGGCTTGGTTCGACAAAAGCGACAGCAAAAACGGAGATCCATATCGGTAGAGAAACGAACCGTAGAAACGGTATCAGCGAAACAACCATCTCAACCCAAAATAGAGGTAGTACAGGCCGAGGCGGAAAATGTGCTGCGTGAAAAAGGTACGGCGTATTTTAAACATTTGCTAGGCGAGACGCTAAAAATGGAACCGCAAAGTGTCGACTCTACGGTTGCCCTGGAAGAGTATGGGATCGACTCAATATTGGTTGTGCAAATTACAAATGTTTTGCGTGAAGTAATCGAGGATTTTTCCAGCACGCTGTTTTTTGAGTACAACACAATAGATGATTTAGTAGCGTACCTTCTTCAAAACCAAAAGGATTCGTTGAAGAAGCTGGTAGGGATAAAGGAACCAGAGTTAAAGGAAGAAACTTCCAAAGTTGAAGAGGTTCCTGCTCCGCGATTACTCGCTACTGCCCCCATGAAGCTTGAACGCGGGGGACGCTTCCTTAAGCCTTCTGACAGTACGATTGAAAGGCCGACGGCACAGCCCTCCAATATCAGGGATATTGCGATTGTTGGGTTGTCAGGACGTTATCCAGGAGCTCGTAATGTAGAGGAATATTGGAGCAATCTAAGAGAAGGTAAAAATTGCATCACTGAAATTCCTGAAGACCGTTGGGATTGGAAGAGCTACTTTGACGAAGAAAAAGGGAAGAGGGGCGCAATCTATACGAAATCGGGCGGCTTTATCGAAGGCATTGATCTATTCGATCCGCTATTTTTCAAGATTTCTCCTGCTGAAGCCGAAACAATGGACCCGCAGGAAAGGCTGTTCCTGGAAGCAGCATATGCAAGTATAGAGGATGCCGGGTATACTCCTGCCAATCTTTGTGAGAGTAGAAAAGTCGGTGTATTCGCAGGGGTTATGAACGGAAATTACGCTTTTGGACCACAGTACAATTCTATTTCCAACCGGGTTTCCTATCATTTGGATTTCCAAGGTCCGAGTATGTCCATAGATACAGCTTGCTCTTCCTCATTGACGGCTATCCATTTGGCTTTGGAAAGTTTGTATAGTGGTACAAGCGAGTGCGCCATTGCCGGAGGGGTCAATTTGATTGTAGACCCTATCCACTATATCAAGCTGTCGGCTATGACGATGCTTTCTAAAACTGGCGCATGTAGGTCATTCGGAGACCAAGCCGATGGGTTTGTCGATGGGGAGGGTGTCGGCGCTATCGTGTTAAAACCGCTGGAGAAGGCCATTGCAGATGGTGACCATATTTATGGAGTCATCAAAGGGAGCATGCTCAATGCTTCAGGCAAAACCAGCGGTTATACAGTACCTAGCCCTCAAGCTCAATCTTGGTTGATTGAAGAAGCGCTCCAGCGTTCGAACGTCGATGCAAGAACAGTCAGTTATATTGAAGCCCATGGAACCGGTACGGCTTTGGGTGATCCTATTGAAATTGCAGGACTGACAAGGGCTTTCGAAAAATTCACAGAGGATAAACAGTTCTGCGCCATAGGGGCGGTCAAATCCAATATAGGCCACTGTGAGAGCGCAGCAGGCATTGCAGGAGTGACCAAAATATTGTTGCAGCTTAAGCACTTTCAGCTCGTACCATCCTTACATTCAGGGAAGTTGAATCCTGAAATTAATTTTAACAATACTCCTTTTATCGTTCAGCAAAGCCTGGAGGAATGGAAGAGACCGGTAATTACAACCGATGGAATAACGAAAGAATATCCAAGACGGGCAGGCATATCTTCTTTCGGTGCAGGAGGGGCTAACGCTCATATCGTGATTGAAGAATACGTTCCCCAGCCCCAGGAGCAGTCTGAAATAGGATTTGCTTCTCAGGGACCAGCCATGATCGTGCTGTCAGCCAAGAGCGAGGAGCAGCTTAAGGAAAAGGGACGGCAGTTGCTGGAGGCGATTCAGGGTCAGCTTTCCTCCGCCAGCCTACCGGATATTGCCTATACGCTCCAGGTAGGGCGTGAAGCGATGGAGGAGCGTCTGGCCATGCTAGTAGAATCTACCGCAGAGCTTGAGGAAAAATTAAAGGGGTTTGTGGATGGACGCCATAACATGCTCAACCTATATAGGGGACAGGTTAAACGTAACAAAGAATCGTTGTCCATTTTTTCAGGAGACGAGGACATGCAACAAATGATCGAGCTTTGGATTTCCAAAAAGAAATATACAAAGCTTCTGGAGCTGTGGACCAAAGGGGTAAATTTGGATTGGAAAAAACTTTACACAGGGAAGATGCCTCACCGTATCAGCCTGCCCACCTATCCTTTCGCTAGAGAGCATTACTGGACTTCTGAAAGCAAGGATCAATTAAAAGCCCATGCATTACTGCCGCAAGGCGAAAGCACTGAAGACTTTGACGATATACTGTGCGGCAGACTTTTGGATGAAATGTTGAACGATACCATGTCTGTGGATGAGGCAGCCAATGAAATCCTCAATATATTTGTACGTAAATAAGAAGTTTCTACGTGCTGGGAGGCAATTGAGATGAAAGACTTTTTTCAATATATTCTAGGTGAGGTAAAAAGCGGACGATTGCAGAAAGAGGAGGGAATTACCAGAATACGCCAATTTCAAGCTCAAATGGCGTCACGTGGGATCCCGCAAAGCGAAGCAGGGACTGCGGGACCCGTGGTGGATGCGGGAGTCCTTATGCTTGAGCCTTTCTGGAAAGAACAGGTTGCTCTCCAGAAAGTGACACCCCCTGAATTTAGCCAGCATCTGGTGGTGCTCTGTGAGCTGGATAATATCTCAGAGCACAGCATTGAGGCACTCATGCAAGGTGCCCGATGCATTAAGCTGCATGCCAGCCACAGCGACATGGATGAGCGCTTTCAGGCCTATGCCCTTCAGCTGCTTACGGAAGTGCAAATGGTTCTCAAAGAGGACTTCAGGGGGAGCGTACTGATACAGATTGCAGCTTCCTCACAAAACGGACAGCAGCTCTTCGCAGGACTTTTAGGATTGCTGCAGTCAGCCGAGAAAGAAAACCCGAAAATCATGGGGCAATTCGTTGAATTGGAATCTGCAGGTCTGGAAGATATGATTGAGAAATTGAAAGAGAACAGCCAATATCCAAAGGATAAAAGGATACGGTATGAGGACAGTAAACGTCTGGTTCTCGGCTGGAACGAGATGAAAGCCTCTGGGACAACGGGAAGGGTACCCTGGAAGGATCGGGGGATTTATTTGATTACGGGCGGCGCAGGAGGTTTGGGGCTTATTTTTGCGAAGGATATCGCCCGTCGAGTCAGGGAAGCCACGCTAGTCCTTGTAGGCCGTTCAATGCTGGACGAAGGCAAACAGGCCATATTGGAGGAGTTAGAGGCGCTGGGAGCCCGCGTGGAGTACAAGCGAGTGGATATAGCCCAGAAGGAAGAGGTCTCCAAACTGATCCTTGAAATCAGGGAAGAGTACGGGGACCTTGATGGCATCCTCCATAGTGCCGGTGTGATACAGGATCGTTTTATTATCCACAAGACGCAGGAAGGGTTCGCGGAAGTGATGGCGCCAAAGGTTGCCGGACTGGTGAACTTGGATCAGGCTACCAAGGAGCTCAACCTTGATTTCTTTATCCTCTTCTCCTCAATAGCAGGGATAATGGGCAACCCTGGTCAAGCCGACTATTCTGCGGCTAATGCGTTTATGGATGCCTATGCCTTATATCGAAGCAGCCTTGCAGCCTCGAAGGAGCGTAAAGGACAGACGCTGTCTGTCAATTGGCCTCTCTGGAAGGATGGAGGGATGCAAGTGGATGATGATACGGAGATGGCTTGGCAAAGTATTGGCATGGTAGCCATGCAAACTTCAAACGGCATCAAGGCGTTATATGATAGCCTGGCCTCTGGTCAGAAGCAGGTACTGGTGATTGAGGGTAACCTGTCCAGATTGCGAAAGTACTTATTGGAGCGCCAGCCACAGGAGAAAGTGTATGTTGAAGAGTCAGCCCCTTCACCGATAAATGCTGAGCTGCTTCTGGATAAAACCTTACATCAGTTAAAACTGTTGTTTGGAGAAGTGACCAAGCTGAGCATAGACAAGATTGACGCCAGTGAGCCTTTGGAGAGCTATGGCATAGACTCCATCATGATTACAAGGCTCAATCAAAAGCTTCAGGTTATTTTTGGAGAAATATCGATGACCTTATTTTATGAATATCAAACATTGGAAGCCTTAGCGGAATATTTTATTGCAGACTACCAGAAGGAATGCGTACGGTGGACAGGGCTTGGAAGCGAGCTGAAGCCGGAAGAGAAATCCGTCTCCATCTCCGCATCCATGCATGTTGCTAGCGCATTTTCTTTGCCGACCCTGCCAAATGAAGCAAACAATCGTATCAGTAGCACGGCTATTGACAGTGAAAGTGTGAAACACGAGGGAATAGCCATTATTGGTATGAGCGGACGATATCCGCAGGCGAAAAATATAGAAGAGTATTGGAGTAATCTGCAACAGGGCAAAGACTGTATAACAGAAATCCCTGCGGGACGCTGGGAGGGAGAAGATTTCTATTCTCCCGACATAAAGGAAGCTGTTGAGAAGGGTAAAAGCTACAGCAAATCTGGAGGATTTGTAGAGGATTTTGCAGACTTTGACCCTCTCTTCTTCAATATATCCCCCCGGGAAGCGATGAGTATGGACCCTCAGGAGCGGATGTTCCTGCAAGAATGCTGGAAGGCTTTCGAGGACGCAGGATATAGCAGGGAGCAGCTTGCTATACAATATAATGGCCGGATCGGCGTCTTTGCAGGAATTACCGGAACAGGCTTCAATTTATACGGGCCAAAGCTGTGGGAACAAGGAAAACCTGTGTTTCCACGCACATCCTTCAGTTCGGTAGCCAACAGAATATCCTATTTACTGAACTTGAAAGGGCCTAGCCTCTCAGTCGATACGATGTGCTCCTCCTCGTTAACTGCAATCCATGAGGCCTGTGAGCATATTTATAACGGAGAATGCGAGATTGCCATCGCAGGGGGAGTCAACTTATATCTTCATCCCTCCAACTTTGTCTTTCTCAGTACCATGAGGATGCTATCGCCAGAGGGGCGGTGCAAGAGCTTTGGAGAAGGGGGAGATGGATTTGTCCCTGGCGAAGGCGTTGGCGTTGTGCTGCTAAAACCTTTATCCCGCGCCATTGCAGACAAGGACCATATCTATGCGGTTATTCGGGGAACGAGTATCAATCATGGAGGAAAAACAAATGGATATACCGTACCAAACCCGGTAGCACAGGGTGAACTGATCAGGGAGGCTTTTGATAAAGCTGGTGTTAATGCCCGGACAGTCAGTTATATTGAAGCCCACGGTACAGGGACAGAGCTCGGCGATCCTATTGAAATTACAGGGCTTTCGCAGGCATTCAGGAAAGATACGCAGGACACGGGGTTTTGCGCTATCGGCTCGGTAAAATCAAACATAGGCCATTTGGAAGCGGCCGCGGGGATTGCAGGCGTCGCTAAAATCATCTTGCAAATGAAAAATCGGCAAATTGTCCCCAGCCTGCACTCCAAAGAATTGAACCCTAATATAAACTTTGCAAAATCGCCATTTGTAGTCCAGCAAAAGCTTTCTGAATGGAAGCGTCCGATACTGGAGGAAGACGGTGAGAAACGGGAATACCCGAGAATTGCCGGGATATCTTCCTTTGGAGCCGGAGGGTCTAATGCTCATATCGTCCTTGAAGAATACATCCCTGTGGAACAGGATGACTTCCAGATTGACTTGACCCCTCTAGGACCAGCCATCATTGTTCTGTCGGCGAAAAGTGATGGAGCATTGAAAGAGCAAGCAACCCAATTGGCTGCTGCTATTGATAAAAATGGGTTCTCCAATAACGATCTGTTGGATGTGGCTTATACCTTGCAGGTAGGGCGTGAAGCGATGGAAGAGCGCCTCGCTGTGGTCGTTGAGTCAATGGAGGAACTAAGGAACAAGTTGCGGGAATTTATCGGAGGAAGACAGAATATTGAGCGGCTTTACCGAGGACAGGCTAATCGGGACAAGGAGCGCTTGGATAAGGTTGCGGGGGAAGAAGCGTTAGCTGAAACGATTGATTTAAGGAATATAGCAGAGAAATACGGCAGACTTTCGGATCTATGGATCAAGGGTGTTCATATGGACTGGGGCAGACTTTACGGTGATGCTCAGCCTCGCCGTATCAGTTTACCCACATATCCCTTTGCCAAGGAACGCTATTGGATCTCTGTAGATGAAGCCAAGCCCGCCGATGGCGTGGCAGCAAACTTACATCCGTTACTGCATCAAAATACCTCCGTGCTTTCTGAGCAAAGGTTTAGTTCAACTTTTAGCGGCCAGGAGTTTTATCTGAAAGACTCGGTAGTTGACGGAAGGCTTGTCTTGTCGGAAGCGGTATGCCTTGAAATGGCGCGGGCAGCAATTGAGCAGTCCTTAACAGTGCAGGAGAAGGGTCAGGCCAGCATCACGATTAAAGACATTGTATGGACACATGCTCCCGTCACAGGAGATAACCCGGTAGAAATACATATAGGGCTTTTTCCGGGAGAGCAAGGACGAATTGGCTTCAAAATCTACAGCAAATTAACAGAAGCCGGGGACCCTGTCTTACACAGCCAGGGCAATGCCGAACTGGAGATTTTAAATGAAGCGGAAACATTGGATATACAGGCTTTGCAGATGGAGTGTATTCATCATGTTTCGCCTGGGATAGGTGATCAGGCAGTATGGGCCATGGGAGCCGACTGCGGTCCGGAATACCAGACCATTGAACAAGTGCATATAGGCCAGGGACTGGTATTGGCCAAACTATCGCTGCCTTCCGGTATCAGGAATACTGGGGGTCCATTTGTGTTGCATCCCTCCATGATAAACGCTGCCTTGCAGATGCCAATATACTTGCTTTCGAATGATGAAAAGGTTATGCAGCCCTCAGGCATTGACCCGCTAAAAAAGCCACTGCCGACTGCCATGGAGGGGCTTGAAATATTTCGGGAATGCCCCCGTGAAATGTGGGCGTTGGTCCGGTATTGCAGAGGAACCCGGGCTGGTGATAGGACGCAGAAATACGATATTGATTTGTGTGACGAGGTAGGCAAGGTCTGCGTGCGTATGAAAGGGAGCTCCTACAAAGAAGCTGACGCTTGTGAGAAAACACTTGGTGCCATGATGCTCGAGCCCTGCTGGAAAGAACAGGCGGTTGCGGGAGAGACCATGGACATCGACTACGAACGGCATGTGGTAATGCTTTGTGAAACTGATACCATTGCTGCGGGAGATATCGAAGCCTCTTTGACAGGAGTGGAATGCATCACTTTGCAATCCGGCATGGAGGAGACCGACCGGCGCTTCGAAATGTATGCTGTTCAGGTTTTTGAGAAGATAAAAAGCATTCTGATTGACAAGCCCAAAGGCAAGGTGCTGGTGCAGATTGTAATGATGCCTACAAATGACAAACAGCTTTTCTCCGGGCTGTGCGGCATACTCAAAACCGCCCAAAAGGAAAATCCAAAAATCCATGGGCAGTTGATTGAAGTAGAGGTAACAGAACAAACCGAAGGGCTCATTGAAATACTAAAGACGAGCAGCCAGCGTCCCGAGGACAGCCGCATTCGGTTTACAGAAGGTAAGCGTTGGGTCTCTGTATGGAATAAAGTGGAAATTACGTTGGAGACGCCAGATATTCCATGGAAAGACCATGGAATTTATCTGATTACCGGAGGTGCAAAGGGTCTAGGTCTTATTTTTGCTAAAGAAATTGCGCGTCAGGCCAGGGAAGTGACCTTGATTCTTGCTGGACGCTCACTACTGGACCAAGACAAGCAGGTCCAATTGGAAGAATTGGAGGTATTGGGCGCCAGGGTGGAATACAGGCAGATAGATGTCACGCAAAAGGAAGCTGTGGTTGGCCTGATTGAGAATATCCAAAAGGTATACGGCGGAATAAACGGCATCCTGCACAGTGCTGGAATAATCAAGGATAACTATATTATAAAAAAGACAAGCATGGAATTTAGGACAGTACTGGCACCCAAGGTTGCCGGACTGGCAAATTTGGACCAGGCCAGTAAGGACATTGCCCTAGACTTCTTTATCCTTTTCTCGTCAGGCTCGGGAGTGGGAGGTAATGCAGGTCAGTCTGACTATGCTGCCGCGAATGCTTTTATGGATGCATATGCCTGGTACCGCAACACCTTGGTATCCTCAAAGGAGCGTATGGGCAAAACGTTGTCCATCAATTGGCCGTTATGGAAAGATGGCGGAATGCGGCTTGACCAGGAAACGGAGAAGGCCCTGCAGAATGTGGGGATGTTTGCGATGGGGACAGAGACAGGCATTAGTGCCCTGTACCAAAGCATAGCCTGTATATCTGATCAGGCCATGGTGATAGAAGGAGACATAGAGTTGATCAGCAGAATGATGGTCATGGAGGGACAGCTTGAAGAAAGCGGCGAAGCAGCCCGGGATCAAGCGCTTGGAACAGAAGCTTACATTCTCTCCTACACAGCAAACAACACAGTGTCCGGGCGGGAACAAGATCAACTGCGTGAAAAGACGGTCAATTATTTGAAGGCTCTGCTTTCTTCGTCTACTGGACTGTCGGAATACCGCATTGAAGAAGAAAAAAACCTGGAAAACTATGGGGTTGACTCCATAAAGTCTATGGAAATAACCGATCAGCTGGAAAAAACATTCGGATCGCTGTCGCGGACCTTGCTTTTCGAATATCCGAATATTCGGAGTTTAACGGAATATTTCCTGGAATCCCATCAAGACCAATTGATCGCTTTGTTTGGCATAGATCAGGCAGCAGCCGCAGGCGAAAAAGTCGGTATAACTCCTGCAGCAAGTAAGGCGGGACCACAATTAGGAGAAGAGCGGCTGCATGAAAAGGTGACAAGTTATCTTAAGGGCCTGCTTTCTTCGTCCACGGGACTGCCAGAATACCGCATTGAAGAGGATAAAAACCTGGAGAACTATGGGGTTGACTCTATAAAGTCTATGGAAATAACCGACCAACTGGAAAAAACATTCGGATCGCTGTCGCGGACCTTGCTTTTTGAATATCCGAATATCCGGAGTTTAACGGAATATTTCCTGGAATCTCATCGAGACCAATTGGTTGAATGTTTGGGTATAGAGCAGGAGGTAGTGGCAGTAGCCGACACTAATCCCATTAGGATCGTAGAGACCGTAGAAGCACCATCACCGATATTTCGACGTCCTCAATTTTTGCCATCCCGTGTAGAGTCTAAGGAGGAAGAAAAAGGAACGATGGACATTGCTGTCATCGGGGTGTCCGGAAAATATCCCGGGGCGGAAAATATTCGGGAATTCTGGAGAAATCTCCAAGAGGGCAAGGATTGTATTACCGAAGTTCCTAAAGATCGTTGGGAACACGATCTTTACTTTGACAAGGAGAGAAATAAGCCGGGGAAAACCTACTGCAAGTGGGGGGGCTTCATGAAGCAAATAAATCCGTTGGATTCGGCCTTTTTTCATCTCAGCCCCCACGAAGTAAGTTTGATGGACCCCATGGAACAGCTTTTCCTGGAGATTATCTGGAACTTGCTTGAAAGTGCAGGATATACGCGAGAAGTGTTGGAGAAGAAACACCAGTCCAAGGTAGGTGTCTATATCGGTGCTACGTATCATAAATACTGTTCCTGTGATACGGATACAGATACCCTTCGAGTAACATCCTTTGGGTCTGTTGCAGTCGCAAACCCCATGTCGCATTATTTCAATTTCCAGGGCCCGAGCATATCCATTGATACGATGAGCTCTTCCTCTGCTGTGGCTGTCCATATGGCATGTGAAAGTCTGATCAGGGGAGAGTGCCAAATAGCGGTGGCTGGCGGGGGAAATCTATTAACGAGTCCCAAAAAGTATATTGAATCCAGTCAAAATCAATTGATTGGAAGCCATGAAGATAGCAGAAGCTTTGCGGATGGAGACGGATATCTTCCGGCGGAAGGGGTTGGAGCTGTGCTACTAAAACCGCTTCATAAGGCTGTACAGGATGGAGATTGCATTTTAGCGGTTATTAAATCCACGGCAACCAATCACGGGGGACATAGCAATGGGTATACGATCCCTAACCCCAACGCGCAGGCGCAGCTGGTCGAAGAGAATTTTTTGAAAGCCGGTATTGACCCGCGGACAGTCAGCTATGTAGAAGCAGCGGCAAATGGGTCTACATTGGGAGATCCAATTGAAATTGTCGCTTTGAATAAAGCTTTCCAGAAATTCACGCCTGAGCAGCGCTTTTGTGCCATTGGCTCGGTCAAATCCAATATAGGCCATGCAGAAGCAGCTTCGGGGATATCGCAGCTAACCAAGGTCATATTGCAATTGTGGCATCGAAAACTGGTTCCTACCATTAAAGCTGAGAAGCTGAACCCCAATATTAATTTCAGTAATACACCATTTTATCTGCAGCGTGAGCTTCAGGAATGGAAGCGGCCTGTAATAGAGATCCAGGGAGAGGAGGGAGAATTCCCGCTGCGGGCTACAGTAAGCTCCTTCGGTGCGGGAGGTTCTAATGTTCATTTCATTCTGGAGGAATATATCCCTTCGCCAAAAGAAACCGTTCATTTACGAGTGGGAGATCAAGCCGAAGTGGTGGTCCTTTCGGACATCAATTGGGAGAGACTGAAGGCTCATGTGAATCAATTGCTCGAATATCTGGAGCTGCAGAGCGATTTTTCCTTACAGAATATTGCTTATACACTTCAGACAGGGCGCGAAGCGATGAAGTGCCGGGCGGCAATCGTAGCGAGTTCGCGGGAGGAGCTGCTCACTGGCCTTAGAGGACTTCTTGAATTAGCCGGTAAGGGTAACGAGCTAGAAGGGGCGTCTATTCCGCTATTTACAGGAGAAAGTGGAGAAGACTCAAATACGAGTGCGCTTCTTGCAGGGAAAATAGGCGAGACTGTTTCTCAAATCCTTCTAGAGGAGAAAAACCTGGAAAATATCGCGATGTATTGGACCCATGGGGGCAGGATTTCATGGGAGGCGCTCCATGAGGGAAAAGATGTCCGCAGAATTCCCTTACCAACATCCCTGTTTTGAGTAAAAAATTATGAACCGAACACTGTCAGAAAAAATACGAATTATTCCGGAGGTAAAAATGAGGGAGTTTAAAGAGAAGATAGCCGTGATTACAGGAGCTGCCAGCGGAATTGGCCGCGCTATTGCAGACCGATGTGTAAATGAGGGTATGAAGGTCGTCCTGGCGGATATTGAGGAGGAGGCCCTTCTAAGGGCCGAAAAAGAATTGAGGGAAATTGGCGCAGATACGCTATCCGTGGTGACGGATATTTCCAAAGAAGCTGATATTCGTTCATTGGCGCAAAAAACGGTTCAGACTTTTGGCGCTGTACATCTTTTGTTCAATAATGCAGGGGTGGATGCCGGCACTGGCTGCTTATTATGGGAAAATACTGTGGCCGATTGGCAGTGGGTAATAAACGTCAACATTTGGGGGCTTCTCTTTGCAACCGAAATTTTTGTTCCTATTATGCTGAAACAGAAGACTCAATGCCATATTGTAAATACAGCATCCATTGCTGGTCTGTTATCCGGCCCCGGAAATGGAATATATAGCGCATCAAAGCATGCCGTTTTAAGCCTGTCTGAAACTCTATACCAAGAACTTAGACTGATAGGTTCCAATGTAGGAGTTTCAGTTGTCTGTCCGGGGTTCGTCCGTACCCGAATTATGGATGCGGAGCGGAATCGCCCGACGGAGCTGAATAAGCAGACCGGAACAGGAAATCTTCCCCCCGAACGGCAAGTCATTAACCAATTGGCTCGCAAGGCTGTCCAGAATGGAATACTTCCTGAGGATGTAGCAGATCAGGTTTTTGAGGGAATCAAAAGAGGGCAGCTATATATCATAACAGAACCGAAGTTCAAGCCTGCAATAAAGCAACACATGGAGAATGTTCTTAACGAAAGTAATCCCACGGCTTCCCAAATGCAATTAGTGCGCAGTTTGTTGTGAAATATTAATGTGGGGGTACAGGATGGACAAATCTGTGGTTTTTATGTTTTCAGGCCAGGGCTCACAATACTACGGCATGGGAAAAGAATTATATATGTTAAATTCCGTTTTCCGAAAATGGATGACCAGGTTGGATGAGATTCATACGGATATTACAGGTAGGTCTGTATTAAAAGTACTGTACGATGACACCCGTCAGAGGGGAGAGGTGTTTGACAGCCTGTTATATACTCACCCGGCAATTTTCATGGTAGAGTATGCTCTCACACAGGTGCTGATGGACAGGGGCATTCATCCTGATTATGTGTTGGGTTCCAGCCTTGGTGAGTTTGCATCTGTTGCCGCAGCTGACGGTATGAGCTATGAGGATATCCTACATTGCCTTGTCAAGCAAGCACAAATGGTGGAAGCCTCCTGCCGGAAGGGTGGCATGCTGGCCGTAATTGGCGATTTTAGATTATATGACGAAGTATCCATATTGAATACCAACTCAGAGTTAGCATCTATCAACTATGACTCGCATTTTGTCATTTCAGGCAGCTGTGAGGGTTTGACAGAGATTGAACACTACTTGAAAGCAAATGAGATTATATGTCAAAGACTGCCGGTCCAGTTTGCTTTTCACTCTTCCTTAATCGACCCCATAGCATTGGAATATACAGCTTTTTTAAAGCTTAAGACCGTAAGGAGCCCGACAATAAATATGGTTTCATCCATGTACGGCGGGAAGGTGGTATCCCTTGACAACCGTTTTCTATGGGATGTCGCTAGAACGCCTATAAATTTTCGGGGTGCCCTAAATTGTCTGGGAGACGGGGACGGGGTTATTTATATTGACCTTGGCCCCTCAGGTACTCTTGCTAATTTTGTAAAATACAATTTTGGCAACAAGAAAAAGGCGAGCGCATTTTCCATTCTTTCACCTTTTCAAAATGACGTGAAAAACTTGGATCGTTTGTGCGAATTATTCGACTAGTATGCATTCACTGTAAAAAGGAGGACATAAATGATCGCATATCTGTTCCCTGGACAAGGGGCTCAAGCCAAAGGTATGGGTGAAGGACTGTTTGATGAATTTCAAGAATTGGTGGCAAAAGCGGATGCTATTCTTGGTTATTCTATTAAAAAGCTGTGCCTTGAAGACCCTGCTAATCAACTGGGACAAACGGATTTTACCCAACCTGCGCTATTTGTCGTAAACGCTCTGAGTTATCTTAAAAAAATAAAAGAGACTGGTAGAAAACCCGATTATGTTGCAGGACATAGCCTGGGTGAATACAATGCCTTATTTGCCGCACAAGCACTTGACTTTGAAACCGGCTTGAAGCTGGTTAAAAAAAGAGGAGAGCTGATGGTTCGGGCTGTTGGTGGCGGAATGGCAGCGGTGATAGGCTTGGAAGAAGAAGTATTTAGAGAAGTTATTGAGAGAAATAAATTAACAGAGATTGATGTTGCCAATTTTAATTCGCCAACTCAGATTGTCATCTCGGGACCGAAGGACATGATTGAGCAGGCGAAACCCATTTTTGAAGATGCAGGAGCCCTAAACTATGTGGTTTTGAATGTAAGCGGAGCATTTCATTCCAGGTATATGGAAAATGCCAGACAGAGATTTGAGACCTACGCGGCGCAATTCGAGTTCTCGAAAATGGAGATCCCGGTTATTTCAAATGTCCATGCCAGACCCTATAAGCAACAGGATTTAAGAACCACGCTGATCCACCAGATCGTAAGCCCGGTCAAATGGTCGGAAAGTATAAGATATCTGATGGGTAAAAATGTAACTCAGTTCATCCAGGTCGGGCCTGGAAAAGTCGTGACAGGATTGGTCAATGCAATACAACGGGAAGCAGAACCGCTGATCGTGATGGAGGATGAAGTTTGTAACGAGCAGGAACAGGAAATAACGCCGGAAAACACTTCGATAAATTTTGGAAAACAATTTACTGCGGAGTCTCTAGGTAATAACGAATTCAAACAATATTATGGACTTAAATATGCATATCTTATCGGTTCAATGTACAAGGGAATATCTTCAAAAGAAATGGTCGTAAAAGCAGGAAAGGCAGGAATGATGGGATTCTTTGGGGCAGGGGGAGTCAAGATAGGTGCCTTGGAGGAAGCAATAAAGTACGTTCAGAAAGAATTGAACAATGGCGAAGCCTATGGGATGAATCTTATTCATGTTCCGGACCATCCGGACATAGAAAATAACATCGTTGATTTGTACATAAAATACGGTGTTAGAAATATTGAAGCTTCTGCCTTTATGAGCATAACGCCTTCTTTGGTAAGGTACAGGCTGAAGGGTCTGAGACGGAATGCAAAGGGGATCGTAATACCACAGAACAGGATTATAGCGAAAGTATCAAGACCCGAGGTGGTTGAGGCCTTTTTGAGTCCTGCACCCCAGAATATCGTAAATAAACTGCTGGCCGAAAATAGGATAAGCCGGAATGAGGCTCTGATGGCAATGGAAATTCCGATGGTAGACGATCTGTGCGTTGAGGCTGATTCAGGCGGACATACCGACCATGCAGTTGCATATGTACTGATCCCATTAATGCTTAAAATGAGGGATGAAGCGATACTTAAGTATAAATATAATAAAAGTATAAGGGTAGGGGCAGCCGGGGGGATCGGAACTCCACAAGCAGCTGCGGCAGCGTTTATACTGGGTGCGGATTTTATCATGACCGGTTCAATCAACCAGTGTACGGTTGAAGCAGGGACAAGCGAGGAAGCAAAGGATTTGCTCCAGCAGTTAAACATACAGGATACAGACTACGCTCCGGCAGGGGATATGTTTGAAATGGGCGCAAAAGTTCAGGTTATGAAAAAAGGAGTCTTTTTCCCGGCCAGGGCGAATAAATTATATGATCTCTACCGTAATTATAATTCCATAGATGAAATTGATAGAGAAACAAAACGATATATTGAAGAAAAATATTTTAAGAAAAGTATCGAACAAGTATATGAAGATATTAAAGCGTATTACCCGGCCGAGATAATTGAAAAAGCTGAGAGAAATCCCAAACGTAAGATGGCGTTGATATTTAGATGGTACTTCACTTATTCTACCCGACTTGCATTGAATGGAGACAAAACCAATAAGGTTGATTATCAAGTACACTGCGGACCAGCACTAGGCGCATTTAACCAATGGGTTAAGGGGACAGTCCTTGAGGATTGGAAGAATCGGCATGTTGATGAAATAGGACAAAAAATAATGGTTGAGACTGCAGAATACCTGAATGAAAGGTATAAAGCTTTAACTACAAGCCTTACATTCTAGTTTGATTGAAGCATTGGCAAAGATCCATTTCACTGAATCGGCGGATGTCTCTCGTCTATGAACTACCGGCCTCTCAAATATCTTGGCTGGTAGACCATTCACCAATCCTTTTCAGGAGGAAGGGGGGCGCTTGGATTGACAAGCCGCCATTCAGTGGATAGTGGGCAGTGTATATGTAAAAGGATATGGTAAAAGCCTTTGAGATAGCAGGTTAAAATAAAAGGAAGAAGAATCTTCACAGTTGAATAGGAGATGACCATACATGAACCCCTGTGAACCTCTGATCATTTCATCTGAAAGCGGATACACTCTTCGGGCTGTCGGAAGTGTGCCGATTGCCTACGCTTGGAGAATGATTGCGCGAGATCATGAGCAAGTGTTTGGCAGAGAGCCCTTGCAAACAGAAGAAGGGGCCTCAATCATTATCCGTTATGCGCAGGAAGAGGACAGATGTCCACAGTGGCCAGAGGGCTATTGTTTGCGTTTTGTTGCTGATGGCATGAGAACGATACTTCATATCACCGGCCGTGATGAGCTGGGGATCATTTACGGGTTGCTTCATTACAGTCGCTTCGTTTTGGGTGTGGAACCGTTCTGGTTCTGGGCGGAACTTCCACCGATCAAGCGGGATACCATAGTCCTGCCCAGCCAGGATTATGACAGTATACCGCCCAAGGTTCGATATCGGGGGTGGTTTGTCAATGATGAGGTATGCCTGATTGGCTGGAAGGATGATTATCCGCCGACGGAGCAGGTATGGGAGCCCGTTTTTGAAGCATTACTTCGCTGCGGTGGCAACATGGTAATTCCGGGGACGGATTTACCACGTACGGGTATCCAGCATAAGCTTGCAGCCGAAATGGGATTATGGATTACACACCATCATGCCGAGCCATTGGGTGCGGAGATGTTTTTGCGTGCTTTTCCGGGGAAACAGGCTAGCTACAAAGAGCATCCCGAGCTATTTGAGCAGCTATGGCAGGAAGCGATTGAGCGGCAGAAGAGAGAGAAAATTGTATGGGTATTGTCTTTTCGTGGACAGGGTGACAAGCCTTTTTGGGAAAATGATCCTTCCTTTAATACGCCGGAAAAACGTGGACAATTAATATCGTATGTGGTTCGCAAGCAGTACAGTATGATCTGCGAATTTGTGGAGCAGCCTGTGTGCAGTATGGCGATGTATGGCGAGATTGCTGAGTTATACAAGCAGGGTCACATTGAAGTTCCTGAAGGGGTCATTAAAATATGGGCGGACAATGGTTACGGCAAAATGGTATCTCGTCGCCATGGAAATCTCAACCATCGTGTAACGGCATTACCCGGGGGGGAGGACGAAGGCAAAAACGGAGTCTATTATCATGTGACTTTCCACGACCTGCAGGCGTCAAACCATCTTACTCAATTTCCTTCCTCTGCCGAGCTGATTGCCGACGAATTAACGGCAGCATTTGCCGCAGGAGCAGACGAGTATCTGTTGGTTAACTCAGGTAATATTTTACCGCATTTATATACTCTGGATTTGACAGCAAGTTTATGGACGCATGGCCACGTGGATGCTGAGCAGCAGCTAACTGATTTTATCGGTCGGTTGTACAGTCGTCAGCATCAAGAGATTTCCCAATTATACCGGGATTATTCCCGTTGCACTATCCTTTACGGCCCGCATGAGGATGATCGGGCGGGGGAGGAATTCTATCACCATCCAGCACGGCAAATGATGGGCTTTTGGCTACAAGGCAAAGAAGGCAGTGATGAACGACTGTGCTGGGCTGCTGGAGAAAGACCTTTTGCTGAACAGGTACGCTGGTTCAAGGAAAAAGCCGAGTCGGCTATCCCTGGCTGGGTTGAGCTGCAAGAACGGTGCCTACAAATTATGAAGCAATTGTCTGAAGATGAATGTCGCAGGCTGTATAATCAGCTTCTTGTACAGATTGAATTGCATTTGAGCGGTTGCCGCGGGCTGGCTAACATCTGCATCGCCTATGGGTTATTTCTTGAAGGAGACTATCCACGAGCATTTATACAAGCTTCGCATGCAGTTTGGAGCTACCGGACGGGTAAAGAAGCGCTCTCGCGCGCAGGGACTGGAAGATGGGAGCATTTCTACCGGGCGGATTGGTTGACCAATCTCGATAACACCATTTCTCATGCGGACACCGTACGGAAATTTCTCCGAATTCAGGGAGATAGTCCCGATTTGTTCCTGTGGTACAAACAATATATCATGCCGGAAACTGAAAAACATATTTATTTGGAGAATACGCATCGCAAGCCGCTACCTGATGATGAACTGGCACGCTGCTTAGAGAGGGTACTATATTAGAATTTGGCAAGCTCTGACCAAGGAAGAGTTCACCCACATGTTGATTCAGGGCGTGGAAAAAGCAGGCGTTCTTCCCATGATTAAAATCGCACCTGTGAACATTGCTGACGACAACGAACTGGAGCCTTCTTATCAAGGTAGCATCCAACGCTCGCTAGTGTACAAGGTCAATACTTTGGATACGAATGAAAAGTTTTGCCCAAAAAGCGAGATTACACGTGCTGAAGCTGCTGTTATGTTATATAATGCACTGGAATACTTGAATGCTCATACAAATTCGTCACGAATACAGCAATAAAGAGCTTTTCAATGGGTGGATTTAAGCTTTCAGTTACTTGACATCAATATCGTTAATGCTATAATAAGGAAATCGAATTTAGACCCTGCGGTAGCTGACTATCGTAAGATTACTTTTCTGGTCCTTCGGCAAAACAAAGTAACGAATAAATAAGCTGGCTCCGGATGAGGGGTCAGCTTATTTTTTTGGATAAAAAGCTTGCAATTTAAGATATCTACATAGCGAGAGGAGACAGGAGTTATGTTTGGGAATGATTGGGATGATGTACTACGGGAAGAGGTCGAAAAGCCTTACTTTAATGAATTAAGATACACATTAGCCCGTGAGTACAAGATACACAAAGTATATCCCCCGAAAGAAGATTTGTTTTCAGCACTCAAATTAACGCCATATCATCTTACCAAAGCGGTTATACTGGGACAGGACCCCTATCATGGAGAGGGACAAGCTCACGGCTTGAGCTTTTCCGTTAGGCCAGGTGTGCGCACGCCGCCGTCTCTACTAAATATATATAAAGAGATTCGAGATGATATCGGCACTCCTATTCCGAATCAGGGTTACCTTGTTCCCTGGGCTGAACAGGGCGTACTCCTGCTGAACAATGTACTGACCGTGCGTGAAGGACAACCGCAATCTCATCAGGGAATAGGTTGGGAACGTTTCACGGATGCTGTGATTGAAGCGATCAATGAACGTGAGCAGCCGGCAGTGTTTATTTTGTGGGGCAGCCATGCTCAGAAAAAAGCAAGCTTCGTAAATACCAGCAAGCATTTGGTGCTGAAATCCAGCCATCCAAGTCCGTTAGCGGCTCATCGGGGCTTTTTTGGCAGCAAACCTTTTTCGCGTACCAATGCATTTTTGCAGGAGCATGGAATGGAACCGATTCGGTGGGAGATTCCTAACCGCTAGCACTGGAGGTGGGGACATGCGTCAGTGGAAGGGACGTCAGGTCATCTTATATTATGGCAACAACGGTCATACCCAGAAGGTGCGCGGGACGCTCGAAAAATGGGATGATACACGCAAGTGCGTTATTTTAGGCCCGAAAATGTTGGCTATTCCTTTTGAAAATATTGCGTATATTTCCATGCTTCCTCCCGGACGTGAGCGCCGAATCCGCCACCCGGCCAAGCTGAACTCTTTTGGCTATGTAATGAGCGTTCCATTGCAGTTTGATAATGCCATTCATTTTCAATCGGCAGTTTCAGTTTGGAAAGATGACCAGTTGATTGCTTACAATATCAGGTTGGTTAGTCATACAGATCACGATGTCATGCTTGAAGATGGACAAACCTTGTCAAAGAAAGGGCATTTGTTCGTGGTGAGGTCGCTGCGCGGAGAGCTTTAACTGTAATAATTCACCTTTTTTTTCGTTTAAGGGTTCAAATTAGTTGACTGTTTACCGATAAAAGGTAATGGGCTTGTTAATAATACCCTATTTATAAAGATGAAACCAAGGGAGAGAAACGAATGGAACGTATGAAACGTATGAGCAAACGGAGTACCTTCTTACTAGCTTTGCTGATGTTTGTATTTGCGGCATGGCCAGCAGGTTTGATCCGGGCTGAGGAGAGCACGTCTTACACGGTCGAGTGGGATAGTCAGAATCCAACTACAGTAAATCTGGGTGGAAACCCTGCGCAATTAAAAGTGTGGTTTGTGACAAAAGACGGCAAAAAGGATGTAACTCAAGATGCTGAATGGATCTCCGGGGACTCAAGTATTTTAAAGGTAGAAAAGGGACTCATTACCCCAGTATCGAAAGGACAGGTCAAAGTTACCGCCACACATGAAAACCGGACGGTAGTGACGACCATTACAGTAAAATCGCCTTACAGTAAGCTGCAATTAAATCCGTCAGGTCCCATTAATCTAACGATTGGCGGAGAATCAAAGCAACTGACTGCTCAAGGTGTGCTTAGCGGAGGCAGTACAGAAAATGTGTCTGGTGTAGAATGGACATCTACGAATTCGACCGTTGCTACTGTAGAAGATGGACTTGTTCGTCCTCTTGCCAAAGGCGTGACTTACATTAAAGCGAGCAAGGATGGACTTAAAGCACAAACGATCGTGTATGTTCGTTCTTCCTCCCAGGCATTGATATTGAGTGCCACCGGCTCTAAATCGGTCTTTCTGGGAAGCTCCCCAATTCAGGTCAATGCAACCGATGTAAGCCTGACGGGTAGTAAAACCGATGTAACCAATACGGCAGAATGGACTTCGTCCAATCCGCTGGTTGCCACAGTGGAGCAAGGTAAAATCACTCCGATGGATGCAGGAAATTCGACGATTACAGCTTCCTATCACGGTTTGAGCAAGACGCTGAAGATTAATGTGCAGCCGACTGTTGAAAAGCTGGTATCGAGCAAAGCCAGTCTGACGCTCGAAACAGGCAGCAAAACTTCTCTTCCGACGATATCTGCTTATTTGGTCAATGGGGCTAAAAAAGCAGTTCAATCTGATGTGAAATGGAGCTTAAGCAGTGAAAGTGCAGTCAAAATAGCCAATGGCAAGCTGGTTGCAGTGAACCCAGGCAGCGCTACATTGACAGCGACAGTAGGTGCGCTCAAGCTGGATATTCCAGTGACTGTGCAATACAAAGTGCTCAAGCTGACGGCTTCCGAGAAGAAATATGTGCTGGTTGCAGGACAAGAAACGAGTATTCCGACAGTAAAAGCCCACATGGCTGGTGGAGGAATCCTTGATGTTACGAATCAGGTAAGCTGGGTGGCCACAACAGCGGCAGTTACAGTAGCAAATGGTAAAGTAAAAGCGGTAAGTGGCGGCAACTCAGGAATCAAGGCAATGTATATGAACAAATACGTGAAGGTGCCTGTCATTGTGGAAGGAGCTATTTCTACATTGACTCCAAGCTTTACGAGTGCTGATATGAACTTGAAAGGGAGTAAGTCCATCAAAGTCATCGGCATTTATAAAGAGGGTAAAAAAGTTACGCTGAGCAGCAAGGTAAAATGGACTACATCGAATGCTTCCGTAGCGGTCGTAAAAGGGTCATCTATTAAAGCGATTGGAATTGGAACAGCAACTATTACAGGCACGTACCAAGACAAGTCGTTTAACGTGGAGATCAAGGTAACACCTAAGCTACTCAAGCTAGTCTTGAGCAACAAGAACCTGAAGCTCCCTAAAGGCTCCTCTCAAGTGCTCAGTGTCAATGCAGTTTTTGATACAGGTGCGATGACCAATGTGACAAGCTCAGCGGTGTGGACATCTTCCAAGCCGTCGATTGTACAGGTAACAGGCGGACAGGTGAAGGCAGTGGATACCGGAAGTTCAAGCATCAAGGTGGTCTATGGTGGTAAAACTGTAGCGACATCTGCCAGAGTGCTAAAATAATTTTCGTGCATTGCCAAATCGGCTTATAAAAAAATAACCTCTGGTCCCAAATTGAAGTGCACCCCTTAGAATAGACATTGGAATAAACCCCTGGTTTATCCGATGAAATCTAAGGGGTGCATTTTTTATGCCGGCGAAAAAAGGAACAAAGTTTAACGAGTATACGTTTGAAACCAAGGTAGAGGCCATACGACTCCATATCGAAGAAGGTTGGACATATCGTAGACTCATGGAGAAGTTTGGGATCGCAGATTGACATCGATTAAAAGAATGGATGCGCAAATACAAGCAACTCGGTGAATTCGGGCTAATAGACCAGCGAGGACGGCGTAAGGAGTATATCGGTCAGGATAGGTATGTACAGGAGATGAAGCACACAAATATATAACCATTGAGAAAGCTACGAAAGACTATCCCATTAGCAAACTTTGTACGTTTTTCAAAGTCTCCAGAAGTGGATATTACACCTTCTTAAAGCGGAGAGGAGTAGATCGAGATCGGGACGAGAAAGCACTTGTGAAGAAGGTATATGAGCAGTATAATCATGTGGCGAAAAATCTGCTAACAGGATTTTAAGGCGGAAAAACCTAATCAAAAATGGGTCACAGATATCACGCAATATCGTGTGGGTGATTGCTGGCTATATCTGTCTGCGATTAAAGCTTGTTCAATAACGAAATTATCGCGTACCACAATCAAATGTCGACCACAACGGAAGTTAAATAAGCTGCCTCCGAAAGAGTATCGGAAGCAGCTTATAGCCTAGGATCTTTTTTTAGTGTCTATAAAATGGGGTCTTGACCACAATGACCGGGAGTTATTTTTAAATTACTCTACGCCGTCCTGATAATGGTTTTTCCAATGCTTATCCCCTCTGTGGGCGAAGTCTTCAACTGTCTTTTCCAGAGTAGCTACCAGCTGGGCTTTAATCTCGGAAATCGTATCGCGGAACAGTCTTTCCTCCGTACCATTGATTTTCTCACCATACAAAGCCTGAGCAGCTATAAATTGACGATGTTGTTCCACAAAATTATCAATCGAATGCAGTGCATGCTCCACATATTGCGAAATGCTATGATGCTCGTTAGGCAGTTGCAATTTTAATTCCTGAACTTTATTTAATAATGCCATGATGATCACCTCGTACGTTTTATTATGTCAATAATTATACATTATTTTCGGAAAAATTTCATTAATTTTTGATTAAAATGTGATTTTTATTATGTCATGATTGCATTTTCATTGGTGATCGGGCATAATTTTCGGAATTATTGCACATTACCTCTGCATCGTGATTTTAAGATTTGAAATATATAATATAAAGATGATGTAAAGCGGGCTGCGACAGCTGTCTTTCTGACATGCTATAATGTTGAAAAGCCAGTCGGAAAGGTTGTCAGTATGGTATGAAGCTTTTTAAAGGTTTATTTTGGGGATTATTGATCAGTCTTCTCCTGTGGTGTGCCTTGTTTGGACTTGTCCGATGGATATCACATTGAGTCGTTTGTCTTATCTTATACGATAACTCTTGTGACGGTATCCACGTCCTGAATTGAAATCGTATATACGTGTTCGTCATCGTAGAGCTTGAATTGCTGATCGTCTTCTGGGTCAGACAGGAGCTTAGGCCAGCCAATTAAGGTACTTCCATTGTGTAACCGGATTACAACGGCTTGCATGTGGCTCACAGCCAGTTTAATCTCATCATTCATCTGTGCAACCTCCTCTCTATACTATTTGTCGTCGAATATTCAACCTTTTTTTATAGTTCGTAAGGGGTTACAAAAAATAAAATCCAGGGATTCCTTGGTTGAAGGCATCCACTGGAATAGCTTGAAGGGAAGAGGAAAATTGAAGAAAAAAATGTTAAGTTTTATAACTGTAGTGCTATTGGCCGCGGGCGTGTATTGGTTTAAAGGAGCCGATCTTCTTACTAAAACACCAGAAGAGAATCCGTCTTCATCAGCACAGGTTACGCTGCACTTTCCAACGGATCGTTATCCTGAAACGGCGCAGCATATCAAGGAAGCGATTCAGACGGGAAAATCCTCGGTATGCACCATTGACCGCGAAGGAGCCGAGCAAAATCGCAAGCAGTCGCTTGCAGGAGTTCCTACTCGCAAAGGATACGATCGGGATGAATGGCCGATGGCGATGTGCTCAGAGGGTGGTCAAGGTGCAAATGTCAAATACATAGCTCCTAAGGATAATCGTGGGGCAGGTTCATGGGTTAGTCACCAATTGGATGAGTATGAGGATGGAACTCGCGTAAGATTTGTCGTGAGGTAATTTGTCATGAAATAGTAGGGTTATTTTATTTTTTATTTCCCTTAGGAGCTTCCTGTTTGGCCTTAACCAACGCCAAAAAATCAAAAAAATCACCTAGTGTAGTGAAGCCGGCACCTAAAATAGCCAGATCTTCAGCGGATAGCTGATTGAACCATTCCATTTGCTTAGCGTCAAACATTTTATCACCGCCAACCGTTGATAATGTATAGTATGTACTGACAGCGGGGAAGGTCAGGGCTCAAGCATACCATTTAGTATGCCTGTTTTTTGTGCAGAGGATGTGTATATCACATGTTAAAATTTAATTTTTATACGAAAATTGTCTCCATCGTTATCGTATTGTTGATTCCTGTATTAATCCTGTATGTCTATTCAAACCAGATGACGACAGGTGTGTTACGTAACGAGCTGAATCAGTCTAATTATAATCAACTGACTTTTTTTCAAAATCAGGTGAATACGAATATTGAAATGATCTCCTCCTGGCCGCATCTACTGATTCATGATCCTGATGTTGCCAGCTTTCAAGCCATTTTTTTTAAGGACAAGACTCTCAATCTGGATGGAATTAATCTTGTCAAACGTATCCAAACCAAGCTTGGTCTTCAGGAAAGCTCATCAAATTGGAGAACCAGTCTGAATATCTATTCACCTTCACTTGGACGTGTTGTATCGGAGAATGGGGCCGGTTTTTATAACCAAAAGGATTTAAATCAATGGATTAAAGACGGCTGGCAGGTATCCAAAAAAAGAATGTACGGGAAGGATCAATTTATATTTTCATTGTATACATTATCCCCATTTTCCTCACTTGGTAATCCTGAAACCGCCAACACGATTATTAAGGTCGAATTTGACAGCAGTAACATTCAAGACATGCTTGATCGCTTTAAAGGTGATGGACGGAAAGAACCCTTTTATTATAAAAAAGGTGTAGGAGCGATCTATAATCGTACTGCAAATGAAGAGCTGTCCGGCAAGCTGATCACGAAATTGGAGAAAATGGGACTGCACGAGGTTGATAATCTGACCGTAAAAATCGGAGAAGAGAGCTACCTGGTTCATGCCGTCCTTTCGCAAACAACGGGCTGGTATTTAATTGACTACATGCCTTTGTCCGATATGATGTCTCCGATCTACTCATCGAATCGATTGTTTTATATCACCGTTGTTGGCTCGCTGCTGGTAGGCTTGATTGGTGCTTACCTGCTTCATTCACAGGTACAAGTGCCGATTCTTCAGCTTATGCGGGCATTTCGGAGATTAAAGGATGGGGACTATGCTGTTCGATTAAGCCCAAGGGGGAGTCACGAGTTTGCTTTCCTGTCCCTTCAATTCAATTTGATGGTCGAACAGATTCAGGAGCTGTTTGAGAAGGTGTATGTTGAGCAGCTGCATGTCAAGGAAGCGCGTCTAAAGCAGCTCCAGTCACAAATCAATCCACACTTTTTTTATAATTGTTTTTCGTTTATCACAAGTATGGCAAAGCTCCGCAATCATGAGGCGGTCGTGGCCATGGCGCATAATTTATCCAGGTATTATCGATATACGACAAGACAGGAACGGGATTTGGTTCCATTATCAGAGGAAGTCGAGTTTGTGAATTACTATTTAAAAATCCAGCAGATGCGTATGCCGCGGCTAACGTTTGCAACCGATATTTCTTCACAGGCCAACAGTCTGCTGATTCCACCGCTTGTGGTGCAACCACTGGTGGAAAATGCGGTGCTGCATGGAATAGAGCCACAAGCGGAGGATGGTATAATTCATATTATGACTGAGCATGTCGGCTCGTATATGTACCTGATTGTGGATGATAACGGACTTGGCTTGAGCACAGAGGCTACAACAGCCCTGAGTTCAACGCTTGACAAGCCGGTGGAAAAGGAACATGGATACGGGTTATGGAATGTGCATCAACGTATGCGATTGCATTTTGGAGAAGATGCAGGATTGGACTTCTCTTTATCGCCTTTGGGAGGACTGCGTGCAGTTTTAAAATGGCCGCTGTCAGCAGAAGCAGGTCAAGAGCAGGCGAATGGCTTGATCGAGTCTTCGTCGAATTCGAATATGGTTAAGATGGAGGGACCTAATGGTTCAGATATTACTGGTAGATGATGAGAGCTATGTAACAGAAAGCCTGGCGGCTACTATTCCATGGGAGGAGCTGGGTATCGAGAAGGTTCATCAAGCGGCTTCCGCATTAACAGCAGTGGATGTTCTAGAAGCGCATGACATTGATATTCTGGTTACGGATATTCGTATGCCTGGCATGACTGGACTGGAATTGATTGTTGAGGTAAAAGAGCGATGGCCGCACATTCGATGTTTGCTGCTCACAGGCTATGCCGATTTTGAATATGCCAAAAAAGCGATCCAGCTTAAGGCTTTTGAATATATTTTAAAACCGGTGGATGATGAGGAGTTTATGAAATGTGTGTCAGCTGCCATTGATTCGCTGAAGGAAGAATGGGAAGCTTTTGATAAGGTTCATCAATTACAGTACGGCCGCAGGACCGATTTTGGTGTGCTGCGTACCCACCTAATGCATGATTTGGTGCTTGGACGTCATCTGTCTGTACAATTGATAGAGGACAAGTTGTCACAGTACGAAATTATGCTACGCACGGGACAACGTGCCGGTATGCTGCTTATTCAGCTGGGCAAGCATTTTTCTGATATGGACTATCACTCGGTATCTTTAATTGAGTATGCGATTGGAAATATTGCTGAAGAAGTGTTTGCACCCGATTTTTACGTTTGGCACTGTAAAGCGCCACATGACTGCCTAATTGTATTAATAGAAGAAAATTGGAATCTAAGTTCCGATCGGAGCGAGGACGAGCAGAATCATATTTTGCGGGCGACGATTGAAAATTTCCGAAAAAATGTTAGCAACTACTTAAAAGGTGAAATTTACGTTACGGTAACCGGCTGGTTTATGTTCCCAGAGGAGCTGCCCAAGGTATATCAGTCAGCCATCAGATTATTATACTGGAACCAGCAGGATGAAACGGATACGCTGCTATTTATAGAAGAACAGCCAGAACAGTCGCACAACTCAGCCAAATTGTTGGAGGGGCTATACGTGCACCCGACGCTGACTCATCTGCTGGAGTCCAGGCAATGGGAAGAGGCTGAAGCGAAGATAAACCGTGTATTTGGAAAAATAGAGGAAGCAGGGTATACTCGTGAGCATTTATATGAGCTGTTTATTACGGTAACGAGTGCATTTATGTACACGGCGCATAAGCAGGGACGCTTTATTACGCAGATCGATCAAACCGGCTTTGACCCGCTGCATGCGCAGAAAATGGTTCAATCGTTCTCCAATCTTAAGGAATGGATATTTTCGATGATGAACAAGCTGAAGTCGGAATGGTCCGCAAGTGAGCAAAGCGCCAAAAGCTACGTGGTCAAGCAGGTTCAGGAGCTTATCTCCCAGGATAAAGGTCAGGAGCTGTCTGTTAAGACGATTGCCGATCAGGTTTATCTTCATCCGGTCTATCTGTCCAAAATCTATAAAGCTGAAACCGGAGAAGGTCTGGGAGATTATATCATTCGAATGAGAATGGAGCGGGCTCTCTATTTGCTCAAGTATTCCAACAAAAAAATATATGAAATTACAACCGAACTGGGCTATCAGAATCCCCAATATTTCAGTAAGATGTTCAAAAAGCATTACGGAATGACTCCGCATGAATTTCGGGACCAGTAGAGACGAAATCAGTAAAGATCAGTTGGGAAAGGTGCAGAAATATTTATTTTGTGACATAGGCTGCGTAGGAAAGCCCTCTTATAATAAAAGAGTAGAAAATGATTTTTTGAGGGGGAACAATATGCGAGTTCATTCGAAAAAAAAGCTATTGTCGTTGCTCGCCGCAACTATGGTATTAGGAGTTGGCCTTGTGGGCTGCTCGGGCACGGGGAATGATGGAAATACCAATAGCGAAGCAAAAACTGAAAACGTATACAAAGAAAAATACAATCCGGAAGTCACAATTTCCACAGTATGGGGTGTAGATCCTGCCTTAAAATTTAAAAATGGCGAATCTATCGAAAATAATGTTGCGACAAAATGGGCTAAAGAGAAATTCGGTATTAATGTAAAATCACTCTGGTCTGTCACGGATACGAATGGTGCATTTGCGACCAAGCTGCGTTTGGCTATGTCCTCCGGTCAGGAGATGCCGGACGTTGTTGTACTGGGAACGGAAAATGAGCAACTGGCGCAGGACATGATCGATTCCGGCATGTTTGCAGAAGTTGGTCCTTTGTTCGATAAGTACGCTTCGGATTCCTGGAAGCAAGCGATGAATCAGGATACGAATGTATGGAATCAGTATAGCCGGGATGGCAAAAAAATGGGTATTCCTGTACTGGATTTCGCCTATAACCACGATTACATATTGTGGGTGCGACAAGATTGGCTGGATAAGCTGGGCATGAAGGCCCCTCAGACGATGGACGAGCTGGAAAAAGTGATGGATGCCTTTAAAAATAAAAATCCGGACGGACTGTCTCCAGACAAAGTTATTCCGCTCAGCATCGGTTTTAAAACGTCCATGAACACTTGGATGGGTGACCCGTCCTGGATTTTCGGGGCATATGGTACACTCCCGCAACAGTGGAACAAAGGCACGAACGGCAGTCTGGAATATGGCTCCGTACAGCCTGGTATGAAGCCGGGTCTGCAAAAGCTGAGTGAGTGGCTCAAAAAGGGATATATTCCCAAGGAAGCGGCCTTGTGGGATGAAAATAAAACGTCAGAGCCTGCCGTTGCAGGAACTGCAGGTATCATACCGGGTCCATACTGGATGAGCGGCTGGCCGCTTTATGATACGGTCAAAAATGTGCCGAGCGCCGTATGGAAGCCGATCAAGATTCCAGTAGGGCCTGATAACAAAGCCATGCGCCATGGGACTCAATATACGAATGGTGTCGTACTGATTAACAAGCAAATGCAGCATCCTGAAGCTTTTTTCACTTATCAAAATTATTTGTTTGATCACTATGCAAATGCCAAACAGGACGGAGATTTGTCGAATGGGTTGTTTAAGGGCTACGACTATGATTTGGATGCGAACGGAAAGCTGTTGCCTAACGACAAAATACCAGGCGGTTATGTAAACTCTATTCGTTATTTGCTGGTTCGTGATGGTGCACGTGTACCTGATGCCCAAATGAAAGCTTTGTTAAGCTTGGCTAACGGCAAAGAAGCGGAAACCCGTCTGGAGAAGGATGTATTGGTTAACTACGGAAAGGGTACTCCTGCGGCTGCCAAAGTGTTGATGGAACAAAAGGACATCTCCATGAAGGATCAGTTCACGGGACCTACTACGCCAACGATGAAGGCCAAAAAGGATTATTTGGACAAGATTGAAAACCAAACCTTCAATGAAATTATTTATGGCAAACAGCCGATTTCAGCCTTTGATACCTTCGTACAGACGTGGAAGAATGCCGGAGGCGAACAAATTACAAAAGAAGTGAATGAGTGGTATAAGAGCGTTGAAAAGTAAAAACAGTTGAAACGGATTAGAAAGGCTGGTCATACCCCTGTCAAGTAGACAAGTGAAAAAAGGCTAAGCAGCCAGCGCGTGCCGGTACTCAATCGGCGCGCGCTGTTTGAGTTTGGCCTGAAATCGTTGG
>NZ_JAIVEM010000161.1 GCF_020404765.1 Paenibacillus sp. BJ-4
ACTATAGGGAAGAATTCGAACCTTACAAAAAAAGGGGTGTGCAGCTGCTTAATCTGCGCTATCTGACTCGGTAATATGAGGCATTTTCAAAGATGTGTGTGCAAATAAAGCTGCAGTTCCAAGCTGTCTTGGATCAGGTTTTCCCTGCATATAAAGGTGTCCAAGATCAGCCTTCTACTTTCTTCAAAACGAGGTCGTTCAGAAAATTGGATTAACAAACAAGTCCAACGATTGCTCGATGCAGCAAAACAAAATCCCTTTCAGCAAACGATGTACTCAAGCCACTTGATTAATCTAAAGATCCTGATCGCCCGGATTCTTCAGTACCAGGAGCATCTTGCTGAGTTAGAACAGAACATAGATGCCCTGGCTAAAGAGATTGAAGAGTATGATTTAATCCAGACTATTCCCGGTATTGGCCATAAAATTGCTGCAACAATTTTGTCGAAACTGGTCGCGTTTGCTGGCATTGACCCCAGTTGTTTTTGCTTCAGGTAAGTTCACAGCAACTCGAAATCGAATCACCAAACGCGGTTCCCGGCAGCTTCGATATGTCCTAGTTATGGCCGTGCAGTGTGGGTTGATCCGTTCTCGCAACACTCGGATTAAAGNTAAAAGAGCCGAAGGAAAGCCTCACAAAGTTGCTCTAGTGGCATGTGCAAATAAGCTGGTTCATTGGCTGTATGCCATTTTAAAAAGTAAGAAATCATTCCGTCTGACATAACAAAAAGTTAATGGTATAACCTTCCAATGCAACTCGAATTGGAAGGGTGTTTGGCATGCTTATTTTTCACTATACCATAAGGTTTCTAAATTGTTTTGCTGGAAATGTTGACAAGCTATTAGCTGGTATAGTTGAATGCGGCGGATCTCTAAAGGAGAATCAGCCGCTAACATACTAAAAAAATCGACGATACAGTTCTCTCCGACGCTTTCCACGGAGCTGAGCATAGATTTGCGTGGTTGAGGCTTTTACATGACCCAGCATGCCTTGGATAAAAGCTAAAGGTGCTCCGTTATCAAGCAGCTGACATGCATAAGTATGACGGAATCGATGGGGGTACACATTTGTCTCGACCGCTCCGCGATCTGCCAGCTCACCTGAGCGTTGGAATGGCCATTCGCTTAACAGGAATTGTATCAGTTACAAATAAGGCTTTACAGGAGTCCTCACGACTGGCTAAATACTTCTTCAACCATACTTTACACTCTGTGGTGAAGTAATCGACCTCTCCAATTCGGCAGCCTGTGCTGTAGAGAAACTCAAGTAAAGCTCTTTCTCTTAGTGTCTGACAAGAGATCTTCAGATGAATTACATCTTCCTCCATCAAAAACTTAGGAATTCGCTTATCCATTTTGGGCTCACGTAGTTTGAGCGAAGGGTTTGTGGATATATAGGTTTCTTCATATGCAAAACGGAATAGAGAGCGCACAAAACGGATGCGGTGCCCTAGGCTACTTGGCTTTAATCGATCTGACTGCTTAGCTAGGTATTCCTTCAACAGATTCATAGTTACCTCGGAAATATCTATATCCCCGAGATCTGTTACCAGCATTCTGAGCTGCAACGCATATGCTTTCAATGTATTTGGACTAAATCCCTGGATTCGCTTATCCGCTTCATAATGACGCCAAAGTTCGCTTAAAATCATAATAAAACCTCCTACTTGGGCAATTAATTCTAGTTTGCTTCTATTAGGAGGTTTTAGACTATTGGTTCAACTAGCGTTTCCCATTAGTTGAATCATTAGCTAAGGATCGAATCAAAATCAATATAATATTTCACTGATGAGCGTTTCATCAAATTCGTTGAGGAATCGAAACGGTTCGTTCATTCACCACATTTCCCGTGTTTAGAGTAGTTTTTGGTTCGATTAATAGTAAATGGACCTCTTCTTCAGCAATTGGCTAATGTTCAACTCCTTTAGGCATAATAACAAACTCCCCTTCGTTAACAGCTATTTCACCGTCTCTCAAACGGATTAGGAGTCTCCCTTTCCATACGAAGAACATTTCGTCCTCGTGATCATGGTGATGCCAAATGAATTCACCCTTGATCTTTGCCATTTTTACGTATGAATCATTCAACTCTCCGCCTATTCTGGGATTCCAATAATCAATTATTTGCAAAAATTTATCTTGTACATTGACCTTCGAAACCATGAGATTCCCTCCTCATTATTAGTAACGTGTGCTGCATTTTGCCCCGGCTAGAATCTCCTTTTTCCCCATTCACCTCCTCATCATCAGATAACGAGGTACTCAATCACTTGGTTTTGGTGTAAATCCCTCTTATTCACTAAGTTTACATACTGCGATGCATCACGTAAAATTAAAAAATAGTGTATAGATAATCAAATTTTGTGATGCAAAAGGAGAGAGTTGTTTTGGACATTAGATCTTTGGAGGTGTTTAAGGCAGTAGCAATTGAACAAAGCATTACAAAAGCTGCTGAGAAATTGAATTATGTACAGTCCAACGTTACTGCACGAATACAACGTCTTGAGCAAGAGTTGGGCGTTCCTCTGTTATATCGATATCATAAGAAGGTATCCTTAACGCCTGCAGGACATGAACTGTTGCCGCATGTAAACAAGTTGCTTTACGATTTCGAGGAAGCGATTGAGGCAGTTAAGCTTTCTTCTGCCCCGCGGGGAACTTTGCGCATTGGAGCTATGGAGTCAACTGCTTCTACACGATTGCCATTGATTTTTACAAAATATCACAAGAAATTTCCACAAGTAGAATTAAGCTTATATATGGCACCTACTGTAGATCAGGTTAGTACCATTCTCAAATATAAGGTAGACGGCGCATTTGTGGATGGGCCAATTCTTCATCCGGAAATTGTTGAATACCCTGTCTTTGAAGAATCTCTAGTTTTGATTACAAGCTACTCTCCGGAACCATTCCAATTAGAATTGATTTTACATGAACCACTGCTTTCGTCATTCACGCATTGCATCTATTTGGGACGTTGGCAACGATGGCTAGAGGACAATGGCTATGCTCCTATGAAGGTGATGGAATATGGCACTCTAGAGGGTGTCCTTAAATGCGTTGAAAACGGGTTAGGAGTCACCGTCTTACCAATATCTATGGTTGAATCACGGATGCAGGGAAGACTTAACTGTCATCCATTACCGGAACCGTACAGAACAGTGCCCACTGTGTTTATAAGGCGTCGTGACTCGTACATGACCAGTGCTCTCTCACGATTTATGGAGCTGGTGGGCATAACTAATCTGTGATTTGTTGCTATTTGCCAACTTAGAGTATTATTCGTAGGTATAATGACTTGCCCCAGAATTTCCTTTAATTTTTATCTTTATCTTAGAAAATGGAAGTGATTGATGAACCCAATGATACTATCTTCTTCATGCATTACTTCATTCCACTTCATTATCCATCACCTATATTTGAACAGATTTAAATGATGAATAATGCATATAAACCATATATTACTATGGTAAGTCACTAAAGATAACTGCCCGTTAGCGTTATGATCGATCCTCGATTAACGCTTTTTTCCTAAGTCTGAAAATAAAAGGATCTACATATTAGTCTAATACTATATTTTCACTGAACAATTTAATTAACACATAACTCCCTTTGAACAGAAAATTTGGAGAGAAGGCTTTAACTTGCATGTTATGGCTTGGGTCTACTAAGTCCAATGAATTTTAAAAAAATGTACAAAATAGCTGCTCACTCCGGATATTTTTTACAGTATGAATATTTATGTCAAATATAATTTATGCTAATAATGCATGGTACAAAAGGATTGGGATTGTTTTTTTAATAATGTACACATTGGTTTATAGAGATACTTTCAATTCAGGGATATGATAAATGTGCTCATATCGTATTGCTGCTTGAGTGGGGCCATTTTCATAGATGGATTCGCAGTATATACGAGTTCCATTCATCATTACATTTTTAATGATTATCATTCCAATTAAAAGTTAATAACTGCCCAATTGTCATCAAGTTAACATAATATATATTACGTATATCATATTTCTTTGTTCTCATGATCACTTTTGTATCGAATTGAAGAAGTCGGCCTTGACTTCAGGGCTTGCCTGATCGTATAGTATGGGTATATCTTCAATTAAGGGAGAGATTTTGATGTCGGTGAACGTTCTTAACTAAGCAATTGCATATTCAGGGAAGACCATCAGGCGCTTGTACCCTTTCGGGACAGGTTTAGTTTGCTGTTGTGTTTTTACCCTGGTATTAGTTAAGAACATGCGGAGATCATAAATCGCCTCAGGGATTATTTCATCTAGGCCTTATTCCGTGCTGTGTTCAGCGCGGTCTTTTTGTTTTCAGATTTTGTAGTTTCCTTTTAAATGTCTTTCATTCTTGAGCCGAATAGCTTACAAATGGGCTGATGCGTGAATGAATTGGAGACGAGAAAGGAACTACACAAGCTGAATCATAGGCTTATTTGACGATATTTCCCTCTTTCTTTAAGGGCGGAGAATGAACGATTTGTTCATTCTCCGCCCTTTTTCTTTTGCAGCAAGGTTCCAAAAATCCTGAACAAACAACCAAAGGAGAGATTTCTCATGAATGAAACCACGATGCAGCGTTTGGAATACGACCGAATCAAAACAAGAGTCTCCGAATGTGCCTTTTCTTACCTTGGTAAGCAGCATGCCGCTTCCATGCTTCCCATTACAGACATTCGTACCATCAGGACTCGCCTGAATGAAACAAACGAAGCCTTGCAGTTAATACGCCACGGAGCAAGCGTCCCCATCCCCTCGCTGGAAGGGATGGAATACATCCTTCACTTGTTGGGAACCGGCTATTTGTTCAGCGAGCGCGATTTTTCTCACATGGCTCAGTTTATAAGAAGTTGCAGCCAACTCATAAAATACATGAATTCCAAGGCAGATGTCGCTCCAACTGTCAGTGCCTATGCTTCCTCCATGTATGGTATGGAGCCACTTCTGTCCGAAATCGAGAAATGTATTTATTCGGGACGAGTGACGGATATGGCCAGTAAAGAGCTGGCAAAAATCCGCAAAAAAATAACGGTTACTGAAGAACGCATAAAGAGGAAACTTGATTCTCTTATCAGTCGGCATCGATCCATCATGCAGGAAAATATGGTTAGTCAGCGCGGCGGCCGCTATGTGCTTCCAATCAAAAAAGAATTCCGTAAACAAGTAAAGGGCAGCGTCCTTGATGAATCAGGAAGCGGTCAAACAGTTTATGTTGAACCTGCTGAAATTGTTAGCCTGCAATTTGATCAGAGCGCGAACATGGCGGAAGAATCAAAAGAAGAAATGAAAGTGCTCGGAGAACTTACAGCCCTCGCCGAATCATATACCCGGGAGCTTAGTATCAACACAGAGACGGTAGGAGTACTGGATTTTTTATTGGCCAAGGCTAAATATGCCATGACTCTGGATGCTGTGCCTGTCGAGCTTAACCATGACGGGATAATAGATATCCATGGTGCTCGTCACCCGTTGATGGCGAATACCATGGTTCCGCTTGATTTTTCCATCGGCCAAGGCTATTCCTCGCTCATTATTACCGGTCCGAATACAGGCGGAAAAACGATGGCCCTCAAAAGCGTCGGCCTGTTAACTCTAATGGTACAATCTGGATTGCTCGTACCTGTTTTGGAAGGCAGCCGAATGGCTGTATTTGAGGAAATTGAGGTAGACATCGGGGACGGTCAAAGCATTGAACATGCGTTGAGCACCTTCTCAGCACATATTCGCAACATGATCGGCATTTTGGAAACGGCGGGCAGCTCCACTCTGATTCTGATCGACGAAATGGCATCCGGTACCGATCCGGGAGAAGGCGTAGGACTCTCTATTGCGCTGTTGGAAGAATTTCACCGTCGACAGGCAACGGTAGTGGCTACAACACACTTTAGCGAAATCAAGCATTTTGCTGAAAATACACCGGGCTTCCAAAATGCTCGTATGGAGTTTGATACCGAAACGCTGCAACCCTTGTATCGCCTTCGAATCGGCGAGGCCGGAGAAAGCTACGCATACGCAATTGCCTTGAAGCTGGGGATGTGGAATCGTATTATCGAGCGTTCTCAGGCCATTTCTACAGGCAGAATGTCTCGGAATACACAGGAATCGTTTATTATACCTCCTGCTCTTGCTGAGGAAAAGCCAGTTGCTGCAAGTAAACCTTCTCCTAAAAAAGAGACTTTAAACCCTTCAGCCATACCATTTGCCCTTGGCGATAGTGTTTATGTAGGCTACTTGAATCGGACTGGAATTGTCTATAAAACCGAGGATGAACGAGGGAATGTAGGGATTTTGATCCAAGGACAAAAGCTGACCATAAATAAAAAAAGGCTCGTCCTTCACATCGCTGCTACTGAATTGTATCCTGACGACTATGATCTAGACATTGTTTTAGAAACCAAAGAAAACCGCAAAAAACGAAAGCTTCTGGGACGCAAGCATGTCCAAGGATTGATCATTGAATCTCCTCCGGAAAATGAAATGTAAACGCACTTGCAACTTTAATCAGCAAGCGGACACTTGGATAAGAATGATCCACTTGCTGATTTTGCTTGTTGCCATTTCCATTCATTATGAGGACTCATAAATCAATACTTATTTAACATAATATTTATTATGTAAACTAATATTGAAATATCAAACAAACTTCCTGCCAAAAAAGGGCGTGTCTAAAGTTAAGGCGCACCCTTTTGTTTATAATTTATTAGTTTATATTACTCATCTGGTACTCGTCGTAATATACCTTTTTGTCATCATTCAAGATGAAACGATTGCTTATAGTTATATACAGCACCCAACAAATTTGCTTCATTGCCTAATTTGCTTTGTTCAATATTTACATCCACAACATTTAAGAACGAATGCATATATAATTTCTCCAGCTCTTCCCTTATGGTAGTGACCAGCAAAGGATTTGCAGATATGCCTCCCCCAATGACAAACTTTTCAGGGTCAAGAATCGCCTGCAAATTAATGATTTGTGTAGCAATGTTCCTACAGTATTCTTGAAAAATCTTTTGGACTGTGTGATCACCTTCTTCAATGAACTAGAATACCTTTTCACCTGTCATAGAATCTGCAGGAAGTCCTTTGGCTTTCGCAACAGTTTTAGTTAAAACAAAACTACTCCCTTGCATACCAAGCAGATAATCAACATTGTCTGCATGTTCGTTATTTGTTCTGATAAAAGAGAATTCCCCAGCCGATAAATGATGGCCTTTCAGCAATTTCCCTTGAGAGATGATTCCGCCGCCCATCCCTGTTCCAACTACCAGAACAACACCATCGGTGACCCCTTGTAATGAACCGCACCATGCTTCTCCAAGAGCAGCGCACTTTCCATCATTCTCAATCGCTACGGGTAAATGAAGCGCTTTCTCAAAAACTGCGATCATATTTATATCATTTATATACTTTAATGAGCCTCCATGCACCATATGACCGCTGGCCGAATTCACAATACCTGGCATACTGACGGCTACACCTTCACATTCATCTATAAACTTATTATGAATTTGCTTCAAAGCACCAAGCAGGTCCTCAAGTGAATCTAATGGTGTCGCAACTTTACCTTTATTCATAAATTCACCTTGAAAATACAAACTGAATTTTATAAAAGAGCCACCAATATCAAAAACCAGTATTTTATTTTTCATGCTACGTATAGTCCTTTCATTGGGCAGTTTGGAGTGCTTCTTTCAATAACATTAATTAATTTTAATTGTTTTGTAAATCCATCATTTTCTTTATCGTTAATAAGACATCGAAAGTGCTGCTATTATTCAGAAAGTACCATCCAGATCACTTACTACCAGTTTAAACACCAATAAACCCCTCCCCTGTATTCGTATCTCATGTAGATCCTTCCCGCTTAATAAATCGACTAAAAAAAGAACCTTTATTAAGGGGCTATACAAAGTCATTCGAAAAAATCATCAAAAGAGCGCATAGGCTTTACTTCCGTAGACTGCCCAGATAATACTAAGCACCAATAAGTCCCCCCCAAAAATCACTGAGCATAATAAAATCAGTGAGATCATAAGAGTGTCCTCGCTTTCTCTTTTAAGTTATACATGAACTTTCATGGATGAAACGCGTTCCAAGTCAAGGTGTCATTTATAATTTATTTAAAGACAATAATTTCGAGATAAAAAGGCAACTTATGCTTGGATTTGTAGGATTCTAAAAAATGAAAAAAGGACTCTTCTTCCATATTCTCTCTATAGACCACAATCTGATCAGGGTCAAATATGGATTGCAATATTTGGATAACTTCACATACACCGTTGAAAAAACTTCTGTACCCTTGCTTTCATCCCAATCCATAGACGGAAGAAATTTGATTTCACCAGCCAATCCATGTATGCCTTTTAAAACTCCACCAAGTAAATAAATTCCCATCCCTGGGGGAGAGTTCTCAGAAAAATAAATAGCCAACACACATTGATCTTCAGCTATTTCTTCTCTATACACGTATCCACATACAGCAGCATTTACGTCATTCTCCAGAATAGCCGGCAAACCAAATTTGCTTTGCACATCCTCTGCCAAACGAATTCCATTTAACCTTTCATGACTGCTTACTGTAATTTCTCCATCTACTGATTGTCCGGGGATTCCTATACCAATAACTTTAATGGAAGGATGGAGAGAAATGATGTCTTCAATTGTGGAATAAAATTGTGTAGCATTAAAAATTTGAAAAGGATGCTATTCTTTCATGAGAACGTCCTCATTTAAATTAACTACCGTCGTAGACACTACATCCGTCCCTTGTTTTTCATTCATATGTAAATCAGCGCCAGACTGTACTTATAATTAAAACGATAGGTTAACGCTGCATCAGAGTATTGATAGTTACCACACTTAAATCAGTCAATGCAGCTAGTTGGGGTTTAGTTGCCATGTCAACCTGCTTCAATACTTTGCGAACCAAATTTAAATTTATTTCCTTAATCAAATTTGTATTTGCTTTTTCCATACATAGCACCTTCTTTTTATAATTAATTCACCATAGCTTTCCAACTTAATCTGATTTATTCTAAGGTTTATCATATGAAAAACGCTCAAATAAGGAGGGCCCGTCTATTGAAGAATGCTGTTGAAGAGCTCACTAGGCTCATCGAGAATCATGAAAAAGAACTCTTTTCAATCTCAGAACATGAATTTAATGCCAAGCCTCTCCCGGAAAAGTGGTCTAAAAAGGAAATACTTGGGCATCTGTGTGACTCCGCCTCGAATAACCATCGAAGATTTATAATCATTAAGCATTCAACATCCCCAGTAAAAATTGAATCATATGCACAAAATGATTGGGTTACAGCCAATCAGTATCAGAAAGCGTTCTCTCACATGGATGTCATACATCTATGGAAGCTTTTAAATAAGCAAATCATACATGTATTAAACTCCTGTACTTCACTCGATTTTAAGAAAAGGTTTCAAAAAGAGGACCAATCCACCGAAACACTACAATGGCTCGTTGATGATTATATTCAGCATATGCGACATCATTTGGAGCAAATAAGGAAAAAATAGGATTAAGCGCTATGATAAAGGATACACCTCTCACGATACTAATAACACAAAGTCATTAATGCTATTTCCAAGTCAGGGTGAATTCCTTCTAGTTGGTTTACATAATTATAATTATGTAAACCAACTTTATTTATCTAGGGGTAGCACCAGCGAAGCTGACACCCCCCGCAAAGTAGGTGTAATTAAATAAGGAATTTATTGATAACCTCGTTATATTCCTGCTGGGCATCGGTGATTGCAAGCTTAGAACAGACTTCCAACGATTTGCGGCTTTCGTGGCCAGAATAAGGTTGTATGAGTGCGTCATCGACACCCTGCTTTTTGAGCCAGGTCAACAGGAAATGTCGCAGTTTGTGCGGCGACAGATTTTGCACAAGACCGGCTTCCTCCGAATAATTGGTTAAACTCTTTCGTATTCCCCGTATTCCCCAATCGGTATACTTTTTTCTTCCAAGATGATTCGAACAGGTAAACCGCCTGCTTCTTTTTCATCGAATCGGCGTGCATGGCCAGCATTTCCTTGAACGATTGAGGAAAAGGGACGATGCGATCTTTTCTTCCTTTGTCCTTATTAATCCGGATTTGGCAGTAATGAAAGTCAACATCGGACAACTTGTTATTAATAAGTTCGCTTACCCGAATGCCGGTATAAAGCAGCGTCTTGACAATCATCATGTCTTGAAAGTTTTTCGCCTGCCAAACAACGTCGTAGTAGCGTTAAGCTCCTCTTCGATAGGTACATAGGGGAGATACGTTTTACGCCGGTGTTCGTTCCGAGTCCATATAGGGATAGGATAAGTCTCTTTTGCAGCCGCGTCCAACGCTTGCTTTAGTGCTCTGTAGTCTTCTTCCCGCCGTTCCTCGCCGTCGTGGACGAAATATTGACCGGACGGGAAAATCTGATTATGATTGCCAAGCTGAGATACCTCAAAAACCCGCGTGAGGTGGCGGTTAACATGCTTAAACGCTTCGGCCTGACAGACGCCGCCGACCGCAAGACGTCTACTTATTCGGGCGGTATGCGCTGCAGGCTCGACATCGCCTTGAGCCTTGTGGGAAATCCGCAGATCATTTTCCTCGACGAGCCGACTACCGGGCAGTATTTGGAGGAAGCCGAGCAGCTTGCCGACCGAGTCGATGCCATCGGTCGTTCGCACCTTTGCCGAAAACCAGCCGGTGACCGCAATAGTGGAAGCCATTCGTGCGCTACTGTCAGATCAGCCGGTGGGCAATGATATAGGGGTCGCTCTTGCGTGGTGTGTTGGGATTTTGCTCGTAGCGTATTTTTTTGCGATGAGGGTTTATAAAAAGCGGGTATGAAATAGTTAAAGAAGGAAACTGCAATCTAGAACTTTAAATTCACGTTAGCTGCTGCTTTTTCTATTTCAATGATCAGACTAAAACTTAGTATTGTTTAAAGGAAAACGCCAAGCCGGTAGACATAATCATAGGCTTGGCGTATATTTTCGCAATATGAGACTCCGAGTGTTAAATTTACATATATATCTATCTACTTTGCGGGTAGTGTCAGTTTCGCTCGTACCACCCCATCTACTGTATTCACTAAAGGTACATACTTACAATTATGTTGTTGGTATCTGAATATCCAGCTTATCCATCGCTTTTTCCTTCTCACGATCCGTGACATGAGTATATACGGTAGTTGTTTGGATGGATGAGTGCCCCAGCAGCTCCTGTACCGTTCGCAGATCGGCCCCTTTACGTAAAAGCATCGTCGCAAACGTATGCCGCAGCTTATGGCTGGAATAGGCCACCCGACCCTGTGCACCTTTATCCTGCTGGAATCGCTCGAACGTTTCTGTTGCGATTTGCTGGATAGAGCGCACCGCCAGTCGGCGGCCTTTTTGCGATACGAACATTGCATCCTCCTTCCCTCTCCACGGCGTTAATCTTTCCTCCAATGCACGGTCTAAAATATCACATACAGCCTCCGGCACTGGAAGCGTACGCCACTTGCGTCCTTTTCCGAACACATCTAACGTGCGTCGTTCCCGGCTATAATCAGAGATATTCAATGAGTGAACCTCCCCTACCCGCAATCCCATATATACCATGAGTAGAAAAATAGCCGTATTCCGATTAGCATATTTTCCTTCCACTGCAAGTAAAAATGGCCTGATTTCATTTTCATCCAGGTATACTGGCATACGATTTTTTACTGTCTTTGCTTTTTTAATTCCCGATGCCGGATTTGTACTGCATAATTCAAACTCCTGTAGCGCTTTGAAAAAGCTGCTCACCGCTGCATGCTTGCGATTCCGGGTGCTATCCCCAGCTCCTCCCTCCCGGGCTTTGGACAGATACGACATAACATGAATCTTTTTCACCTGATCAAGTGGTTTATCCCGCAACGTGCGTAAAAACTGCTTTACATCCCCCATATAATTTTTTTGCGTATGTATTGTATATCCCGCATCCTTCATCCAGATCAAAAAGGCTTCCAGCTCCTCAGCATATATTTCATCCATTTCATCTATTGTGATCGACTCTATATGATGCAACTCTTTTTTCACACCAGTGACCTCCTCTTCCATTCATATTCTGAAATATGCTGTAAAACGTTCAATTTTGTCTGCTTTTTATCGACAATTCAATCGACATCTTATGCAAGTAGGATATGTAAAGTCGTTTTAAACCTAAACTGCGTATAATTTATATTATACGCAGTTATTTTGAGCGCTTTTTAAGTATAAATAAAGCCCCTTCCCCTTGTCTAGCACCCAATTCAAAATTCGGGGCCCATAAAATAATCATTATTGCACGCTGATAAGGAATAACCAATGATTGCATTGATTGCACCTTTGCAATTCCAACTTCCCTCTCTCCATCGCTTCCAGCAAGCTTATGATCGATTCCATCTACATTCGCCTTAATTGGTGAGGTTCATCTATAAACTCTGTATGTAACGTTATCACCAGCATTAGGAAGCATATCTAAGAACCCATGGGGTGAGTAGCCGTTGGCACGACAAGGATGATGAGAAGAAGTATTTTACTGTCTTGCTCCGTTTTCCCTTGATCATCCAGTACGATATACTTAAAGAAGTGGAAAGCCAAGCTTATTTACAGCCTATGCTCATTTCAAAGATATGGGTTTATCATGACAAAGGGAGTGTTCATTTATTTATGAGTACCGAAATGCTGGAACGTCGAAGTGAAATTCTAAAACGTAACATCCATCAGTTGCTGGTTCAGGAAAATCAACACGGCGTGACACGTCAAGAAAATTACACGTTGCATAAAATGATCAGAGAGCTGCATCAAACCTCTCATGCCTTGAGTACTTCCCGTTGAGATGAAAGGCTGCTAAATCAAATTAAAAAAATAACCCTCAGCCCCACTTCCCCTTAGTGGTGTTGAAGGTTATTTGTTGTGCGTAGTCTATAATTGACAGTTGGTACTCTTTTGTGATATTACCCTTTGGACCGACTCAGCAGATATAAGAAGTACGGCGCACCAATGATGGCCACGATCAAGCCTGTCGGAATTTCTTTCTGCAAAGGTAAGGAGCGTGTAATCGTATCTGCTACGAGCACCAGGAGTGCTCCGGCTAAAGCGCAGGTTACCAGCAGCATTTTATGCTTTGGTCCTACCAGCTTTCTCGCCAAATGCGGAGCGACCAAACCAACAAAACCGATACCTCCGCTAACTGACACGCTGGAACTTGCCAGTCCAACTGCAGCAGCCAGGAGAAGAATACGCTCCTTTTCGATAGGGGTACCTAACCCGGATGCAGTTTGATCTCCCAGGTTAAGCACATTCATTACATTTGCCTTATAGTACGCGAAAGGAAGCAATACAATAAGCCAAGGCAACAGAGCCATGACGAATTTCCAATTTGATCCCCATATGCTTCCAGCCAGCCAGCTTGCCACAAATGTGTAGCTTTCAGGTGTTAGCTTTAGAGTCATCATGATCATGGCAGCACTAATACCCGCCGCTACACCAATTCCACTTAGCAGTAGCCTTGTCGGGGAAATTCCTTCACCCTTTTTGTAAGAGAGCGCATAGATTAGAATTGCAGCCGCTCCTGATCCTATCAGCGCAAGCCCGGGCAGTAAAAATAATGAATTTGTAGTTTGCATAGATGGAAAAAGCAATACAAACAGCATAACCATTAGCCCGGCCCCCGCATTAATCCCCAGAATACCAGGGTCCGCCAGACCGTTGCGTGAAACACCCTGCATGATACAGCCAGATACAGCCAGACCTGCACCAATCAGAATGGAAATCACCATTCGCGGCAAACGGAATTCAAACAGGATTAATTCCTGTTGTGGAGTTCCTTGGCCCAATAGGGTTTTAAAAAGTTCCATTGGCGAAAGCCGAATCGTTCCCGTATTCGCACTTACGATAAATGCAGCAATGAGCAAAATGATCAGAATGATAACAACGATCCAATCATGGATTTTTTTGCGGTGACTTGCTTTGGCAATAGCCCCGCTCGTAACGCTATTCATCTTACAGCGCCCTCCTTTCTTTGCGTGCCAGATAAAGGAAGAACGGCACACCAATGAGGGCAATAAGTACGCCTACCGGTGTTTCCTCAGGTGCATTAATCATGCGGGCCGCCAGATCGGCAAACACGATGAGCAAAGCTCCCATAATGGCCGAGCATGGAATGATCCAGCGAAAATCGACGCCAACCAGCTTTCGGGTGATATGGGGAATGATCAATCCCACGAAGCCTATGGAGCCTACCAACGATACCGCTGCACCTGCAAGAATTAGAACAAGAATCATTCCCGCTACCTTTACCAGACCTGTTCGCTGACCAAGACTCAGTGCGATTTCATCGCCCAAACTGAGCAGCGTTATGGAACGCGACAGCATGAGAGCGCCAATAAACGCTGCCACAACCCAAGGCAGGATGATACCCAACTGAACCCACTTGGTTCCGCTAAGTCCTCCTGCATACCAGAAAGCCAGATTTTGTCCAACATTAAAATACAAGCTAATCGCATCACCCAAGGCAGACAATAATGCCGTCACAGCTGCACCCGCCAATACAAGCCGTACTGGTGTAATGCCGCCCTTGGATAAGGAGCTTGTTCCATACACCATCACAACAGCCGAGGCCGCACCAACAAAGGAGTACAGCATCAGCTGTAAAAAGGAAGAGCCGGGAAAAAGAGCAAAGCAAATCGCCATGGCCAAACTCGCGCCCGAATTCAGCCCAAGCAAGCCCGAGTCAGCAAGTGGATTACGGGTCATCCCCTGCATAATGGCTCCTGCAACGGCAAAGCAAACTCCGATCAGCACACCACCCAAAATCCGTGGCAAACGGATTTCCCAAATAATTTGATGGTTTTGAATTGTAGGATTAAAATGAAAGACTGCGTTCCATACTTCAAACAGCCTAATCGAAGCTGCACCAAAAGATAAGGATAAAGCAATACCAAACGCCAAAAGAGCTAGCCCGGCTGTTAAAATGAGTGAAGCCGCCCATGGCCGCGAGTAGAATTGAGTTGGCGGCTGGTTATGACTACTCCGCGCAGGATTATCCGATGATTCTGATAATTTCATGACTATAGTTCACCCTAACTGTTGAATAGTATGTAGGTTATCACGAAAACCTGTGTTGACGACGTATGATAATGAGAATTATTATCATGCAATCTTTATTATTGTAAATTAATGAGGCAATGGCTTCAATAGTTAATTTCGACAATCTCATGTAGCTCTGCTATTTGGGAATAAAAAAAGCCCTTCGGCATACATACCAAAGGGCTGCCAGCAACATCTGAACAACTACTTCTGTGAAACGTGATCTTTATTCCGCTGCACAAGAAGATCTGCAAGTTCTTCAGCTTGTCCCACAATAGCAATGGGATCAAAATACCAATATCGGTCCTCCTGAAGCTCAAAAACTCTGCCATTTCGAACGGCACTCAGTGACTTCCATATGCTGTCTCCCGTATATCCGGTGTTTTCCCTACTAACTGTCAGAAAAATATAAGAGCCTGCATACTTGTTAATCACCTCTTTCGAAACTGACTTCCATTGAGTTTCACCCATCAGTTCATTTTGAACAAGCGGTGGTGGTGTCAATCCCAGACCTCTATATATCGCCTGACCTCCTCTACCAAAGTTGTCACCATATACATAGTATTCCTTGGCAAAGGCCTCCATAACGGTAAACGTATCCCCAGGTTGGATGATTCCCTTCAACTTGTCACGCGCCGCCTGCATCCGCTAATCATATTGGGCAAGCCATGCTTTGGCCTCCTGTTCTTTTCCAAGAAGCTCACCAAAAGCTGTCAGCTCGTCATGCACATTTTTGTATGTTCCAAAAGGAATGACGATGGTCGGAGCAATCTTGCTGTATTTCTCATACTCGCCTACATCGTTGGAACCCACCAGGATCAAATCCGGCTCCAGAGCCAATACTTTCTCAACGGACACGCTACCGCGGTCTCCAATACTTGCAATGTCCTGTACAAGCTCCTTCGAGAACGGGTTATCCAGATAATACTTAACACTTCCCACAGGTTTGATCCCAAGCGCCAATAAATCATTTTGATACATATCTACTACGATCCGTTTGGGCTGAACAGGAATTGTAATCTCACCATGAATAGTTTGGACTATTTTGGTTGCTGCTGGCTTCTGCCCGGCGGGTGTTTGATCCTGCTTTTCAGCAGACGAATTCGTTTTGCCTGCACATGCGCTTAGAGCTAAAATGAGTATTAGAAGTATTGTCAAACTCCAAGTTTGCTTCTTCAAGAAATTCATCCCTCTCACTTCTACTTTTCAGACCTGGTTACGTACCATACTGAGCTTGGTGCAGGCGGCTATATGCCCCCTTTGCAGTCAGCAATTCTTCATGTCTGCCTTGCTCGGCAATACCCTGATCTGCAACTACGATAATGCGGTCTGCATTTTTGATCGTTGCCAAACGGTGGGCAATCACGAGTGTTGTACGGCCTTGCGACAGCTCTGTCAGTGCCTGCTGAATCGCGGCCTCCGTTTCTGTATCCAATGCCGATGTCGCTTCATCCAAAATGAGAATTGGCGGATTTTTCAGAAACATCCGGGCAATAGACAATCGTTGCTTTTGACCGCCGGACAGCTTTACGCCTCGTTCGCCAATCATCGTATCCAGCCCTTCCGGATATGAGCGAACCAGATCTTCAATCTGAGCCCGCCGGGCAGCATCCCAAATTTCATCTTCTGAAGCATCGAGCTTGCCGTAAGCAATATTTTCACGAATCGTTCCATCAAAGAGGAATACATCCTGCTGTACGATACCAATCATGGATCGCAGCGAATCCAGCTTCATTTCACGGATATCCATGCCATCAATCGTAATGCCGCCTTCCTCGACATCATAGAAGCGAGGCAGCAAACTGCAAAGTGTCGTTTTACCTGCTCCCGAAGGACCAACCAGTGCAACGGTTTCTCCGGCATGTATGAATAGGTCTACTTTGCGTAATACCTTATCTTTGTTTTCATAGCCAAAGGTTACACCTGCAAATTGAATATCACCGTTAAGATGGTTAACGGTCTTGGCCCCTGGCAGATCCTCTACGTCGGATTCACTTTCCAGCAAATCCAGGTAACGTCGGAAGCCGGCAATCCCTTTGGGATATGTTTCAATGACGGAGTTAATTTGTTTGATGGGTGCGAGAAATACATTGGACAGCATCACAAATGCGATAAATTCCCCATAGGTCATCTGCCCCTCAATAACAAACCATGTTCCACATACAAGCACAAACAATGAAACCAGCTTCATCAGTATAAAACTAATCGAAGAATTCCACGCCATAATGCGATAAGCGATCAGCTTTGTTTTACGAAACCGTCCGTTATTTTCAGCAAAGCGTTCCATTTCGTGTGCTTCGTTGGAAAACGCTTGAACAACACGGATACCGCTAACGTTGTTTTCAATCCGGGCGTTGTAATCCGCAATATCAGAAAACATACGATGGAAAGCAGCATTCATTTTACGACTAAAATACAAGGACAAGTAAATCATCAGCGGAACAATAATAAATGTCAGCACAGCCAGTTTCCAGTTAATGCTGAGCATGATACCGAAGGCCCCGCCCAGCGTCATCAGCGCGATGAACAAATCCTCGGGTCCGTGGTGGGCAATTTCTCCGATATCCATCAGATCGTTGGTCATACGGGAGACGAGATGCCCTGTTTTGTTATTGTCAAAAAAGCGAAAGGATTGCTTTTGCACCCGATCAAACAGCTTCTTGCGCATGTCTGACTCAATATTAATTCCCAGCTTATGCCCCCAATACGTAACTACGTAATTCAGTCCGGCACTTACGACATAAATACCAAGCAAAGCTAGACAGGCATATAAAATCCATTTCCAGTTCCCGCTGGGCAGCAAATCATCGACCACCCGGTTGACTGCAAGCGGAAAAGCCAACTCCAGCAGTGCAGCCAGCAAGGCACAAGAGAAATCAATAATAAATAAAGTCCGATAAGGACGGTAGTATTCGAAAAATCGCCTTAGCATATATATGACTTCTCCTTTCTTATTTCAATTGAACTGATAAATTATTATTATTTAGGATCGTCGGAAAACATTTTAATGGCTTCATCCAGCGATTGATCAATAGCAAGGGGTGAATATGTAAACCATGGATCGGCCTTGATGAAATACACTTTGTGATTTTTGACCGCCGGCAGGTTTCTCCACAGTGCACTTTGCTCGATCTCCCTGAGCATGCCGTCCTTGCTCGCTTCATCATAAACCAGCATAATAATTCGGTCTCCTGACAGTTCAGGTAACTTTTCCATTGAAATAACATCATAAACATAATTAAATCTCGGGTCCTTCGCCAGCTTCTGGCGTATGTACTCAGGAGGATTCAATTCCAGTGAACGGTAAATAACATGTCCTACATTCCGCGCTCCGTATACCCTTAACACATTCTTATCGTAGGCCATATAAATCGTAACCGTTTCATCTTTTTTGAATTTTCCAGCCAGCTTCTTTCGACCTTCTTCAGCCTTTTTGTTGAAGCTAGCGATCCACTGCTCGGCTTCCTTGTCCTTACCCAGCACGGCTGCGACATCCCGCAGTTGCTCAAATACATCCCCATCTCCAAACGAAACGACTACGGTTGGAGCAATTTTCTCCAGCTGCTCCTTCACTTCTGGCGTGGTATATTCTGTTGTGATGATCAGGTTAGGTTGTAGCTCCAGTACCTTTTCAACATTCGTCGGGTTCCCAATATCCGCAACTCCGTCAATCTTACCTTTTAAATACTCACCTTCTAACAGATGAGAACCAACGCCTACTGGTTTGACACCCAGAGCCAGCATAGCATCCAAATATTGCGTCGTGACTACTCGCTGCGGATATACAGGAATACTGATCTTATTGCCAGCAGCATCTGTATATTCACGCATAGCAACCGTTTTTGATTGCTCGGAAGAATTATTAATGCCGCTCTCTTTGTTCGTCTGAGTGTTGTTACCTGCGTTCCCGCATGCGCCCAAGACTAACGTCAAAAGTACGATCAGACAAATCGTAACTCCCAATTTCGATCTGTTATTTTGCTGCACGATATATCCTCCTTAAATATATACATCTATTATGATAGTGATTCTCATTATCACATAACTGTTATTCTATCTTTTACCGACTCTTCTTACAATACAAATTTTAGAGTATTGCTTCCATAGAACCTTTGAATACAGAAATAGATTTATTTAATCCATAATCTGTTGACCCTTTTCTTGATATAATGCTAAGCTCTATTTAATCTTTAACCTAGTTAACTACTAGGTATAATAAACAATAAAAATCAGAAGTGAGGTCCTCGCTATGATTACTGTAAAAGCTCCATTGGTTTATTGGAATGAACCCGACGTGCTAAAGCGCAGTGGTGAAAAGGTCGCTTCTCTTGGGCAACATGCTTTGATTATTACCGGAAAAGCAGCTTTGCAAGTAGTACGCGACGATCTGTTGAATGCCTTAGAGCAGGCCGGGGTCAGCTACAAAATTCAACTATTTCAGGGACAATGCACTAGCAGCGAAATAATAACCTTTGTACAAACTGCGAAACAAGCGAAGGTTGATCTCATTATTGGGATTGACGGCGGCAAAACGCTCGATTTGTCTAAAGCTGTGGCAGAAAAAGCAGGATTGCCAATCGTCACTGTGCCAACGATAGCAGCCACCTGTGCCGCATGGTCAGCTTTGACCGTGCTTTATGATGATAACGGCCGAGCTGCCGGTTATTTACCCCTGCTTCGTTCTCCTGATCTGGTGCTGGCTGATACACATATATTGGCTACCGCCCCTAGACGCTATCTGGCCGCTGGGATTGGTGACACACTGGTAAAATGGCACGAGTTTGCTGTCAATTTGAGCGGTAACGCCCAAAGCCTGGCACTACGGAGCAGTGTCGCCACAGCCCAATTAGCGCTCGATATTTTGGAAGAGCATGCGCAAGCCGTATACGAAGCAGCCGGTACAGATACAATTCCTGCTTATATCATCCCGGCTTTTCAGGATGTACTGGACTCCATTATCGTGCTTGCCGGGTTGGTCGGAAGTGTACAAGACGGCTCGGTTCACGCGGCTATTGCACATGGACTGCATGACAGCCTGACACAATTTCCAGAAACTCATCATTCCCTGCATGGGGAAAAGGTTGCTTTTGGTTTATTCGTGCAGTGGGTACTGGAAGGCAAAAGTGACTCAGAGTTGCATGAGCGTGCGCTTCAGCTTCATCGTCTCGGCTTGCCTGTGTCTTTATCCGATTTGGGTATACAAAGTGAACCGGAACAGATTGCCAGCCGGATTGCCCAAGGCCTGGCCTTGCGTGAGGGTGCAGCGGATCACTTAGCTTTTGTAGTTACCCCTGAACCAGTCGCCACCGCTATTATCCGTGCAGATGCTATCGGACATACGGTGCGCCAATACAAACACACTTCCAATGAAAAGGTGATTACTTCATGAAAAAACAAGCTCCGCAACCCTTCCCCCTCTACTTCCTCCCAGCTTTACCTGGCGATTGTGCTTGCTGTATCCGGGTGTGCTACATCAGGCAATTCCGGAACACAAGAGGGGAGCGCAGCTAACCCTCGCCATTTTGAACCAGCCTTGATGATGCTAGGATTACTTGTCCCCTTTTAGCCAGCAACGCAGCAGTCACGGGATGATCGAAATGAATAAATTTATAGAATAAAAAGGACTGATGCGCATGTTTGCATCAGTCCGAAGCCTTAATTATGTTGGGCATACACCCGTTTTATTTCGATTGATCCACTAACTCCAGCTTGGCGGGAATTGATTTTTTCACGGTTTTCCCTTGGAGTACATCCTTGGCTGCCTGAACAGCCAATTGCCCAATTAGCACAGGCTGCTGAGCTACGGTGGCTGTCAGCTTACCCTCTTTAATAGATTTAAGCGCATCCTCGTTACCGTCAAAGCCGATGACAGGAATCTTCTTACCTGAGCTTTGGATGGCTTCGATTGCCCCCAGCGCCATTTCATCATTATGGGCAAATACGGCCTGAACATCCGGGTTGCCTTGCAGCAGATTTTCCATTACATTCAAGCCTTTGGTTCGGTCAAAATCGGCCGACTGCTTGGCAATAACTTTCAATTCCTTGTCCGCTACTTCGTGGAAGCCTTTCCCCCGTTCACGTGTGGCCGATGCGCCTGGTACGCCTTCCAGCTCAATGACCTTGGCACCTTTTCCGACTTGATCAATCACGTATCTAGCCGCCATCCGTCCTCCCTCAACATTGTCGGAGGCAACGAGCGCTTTCACATCTCCTTTGTCAGCGGAACGATCCAGCGTAATAACCGGGATGTTCAAAGCATTTGCAGACTGCACCACGGTAGAAATTGCCGACGAATCTGTCGGATTAATGAGCAAGGCGTTTACTCCCTGCTGAATCAGATCGTCCACGTCATTGCTTTGTTTCGCCGAATCATTTTGTGCATCGACGACAATAACCTGTAGTCCTTGTTTTTTGGCTTCTGCAACGACTCCGTCTTTGAGCGATACAAAAAATGGATTATTCAGCGTGGAGATCGACAAGCCGATTTTAATGTCCTTTAAGCTAGCGGCCGCTTTCGGTTTAGCCCATTCCGGCGGTTCCAGGGAACAGCCTGTCATAAGCAGGAGCAGCAAGGCTGTCATGATTAATGTAAGCTTTTTCATAATTGTGGTCTCCTTCTGTACAGATTAGGTGGTTTATGCGGATTTCTTGCGGTCAATCAATACTGCAATGGCGATTACGATCCCTTTTACCACCATTTGATAAAAAGAGTTAACCCCTAGCAAATTCAAGCCATTGTTTAATGTACCGATAATAAGCACACCAATCAACGTACCTACAATTCGTCCGCGTCCTCCTGACAGACTTGTTCCACCCAGTACGACGGCCGCAATGGCATCCAGTTCATAAGAGGTTCCTGCTGTCGGTTGCGCCGAGTTCAAACGTGAGGTCAAAATAGCACCCGCCAAAGCGGACAGCATTCCAGCGAGAGAGTAAATCCAAATTTTTACACGCGGCACTTTAATACCGGATACGATGGAAGCTTTCTCATTTCCTCCGATGGCATACGTTTTACGTCCAAACGGCGTTTTATGCAAAATGATCCACAGGACAGCAAAAGTAATGAGCATCGTAATCGCCGGAACCGGAATACCAAACTGGTAGCCACGACCGAACAATTGGAATACCAGACTGTCCCCGAGTCCTGTAATAGGATTTCCGTTGGTATAGACGAGTGTCAATCCTCTAAAAATGGTCATGGTTGCTAGTGTAGCGATGAACGGAGCCATTTTACCTTTGGTGATCATCAAGCCATTGACCATCCCCATCACACCACCCAATGCACAGCCAATGATAATTGCCAGAATGGGATCAAAGCCGGCCAGCATCATATTGGCGACAAAGGCACTGGATAGTGCTAATATGGAGCCGACTGACAAATCAATTCCACCTGTAAGAATAACGAAGGTCATACCAAACGCAATCAGCGCATTAATGGACACCTGGCGTAACAAATTCAAAATATTAAGCGGTTCCAAAAAGCTGGGATTCAACACAGAGACGATGATCACCAGAATAATGAGTCCCAACAACGGACCAAGCTTTTGTGTAATTTGTGACATCGCAAAGCCTTTGCTGCCTTTTGCTTCGTTCATAGTTGTCATATTACTGTCCTCCTGTAGCTAACGTCATAATGTTTTCTTGTGTGGCCTCTTCCCTGCTCAGCTCTCCGCTGATCTTGCCCTCATGCACCACGACAATACGGTCGCTCATGCCGAGTACCTCGGGGAGCTCTGAGGATACCATGATAATGGCGACCCCGCGTTCAGTCAGCTCATTCATCAACTGGTAAATTTCCCGTTTGGCCCCCACGTCTACACCTCGCGTTGGTTCGTCGAGGATGAGAACGTTGGGTCCAATGCCTACCCATTTGGCGATAACTACCTTTTGCTGATTCCCACCTGATAAGCTGCGGACAGGTGTTTCGCCCGATTGAGTTTTTATTTGTAAGCGCTTAATTAATGTGTTAACAAAATCCAGCTCTTTTTTGCCTGAGATAAATCCTTTGGATGTAAAGCTGAACAGATTCGGCAGCACCATGTTTTCCCGGATCGAAAAATCCAGCACCAAGCCCTCATCTTTACGGTCTTCTGTAATAAAGCCAATTCCCAGTTTCACGGCGTCATCCGGCTTGCGGATAGACACCTTTTTTCCACGTACATGTATCTCGCCGCTGTCCAAAGCATCCAGTCCAAAAAGTGCCCGCATGATCTCGGTCCGTCCCGAGCCCATCAAACCTGAGAAACCTACAATCTCACCCGATCTTACCGAAAAATTCACATTCTCAAACAGACCTGTATGCGAGGCGTTTTTGACCTCCAATACCACTTCCCCCAAAACAGGTATTCTTATCGGGTAACGTTCAGTTAGCTCTCTTCCGACCATTTTACGTACAACCTCATCAAAATTTGTATCGGGAATGGCCTGGGTATCCACTGTTTTTCCGTCACGCATGACGGTAATCCGGTCGCAGATCGCAAATATTTCCTCCATCCGGTGAGATATATACACAATCGAAACGCCTTCCTTTTTCAAGGAAGTAATAACCTCGAACAGCTTTTGAATTTCCCGTTCGGTTAAGGCTGCTGTCGGCTCATCCATCACGATCACTTTTGCATCCGTCATTAGTGCTTTGGCTATTTCAATCATTTGCTGTTGACCAACGGAGCAGTCGCCTGCCTCACCATTCAAAGGAAGATTTACCGCAAGCTTAGCGAATTGCGCGTTTGCTAACGCTTTCATTTTAGTGCTGTCCAGTAATCCCCACTTGGATGTCATTTCCTTGCCAATAAACAAATTTTCTAGCACCGTCATTTCCGGCCACACATTCAATTCCTGGTGAATAAAAGCAATTCCCTTTTGCTCGGCCTCCTTAGGGCTGGCAAAATACGTTTCCTGACCGTCGATCACGATCGTTCCATCATCACGCCGATGCAATCCGATTAAAATATTCATCAGCGTTGATTTACCTGCGCCATTTTCACCCATGAGAGCATGTACTTCTCCTTCACGGAGATCAAAATCTACACCACTCAGCACCTGATTGGTTCCAAAGGCTTTGTAAATTCCCTTCATTTGAATCTGCATGCTGCACCCTCCTTCTTATTCAAAAAATAACTTTTCATCAAAAGTAAACCCCCGCCTGCAAAATACAATTGGCATACGGCTTGGCTTCACCTGTACGAATGACCGCCTTGGCATGCCTGGTCAGCTCCTTGAATTGTTCATGCGAACAAAACTCAATGACAGCAGCCTGCTCCAGATTCAAATGAAGGGAAGTCACCTGCGGATTTTCTAGCTTCTCCCCTGCAAATGTGCGGGTAATATACTGTAGTGCCTGTTCGTTTTCTTGTTTGATTTCTTCAGCCAACGTTACCTTTTCGATCACCATATCTGCAGCGATTACATCAACTACGTCTTGAAAAGAGGGAACGCCTACTTTCAGGGCCAAGTCTATTTTGGTAACGCCTTCAGGAACAGGTAGACCGGCATCGGCCACGACAATATAGTCCGTGTGGCCGAGATCCGACAGTACTTTGCATATATGACTGTTCAGGATTCCATGTTTTTTCATATTATAATTGCTCCTCCACTTCACGGCGGGTCGGCATGCCACCCTGGGCTCCAAATTTGGTTACGGACAATGAAGCAGCACGATTAGCGAATTTTACACTGTCTGCCAGCGATTTTCCTTCAGCCAGCGCCACCGCAAATGCAGCATTAAATGTATCCCCAGCACCAGTCGTATCCACAGCTTCTACTTTATAAGTAGGAACCACAACTTCCTGTTCACCGTCGAAGAACCGTACGCCATTACTGCCTTCAGTCACAAACAGCTTGTTCGGATATTTGCGCAAGGCCTCTTGAAGGCTCAAATCCTTGAACATGATAGCAGCCTCATGCTCATTCGGCGTAATGTATGTCGCATTCTCAATCACGCTTTCTTCCACTTCACGAGCCGGAGCAGGATTGAGCAAAAACGGTATTTGGTACTTCGCACAAATTTCGCTTACATAAACAACCGTTTCTGTCGGTATTTCCTGTTGAATCAACACAATATCCGAGCTTCGGATGACATCAAGCGCCTCTTCCACATAGGCGGGGGTCACTTCATTATTCGCTGCTTTTACCACGACAATACTGTTATCGCCCTCAGCCAGCACAATATGTGCTGTTCCGCTTTCCATATGTGTAACCGGTTTCACATAATCAATATGGACATGATTTTCTTCGAAATTGCGTAAAATTTGTTGTCCGAAATGGTCATCTCCTACACGTCCAATCATCGTGACGTTCGCTCCGAGCCGGGCTGCGGCTACTGCCTGATTGGCGCCTTTGCCTCCAGGCACGGTTGTAAAGCTTTCGCCCAGTACGGTTTCTCCTGCACCGGGGCGTTTGGTTGAAGTAACTACGAGATCCATTGAACTGCTTCCGATAATCGAAATTTTAGCCATGAAAATCCACCTTTCTCGTCGTTTCCCGCTCAATGAATTTGACGGGCAACTGTATGCTTGAATGAGTAAGTATATTCGAATGAAGATTCGGTGTGCTTGACTTCGTTGCTTGCGATTGCTCAATCAGTTGAATCAGCAGACCTGCTGCTTCCCAGCCCATTTCATAGGCAGGCTGACGGATCGTTGACAAAGGCGGGAATAACAAGCTGCTTAATGGTATATCATCAAACCCGATAATTTGAACATCATCCGGGATTTTCTTTCCTAATCGATGCGCCTCATGTATTACCGCTGTAGCTACAATATCGTTACTGGCAATAACTCCATCCGTATCCGGGTGCTTGCTGAACAGTTCTTTGGCCCATGACTCCGCATCCTTAAACGAAAAGGACGTTGTTTCGACGACATGATAAGCAATGTTCGATTGCTGAAGCTCTTCAACCGCCCCGAGAAAACGATCCTGCGCTGGACGAATATGTGCGGGTCCCTGCAAGACTGTAATTTGTTTGCTGCCACGGGCAACCATTTCCTGAGCTGCCAATCGACCGCCATAGGCTCCATCCGCATATACGGAGAGGCTGTCACTGGAAGTCCGATCGAGAAAAACGACTGGTATTTTCAGCCTGGCGTAGCAATCGGCGTCGGGATCATTGGTAGATGAAATGACACCAACGACGTTATTTTGAACAAACGTGTCCATGTAATCCAGTTCTTTTTGACGATCTTCATCACTATTGCCAAAAATAATCCGAAAGTCATTTTCTTGCATTCGATCCTCCACCCCGCGAGCTAGCAAGGGAAAGTAAGGATTCGTAATATCCGGCAGAAGCAGGCCAATTAATCTGGATTTCTTTTTATACAAAGAACGAGCAACTTCATTCGGCTTGTAATTCAGCTGCTTGACAGCTGCCTCAACCTTCCGGCGTGTGTCCTCATGCACATATCCTGTTTCATTAATAACTCTGGATACAGTCGCTACAGAAACACCTGCATGGCTGGCGACCTGTTTTATTGTTGTCATTGTGTAGTTTCAACTCCAATGTGTAACCGGTTACACATATAAAATATCACAGCATTTATTTTTTTACAAGCATTAAATATTTGCACGTTAAGTCCTTTAGCCTTATAATCCTTATTGTAACCAATTGAGTTTCACCTTTAAGACACATTCTAAAAATGAGCTGTGCCATTTCAGGTTATGCAATAAAAAATGTAAACATGGAGGCTTTTCCTTATGAATATTGAAGTTTGGTCTGATTTTATGTGCCCGTTCTGTTATATCGGCAAACGCCGTTTGGAACAAGTGCTGCAGCAATTTCCACACCGTGATGAAGTGAAATTGACGTTTAAGAGCTTTGAGCTGAACCCCGATGCTGTAAGAGATAGTGGTAAAACGATTAATGAAGAGCTGTCTGCTAAATATGGCGTCAGTCTGCAAGAGGCTCAGTCGATGAATGACCGGATGAACGAAAATGCACGCTCTGCGGGTTTGGCGTACAACATCCATGCGATGGTGCCGACCAACTCTCTTGATGCTCACCGTTTGACACATTGGGCACAAACGCAGGGCAAAATGCTGGAACTTAGCGAGCGTTTATTCCAGGCTGTTTTTATAGAAGGCCAGCATACCGGCGACCAAGAAGTGCTTACGGCATTGGCTGCTGAGGTTGGTTTGGATCAGAATGAAGCCGCCGCCATATTAGCCAGTGACCGCTTTACAAACGAAGTTAGAGCCGATGAAGCCGAAGGCGCTGAGTTAGGTGTTCGAGGTGTACCGTTCTTTGTGTTTGATCGGAAATTTGCAGTTTCGGGCGCTCAGCCGGATGAAGTGTTCCGTGATGCTCTGCAAAAAGCATGGGACGAACGTTCTCCATTTACGATGGTAAACGCAGGTTCCTCCGAAAATGATGCAGGCGGTATATGTACCGACGACGGTTGTGAAATTCCTCGCCATAACTAAAGCTTCTAAAATAGCGTACCGGCAGCCGATTAGCCCTGCTGCTGGTACGCTTCTTTAATTTTTATAACGATTTAATCATTCCGCCATCGACAAGAATGGTACTGCCTGTCAAATAGGATGAAGCTGTGGACGCCAGAAAAGCGACGACTTTACCAAACTCCTCAGGCTCTCCATATCGTCCTAATGGAATGCCCCCTTCTGCTTGATGGCGAACCTCATCCGCTGTTTGCTGGGTTTTCTCCGCTCGAAGCTCGTCCAAGCTACGAACACGATCCGTTGCAATTCTCCCCGGTGCTACAGTATGTACCAAAATATTGTATGGAGCTAATTCCATAGACAATGTCTTCGCCAATCCAGCGACCCCAGTACGTAGCGTATTGGAGATAATCAGGCCAGGAATCGGCTGCTTTACTGAAGATGAGGCAATATTTAAAATTCTACCGCTTTGTTGTTTTTTCATATATGGCAGAACCTCACGAATCAATCGGATATGACTAAGTAAATTTTGCTCAAAGGCCTGCAGCCAAACTTCATCCGTAAAGTCATCGAAGGTTCCGGCAGGGGGACCACCCGCATTGTTAACCAAAATATCGATCGTACCATATAAATCCGCTGTGTGGCGGATGGCCTCGGAAATATGCTCTGGTTTCGTTACATCACACACTATATATTCAACCCGTCCACTCGCCGTTGCCTGTAATTCTGCCTGTGTCCGCTGAAGCTCTGCTTCGTTCCGTCCCGAAATCATGACATTCGCCCCTTCACGCGCCAGCTCTCGTGCGCATGCCTTGCCAAGGCCTTTACTGGAACCTGCCACAAAGGCAGCCTTTCCTGTTAATCCTAAATCCATCTATGCCACTCCCTTTTCTCTGTCATCTCTATTTAATTGTACACATGCCGGACACGTAATGCGAGTATCCTTTCCTTTTAAGCACCAAAAATGCTATGATGCCGAACTACTTTCTCACGTAGTTGGAATGACGAAATCAATTCTTGATTCCAAAGTCAAATAGAAAAGACTCTGACGATTTAGTCAAGAGCCTTTTCGCTTTTACAAAATTTGTTGTTCACAGGAATTAAGGTGTTGATATAGGCGTTGATGATTTTGACTGCTCGTATACAACCACGGACTGGCTCTCAGGCTCCCATTTAACATTTGTCCCCAAGGCCTCACCGATTACCCTTACAGGCACCATGGTCGTCCCGTCCTCGATGGATGCCGGCTGCTCGATTGAATACGGCTGACCATTAATATATGCTTTGGAACTGTTAACAAATAATTTGACGGATACGTCGTTACGAGTTACAGTAACTGCCTTTTCTTTTGGATCCCAGGAGACCTTCGCATCCAGGGCTTCGGAAGCTGTTCTAAACGGAACAAGTGTGGTGCCATTGCGATTAATCGGTTTGGTATCGTATTCTTCACCGTTCACGAACAGCTTCATACCCGACTTCCGTCCAGCCTTCTTCGCGAATTCACCCAGCTTTTTGTAGCTGTCCAGATTGGACACATCAGCTAGCACCGCCTCCTCCTGCATGTAAACGGCATCCGTTACATTTCCGTTTTCAGCCAGCAAATCAGCTGCCTCAGTCAGTGCTTTACCGGAATTCCGAATCAATTCGAGTTCAGCAACCTGCTTCTGTGTCAATCGGTCCGGGTATTTTGTAAGCAGCAGGTTCGCAATAACTGCACCTGCCGGCTTGTCCTTCGTATTTTCTACCGCATTAAGCAGACCCTTGTATCCGTTGTGTCCCTTGTGACCATTATGGCCTTTAGACTCCCCGTAGGTGTCATACGTTACTGCAGTTACTGTAGTAGGTGCAGTTTCACCCTTTTTGCCGGCTGTTTCGTCCTTCCGTTTTTTGGATTGATCATTGTCTGAATCATGCGGTTTGATTACCTTTTCCGTGCTCTTTTCATTCTCCTCTTTAATGGACATCTTTGCTTCCCGTTTGCCCTCTTGATCATTTCCGCGTCCTGGCTTGGCTGCAGCGGTTCCCGCTGTCAATCCCAAGACCAATATACACGCTAATAAGGCTGTCCAAGTGTTTCTCATGATGCGATTCCTCCTTATAGTAAGACCGGGCTCAAATGTCCCTAGATGTATTAACGGCTTCTATAAGCTGATTTTTTATCTTTTTTTTATCTAATGTGTGAAACACCGTTAAAGCTGCAGTCCTGATTGCAAATCCACTATAAAATTTTTTATTATACGCCTAACCTATTTCCGCAGTATAATGGAAATTACACATGTTTTTTTAAGAATCAGCCTTTACATTCGGATAATAGAAAGAAGATGAAACAGACATGTTCGGCACCATTCTTTTGGAAGTTGTTTTACCTATTTTTGTACTCATTGGCTTGGGGTGTATCATGCAATATTATTTTCGACTGGATTTGTACACCTTAGCTAAAATCAATTTTTACTATATCACCCCTGCGGTAGTGTTTACGGGCCTTTATAACTCAGAAATATCCTTAATGCTAATGGGTGAGGTTTCGCTTTTTTATGCCTTATACATAGCTATTCTGTATGTGATCAGTACAACCGTCGCCCGATCTTTGAAATATAGCCGCGGGATGCGTGGTGCCTTTACAAACAGTGTTATGCTGGATAATTCAGGGAATTATGGTCTACCGATTAACCAATTGGTATTCAAAGGTGATCCACTGGCCATTTCTGTTCAAGCTCTGATTATGACCTTTCAAAGCTTTGTTACGTTTACATACGGTACTTTTGTTGTACAAAATGGTAAGGCCAATACGCGAAAGATTTTAATTAATTTTTTGAAAATGCCTGTGCCATACGCGCTTGCGCTGGGCTTGCTGCTGAATGTGTTGCATAGTCCATTACCTCATTTACTAACTGAGCCTTTGAATTATATCAGCCAGTCGATGGTTGCCGTTGCTTTGCTTACTTTGGGAGCGCAAATTGTGCAATATCCTTTCCGCTTGCGCCGTACAGCTGTGTACATCAGTATGATACTCCGCCTGATCACAGGTCCCATAGTGGGTTTTCTGCTCGTATCACTGCTTGGCCTTAAAGGAATTCCGGCTCAGGCGCTGCTGATTGCATCTGGTATGCCTACTGGCGTTAATACAAGTATTTTGGCGGAAGAATATAAAAATGAACCTGATTTTGCCGCACAAACGGTACTACTTTCTACAATTGTGAATGTCATTACGATGACACTGTTAATTTCAGTATCCCGGCATATGGTTTGATAAGATTGATCCGCTATCAAATTGGAACAAAACGCTTCTGCCGAGTGGCAGGAGTATTTTTTTACGAAAAAAGGAACATAAGTTCGGTATTTTTGTCTTTTTCCTAATAGGAGTGGTTTGTATGTTATACGAGGATAGTAGGCGAGAAAGAATCATTATCTATTATGAATTTTTCATATAGTGAAATAATAATTATTTATATGTTATTGAAGCTGGATTGGTTGCTGCTTTTACCCTTGTCTTTGAACTGGTTTTCTGAAGGATTAAGAGTTGTCGGGGCCACTAAAAATAAAGCCAGCTCACTCTTTTAAAAGTGGCTGGCATGTTACGTTCCGATTGCCTTCAATTTTGGGGCTCACGGCTTTTTAAGGCTCGATCCCCCATTGCTTGCTTCCAGACAAGTAAGCGGTTACCTTAGTGGAATCTTTTAAGCTATTCGCTGTGGGATCAAAGGAATAGTCATCGGTTTGTGTGTAATTGCTCCAGTCCACTTTGGATATCCGGGTTTGCAACTCGACACTTTGACCAGGCTGTAAAGAACCCGCAGCAGGCTTAAAACCAATTTCTGCGTAAGAATCTGCCCCTGGCTTCGTATTGGATAGCGTTTTAAAGCTAGCAATCACGTTCTCTGTTCCAATGCTTGACCAATCCGTAAAGAAAATTTGGGCTTTATCCCCGTCAATGGTGTAGTGATATCGTAGTGTCACGTCTGCAAGGGAAATGGATGAGGTTCCCGTATTGGTTATTTTAAACTTGGAACTGATCGTATTACTTATTGCAGATACATTTCCATTAAAGGCTTGTACCTTCAGAACACCCTCCTCAGTTCCCGGCTCACCGGGCTTATCTCCTTTTACCGTAATTGTGAATACTGCATCGTTGCCTGTACTAAAGTGGAAGTTCAGCGCTGTCTCTCCTTTTGGCAGTTTGGATAAATACTGATTGGTCAGAACGACCGTTTCTCCACTAAGCGTATAATCCTCACCTTTTTTCAACACCACGCTTCCCTGCTTGATGGCGTCCAGCATATTGCCGTTAAGTGTAAGTTTGACGGCAATATCGGTATTGCTATTATCCACTCCATAGGTTGCAGCTGTCGGTGTAATGCTTGCTTGTCCGGTAGAAGGTTGGTCACCCCCTACTCTATCCGCTACCAAAATGCCACGGCCATTCGTTCCCAGATAAGCACGTCCATAAATTCGCGGATCACCAATAATTGTAGTTACACGAGCATATTGGTGCTTGTCATCATTAATGCGTACCCAATTTGTCCCTGCATCATCCGAGCGGTAAAACCCGCGTGTACCGTCAATTTTACCAACAATAAATACCGCTGCATTGGTACGGTTGGGCGCTGCTTTACCAAAGCCTATAGAATCTGCCTCCTGTACATTTGAGAGCTTGGTGAATGTAACACCGGAATCCTTGGAATGCCATAAGCCGTATGGGCCTCCGTCCTCGGAGCCTCCAGCGAACCACACATCTCCTTCTGCTCCTCGTACAGCATCAATGTCGGCATTGCCTTCTGTTGGCAATCCGGTTGCCGCTGATGCCGTGAATGATGCACCTCCATTGGTGCTCACATATATTTTTCCGGAAGCAAATGCGTAATATTTATTAGAATTCACCCGGTCAGAGGCGATTTTTGCATTTGTGGGAACCTGTGCTTGCTGTCCATGAGTTGCCGCCCGTTTTGGAGTAGAATACCCCCTTATCCGATGTACTCCAGAGCAAACCATTGCCATCAGCCGCTACCGCGATGCTGCCTCCTCCTGCTGTACCGGAAGGCTCGCTGTTAGCTTTGTACCAGTTCGCTCCACCATCATTGGAAAATCCGATGGATTTGGCATTTGGATCTTTTTTGTAATCCGCTTTGCCCACCCGTGCCATAAAAGCAGGATTCAGCTCGGCATAATCAATGCTTTCGCTGCTTGTAAAGGTCGGATTATCCAGCATCTTAGCTGGAGCCTTGAACAAGTCGTCATGTCTAAAACCGGAGACATCACCTACTGCGCTCACCAAAGGTGCACCAGTTGGAGGACTTACCAGATCCAGAATTGCCGTTTCCTCTATCCTTTAGCGGTCACTGAAATGTCCAGCTTGCCTCCTTTATCCCAGTTGGTCAGGTTTTTAGAGCCATAAATCGTAGCTCCCGTCCCATACAGCATATGGTCTGAATTAAATGGATCAATCTCCAGATCACCGATCATCCAATCCAGTTTCGGGGATACCTCGGGTGGCGCAGGATTGGCATTAAAGGTCAGCCAAGGCGCAGCTGTTATATCCAAATTGTATTTCAGCTTGCGAGTCGGATACCCATCGAATTCCCAAATCGGACTCCAGGTTGTCCCGCTGTCGGTGCTGCGGTAAATCGTTGCATCCGGCCACCAGGAATTCAAAGTAGCCACCATAAGAGTACCCGGCTTCTGCGCGTCTACTGTCAGTCCACCATATCCAAAATAATTGTCTGTGCTGCTACTGGCAACGGGGCTAATGTTGCTCCATTGCCCACTTGCTGTATTCAATTTCCACACTTCTCCCTTTGTCCAATCGTATGGCCCTGCTCCATCACTATACGAAATGTACAGATTACCATCCGACGATAACACCCCATGATGTGGCAAATAGCCGGTTGGTTGTCCTGCGATAGCAGACCAGGTTGTCCCGCCATCTGTACTCCGATAGACACTTTGCTTTTTATCCGCAACACCTGCATAGATCGTCTGTGTTGCTTTACTATCAGAGCCCGTCTTTTTGTCAAAAGTAATCCAGGCCAGACCGACAATATCACTCGTATACTCATTCGAAGGGTCCTGCACATACGTTCCTGGATTTGGAAAGCTGCTCACCTTGCTCCAGGTTGCCCCATAATCCGAGCTTTTCCATAATCCATTACCACTACGGGCTCCAAAGAACAGTATATTGTTCTTGTTCGGATCAATAACCAGACGTTCACCCATCGAGCGCCCTGGCATATTGCCTCCCACCTTAAAAGGAAGCTTTGTCGTCTGCTACGTATTGCCCCGGTCGGTAGAACGCATAATTTGCCCGTTTTGTTTATCCCATGAATTTGTATACGTACCTGTAGCTATATATACACGATTTGGTTCAACAGGATCGGTGGCCAGTGCATCCACACCATTTTTGTTCCAATCCTCCCAGCCCACAGAATCCGTCAATGGAATCCAAGTCTCATTGGCAGCATCCCAGCGGTAAGCACCTCCGATATCTGTCCGGGCATAGATCAGATTTTTTTCCTTTTCATTAAAAATGATACCAGGCACAAAACCGCCGCCTCCACCCGTAACGACACTTTTCCAAGTGTAATCGTCACTTGGAGCCGCATGGGTCGGCGCTACCATCCCCGTCCAGGAAGCACCCGCTACCACAAGCGCCAAACATGCAATTCTCAACCTGCTTTTTGCTTTACTCAATGAATTCAACCTCCTTCTTCATTTTCATTTGAATGTGCAAGCCATACCAGATGAAAGAAGCCCTCACCTCCAATCATTTATCGATAAAATAAAGTTGCGAAATTCCATTAGTGTTAGCGCTTACATTTGTTCTTGCACAATAGATTCGTCATCTTTTTTCCAGTTCCTTGTGTAAAAAATCAAGATAATGTAATATTAACGCCCGTAGCACAGTCTGCACTAAGGGTGAATTTTTCATATAGTGAATTAATTACTATATTCCTCATTCTTTTAGCTGTCTAAATACTTTGATATATAGCAAAAAACCGCGCATTGCGCGGGCCGTATGACCATCATGTCCGCATACATGCATAACACCGGGGACTGTTGATTTATAAGGCGTATCCTTTTCATCCTGAATGGGAAGCGCATCAAAATCGGCACGAAATGCAATCGTTCTACCCGGCTGACCCCCCTCTAAAATGCCAAGTACTGACTCCACCATTACCCGAGCATGCCGATAATACTAGCACTAGTGACAGAGTTAGAGCTACCATCTTTGCATATCGACTTGTTCGTTTCACCTGTAAAACACTCTCCAATCTTAGGGGGAGTGTTATGAATGCATTGCATTTTTGAGCGATCTTCCATTGTTGATAATTCCAATCAGTTATATATGAATTATACAAATAACTGTATACCTGCGTTTTTATAGTGTCAATGCAGGTTCTAATTGGAATGATCTATGGATGGGATGGATAGAAGACTTGAATTGACAACAAAAAAAGAGCCGACTGGATCATCTCCTCGACTCTTTTTTGTTAATAATATACTATTGCGAATTTTTCATGTATTGAAAAACTGACTTATATTCCCTCGTACCGGATGTGTTTGTTCCCTGTACTCCCCGTTCGTATAGCGATCAATCACCTTGCGCCAAAAGGATTGTGCCGGTCTATTCGTGCTCATCTGGGTCACCTTCCAACGCCCGGCAAAACGTCCAAACAGCTCATGAGCCGCCCAAGTTCCAACACCATTATGCCGATAAGGACGAAGCACAAAGAACTCAGCCATATAATAGTCAGCCTCCCGATTGTTGGACATTCGGTCAACCAGCGCGAAGCCCACAGGGATATCCTGTCTCCATATTAAAAAAGGCAGCTTCTGTTCACCGCTTGTCCAATATTGATACAAATCCGGATAAGCCGGGAATGTACCCTTCTCAGTAACATCAATTCGAAGATAGGCTGTAAAATCATATAAATAAAATTGCATGAGCTGCACAATAATGTCCTTCTGCGACTCTGGTACACTTTTTATGGACAACTTAAGTTCGGATTTGATATTATACCCCATACTTTCACCCCTCTTGGCAGTTCCATGCGTTCTTTACTTTGATTACATCCCGTCCAGTGCTGCTCAAAATATGTTAAAATACATATATATTATGACCGGACGAGGTGGAACCCAATGAATATTCAAAAGATCATCGACCGGCGCAAACTGGATGAAAAAATGCCGGATCTACCATGGTACGTACAGCAATTTATGGATTACAAGCTACCTGACCTATCCCCCTCAACATTGCTGGAATATGTACGGGATTATGAAGCATTTTTTTCATGGCTTCGCTCAGAAGGCTTGTCTGCCGGAGAAACAAACGCCCAAGTTACGCTGGAAGAATTGGAGACACTTCATATGGACAGTATTACGGGTTTTCGTTTGTTCCTGTCCACTAAGCGTGAAGGCTCCAACTCCCGCATTACAATTTCACGCAAGCTATCGTCTCTCCGTTCCCTCTTTCATTATTTAAGTCAGATCGCTGAGGATGAAAATTTTTATCCATTGCTCAAACGCAACATTATGGCCAAGGTCGAAATCAAGCGCATACATAAACCCAAGGATACAGCCGCCAAGCTCAAGGGAAAAATATTGGAAGAGGAAGAGCTGCTTGAATTTATCGGCTATATTTATGAAGGCTATGGACACGATCTGGCCGGTAACAAGCAGGCGCTTTACTCCTATGAGCTGAACAAGGAACGGGATGCCTGTATCGCCAGTCTCATCCTGAACTCGGGTCTGCGCGTGTCCGAAATCGTCAATCTGAACATGGATGATCTGGATCTAAACAATAAATTGCTATATGTGTACCGCAAAGGTAATAACGATGAAACGTTTAAAACACCAGTGTATTTCCGCGAGCAATCCAAAGATGATCTTGTACTGTATTTGTCCCTGAGACATGCCCGTTACCGCGCTCCAAAAAAAGAAAAAGCTCTCTTTGTCGCACGTCCCAACGGCAGTACGGAGGGAAAACGGATGACCAAAAGAGCGATTCAGGCAATGATCATCAAGTACGCCAAACGGTTCGGCAAGCCTTACCTGACCGTTCACAAGCTACGCCATTCGTTTGCCACCGACTATTATTTGCAAAATGACATCTACAAAACCAAGGAACAGCTTGGGCACGCTTCGACAGAAACGACTGAAGTCTATGCCCATCTGACCGACAAAACCATGTCTCAAGCGATTGAACGGCGGTTGGAGTCCCAGGCTGAATCATCCGATTGATGTCTCAGTTCCGTTCATTCGGCACATCATCACCTTGCTGCTGAATTTGGCCGATCACCCAGCGACCTGCCTGGTCGTTGGCATCGGCAGCAAATATTTGTATCGTTTGATCCGAATAGTGACCCTGAGCCCATTCCATTTGATGCCTCCAAACCGCTACTCCCTGTACATTTGACAGCGTAGCGGCAAGATGGGCATCTGTTGATTCACGTATCATGACGAGTTTTGGGTAATGCTCCTGCTTAAAGCCTTCAAGCAATACACAGTCATATGCCTGAAAATGCCGGATCAGTCCGCTGACAGGTCGACTCTGCTCTTCTAAAATGGCTGTTCTTTCAGCAGAAACAATAGCTACGCCTTCGGCGCCTGCTTGCCGGTGTTTGTATGTATCTGTCCCCTCATGATCCATCTCAAACTCATGTCCATCATGCTTAACCACCGCCACACGTAACCCAGAATCCCGCAAATAACGAATCAATCCTCCGAGGAAGGTCGTTTTCCCCGTATTTTTGTAACCAACGATCTGACACACATATGGCTGCTTCATATTCACGTGATCTTTCCGCCTTGGAGTACCAGTACACGCACCTCTTCCCCTGCACGCAAGCCTTCTGTTGTTGGAGGAACCACGATCAGACAGTCGCTGTCCTTAATCGTCACCATGACACTGGATTCATCCGCTCGCGCAGGAATGGCATACACTTGACCGTCGCGTATTTCCAGAGAGCTGCGCACAAAACGGGTAAAATTGTTCACCTTCGCATACTCTGCTCCCAGCCGTACCGTCCAGGTTTGTAAATACGGCTGCTCCGAAGACAGCATCATTTGAATGGTAGGCCGCACAAACAGCTCACAGCCTACAAAGCATGCACCGGGATTGCCCGAAAGCGCAAATAACAGCTTGCCGTCAATTACGGCGGCTGTTGTCACACTGCCCGGACGCATCGTGACCTTATTGAACAGCATATCTACGTCCTCCTGCCGCACCAGGTCACCCATAATATCATAATCCCCTACCGATACGCCGCCGCTCGTAACGACGATATCATAGGCTGCGATTGCTTCACGTACAGAAGCAATCGCAATTTCCAGCTCATCATGAATGGCTTGCAGGATGAAGGGCTCTCCTCCTGCCTCCCTAATCTGAGAGGCCAACATATATGTATTACTGTTTCGAATTTTTCCGGGTTGTAACGGTTCATCCACCGCAAGTAATTCCGATCCTGTGGAAAAAACGGCCACCCGTGGCTTCCTGTAGACAGGAACCTGATGTACACCAAAGGTAGCCAAAACCGAGATATGTCCCGCTCCCAGGCAGGTTCCTTTACTGAGCAAGAGCTGACCTTCCTGAATCTCATGACCGATCTGTGTTACATTTTTACCGATCTCCATACGCTTCTTCAAGCCGACGTATGTCTGTCCATCCTCCTCACGTAGCTGTGTTGCTTCCAGCATGACAACAGTGTCGGCTCCCTCTGGTAATTGCGCTCCCGTCATAATACGTGCCGCCAATCCCGTCTCTACCCGCTTGTCCGATACGGTCCCGCATGGAATTTCGTCCACTACACGCAGCCAGATTTCCTGACCTGATGAACAAACCTCGGTGTCCGAACCAAGGATCGCATAACCGTCCATACCAGAGCGACGAAAACGGGGATACGGATGTGGTGCAGTCAAATTCATCGCTAAATAACGTCCATGCGCCTGCTCCAGCCCTACTTCCTCCCGCTCTCCCTGTTTGACATGGTTAGCTATTATTCTCTGTGCCTCATCTACCTGAACCGCTTTACGCTGGAATTTTCCCGAGTTTAATGTTGTCTGATTCATAACCTCACTCCGTTCTTCTAAAGTTCCCTCTTTCTGTTATAACCCTAAAACCGTTTTCTGGCAAATCCTCTTCCCTGATATTAAACAAAAAACAGCCCGGGATCTTATTCCCGAGCTGTTTGGGCAAAATGACAATCATCGTCGACTTCGTCGGCTGATTTTGCCTGAGCCACTACGTGTTTTAGGCTTGCTGTAAGATTTGCGGGGCGAGCCAAATATGCCGGAACCACTACTGCCCTGATCACGTGAAATCGAGCCTCTGCTTGGTGAACTGCTGCTGGAGCCTCTGTCGAACAAGCTTCCGCCTGATCCGACAGTGGAGTCTGATCCCTTCCCTCGACGAGTAACCGAACCTTTTCGTTCCACTGTAATTGGGGGAATGGCTTTCTTTTCCTGCACTGTAGGGGCTCGGTATTGCCCCTGAGAAGGCCGATATACATCCCTGCTTGAATAGCCCCGGTAAGAACCTGATCCACGCAACGAGTCAAAGAGAGCATCCAGCACAGTTGCGGTTAAGTATCCTTTTAGAAAGCTGGAGCTATAATTTTGTTCGACATACTGTTTACTGTCGACTTCAATTAGCGTATCTTCCTTCTTGGCTGGGTCTTGCTGCAAATGGTACCACTCATCGTTATATACCAGAAACATCCGCTCATTGCTCTGCGGCGACATTTGTTCCGGTGTACGCTGTTCTTTCAATTCCTCCGCCACTTCTGGAACCGTTTTGCCAGCGGCCCGGTACACGTATGAGGTCGAGTTTCCGCTACCACTTACCGATTCCAGCGGGTACGTATCTTTCACATTTGGCGCACCGCAGCCGCTTAGCACGGATACGAACAAGCTCAGCGCCACAATGACCTTTAATGCATACTGCCAGGTGCGTTTGCTCATGTGTAACCCTCTCCTAGCTTGCCCGAATAACCTTGACGTCTCCGGTAATCACTTCTTCACCTTCATAAAGCATAAAGCGACCGTCCTGCCACTCTACCCGCAACAGATGATAGTCATCCGACTGATATTGCCAAACATGCTGTTCTCCACCCTGCCGGAAAGGCGTACGCCCCGTAACAGTAACATGCCCAAAATATTGCTCCTCCAAATGATACGTTGTATCATCTAATTCCAAAATAGTCGGCACTTCCTCCGGGTTGTCCAGCCGGCCATCGATCGCCTGATATAGTCCAAATTGGAGTGTTTCCCGTTCCTCAATATGAAGATAGCTGACTTGGTTACCATCCTGAAGCGTCAAAACAACGGCATTCCGGGCACGATTATGTACTCGGCCCACCACTTCATAGGTGACGAGCGACACTTCACAGATATCACCCGGATTTAACTGAAGCATACTCTTCTCCGCTTTCGGCGGCTCAGGCTTGGCAAATAGATTTGAAATTCGTTTCCATACACCCATGATAACTTTCCCTGCCTTTCTTAACCTAGAAGCATGCTGTAATAATCAAGGCGCCAACCAGATGCAGCGTCCCTGAAAACAGCCCGAAACCAATTTTGCCTTCCTGTGTGCCTTTATCCAGATCAAACTGCGCCCAGTACCGCAACAACAGACGTACGATAATTTCCAAAATAAACAGGATGACAAAGGCAATTACAGAGTACACAAGCGCCTCTAGCAAATTGTTAGCTGTAGCGATGGAGCCTGACAAAATGTACCCCTGTGCAATCAGCTTCATAATCAATCGTACCGTTACAGCCATATTACCGGCTTTCACTTCGGCAAAATCCTTATACTTCGTAAATAAAGAGTCGACATACATCAATACGAACAGCAACACGGCACCCGCGCCAGTCCATACAAGCATCGCTTTCATCGTTTCTAAAAAATGCATTTCATCCCATCCTCCACATCTTCTTGACCTTCATTTATGTTGATTTTTGATTTACGCCTCCAGGCAGGGAAAAGCGAAGGAGAAAACGTTTCTCCTTCGCTTCCAACAATTACGCTGATGGCCATGCTCACACTTCTTATTTATTTTCGTATTGCTTCAACAAAGCAGCAAGCTCGTCGTCCACGGCGCTCTTCTTATCCAGCTCCTTGAACTCCTCATCCAGCGATTTTTCCTTGGAGGACATTTCGTTGCTCGCTTCAGCACGTGCTTCCGCCTGCAGCATTTTTTCTTCCATTCGCTTCAATCCGGCAGTTGCCGTATCTGAGCTAAAACCGTTCATTGCTTTGTTAATTTCAGTTTGCGCTTTAGCTGCGTTATAACGGGCAACCAGTGTCTCACGCTTGTTCTTCATTTCTGTCAGCTGTCTGCGCATTTCATCCAGCTTGCCACGCAGGTTATCGGCAGCGGCTTTGTTCTGCTCGTAACCAGCCTTGAACTCGTTCATTTTTTGCTCGGCAGATTTCTTTTCTTCCAACGCACGACGGGCCAGATCCACGTTTTGTGCTTTCGCTGCGGTATGGGCCTGCTCTTCGCGTTTTTTTACCAAGGCAGCTTGCTCTTCATATTGCTGCTTGAATCTCTTTTCAATAGCAATTTGAGCGGCTACCGCTTTCTCTGCATCTTCCAGATCCTCTTGCATATCACGAATGTATTGATCGGTCATTTTGACTGGATCTTCTGCCTTGTCGATAATAGCGTTAATATTGGACATCGTAAGATCTCTTAATCGTTTGAAAATAGACATGTGAAGTTCCTCCTAGGGTTGAATGCTTAAATTTTAAGCTCTGTACACATGTTTACGCAAGGTTTGCAATGACGGTTTCAAAAAAATCTAAAAGCCGCGCAGGTAAGGCTCCGGGATATCCGCCTGTACTTTCAACTCCCGCGAAGCATGCAGCGCCCAATAGGGATCACGCAACATAGCACGACCTATGGCTACCAAATCCGCTTCTTTCTGCCGAACAACCCGGCTGGCATCCTCATAATCATCCAGTAAGCCGACCGCTATTACGGGCACATTGAGCTTTTCCCGGATGTGATGAGCCAAATCCACCTGATAGCCAGCACGCGCAGATGGACCTCCGCCCGAACCAATCGGCCCCTCGCCTCCAGAAGAAATATGAAAAATATCCACACCCGCATCACGATAGCGTTCCCCTATGCCTGATATGTATTCCACATCATAACCGTCCTCGACATATTCCTTGGCAGATATCCGCATGATGACAGGCATATCAGCAGGGATAACCTCTTTAACAGCACATACAACCTCAACACCGAACAAAGACAAATCCTGTCCATACTCATCTTCTCTGGTATTGGTTAAAGGGGAATGAAATTGATGGATCAGATAGCCGTGAGCCCCATGAATCTCTATAGTGTCAAAACCGGCTTCTACTGCGCGACGTGCACCTTGTTTGTAAGCCTGAACCAGTTCTCTGGCTTCAGCTGTCGTCAAGGCGTGCGGCTCTTTGAAGCGTTCGCTAAAGGGAATCGAGGACGGAGCTACAGGCTGCTCAGCATCTTCAGCCTTACGACCGGCATGACCTAATTGAATTCCAATTTTGGCACCGTACTTGTGAGCTTCCTCCACAATTTTACGATATCCAGGAATATGGTCGTCACTCCAAATGCCTAAATCACGATCTGTAATGCGTCCATCCGGGTGAACCGCTGTCATTTCCACAATAATGAGTCCCGTACCCCCTACTGCCCGGCTAACGTAATGGACATGATGCCAATCTGTTGGCTTCCCGTCTTTGGCCTCCACGCTGTATTGGCACATCGGGGGCATTACAATCCGATTTTTTAAGGCCAGCCCCTTTAATTGATAAGGAGTAAACAAGTCGGTCACTTTTATCCATCCTTCCTTCAATTCCATGTCTGTACAATTATGCATTGCATCCCCATTATACACCAGTTGTCACGGTATACCGAATCCGTTATCAGGCTAAAACCTGCGAAAATGTCATTGTTTTCTGTCTGGTTTAAGAGAATATGTACGTTTAGCTTCGTCATCTTCACTCATATCCGTTTCATCGTATGCTATCACCCATTGCATATGAGCCTGATCCGATCAGCGGCATAATTTTAATAGGGCAGGTACATAATAGCTGAGAGTACCTCAAGGTACCACGTACCACTGGACGGAAAGGGGGAATACATATGCCGTACAGAGGAGTGTTACCAAGCATGGCACTGTTACTAGCATTTTCGAGTTTTCCTGTCCACGCGGATGCGCCTTCCAACATCGGAGCGCCCCATCCCAAGGAAGCGGCTGTTGCTTCTTCTGTACACCAAAGTACAGACCGGATTGCTCCTACCTTAGCCATGTTGCGAAAAAAACATGCGGACATTTTTAAAATGTGCGGCCCGCATACCCGCCAAATTGCCTTAACCTTTGATGATGTACCCGACTCCAGGTATACACCGCAGGTTTTGGATGTTTTGCACGCGAACGGCATCAAAGCCACCTTTTTTATCGTAGGTCACCGCGCGGAGAAGCATCCGGGTATCATCCGCCGTATTGTCCGTGAAGGTCATGCTATAGGGAACCATTCTTATACCCATCCGGATTTCAGGAAGGCTACACCCGAACGCTTTCGTAGTCAGATTACAAAAACAGAACGCATTTTACAAACCAGCGCCGGTTTTCGCCCCAAGTTGATTCGTCCACCTTATGGCGAAATTACGGAGCCTCAAATCCAGTGGGCACGTCGTCATGGCTACATGATTGTCAATTGGAATGTAGACTCGCTTGATTGGAAGGGGCTAAGTAAAACACAAATCCAGCGCAATGTGATTCCTGCTACAGGGCCCGGCTCCATTATTTTAATGCACGCAGGCGGAGGTCAAAGTTCCAACCTACAAGGCACGGTTCAAGCCCTCCCAGGTCTAATTCAGTCCTTGAAGGCCAAGGGCTACAAATTCGTTACAGTTCCCCGGCTGCTCCACACATCGGAACGGAAATAAAGGGGTGTTTAAGAGCGAGTACCCAACTAGATCAACATAAAAAAAGCTGTCTTTCCAGCAGAGGTACTCTGGGGACTGACCCCATAAAGTGAGACAAATCAAAACACCTTCAAGAGAATCGAGCCATGTCGTAAGATATGGAGATAACCTTGGAGGTGTTTTTACGTTGGCAACGAGAGTGAGTTACCCCTTAGAAATAAAGATGAAAGCTATTGAAATGAGATTGGCAGGAGTTCCAGTAAGAGAGGTTATGGAGCAATTGGGAATACGGAATAAGACACAGCTAAAAACATGGATGAGGTGGTATCGAAAAGGCGAAGTGCATCGTCTGGAGCAGCCTGTGGGTAAACAGTACAGCTACGGAAAAGGTCCGAAACACTCTTCGGAGCTCGAAAAGGTAAAAGCGGAGAACCGGTTCCTGAAGCAGCAACTGGACCTGTTAAAAAAGTACAAGGAACTGGAAAGGAGGTGGAACCTCAAGTTGTCATTGCCTGGGTCGAGTCCATTCGAGAAGAAGTGACGGTGTCTGAGGCTTGTGTATGGCTCGGGATCGCAAGAGCTACCTACTACCGCTGGAAAACAAGCGTGGAGACAGAGCGTACAGATGCTACGGTGGAGAAAATCCGGCAGCTTTGCATCCGTCATAAATTTCGGTATGGTTACCGGAAAATCACCGCACTCCTTCGAGTTCAGCGGATTATGCAGCGTGAGGATGAAGAAACGAAAGGCCACTGGGCAGCCCGCTCATCCAGCAGAAAATCTGCTAAAGCGGCAATTCCATGCAGAGGCGCCTCTGCAAAAGCTCGTCACGGACATCACCTATTTACCATTTGGCGGAAAGATGTTGTACTTCTCCAGCATTCTAGATCTGTACAACGGGGAGACTGTGGCTTACAGTATAGCGGACAAGCATGCTGCTCCAAGCGACCAGGGAAGCGTATATACGTCACAGGCTTATCAAGCTGCAGTAAAGGGAAAAGGCATTACCATGAGCATGTCCCGTAAAGGAACGCCCGCTGATAATGCCCCCATCGAATCGTTTCATTCCACACTAAAGTCTGAAACGTTCTACCTCGAAGATCTCATGTGTACAACGACTGCAATCGTTGAACAGACCGTTCGAGACTACATCACCTACTATAACTCAATTCGGATTCAAGCGAAACTAAATAACCAGTCGCCGGTGGATTTCCGACGACTGGCTGCTTAAACTTGCAAGGTGTTTTGATCCCTGTCTCACAAACGGGGGTCAGTCCCCTGCTCGTCAAGACAGCTTTTTTTATGTGCGGACCTGTTTTAAATCTGGTCCAGTTTATTAAATTGTACGAATGCACGCATCAAGTTTACATAATATATATTATGTTTATTCAATTCGTGTCCTGGACAATATTATTTATCAATAACGTATAATTTCACATTTTGAAAGCCAAAGTCGTTCACAAATGATTTGCTGCCAGGAATAAAGATATCAATTCGCTTACCTGTAATGGCACTGCCCTGATCGCGGGCGACGGCCACAAAAGAATGGTCTGGTAAGCCGGGGTGGGAATACCCTGTAACTAACACCTTCGTTCCCATAGGAATTACGTTCGGGTCTACCGCAATCGTACCTAGCTTAAGCGGATTGCCGTAGTAGTCTACCGCGCCCCACTTGCCATTTTCATCAGCTGCGGCAGAATACGCTGTAGCTTTAACGTCAACTACTTTACTGTAATTGAATGTTTTGCCCCATGCTTCAATCTTTTGACCCTCATTCGCAGGTGCTGTCTCCTTAAGAAGCTGTGGCTCCGAATCTGAAGCAGCCTTCACACTTGTTTCTCCAGGCACCTTAATTTGCAAACCTGCATATATGTTGCTGGCGGCAATATTCGGATTCGCCTTCGTCAACTCGTCTACTGACACTCCGTAACGTTGAGCAAGCAGGAAGAAGGTATCGCCCTCTTTGGCAGTATGAAGCGAAGCGGCATCCGCTACTCCGGCTGTTTGTGCCAATCCTGCAATAGCAGCGGCAAGCACTGCAAATTTCATAGTTTGTCCAATATGTTTCAGATGTTTCAAAAGATATGTACCTCCTCTGTTATGCCTGCGAAGTTAGCTGTCGGATTCGGACTCAGGAGAAGCCCTATGCTTGCGCAATTCACCCCTAGGCAGCTTCCAATCCGATTCGTCTTATGACGAATCGGAATGACTGCCGTTGTTACGTCCCCCGCACTTCCCATGGTTTTGGTCCAAGCATTCGGCGTATATCATGGGCCTTATGCTGTCCCGGCAAGTTTTGGCTCATTGCATAATATCACAATTTTGTAACCTTTGCTGCATGAAAATGTTGGGAACCTTGAATATCATACTATGTTCATTACAATTTTGTCATCATGAAATCGCTATCTGTTACGAAAATAGGAGGAAAAAGTGACGAAAAAGAAAAACCCTCCTGTTAGACATGAGGCTGTGGTCAAGACCCCAATGACTGTGGAGGGTTTTACTTTATTACTTATAGAATCAATTCGTTACAATACTTTGGCAAGAAAATCTCGGGTACGGTCATGGCTTGGAGCACCAAAAACCTGTTCAGGTGTACCTTGCTCCACAATTTGGCCCTTATCCATAAAGATGATTCGATCCCCTACCTCACGTGCAAAACCCATTTCATGTGTGACGATCACCATCGTCATGCCACGTTCAGCGAGCTTCTTCATTACATCGAGAACTTCTCCGACCATTTCAGGGTCCAAAGCAGAAGTCGGCTCATCGAACAGCATCACGTGCGGCTGCATCGCCAAAGCGCGTGCAATCGCAATCCGTTGCTTTTGACCACCAGATAACTGGTTGGGATAGGTATTCTTCTTATCCTCAAGCCCAACGGTACGCAAAAGCTCTAACGCAATTTTTTCTGCTTCTTTGCCTGACTGCCCTTTAACCTGTGTTGGTGCGAGTGTCAGGTTCTGCAGCACTGTTTTATGCGGGAACAGATTAAAATGCTGAAACACCATGCCCATTTTCTCACGAGTCGCATTAATATTATGACCACGGGCTGTTATCGGCTCGCCCTCAAACAAAATCTCCCCGTCTGTAGGCTGTTCCAACAGATTAATGCAACGCAAAAACGTGCTTTTTCCCGAACCACTGGGACCGATGATGACGACAACTTCCCCTTTGGCAATATCTATATCAATACCTGTTAAAATTTCATTCTTGCCGAACGATTTACGCAGTTGTTTAACGGTGATCACTGGCTCTCAACTTCCTTTCCCATAAACCCAACAGCTTGGACAAGCTGAATGTCATTACAAAATAAATAGCAGCCGCGATGACGAACGGACTTAATCCTTCATAGGTAATGTTCTTAATAACCTGGGCCTGATACATAATATCCACCATACCGATGGTAGAAATAATGGATGATTCTTTAATAATGGTAATAAATTCATTACCAATTGCAGGCAAAATAGACTTAAAGGCTTGCGGTAAAATGACATGACGCATAGCCTTGCCTCGTCCCATACCCAATGAACGGGCAGCTTCCATCTGACCACGGTCCACACCCTGAATACCTGCACGGAAAATTTCAGCCAAATATGCTGAGCTATTCAGTGACAATGTCAGTATACCGGATTGGAGTGGTGTAAAATTGACGCCCAGCGTCAGAGCAACCCCGTAGTGGATGATCATGAGCTGCACCAGCATAGGTGTACCCCGCAGTACCTCTACGTAAGTCGTACCCAACCATTCAATAATACGTACACCGCTCATCCGCAGCAAGGATATCATCAAACCAATGATAAATCCGAACAGTACTCCGAGTGCAGACAGCAACAGCGTGTAGCCGATACCTGTGACGTAAAAACTACGGTATTTCCAAAATATATCAAAAATATTGTTGGAAGAAACCTGACGATCGGCAGACAATACACTCGCTTCCGTCGAAAACTTGTCAATGGAGCCGTCTGCTTTCAACCGAGCCAGCGTTTTATTTACAGAGGCTAGCAGCTCTGTATTCCCCTTGCGAATACCTACGGCTGTCTCTGCTCCCTCATCCCCAGGCACCGCCTTGGCGAGAGTTACAGTTCCGTCCAGTGTGTATCCTTTAGCAACTGTATCTTCAATCACGACAGCGTTGATACGCTGTGTCCGAAGCTGAAGCACCAGGTCGGATATTTTATCCAGCGAAGTTACAGTCGCATTGGGCACTTTTTGAGCAATTTCTTCCTGGATACTGCCCTTTTGCGCGCCGAGCTTCTCGCCTTTCAGAGCAGCCATTGTCTGATATTTGTCCTTATCCTCTGGACGTACCATAATAACTTGCTTGGAGTGATAGTACACATCCGAAAAATCAATGCTCTTTCTGCGTTCATCCGTTGGTGTCATGCCGGACAGTACCAGGTCTACACGACCACTTTGCAGGGCAGGCAGCAAGGAGTCGAAGCTCATGTCCTCAATAACCAGCTCTGCACCAAGATCCTTGGCAATTTCCTTTGCAATATCCACGTCAAAGCCTACAATGGTATCCTTGCCGTTAATGACTTTATGAAACTCATACGGCGGAAAATCGGCACTCATGCCGAGTACAAGTTTTTGCTGCGGCTTTGCTTCCGTTCCGTATGCGGTGAGCATAGGAAGTCCAGCTAACAGCAAGATAACCGCCGTCATAACCAGGGCAGTAAAACGATATGCCTTTTTCAATCTTTTTTTCTCTCCTTAAATTCTTTATAATAAATAAGATTGTGTCATTATAAATGAATATGCATGATTATGCAATGAATGTTATATTACAATTTCAGCATACCTCACGCAGTACCTACATTACAGCTTATATAAAGGGGTTTTTAACATGGATTTTAAACAGAGCATTCAGCAGACCATAGAGCAGCATGCCGGGCGCTTTAAGGACATTTCGTTATATATTGGCGCGAACCCTGAGCTTGGTAACGAGGAATTTCTGGCCGCTGCCCGTTTAAAAGAAGAGCTCGCCTTTCACGGATTTGAGGTTCAGGCACCTGTGCTGGGCTTAGAAACAGCCTTTATTGCGACTTATAAAGCAGCCAAACCCGGACCGGTCGTCGCTTTTCTGGCGGAATATGACGCCCTAAAAGGCCTCGGACACGCCTGCGGACACCATTTGATATGTATGATGAGTACCGGAGCTGCCGTCGGCCTCATATCGGTCATCGATGAGATTGGCGGGGAAGTACGGGTATATGGCACGCCTGCCGAAGAAACACGCGGGGCAAAGGTTCCGATGGCGGCTGCCGGACTGTTTGATGATTGCGATATTGCGCTTATGACACATCCCTATGACCACTACGAGAAATCAGGCAAATCGCTGGCAATGGATGCTGTGCAGTTTGAATTTTTTGGTCAATCCGCCCACGCAGCCGCCAGTCCGCATGAAGGCATTAACGCACTGGACGCAGTGATCCAAACGTTCAACGGCATCAATGCGTTTCGCCAACAGGTGAAAAGTACAGTGCGTATCCATGGCATTATTAATCATGGTGGGCAGGCAGCCAACATCATTCCTGATTACGCCTCTGCTCAGTTTTATGTGCGGGCCGCTACACGTCAAGAACTGGACCCGCTGACTCGCCGAGTTATTCAAATTGCCGAAGGAGCAGCTTTACAAGCCGGATGTCGTCTGGAGACTTCCAATTACGAGATTTCTTATGATGAAATGGTGACTAACCGTGTGCTTTCCGATACCTTTACTGCCAATTTAATGCAGGCCGGCATTGCGCAGAAGGACATAACAGAAGGCGAGGATCACGGCTCCATGGATATCGGAAATGTATCACTGCATTGCCCTGCCATTCATCCCTACATTCAAGTTATTGACGAGAAGCACTCCTTGCATACGCCTGAATTCCGCGATTTGGCGATGCAGGACCGGGCTATGGAAGGAATGCTGCTGGCGGCGAGAACCTTGGCATGGACTGCTTGTGATGTCATCACGAATACTGAACTACTGGCACAAATTAAAGAAGAATTCGCCCTGCTGAAAAACGGAGTTTCTTAATCTCATTCCGCTTTCTTTCCAGAAAGGAGCAGTCATATGGATCCAATGAGCAGCTTTTGGATGTTGTTATTTGTCGTTGTCCTTATTATTTGGATTTTATTCGGTGCTAAATATCGAAAAAAACGGGGTAACCGAAGAACGCGCCGCCGTAATGCATTTTTCCGCAGCGCCCCTTCTCCTTCGTCCCTTTCAGATGAGCGTTATCCAGAGATTACGGATTTGAAAAAGCAACTGGAGTGTTCCATTCCTGCCTCTTATGCTCATAATATAAGGCAACGTGTAATGGAAGCCCACCCTGAGCTGACGGAGCAAGAATATGATTGGCGCTGGAATGAGCTCCAACGATATTTTATGCTGTGCGCGATTATGAATCGAGTGCCAATGTTTAGTCATGATGTGGATGAACTATGGCATGAAATGCTGATGTTTACCCGCGAATACCAGCAATTCTCGGAAGCCTTTTTTGGTCGTATGCTCCATCATGCCCCCCATTCCGGGGGCTCACAGCCTATACCGGGGGAGCGGGCATGGTTTGACTGGTTGTATGTGGAATGCTTTGGTTGGAACCGCTATAGCGCCAGCTTATGGGGAACTTTTTTCAATCATCCGTTACCTAGCGACGAACTCTCACACTATTACAAAATGACAGCTTCGGCACAGCCAGCAGGTGACCGCTGGAATATTCGAGCAGATACGAGCATTTCACAGCAGGCACAGCAAGCGGTTCACAAGATTGTGGAGCTGCTGCGTGAGCGAGTGAATACAGCTGTAGATGATCCTGAAGGCAAGCAGCGGCCAAGGGTCAACTATTTGCAAATAGATACCCTGTTGCTGGCCGCCATATGGTATTCCTGGTATCAACCTGAACAGTTTGCACTGCACATGCGCCCGGATGCTACAGGCAGTGCTGCATTAGCCAGCTCATCCGGATGCAGCTCGGCAAGCGGCTGCTCGAACTGGGATACGCACCACTCGCACCACCATTCCTCTCATGACAGCTCTCATGATGGAGGCTCTTCTCACCATCATTCGGGAGATTCCGGTAGCCATTCTTCATGCAGCAGCGGCTCCTCATGCGGAAGCAGCTGCGGAGGCGGGGGCGACTGATCATAGCAAATAGGGACATTCCTCAGCCATCACTGGCTAAAGAGATGCCCCTTTTTTACTCAATTCAATCAACCGGACTTTGTTAGCGAACGGTAAATATCCATATACGCTTCGGCTGATACATCCCAACTATACTCTCCTGCAAAAGCCGTTTGTGTAAGTTTGGACCAATGTTTAGGTTGGCGATAAAAATCCACAGCACGACGAATTGTATGCAGCATGTCATGCGCGTTATAATTCGTGAAACTAAAGCCGTTTCCTTCCCCTGTGGATTCATTGTAAGCCTGCACCGTATCGTTCAGCCCACCTGTTTCACGCACAATGGGTATACTTCCATAACGAAGCGCCAGCAGTTGGCTGATTCCGCAAGGCTCAAATCTCGACGGCATCAAATACATATCGCTTGCAGCATATATTTTTCGTGACAAAGGCTCACTGAAAGTGAGCTGCGCTGACATCTTCAGAGGATAGCGCCCCGCCGCTTCCCGGAACCAGTGCTCAAAAGCAGGATCTCCTGTGCCCAGCACGACAAATTGAATATCATCATAATATAAGATCTCGTCAAGCACTCTGGTTACCAGATCGAGCCCCTTCATATCGACAAGCCGGGTTACCATGGCCATTAATGGTACGTCCGGCCGGATCGGTAGTCCCAACTCCTTCTGCAGGCCCATTTTGTTTTCCCTCTTCTTTGCCAAACTGGTACGGTACTGCGTATAAATACGATTGTCCGTGGCAGGATTGTAGCTTGTGGTATCAATTCCATTCACTATCCCTGACAAGCGTCCCTGCTCTCCCAGCTTTCGAAGCAGACCGTCTAACCCGTATCCGTAAAACTCCGTCTGAATCTCCTCTGCATAGGTTGGACTCACGGTTGTGACATGATCCGAGTAAGTAAGTCCCCCCTTCATAAAATTCAGTCTGCCATAATACTCCACACCCTCGGGGGTAAAATAACTCCTATCCAGGTTGAGCAGTTCTGTTAAGACCTCATATGGAAAATCCCCCTGATACAGCAGATTATGTATCGTAAACACCGTGCGAATTTCGCTGTAGAAGGGCAAATGGCGATAATCAGCATTCAGAAGCAGCGGAACCATTGCTGTATGCCAGTCATGACAATGCAGAATATCCGGGTGGAAATCCAGATCAGGCAGTACTTCCAATATGGCCCGGTTAAAAAAGGAGAAGCGTTCGCCATCATCCATGTAGCCGTAAATGCCTTCACGACCGAAGTAATATTCGTTATCTATAAAATAAACCTTGATTCCATCCAATGTCAGTTCCTCTACTCCACAATATTGGTCACGCCAGCCTACGGCTACATGCTTTACCGCTACCGGGCGCAGAGAACGTTTATACGTATCAGGAATCCCCGCATATTTAGGCAAAATGATTCGGACGTCACACCCCGCCTGACGAAGTGCCTTCGGCAATGCGCCAATGACGTCAGCCAACCCACCTGTTTTAATAAATGGATGTGCTTCTGCTGCCGCAAACAAGATATTCATATGTGCTTCCTCCCTATGTGGTTAATCTGCTTTTTTAGGTCTCCGGGGCGCCTTCTTGAGTATAACAATGCTTAGGGGTGGGATAGTCACCTCCAGGCTGTAAAGCTGTCCGTGGCAAGGAATTTTGGCGGTCCGTATCAATCCGGAGTTCAACTGTCCACTCCCCCCAAAATCCTTATGATCGCTGTTCAGCATCTCAATATAGCTTCCTGCCTTTTGCAGTCCAATTCGATAATTTTCTCTTTGCACCGGCTGAAAATTAATAAGGACAACCAACGTATCTCCCGGCTTTTTCCCTTTACGCAAATACGTAATTACGCTCTGTCCACGGTCTTCCGCCTCAATCCACTGATAGCCGTCCCACGAATGATCCAGCTCCCATAATGCCCTTTCCTGTATATACAAATGATTCAGCGCTTTCGTATAGGCATGTACAGACCGGTGACTGTCATAATCCAGCAAAAACCAGTCGAGCTGATCCTCATCTTTCCATTCAATAAATTGGCCAAATTCCCCGCCCATAAATAAGAGCTTCTTACCCGGTGAGGTCATTTGGTAGCCGAGAAGCGCGCGTAGCCCGGCAAATTTTTGCTCATAAGTACCCGGCATTTTATCAAGCAGCGACTTTTTACCATGGACCACCTCATCATGCGACAACGGCAGTGTAAAATTTTCGCTGTATGCATAGGCTATGGGGAACGTCAGCAAATTATGGCGCTCCGGCCGATGGTCGAAATCCGTTTGAACATAATCAAGCGTATCGTTCATCCAGCCCATGTTCCATTTATAATTAAAACCGAGCCCCCCATCGCTTACCGGGGAGGTCACCATTGGCCAGGCACTGGACTCCTCTGCCATCATAAGGGCGTATGGATAATAGCGAAATACGGTCTCATTCAGTTGTTGAAGGAATGCGATGGCTTCCTCATTTTCGACGCCTCCTTTGGAGTTCATACGATATTGCCCATCCTGCTTTTCAAAATCCAGACGTAACATACTCGTCACCGCATCCACGCGAAGGCCGTCAATATGGTAGATCTCCATCCAGAACAACGCGTTGGAGATCAAAAAAGAACGTACTTCCGGCTTGCTATAATCAAACGTCAATGTTCCCCAGCCAGGTTTCTCTGCTATTAGCGGGTCTGCGTATTCAAACAGTGGTGACCCGTCAAATAATCTCAATCCATGGGCATCCTTGGCAAAATGAGCCGGAACCCAATCCATGAGCACTCCAATTCCCGCCTGATGACAACGATCCACCAAATACATAAAATCATGCGGTTCACCGTAACGGCTTGTCAGTGCAAAGTATCCGGTGAGTTGATATCCCCAAGAAAGGTCATATGGATGCTCACTCAGCGGCATCAGCTCAATATGCGTATACCCCATATCGGTCACATAAGGCACAAGAAGCTCAGCCATTTCCCTGTATGTATAAAACGTACCGTCTTCTTTTTGCCTCCAAGTACCCAAATGAACCTCATATATATGAAGAGGCTTTCCATAAGGTGCTCTGCGTTTTCGGCGCCAAAGCGCATCATTCCAATCATATCCATCCAATGAAGCAACCACTGAAGCAGTTGCTGGTCTCACCTCAGCACGAACCGCATAAGGATCTGCTTTCAGAAAACGTTCACCGTTTGCACCCGTAATATCGTATTTGTAAAAAGTTCCTTGGGATATCCCCGGAAAAAAACGACTCCAAAAACCGGATTTGGGAACCCTATATAAGGAATCCTGTTCCCCATTCCAGTTGTTACGATCTGTAGCAAGCCCGACATGGAGAGCATGAGGAGCCCAGACCGTAAAACGGACGCCCTGTTCTCCGTTCTCCACAGTAAGGTGGGAACCCAAAGATCGGTAGCTGAAATAAAGCGTTCCTTCATGAAACAAATAAATATCTTCCGGTGATACAGCCTGCTGCGGAAGAATTTGCTCTGTCATCACGTCACCACCCTTATATGTTTGTATCATACGAAATGTATGATTCGAAAAATGCGTTCGCTTTTCGGTCAAAGCTGACCTGAGTTATTACCCCATTCTAGCCACAATGAACAGAAAAATGACTACGAAAAAAATAAACCTTAGTTTTTGGGGTATCTTATACACCTGATGGTTTCAAGAGCACCCCATACCGTTTATGTATGTACTACAACAGACAACTAAACCGGGAGGGAAACGAAATGTTTAATAAAGAATGCATTGCCATGCTGCTGGCAGGCGGAGAGGGACGCCGTCTTGCTCCCCTTACTTCAACGATTGCAAAACCCGCTGTACCTTTTGGCGGTCATTACCGGATTATCGATTTTCCTCTCAGCAATTGCGTAAATTCAGACATTGATACTGTGGGTGTACTAACGCAATATGAGGCGGAATCTTTACATGAGCATATTGGAGATGGGACACCTTGGGGTCTTACAAAAACGGATGACAAAGGGATTACTCTGCTTCCATCCTATAATACAGGTAACGCTGAATATTTGGGAACTGCAGACGCTATTCATAAAAATATCGAATATATAGATAGTCAAAATCCGGAGCATGTACTTATTTTATCCGGTGACCATATTTACTACATGAATTATCGTGAAATGCTGAACTACCACAAGGACAAAGGAGCCGCGGCTACGATTTCTGTTATGGAGGTTCCTTGGGATGAGGCACACCGCTTTGGAGTGATGAGTGCCGATGCAGATTTGCGCGTTACTGAATTTGCTGAAAAGCCGGAGAAACCGGAAAGTAATTTGGCTTCAATGGGAATTTATCTTTTTAAATGGGACTACTTAAAAAGTTATCTGCTGGAGGACGCACTGGATGCTCAATCCAGCCATGACTTTGGTAAAGATATTATTCCCAAAATGCTGGCGGATCAAGAATCATTGTACGTTTATGAATTCCAGGGCTACTGGAAGGACGTAGGTACCGTTAAAAGCCTATGGGATTCCCACATGGACCTATTGGAAGAGAATTGCGCAATCGATCTTCAACGTACGGACTGGCCAATGTATACGCGTGAACGCCGCACAAGGCTCAGCGCACATAAAGTACCTAACCGTAAAACACACCCGATGGGCAGCCTATTGCATGACTCCTGCCAAATAGAAGGTCAAATTGAACGGTCTGTCATATTTAGTGGTGTCGAGGTAGGCAAAGGCTCAGCCATTAAGGACAGTATTGTTATGCCTGACACACGTATCGGGCGCAATGTGCATATTGAGCATGCGATTATCGGCGAGGGTGCTGTCATTCGTGATGGTGCTGTCATCAAAGGCAATCCGAGCGAAATTATGGTCATTGGGCCGAATGAAACAGTATTTGGCAAAATGGCAGTACGTCCGCAGACAGCCCGTATGCTGAAAGAAGCGTATGAGCGTAATACACGCCTGCGTGCTGAAGGCTTTACTTCATAACAGTATGCAATATTCAAAACAGCCAGCCCTCCATTATGTGAGGACTGGCTGTTTTCATGAAATCTGTAACTGACTTTAGTTATACATTCTATCCTTCCGTGAGCTGTGATAGCTCCGTGATCTGCTCAGCTTGCAAAGCAGGCAATGAAACTGTAATGGTGGTCCCTGCCCCCAGCTCACTTCTGATTAACATCTGTCCATGGTGAAGTTCTACAAACTGCTGTGAAATTGCCAATCCCAGTCCTGTACCCCCATTCTGATGGTCCACCTGGAAAAAGCGATCTCTCACTCTGGCCAGGTTTTCTTCACTAATCCCAATCCCTGTGTCTTGGACGGATATCTCAATATTGTCCCCGACTCGTTGCAGAGATAGAAAAATAATGGAGCTTTCATGAGAAAACTTGATTGCATTATCCACAATATTCAGAAACACTTGTTTCAGACGGTTTCCATCTCCATGAACGAGATATGCGTTCTCCTCTGAATCCAGTTGGAGCTTAATTTGCTTCATTTCAGCCTTGGCCCACACGTTCAGCATAATTTCCTGCAGCAACTCCCGTAGATCTACCGTTCCCATGACGAGTTTCATGGCGTTTTGCTCCAGCTTTGAAAAATCGAGAATCTCCTCTACCAAGCCGATCAGCCGATCCGTCTCCTTGGAAATAATCTGCATCCCGATCTTCGTTTCTTCCGGGTCATAGCCGCCAGAATTTAACGTTTCACTCCAACCCTTAATGGAAGTAAGCGGGGTTCGCAGCTCATGGGAGATGGATGAAATAAAATCATCCTTGATTTGATTCGTTCTGACAATTTCCTGTGCCATATAGTTCAGCGTCGAAGCCAGTTCACCCAGCTCATAGCGATAATCGCCTTTGATGCGTGCATCAAACCGCCCTTGCGCCATCTGAGCGGATACATCGCGGATATTGTTAATCGGTCTGACAATGGAATTCGCGAGTCCTGTACTTACTACAAACACGATAATCAATACAGCTGCCATGATTCCCACCGAAAACACCGTAATAGTGAACAACTTGTCATTTACCAACTCCAGTGAAGTTGTATACCGGATAATGTACACCTGATCGCCGACGATATTATCCAATTTTTTGGATACCGCCATCACCTGCTGCCCCGTACCCGGTTGCTTTCCGATCCATTTTCCCGTATCTCCAGCTAGCGCTTGTGTCACATCACTCGTCTGCACACTTAGATCTGCCGCAAAATTCGTCGAGTTATCAATTACATTTCCCTGTTCATCGAGCAATTGCAGTTCCGTGCCATTTAGGGAAAATGTATTCAACAAATACGATTGCAAGGATTGTTCCGGCTCCTTGAATTTGGAAGCAAACTCACTTACCGATGAGATGCGATTCTCGATTTTTTTATAAATGGAGTCATAATAATACGACCGGATGAGAATCATGAAAATGACCTCAACTAACAGAAGCGCCAAGAACACTACGAAAAAATAGTGAAGCACAATCTGTCTGCGAATCCCTTTTTTGATCATTGAGACTGACCTTTCCATTTATATCCATGGCCCCATACTGTTTGTAAAAAAGCAGGCTCGGAAGGATTGTTTTCGATTTTCTGCCGCAAACGTCGGATGTTGACGTCCACAATTTTCGGATCACCCATATATTCCTTGCCCCATACGTGATCAAGCAGAACATCTCGGCTGAGCGGCGTGTTTTCTTTTTCCAGGAAAAATTGAATCAAGGAAAACTCTGTCGGTGTCAGTTCGATCAGCTGACCATTTTTCTTAAATTGCTTGGCTATCAAATCCAGTGTGAACGGGCCGGACTGGAAGGATACCTTGGCCGCCGTTTCGCGATGCACATTCACCCTGCGCAGCAACGACTGAATACGTGCAATCAGCTCCGTCGGGCTGAAAGGCTTGCTCACATGATCATCAGCCCCTACAGACAAGGCATACACCTTATCCTGCTCCTGGACCTTGGCCGTGAGAAAGATAATGCCGATGCGCTCATTCGTTTCTCGAATTCTCCGACAAACCTCGAAGCCATCCATTCCAGGCACCATCACATCAAGCAGTGCGATATCAATATCCCGCACCGTATTCAAAATATTTAGTGCCTCATTTCCTTCCGACGCCTCCAGTACTTCAAAACCGTTGCGTTTCAAATTAATAACGATAAAGCTGCGGATGGATTCCTCATCCTCCATAATTAATACTTTACTCACTCTACTCTACCTACCTTTCCCCCATTTTGTTTTTAATCGATTTATTTGGTTCCAGCTCACTGGATCGCTTAATGCCAATCACCTGTGCATTCGTTCGCCACAGTTGGCTATAACCTTCGTTGTTTCGTTCCCATTGTGATAACGAGAAATATTTTATTTCCGCTATTGTTTTGTCTGTATCATCCAAGACGAACCGCAAATAGCTGTCCTTTTTTGAAACTTTCGGATCAATGGTCACCTTTCCGTGCAGCTCCTTAGGTAACCTGAAATAGACCTGCTCATTGGAATCACGATACTGCTGCTGCTTGAAAATCGTCCCTTTCGTCCCGTCCCACTGATAGAACGATACAAAATACGGAACCTCATCCAGCGGCTTGTTGCTCCATCCCTTAGGCTTCTCCAAGTTACCAAATTCCAGAATACCGTCACCATCCACATCACCACTGGCAATGGTCGCATCCTTGAAGGTAACATCCATAAGATTAAGCTTTCTCAGCTTGCCGTGATCCATCACAATGACATTGGAAACGGTAGTGGTCTGGGCAATTTGGGTGTCAATAATGATCCCCTGCCTATCCTTAGCTACCTTGCCAGCAACGACATTATAGACACTTAAGACCTGACTGTCCAAATCCAACGATCCGATTTCCTTAAAGGTTCCCCCGCTGAATTGGAATGTTTTGACCGTAAAAAATTCATTGCGACGAAGCAAAATAATCGTCAAATCATTCAGATTATCCCCATTTAGATCCATCTTGTTATGCTTAAAATCGTCTACGACAAAATCCGTATAGCCTGTAGCATATAATTTCTCTATGCTTCCTCCGGTGTAGGAATACACGATTAGCCCCTTCTGATCCCCGTTCTCGTCACTATCTCCGCTCGAAAAACCCGCAACAATATCGAGCGTGCCGTCATTTGTTAAGTCCACAAGCTTAAATGATTCCAATAAGGTGCCTTCTCCATCAAATGTTAGCTGCTTTACCCACGTACCTCCCTGATCCACAAACAAGGCACCGTGTATTTTTACACTTTCATCCGGCGTTTCATAAAAGAGCACGGCCTCGTCCGTGCCATCATTGTTCAGATCACCCGTCCGGATTGGTGTTGGGTCATCCGGGTCATTCGGTCTTAGTGGCTGTACCCCTCCTAGTTGCGTAGTTACCGCACCATTCAGCTGCTGCTTCTCGTCAGACATCGTCGGTGTCTGCATCAGCGAAACCGGATCGCTAATGACATTACAGCCGCTCAAAAATCCAGCAAGGAGCAGCAATACACAGCAGCCAGTCAACATTCTCAACAGCATTATTTTCACTTCTCTTGCCGTCCCCTTCATAATTTGTTCTTTTCTGCTTGTGTCAACCGCCTGCCCTGGATATCAAACACCAGTTTGCCATTATTCAGTCCCCATATACGGGTCGCAAAGCGTTCAGCCATTTCCAGCGGCAGTACAGTAATGACTGTCACCCGTTCATCAGAAGACAGCTTGCGGAAGGTATCCATTACATGTGCCGCCGAAGTGGGATCAAGACCATTTACAGGCTCATCAGCCAAAATTACCTTGGCTCCGTGAACGAGGGCACGCGCTGTCGCTACCCGCTGCCGTTCGCCGCCGCTGAGCTTGTCGCATTTATCATGCGCCTTATCCAGCAGTCCCAGTTCTTCAAGTACATCCATTGCTCCCATATAATCATCAGAACGCACCATACCCGTCACCATTCTCCACCATGGAGTTTGACCTGATCTGCCAATGAGCACATTTTTGAGAGCGGTCCGATTCATATTTAGATGCGGATTTTGCTCCAGGTATGCCCATTCCCGCTTTATTTTCATCTTGCCCGTCCAACCGGATTTCAGCACATCATTACCGTCAACAATCAAGCTGCCTTCTTGCCAGGGCTCTTGCAAAGCAAGACAACGAAGCAGCGTTGTTTTGCCGCTTCCACTTGGTCCCACTATGGCAATGAGCTCGCCCTTATGAATATCGGCATCAATTCCTCGAAGTAATGGAGTCCGCTCAGGCCCCACTTGCTTGGTCAGCTTCTGAATTTTAATCATCTATGTGATTCCCCTTTATCCGCCATCGATACTGTCTATAGTTTATAGCAAATATGGAACAAATACCATGCAAACCGCAGTTTTAAGCCGTCAGTACTCTTTTTCTGGTCAACAGTCCCAGCAAGCCAAAAACGACGTAGCTACCTCCAAGAACCAAAAACATACTACCTTGGGTTCCGAAGTCCAGCAGTCCTCCGCTAATATTCGGTCCGATCACGCTTCCCAGATTAAAATGAAAAGATGCCAGTACATTGGCCGCTGCCAAAAATGATTTGGGCAGCAGATCAGCTGCATAAGCCAAACCAAGGGAGAAAAAAGAGCCGACCAATCCACCTGCTATGGTCAAAAGCACCAAAGTGAACATAAAATGATTGCCACTCCAGGGCAACAGCATAAAGGTCAAGCCACCTGTTATACCTACGCTCATTAGCACCTTTTTACGTCCCCAACGGTCACTTAATATACCTAGCGGAAGCTGTAGCACCAACCCACCCAAGCTGACAAACGGCAGCAATGCGGCAATTTCAGCAGTATCGAAGCCAATACGCAGGCCGTAGACCGGAAAATTGCTGTTCAGACTGGCTTCCATATAGCCGTAGAGAAATGCAGGCAATAAAGCGTACCATGCCCAGCTGTAGCTGCGCCGGAATCTTTGTGCAGGACGTGCCTCGGTTGCCTGCTTCTCCGGTCTGGAATCCGGCAGCTTCATTAGCACCAGCAGCAAAACAAGCAGGCACAGCAAGGACAGCGCAGCAAACGGAACCAGCGTTCCATAATCAAGCAGCCATAATCCCAGTGGCCCCATTGCAAAGCCCAGACCATAGGACATACCATAAAAGGAGATGTTGCGGCCACGGTTTTCAGGTGGAGTCACTAGCAAAATCCACAGTTGGGCAGAATAGTGGAGCGCGCTGTCACCTATACCTACCAGTAGCCGCAGTACGAACCACACCCGGATATCAGGGATTAGCGGGAATAGCAGCAGCGTCACCAGTACAAGCACCAAGCCTCCGGCCATCAGCTTTTTGAATCCCAACCATCCTAGTGTCCGTTCAGCCACCAGCGTCATGGCGAATGAACCTATATATAACGCAGCCGCATTCATTCCATTTAGCGAAGATGACACTCCCATTTGCTCTAACGAGATAGACAAAATAGGTAATAGCAAACCTTGACACAATCCGGCTACGATAATAACCGCAATTAAAATAAAATAATGAACACGTAACGACAATGACATCATGGTTCCTCCTGGTAAAAACAATAAAATATCAACAGCAAAAATGAATGTTAGGGAATCATTTGCATTTAATACCATAATCAATAATAATTCTTATCTATATACATGCTATGCTGTCATGAAGAAGCAGCTAAAAACATACAAAATTCTGGTGATTTTAACGTATTGCAGAAAAGAAGAAAAAATCGTCATCTGAGATGACGATTTTACGGAAAGAGCTTGTCTGATATGTAATCCGACTCCATTCGTTAAGGAGTCACGTATGTTCAATCCGAACCTCTTCATGTCACAGCGCATTAATTCATATTATAGTGGACAATGCCTGGCAGAACAAGCCATAATAAATAAGTGAGCAACTTCAAAATGCTCATGTTGTGCTTATGGACGGGCTTAATTCGTTCACCGCTCTGGGCTCGAAGACAGAATAGGAGGCATTTGATTCCATGAGTTATCAAATTAAAATAGACACTTCTCCAATTTACGAATTATTGGGCAGCTTCATGGCCTATGTAACGAAAAAGTGGGTACACGATATGGACTTGGGGCATGAATGGATCGACAAGGTGGATGCTCGGCTGCAACACGAGGTTCGTATTGAGCTTGCTACAGCCCAGGATTGCCCTTTTAGCGATTATGATGCACTCTATGCCTGGGCTTTGCTTCGACCGGAGTCGGATGAAATATCCGACTATATCTCTTATTTGGAGCACGGCCCGGATAAAGATATGTTTGAGTTGCTTGTTCCGCACATCCCTTTTTTAACCCTTGAAGAATCTTTACGTATACGTAAGGTATATGTACCACTCCTCAAATTATGGGACCGCGATTATTTTCGGGTTTTGGAAGGTGAGCTGCGCGCACTGGCAGAGGAAGACGCTGCGGAGAAGCGTATGCTTTTGAGCAAGATGGAGCCAGAAGCATTGGTTGAATACGCCACAGCTGGATTGATCGTTCCACATATGGAAGATCTGGATACAGTTGTCCTGTTTCCAGTCGTCCATAATCGCCCGATTAATTCATACTGTTTTTATTCACGTATGCTGCTGATCCAGTATCCGGTAGACATACCCGAGGAAAGCGAGGAAGAACCGCCTACGCTCCTGCTGCGGCTCACTCGTGCAGTCAATGATCCGCAACGACTGCGAATTTTGCGTTATGTGGCTCAAGGCCCTAAATCTCTGGAAGAAATGCGCCATGATTTGAGCCGATTGGAAGATACGCTTATGTCTGATATGATGATTTTGCGAGTGGCTGGTCTGCTTCGCATTCACATCGGGCGCTATCATAAAGAAAAATTCAGCATCCGTCCCGATGGAGCGGCTGATTTACAGGTATTTTTGGAATCCTATATTGGATTGTAATTAAACTGCACCTTTAGTTATAGAGAACACCGTTAAAGCTTTGGCTTGGAAGGAGTATGTATCATGTCGTATCCGAAGCAGCACATTTTATTTGATCTTGATGACACTTTGGTCCACTGCAACAAGTATTTTGACCAGATTCTCAACCACTTTTTCGATTTGCTTCAGGAATGGTTTGCCGCCCATAACCTGAAGGAAAATACAATTCGTGAGAAACAAATCGAAATTGATGTGGCTGGTGTTCATCAGTTGGGCTTTGCCAGCGAGCATTTCCCACAATCGTTGATTGATACGTACCACTTTTTCTCGGAACAATTCGGACGTCGTATAGATTCTCGGGACGAGCAGGAGCTTCGCTCCCTTGGACGAAGTGTGTACGAGCAGGAAATCGAACCGTATCCAGGAATGATCGAAACATTGAACTCACTCCAAAAGGCCGGACATTCCCTGCATCTCTACACTGGCGGTGAGCAGATCATTCAGGAAAGAAAGATTGAACAAATGAAGCTGGCTAATTATTTTGATGAACGCATCTATATACGCCAGCATAAAAATGTCGAAGCATTGGAAGAAATCATCCAGATGAATCGCCTTGACCGAAGCATTACCTGGATGATCGGAAACTCCCTGCGTACCGATGTATCTCCAGCTCTTGCGGCAGGTATTCATGCTGTATATCTCAAGCAGCCCAAGGAATGGATTTACAATATGGTTGAACTGCAAAAAAACGCGAATTCCGTGCTGTATACGATACAGAAGCTAACAGAAGTACCACGAGTGATACACGAAAGCATACAATTGCATCAACAAAAAAGGACCCTCGGATAGGGTCCTTTTTTGTGATTAAAACATATTAGCCTGTTCAGTCTGTCCAAATCATCGCCTGGTAACCTTTTTTTCAATTTTCCTCACGAACGCTAAGCTGCCCTGTCCCCGGTTCATTCAGCACAATTCGCGCTTTGACGGTCGATCCATCTTTACGCTTAAAAGACAACAACTGCGTCTGTCCCTTCGTCAGCAGAGACTTGAGCATCGTTTCCGTAATCTGCTTGCCAGCATATTCCTTCCAGACGACAAAGCCACATCCCTGCTTGTAGTGGCTGCACCCGTACCCCTTGCGGCCTTCAATAATGCTTCCTCCGCAATTGGAGCGTGGGCAGCTGCCCAGAGCCTCCCGTCGGCTCGGTGAAGCACCTGACGGACCGTTGGAGGAGCTGCGCGCTGCTCCTGCGGCTGAAGCCGCATCCGAGGTACGCTCCAACGTTGCGCTTCCAACGCTGCTACCGCGACCTGATGAGACGCGCGTTCCTTTGGCGGCTGTGCGTCCACTCGCACCTGCACTGCGGGTGCTCCCTTTTCCAGCCGCACGTTTGCCCCTCGCTTCCTCGCCAAAAGCATTTGCCGGAGCTGGTGGCTGCTGCCTCACCTTGTCAATGATGGACAACGTAAATCTCTTAACGTTATCCATAAACTTCTCCTGAGCTGCCTCACCCTTCGAAATTTGATGCAAGCGGCGTTCCCATTGTCCCGTCATTTCCGGCGAAGCTAACAGATCGACCCCTGCGTTACGGATCAGGTCAATGGCCATTTTCCCCTTATCCGTAATGAGAATCTTTTTGCCTTTCATTTCAATGTAGCCGACCTTCTTTAATCGTTCAATGGTGGCGGCACGTGTCGCAGGTGTACCTAATCCAGCATCCTTCATAACCTCGCGTAATTCCTCATTCTCCATCTGCTTGCCCGCGCTTTCCATCGCTTTCAGCAATGTGCCCTCCGTGTAGCTTTTAGGCGGCTGAGTCGCCTTTTCTTTCATCTCGGCGCGAATACAGTCCACTTGACGACCTGCATCGATCTCAAACGTCTTGTCCGTCCACTCGTCCGTCTCCTCTTCTTCCTCTTTCTTGGATGATTTACTCTTTTTACCTTTATCCTGGTCAGCCTTGCTCAAAACGACTTTCCATCCCAAGGAAAGAAGCTCCTTGATACTTGTTTTAAACAGATGTTTGTCCACCTGCGTCATCACGGTATGCATTTTATATTCAGCGGGAGGGAAAAAATGTGACAAAAACCTGCGAATAATCAGGTCATATATATTTTGTTCCTCCTTGCTAAGCGTTTCTGGCCTTTTCAATGTTGGCAAAATAGCATGGTGATCCTCAACACGAGACGGATTACAGACCGATTTATTCTGTTTATGGACCAAATTAGGGTTTGCTTCTTGTACCAGCTCAGCATAAGGCCCTGTGCCCAACATACGCAGCGCCTTGTGCATCCCGTCTATATTTTGTTCTGTCACATAATTGGAATTGGTACGCGGATAAGAAATGACCTTATGCCGCTCATAAAGAGCTTGTGCCACATCCAATGTTTTTTTGGCCGAATAACCGTACTTGGCATTCGCCTCGCGTTGAAGCAACGTCAAATCATACAGTTTAAAAGGATACTCCTTCGTTTGCTTCGTATCATACTTGGTAATGCTGCCTGTTTTGCCGCGAACCGCTGCAGCTATTTCCTCGGCCTCTTCGGGTTTAGTTAGTCGATCCCCCTGCCACGCACCTTTATACTTGATCTGATCTTGCTTAAACTCAGCCCATACATCATAAAAGGTTTGAGACTGAAATGCCTCAATTTCCTTTTCCCGATCATGGATTAATGCCAGCACAGGAGTCTGGACCCGCCCTACCGATAGCAGCGTGTTATGTCGTGTTGTGAAGGCTCTGGAGGCGTTCATACCGATCAGCCAGTCCGCTTCACTTCGTGCCCGCGCAGCCTGAGTCAGAAATTCAAATTCTGAAGCATCTCGCAACCGTTCGAAGCCTGTCGCAATACTTTCTGCCGTCAAATCTGAGATCCACAGTCGCTTGACGGGCTGACGCAGCTTCAGCTGCTGTTGAATCAACGCAAATATATGCTCACTAATGGAAAGTTCGCATATGCATGTTGTGAAAAAACCTTTTATATGTCCTACTCCGTTTAATCCAACGACATCTAATAATTTCATAACTTCACTCCTCGCATAGGGATTTTTTCGTCTTTTAGAGAGCTGGATTAAACCAGTTAAAGGATACATAGAATCAAATGCATATTTATACATTTTGAGTTGTAGTACTTGAGTCATAATGACGCACGCTTTTCAATAAAAAAAGAGCAACTTAAAAGAAATCATACGGGACTCGATTGAATCCTGTAATGAAATCTTACAAGTGCTCTTTTGCCGCCTGGCTAGAGCTCGATGCAACTCTTGTCACATCTCGCATAATGATTCATAGTCATACGTTTAATTTAATTATTTTACCTAGTCTTGTCAAGATAATATCCTTACTTCGGTTTAAATTCAAAACCGACCCTACCTTCTTCCTTTTTCCAGACAAGTGCGGCCTCGAAAGTTTTGTCACCTTTTTTGAATCCCTTAATAAGGTTTGTCCTCCCTTTCCCCAAAAACCTCTTGATCTGCGTTTCTGTTATGGTTTTACCCAATACTTTTTTAGAAAATGAAAAATCGCATCGCGGCCTTGCCGAGCAACTATAAGCCGCCCCTTTATCTATAACATCCTCTTTGCATTTCGGACACGGACCAAGACCTAAACCTCCAGAAACCTTATCCGCTTTTTCAGTCTGCTCTTTACTCTCCATACTTTTTGCTGTAAAAGTCCAAGTCATCGAGTTTCGAATTGCATCATCGACAATTTTTTGCGACAATCTTTTAGCCTGCTCCATAAACGATTGCGGGGACGCATTGCCTTGCCCGACATCATGAAGTCGTTGTTCCCACTTGGCTGTCATTTCTGCGGATGCTAATATGCTGTCGCCTAAAGCATCGATCAATATAATCCCCTTGCTTGTAGCATAAACCATGTTTTTCTTTACCTCAATATACTTGCGGTCTTTAAGAACTGAGATGATACCGGCACGCGTGGCCTCCGTGCCCAATCCTTCTGTTTTTTCAAGAATTTTCTCTAACTCTGCGTCTTCAAGATGCTTTCCAGCCGTCTTCATTAAAGTAATCAATTGCCCTTCGGTGTATCGCTTTGGAGCCTGAGTTTTTCCTTCTTTTACAAGTAATTCTTCAACTGTTCCTGAGTCGCCTTGCTCCAATGGAGGTAATACATCTGGTTCGGATTCTTCCTGAGAATCAGAATCATACAGAACTTTTCGCCAACCTTCCTGCACAATAAGTCTTCCTTTGGTGAGAAATGTTTCTTGATCACCTACGACTGTAATTAAGCGCGAATAATCAATAATAGCCTTATCATAATGCGCAGCTATCAGCCTCTTGACAATCAGCTCGTATAAATTACGCTCTTCTGGTTTCAATCGTCCGATTTGGGGGATCACTTCTGTTGGAATGATCGCATAGTGATCACTTACTTTTGCCGCATTGACAAATCTCTTATTATTGGCAATAGATTGTATGGGCAAAGGAAAGAAATCCTTGAATGATTCTTGACGACTTAACTTTGAAAGAATCTCAGGAAATTGCCTGGCTTCTTCAGGTGTTACATAAGCCGAATCCGATCTCGGATAGGAAATGTATCCTTCCAGATAAAGCTGCTGCAGCGCATTTAAACAATTTTGAGGCGAATATTTATAAATTTGATTGGCAACTGCTTGCAATGAAGATAAGTTAAAGAGCTGTGGCGGTTGAAATTCTTTTCGCTCTCTCTCAATTTCATTGACTGATGCCAGCTTATTTTCACAGTTTCTTTTGACGGACTCCGCTTCATCCCGACTTGCAAACCGTGTTTGCTCCTCCCGAAACCATGTGCCTTCATAGACAGTATCATTTATTAGGAATTTGGCTTTTAATTCCCAGAACGGTTCCGGTTTGAAATTCTGAATTTCTTTCTCGCGTGCTACGATTAGCGCCAATGTCGGACTTTGTACACGCCCAGTTGAGAATACTTCTCTAATTCCTCTACGCTGGAACAGAAGTGAATATACCCGTGAACCATTCATTCCTACGAGCCAATCAGCGCAAGAACGGCTAACGGCTTCATAATATAAGGACCGGGTATCCTCTTCACCTTTCAAATTCATAAAACCTTGTTCGACGGCTTTGGGTGTTAACGATGATATCCATAGCCGTTTCATAGGTTTGTTCACTCCAACAAGCTGAACCGCTATGCGGACTATGTACTCTCCTTCCCTCCCGGCATCCCCGGCATGGACGATTTCTTTGATATCTGGACGCATTAAAAGGGATTTAATCACTTGAAATTGCTTGGCTTTAGAAGGAGAAACGCGATGTCTAAATTTTTCGGGTAATATCGGCAAAGTGTCTAGACTCCACTTCTTAAGACTAGGATCGTATTCCTCTGGAGGCACCAATTCGCAAACATGACCAACAGCCCAAGTCACTAGGGCTCCTTTTGGAAATGTATCGTTCGGTGAGATTTCAATATACCCTTGTTGTTTTTTATGTTTAAAAGGTGAAGCCAACTTCGCCCCTTGATCCGGTTTTTCCGCAATAATAAGTTTCAATATGTCACGGACCTTTCTGAGAGAACTATAAATTGATTATATCAGCAAATCGGTTCAATTTCATGACTTAGAATTATATACAGCAAAATGATAATAAGTGGTATGAAATAGTTGCTGGGCTTCACTCCCTCTTTTTTTATATCCATTCTTAGGTAAATTCAATTTTCTTTTCAGACATCACATTGAATCTTGATAATTAGGGCTTTCTTAGCGGATCATGTTTTACGATGTTACGAGCAAATGAACGGCGAGCCTTGACAAAAACCATTGCAAAAGAGGCAAAAAGAGACCCCGAAGTCTCTTTTCAGGTTCATCACCAGCAGTTGTGTAAGCGCAAAATAGCCCCCACCTTGTTCCCAAGATGATGGCCTGTTAGTCTTAGTTTGATTGAAATAGGCGGCACGTCAGTGGGAGCGAAGGCGACCATGGCAACAATTCGTCTAGCTCAACCGGATCTTTCGGATTCGCAAGCTGCGGAAGCTGTTCGAGCAGGTCCGTCAAATACTTGAAAGGATTTAGCCCGTTTTTCTTCGCTGTTTCAATGACACTGTAGATCGTTGCACTGGCTTTTGCTCCGTGTGGCGCATTGGAAAAAAACCATTTTTTTCAATGATAACGAGCGAATACCAGCCGCTTCCGTCCGGTGAAGAATAGACGGTCGAGTACGCAAACCACATCGCCCCGGCATCGTGTCCGCTGTCGATATGCAATTTCACCTTCAATTTGTCATTAGTCCTATTGGCGATCCGCCAACATTTTAACTTTATCTTGACTAGCTTAAACCATGCTATTAATAGTAAACAAAGTAACGAATTTCACCGATAATGTTACTTTGTTTACGGGATATCTTAACTCTGTAAACAACGTATTCAGCGTAGTGGTGCCTTTACAATGAGAGGCATCGGATAACCTTGCTAGGTAGGGCTTGCTGAACGGGTCACATTTTACAGTGGAACGAGCAAGCGGACCGCGAGTCTCAACCACAGCCATTGCAAAATAGACAAAAAGAGAACCCGAAGTCTCTTTTCGAGGTTCATCACCAGCAGTTGCAGCCCGATCACGGTCTCGCTCGTCGTCTGAAGGTGTGCTCGAATACGGCCAAACCCATAACTGCGCTTGCCTTCGCCGAACTTGCCTTCCACCGCATTGCGTGCGGCTGCATCCGTCTTGGCGATTTTCTTTTTCTCCTGCTGATCGGCTGACGGACGACCCAACTGCGGTCCGCTTAAGCGAATTCCCTCTTTGCAGAAGCGCAAGTTGTCGCGGGTTCGATAGATCTGGTCGGCCAGCACCGCTTTGGGATAATAACCAAATCTGGCGCGGTAACGCTCTACGGCGTCCTGCAATGTCTGCCCTTCGTTGTAGCTATCCCACGACAGATGCTCGCGGAAAGCGTAGCCGTTCACCACGCTAATCGCCAGCTTCTCTCCGAACTCGACGTTTGCCCTGGCTTTGCCGCGCACGATCGGTCTGACATGTGGCTGTGCGATACTGACAATCCGATCCGATATGCTGTGTGTCCGCTTGTCATACATCGTTTGCTGCTGACGATAAAGCTCTTGAATGACCAGCAGTTCCTTGTACAAACGCCGCGGCAGGCCGCTCGTCATATCGGCGAGTTCGGCGATCATGCGCAGATCACGGGAAACGAACCTGAGCTGCTTGCCGATCGCTTTTCGCATCGCGCGCGGCTTCACGCGCCGCTGCTTGGCAACCGCCAGATAGGCTTTGCGGGCACGCTCTCGGTATGTTCTGGGCTTGCGGGTCTTTCCACGTTCCGGTTCGTGCAGGATGTCGATGATCTTCTCCAGCTTTTCTCTGGCCTGATTCAGTAACGACAAATCCGTCGGGTAGGCGATATCCGCCGGCGCGCAGGTAGCGTCCAGCAGCAGTTCGCCCTCGTTCGTCAGTTCCATCTGCTGTGGCTGCGTTTCTGAAGGCTTACCGGACGCTGCGTCAGTTCCGCTGCCAGGTTCATCGTCGTCCGATGAATCATCCGACACTTGCGCGCTTCTTCCAGAGCGATCCATTCATTCACTTCATCCAGAATTTCGCCACCCAATCGCTTGCGGAAATGCGTCATGAGAGAATGATGAAACGGACGGCGGTACCGATATTCCGGCAGACCGAGGAAGTACTGCAGATACGGGTTCTCCAGAATCTGACGAAGTGTCTCCCGATCATCGGTGCCAAGCCGCTCCTGGATGATGAGTGCGCCGAGCGCGATACGGATCGAAACGGCTTTTTGGCCCTTGAGGCTTTTCTTGAAGTTTTTCGCATACTTCTCTTCGAGCATCCACCACGGAATCATCTGGGCCAGCAGCACCCAGCGGTTATCTTCTGCGAGCTTTCCGCCGAACGGCAGAAAAAAGTCGACGGGCAGGTTCATCTGGTTCTCGGTTCGCTGATACAATCCTGACGCCTCCAAGTGCACGGTTTTTCACGGGGCTGCCCCGTTTTCCTTCGACATAAGAGGCCCTAAACCCTTGTGCCTGTTGGAGTTTTGATTCGTTCAGCAAGCCCTAGGTAAACCGTGTCCTATGGGCATCGGCGCACGTGTTTAGACTCCGATGCCGCGAGGCTCATTGTCAAGGCGAATACGTTGTTTACATGTCTTCGATGTACACGCCCTTGATAATCAAGGATTTTCTAAAAGCGAGTTGAGATAATTAACGAAAATATACGCTAAGTATTAAACGGATTAATGACCCTTTGGCGGCTCAAACATCATATTGTTTAACTGGTTCACAAAAATACCTTCGTTCGGGCCCGGGTTGTTTCGAAATACTTTCGCTTCTTCCACTAGAACCTCGTCCGCATCCGTACCAAGTACCTTCATCGTTTCATCAATGAATGATGCTAGTAGCATAGAGCTCGGATCGTTATTGAAATACGTTTGAACCCCTGGCGGCGCAATTTCCAGGATTTTCACCGATGTGTCTTTAAGCATGTACCGTTGGGATAGCGTATAGGAATGGAGCGCTGCTTTCGTCGCACTATAAACAGCAGCACCCGCCAGTGGCACGAATCCAAGTGACGAAGTCGTGTTGATAATAACCGCTTCTTCTTTGGACTTCAAATGCTCGAGTATCTACATAACTTTTCACAAATAGTATATTGTACATATTTTTTAGAGAGAATGCCTGTTTTAGAACCTTCTCTTTGTTCTTATTCAAAAATTTAATTGTACAATTCTCTAGGGCCTGTACGCAAACCTATTTGAGCCATAAACGAATTGAAAGCAGCGTCAAAAAAGCCATGAACATGTTCGCTGTTTTTTCATAGCGAGTGGCCAAGCGTCGATAGTTTTTTACTTTGTTGAAAAAGCATTCAATTAAGTGTCGCTCTTTATACGTTTCAGAATCTAACGGGCGCTTTACCCGCCGATTGCGTTTGCTTGGGATAACCGGAGTGATCGCTCGGCTTTGCAAAAGCTCCAGAATGGCATTGGTATCGTAGGCGCGATCAGCCAACACTTCGCCCGGGCAGAAGTCCAGTTCATGAAGAAGGCGATAGCCGGTGACAGAATCGTGGTCTTGTCCTGGCGTCAATTCGAAACGCAGCGGATAGCCGAGCGCATCCACCATCGCATGAATTTTGGTAGTTAATCCTCCGCGCGAACGTCCGATTGCTTGCCGGTCCTGCCCCCTTTTGCGCCCGCTCCATGTTGATGGACGCGGACGATGGTGGCATCGACCATGACCTGCTCCCAATCCGGCTCGATGGCGACATGCTTCAGTATTTCACCCCAAATATTCGCTTTTTGTAGCCGCCAGAAAAAGCTGTAGGCTGAAGACCAAGGGCCATAGTAACTCGGTAAATCCCGCCATGGCGCGCCCGTTCGAGCAACCCAAAGCACGGCATTGAGCATCTGGCGCCGATCCTTGGGCGGACGTCCTCCCTGTTTTTTTCGGGCTGGGGGCAACAGGGGGTCAACTATATTCCATTCTTCATCCGTTAACTCGTATCTTCGTCTCATGTGCCTTATTTTACTAGATTTCTACGAGTTGTACAGTTTGCGTACAGGCCCTAAAAAAATCGGGCTGAAAAAACGCATTTTTCAGCCCGATTTTGCTTATCTTTTTTTAAAATCCACCTTAGTTCTTACCGCCATAGCCCTTATAAGTAGCGTAAACTGCATCTGCATATTGATTGGCCAGAATAGGACGGCCATAAGAGTCTGTAGCTCCCGGATACCAGT
>NZ_JAIVEM010000091.1 GCF_020404765.1 Paenibacillus sp. BJ-4
ACTATAGGGAAGAATTCGAACCTTACAAAAAAAGGGGTGTGCAGCTGCTTAATCTGCGCTATCTGACTCGGTAATATGAGGCATTTTCAAAGATGTGTGTGCAAACAAAGCTGCAGTTCCAAGCTGTCTTGGATCAGGTTTTCCCTGCATATAAAGGTGTCCAAGATCAGCCTTCTACTTTCTTCAAAACGAGGTCGTTCAGAAAATTGGATTAACAAAGAGTCCAACGATTGCTCGATGCAGCAAAACAAAATCCCTTTCAGCAAACGATGTACTCAAGCCACTTGATTAATCTAAAGATCCTGATCGCCCGTATTCTTCAGTACCAGGAGCATCTTGCTGAGTTAGAACAGAACATAGATGCCCTGGCTAAAGAGATTGAAGAGTATGATTTAATCCAGACTATTCCCGGTATTGGCCATAAAATTGCTGCAACAATTTTATCGAAAATTGGAGAAGTCGACCGATTTGATCATCCAAAGAAACTGGTCGCGTTTGCTGGCATTGACCCCAGTGTTTTTGCTTCAGGTAAGTTCACAGCAACTCGAAATCGAATCACCAAACGCGGTTCCCGGCAGCTTCGATATGTCCTAGTTATGGCCGTGCAGTGTGGGTTGATCCGTTCTCGCAACACNCAAAAGAGCCGAAGGAAAGCCTCACAAAGTTGCTCTAGTGGCATGTGCAAATAAGCTGGTTCATTGGCTGTATGCCATTTTAAAAAGTAAGAAATCATTCCGTCCGACATAAAAAAAAGTTAATGGTATAACCTTCCAATACAACTCGAATTGGAAGGGTGTTTGGCATGCTTATTTTTCACTATACCATAAGGTTTCTAAATTGTTTTGCTGGAAATGTTAACAAGCTATTAGCTGGTATAGCTTAAGAAGTTTACTTTTAGCAAAGTTAAATACGGCGTTTTATTATACCGTGGCATCGGTTCGTTTTAACAGAACGGGCTCAATACCAGTGCTCTCTAGGAATCGTTTTTTGATCACATCGCAAAACACAGGGTCCAATTCCAAAGTCCGGCATGTCCGGTCCATCTGTTCACATGTCATAAGCGTGGAGCCGCTGCCGCCAAAGAAATCGACAACCTCGTCACCACGCTGGCTGCTATTCTTAATTGGAATAGCCAGCAAGTCAAGGGGCTTCTGAGTGGGGTGAACATACTTGTTCACATCGCCCCGTGAAACTTCCCATACCGTCTCTGGCAATGGCTCCTCCACAGGCAGACCAGCCTTCCATACCGTTGTCTGTGTCCGATCACCGTACCAGGCAGGAGCTTTGCCCTTCATGTGAGCATAAAAGACAGGTTCATGTTTGAAGCGATACTGCGCCCAGCCGAAGGTAGCCGCATTCTTCACCCAGACGCATTGTGTCCGGACGACGATGCCGGCTGCGTTCATCGCATCCTCGAACTCCCGCTGATAGGACGAAGGATGGAATACATATATAGCTGCAGTTGGCTGCATCACCACTGCATAGTTGGAAAAAACGGCATACAAAAAGCCCGCGAAGTCCTCAGCGGGCATGTTGTCGTTCATTATGGAGCCGCGACCATCAGCAGCCAAACGGGCAGAAGTGCTCTCTACCGCTACATTATAAGGCGGGTCAGTAACCACCAGCGCCGCCTTCGCTCCGTCCATCAGAAGTGCAACATCATCAGGATTCGTTGCATCTCCACACACCAAGCGGTGCCGACCAAGCTGCCATACATCCCCGCGCCTGGTCTCTGGTTCCTTGATTTCATCAAGAGCACGCTGGACATCAAAATCATCGTCGGTAACGGGAAGGTCCAAAGCTTCATCCTGTGGAACAGCAAACTCTCCCGCCAGGTCCTCGAACTCTTCCAAATCGAAACCGGACAGGGCCAGATCCGCTCCACTTTCCTGAAGCTCACCGAGCAGACGGTATAGTGCTTCATCATCCCAGCTTCCACTGACCTTATTAAGCGCTAGGTTGAGAAGCTTTTCCTGCTGATCGTCCAGGTCAACAACACTTACAGTCAGCTCCGTATGACCCAGCTCGTTGACCATGATCTTATAGCGTTGATGGCCACCAACCATGTTCCCGGTGCGCTCATTCCAGACGATGGGCTCGACATAACCAAAGGATTCAATGCTGGCCTTCAGTTTCTCGTATTCTGGATCACCAGGCTGAAGGTCATCCCGTGGGTTATATGCTGCTGCGTTGATTTGTTCTATCGGCAGGACTCTAATTTCCATTTCAACACCTCTTAAAAATGCCACCCTTCATTAGGATGGCATTGTCTCTGATTCAGTTATTTTTTTATACCTTGGGTAAAAACCATGGACTTTGAGCATCATCAACCGATGTTGATTTTTCGCTACTGCAACGTATATAAGTTTCACTTCATCATCTGTAGAGTTCATGATTACCAAATTACTTAACATATCTTTCTGATCATTTTGTAAATCATAACTCTGTATGAATTTCAGAATGAAAAATATAGTATTGAGATAACCTTGTAAGTAATTTTCGTCTTCTGTAATTTTATAAGAACCATCGTGACCATTAGTTTTTATTAAGTCAGAAATTGCATTATACCCTCTAAGCCTCTCTCTAGGCAAAAAATTAATGATTTCTTCAAGTCTCTTATTTTTTGTTTGGATCAAATCATTTACCACACTCATCGCCATCTGAAGATTTAATAAGTTCTTCTGGCCCTCCAATTGATCTGCAGACCGAGCTGTTTCCTCTCTCTGCATCTTTAATTCTTCAGTCTGCATCTCAATGGCTTGCCTTTGGAGCGCTAATTCTTCTGTCTGCATTTCTATGGCTTTCTTTTGCTCCTGCAGTTCATCTCTCTGGACTGAAATAGTGTAAATGAGTCCGGCAAAAGCAAGGCCTGAGAACAGTGCATTCACTGCTCCGAACATATCTCCAAACGTTCCACGGTAACTAGCGTTTATCCATGTATTAATAGCCTATCCTGAACCTGCCCACACTCCAAAAATCCCTAAAGCAATCAATACAATATAAATCTTTCTCATCTGACCACTCCTCATCTATATCTGACACAACATCTTCCAGTATCAGACAATAAATGATGGTGGTCAAGAATGAAATTAGCGCTCTTTTGTGTTGAGTTGGTTTTGGATATTCGGGTAACAAGCTGATAGGCTGTCAGAGCGTGTGTATGCCCTCTATCTGCTCTTTGCTTCACTCCTTCCGGCATTCGTTCATGTAACAGAAAGAACGCTCAAAATAGCTCACATTCTGTCATATGAGGGCAAAAGAAAAAGCACTCGAAAGTGCCTACTAATCAGAATTTTGAATTAGATATTTTCCTAAAAAGGCTAAAAACAAGAGAAATGAAAAGGATATCGAAATTATCATAGGGATAAAATAGTCAATCGTTTTAATTTCTAAAACAAAATAATATCCGATTAAATTTAAGTAACTCACACTTGATAAAACTAAATAAGCAGGAAGTTTATTTAACATCCAATCTTCTCTTAAAGCATTCAGAAAAGGAGCATTTCTTTGTCGCTTCCAGTAAACTGAATAAACTATCAAACAAAACAGGTATAAGAAAAACAACACCACCACGATAGCTGCTAAAACTATCTGAAAAATTAGAAGAATTGAACTCCAATTTTCATATCCAAATTTCTTAGAAAAAAAAGATAACGTTTTTAAAAAGTCACCATTTACATCAGGTATGTTTTTCCTAATAAATGACAAAACGATTAAAATAAATGAACTGAAGACTAAGACCTTTGAAATACTAAGTCCCTTTAGCTCTTTTATATTCGCTATTATATCAAACATATGCTCCCCCTCCTGAAACCACAATTCGACATTCAAGAAGATTTCCCCTCTCTAACACATGGACGTAAACAAAACTGTTTTACGCCATCCCATTTTCCCCAAACACAACCTTTGCATTTTTTCGGCTGTTTTGGTGGGCCTTTCATGTATAGCAAAATTCCTTTCTTCTGCTTCTTCTTCAAACCAAAAATCCTTTCAAGGCAATAAAAAAAGCCACCCAAATGAGTGACTTGTATCTGCCTATGTATTTACAGCACCAAATGAACTGAGGCGCTTATTTAGAACCCGAAAAAAGAAACAGCGATTGGGTCTATTCCCGTAAGCGGGATGCAAAACGCTACGCTGTTGCATAAAAGCATTTGTACTTAGTAACTAGAGAGGAGTGATAAGACCATTTTACAAATTGCTAAAAATGGCCGTCAAAGAACAAAAACCGGACAATACTGGAAAATGGGCAATTAAACCATAATAAGCTGGCTATTGCTCACTTTCTGGATATTACTCGTCCCAGACAATTCTCTCACCCAGTTTATCCTCGTCACCGGATTTCTTTACATCCCAACATGTAATCACGTAAAATAAATTTTTATATATCGACATTTATTTACATATTTCCCGAGTTTTTTAATTTTGATAGTTGTATAATCCTCTTAATGGTAGCTGGAAACTATCCGGCTATCAAAAAAAGTGAGAGGAGATTTTTAAGAATGAAAAAGTTGGTTTCTATTTTGCTCACATTTGCCCTTTTGTTATCCGTGTCCGTAACAGCATTTGCAGAAGAAGCGACACCTACTAACCAGAAAGATGCAAAATACTCCATCAGTGTTGGTGATTCCGACATCGAATTGGCTAAAGGAGAAACTGTTGAAATACCTCTTACATTAATCCCAAAAGAAGGAACGGTTCATCCCAATGTTGATTTCCCTGGCACTGGGGGAATCCTTTCCTTAACTGCTGGGGCCAATTATGTCTTTTACAGAATAACTCCGTCGGTTCCAATAGATAATTTCACTGGAATAATGAGTATCACAGATTTGACTTCTGGATTGAGTAATGGGAATGCAGTTGTATCTGGATTAGCAGGTCAAGTTGCTTATTCTGGTTATAAGAATCATATGTACCGCGCTTCTTTGGACGGTACAGGCACTTTACTTGGAATTCCTTATATTCGCACTAACCCAAACGGGATTACTTGGACACATAATTGGTAATATTAGAGTTGAATTATATAAAGAAGCTTATAGTCAATGACTATAAGCTTCTTTTCTATTATAGAGTTGGTTTAAACAAGTAGTGTAAGAAAAGACTTGTAACAGATAAACTATATTTTTTATCTATTGAGATTGACTTTGGGTCTTTCATAAATTGCTGTACATCATTCGTATCCAACTTGGCATACAGCGCTATGGTTTCATATGAAATACCCCAATGCTGATTCAAAATATCAATAACGCCCTTTACTCGCTCAGTTTCGTCTATCATTTGGATTCCATTGGCGAGCATAAAAATCAAACTATCGAAATTCAGTTTAGAATGCGAACTACCTAATTCAGAAAAATCATTCCTACCATTTAAATATCCCAAAATTACGTCTTCTTCAATTCCAGAAATTTTACTTAGGGTGTCTGGAGTTACCTTGTAGACTTCCAAAACTCGTTTTAACAGCGCTCTAAGCCCATCTTCACCTTCGTACCCGTTGGTTATATCCCCATATAATTTCATTAAAGAAAACCCCTTTCATATAAATTCTTCTCCGACATGATATACGCTAACTGATATATCATTCTTTTATTCCAGTTCCATACCTCCACTTCCAAATGAATAATTATATATATCATTATAACCAAAAGATGGGGATTTCTGTTACAGTGATTTATTTTATCTAATCGTACAAATTTAGAATAGCTTCTTGTTATGGCATAACAAAAAGGAGGACGAATTTTCGTCCCCCCTTATGCTTGCTTATGGATTGGTGAAGCTAAGGAAAAGTTTCCTGATCACCAATTCTTCTATGATACAAATTTACCACATGAAAAATCCAGTAGCGGTTCATAAAACGGTTAAATTCAGATCAAAAAACGGTCACTATTCTTTCATAACTATCAGGCAGGTAGAGGGTTTTTCTATTATATTTGTAGGTTCTTTTTCTTTCGAGCTTTCCAGTTCTTCCGCTTTTCGTTGCTCATAGCTTTGGATAACTATCTCATTGAGTAAAGACAATCTTCCTATCTCCTTTATAAAAATGGCTGCTGAAATGATGAGAAGTAAAGCGAATAGTATAATAATAAAAATAAATACATTCTTTTCTAGGCTATTATTAATTATAACCCCTATTATTGTTGCTACAGCCCCAAATGCAGTAATCGTAGAACTAAAAACCATTGTTTCATCTAACTCGCTTTTAGACGCAACCTTGAGGACCTTCAAATCCTCTAAAGTACACTCATTCATTAATATATCTCTAATTTCATCTATTTTCTTAAGATTAGGTTTACGAAATTTTACATCAAATCTCCTTTTAAAGTAATCTTTTGCATCAGAATACCCTTTGAGCGCCTCTAACATGATACCCCTCCTTTTTTTGTTATATATCGGATTTTTCCACAAAAAAAAGTAGACCGACATTACGTCGATCTATGATGCTGCTATTCCCTCACTATTTTCTTTTATCACAATCAGCCTTAGCGAAGCAGCCAAAATGCCGATTGCGTCGGTCTTGATTCGTCTAAAGGAGCTCTCGCTGATTCCCATCTCTCCACAACTGATATAATCAAACTCACCCTCATCGTCCAAATAGCTCCGTTGAATAACCTCCCGTTGCATACTGGACAGCTTACTCATTGCCAGTTCTAGCAGCTTATCCTTCGCTTGAAGCTCAGCCTCTTTATCTACGTTATAAGTGGCAATGTCCTCCGTCTGCTTGCTGATCACGTTTGTTGATTGATGCTCTCTATAGGTATACGCCTGCGTAATCGCCGCTTCACGCCGGACTAAACCAATCTGCCGATACTGCCGAACTGTCTCCAAATATTCCTCCACCGCAAGGCGGGTGGCTTTCTCATCGACTGGCAGAATATTAAACGTTAATTGTAAGTTGTTTTTTACTTTATGATAGAACAGCATGTAACAACCTACAAAGTATTACATATTCATTGTCAGTTTTCGATAATAAAATTAACAAGATAAAATGAGCAAATTCCCAGCCGATGGGGTCATAGAAGGATGTAAAGAAAAATGTTTTATACGCTTTTAATTGTAATCAGTTCCGCTTGCTTTGTGCTTTTTCTCCTTTGGGGAATAATCTCTTCATTTAGGCGCACTAAAAAGGCTAGGTGGAGTTTTCTAATCTCACTTTTGAGTCTAGTAATACTTTGTATAGTTGCAACTAGCGATCAGTCCAAACCAGTATCTAAGGGAGACTCATCTCAAGAACAAGCTGATGTATCTCCTAAAGTAAGCAATGAAGGTGGTGAGAGAGTACCTTCATACAGTGACGCTGATAAGAAAAACGCTCTTCAAATTGAGAGTATCTTTAATAAATATGAAAAAGAAATGGCTCCCTATGAGCAGCAAGGCAATGGGGTTTTTGACATGTTGAAGGCTGATAAAATCGATGATTCTGCCATTTGTAAGGAAATCCAACAAGTCAATGAGAAATATAAAGAAACAATCAAAAAAATTAATTCAATAGAAATTCCTAACGGGTTACATAATGACCTAAAATACGATTTGGAAAACATGTTAAGAAGTTCAAATGGATACTATACTTCTCGCTTTATAGCATACGAACATTTATTAAAGTACATTAAGGAGTCAGATGAGACACACATAGATATATTTAATCAGAAAATGATGAATGCAAAAGATTTTTCTCAAGAATATACAATATATGTGACTATGCTATTTGAAAAAACGGGGCTGCCTGATGACATGAAAGACAAAGAATAATAAAATAAATTTTCAAACGCTAAGATCTTCAGTACAATAACATTAATTAAACAATTCATAACTTAAGCCCTTTCGGGCTTTTCTTTTCACCATTAAAGCGAACATTTGTACCTATATAAGGAGATAGAATGTATGGCATCTTTCACTAAAATTAAAGCAAACAATAAGCAGGGTTATAAGTGGATATGTACTTTGGAAGGCCCTCCTGATCCTGTGACGGGGAAGCGCAAGCAGATACCTCGTAGGGGAGACACGCAGAAGGAAGCTCTTGCTCGTGCTCAAAAAGTTCTAGATGATCTTGTTAAACATGGCGTGGATGCGAAGAAAGTAAAAAAGCTCCCTTTCGAGGAAGTTGCATGGGATTGGCTGAAAACCTACTCTAAAGGGGAGGTCAAAGAAAGCACCGTCAGAGTCAGAAGCAAAGAAATTAAAATTTTGGTGAGATACATTCCCAAAGTAAATATTGACAAGGTAACGCATAAGCAGTATCAAAACATACTCAATGATCTCGATGATAAAAAATATGCCCGAACTACAATTGAAGGGGTACATGTCACTGCGAATATGATTATGAAATATGCAATAAAAAATAAAATGCGATTGGACAATCCTTGCACCGGTGCAGTCATACCAGCCAAAATGCTGACTGTAGAAGAAATTGAAAATACGACCATTGAAGACGAATTTTTAGAAAAGCCTGAAATAACGGAATTCCTTCAGGCAGTATACCTGCATGGCCTACCAATGGATTTAGAGCGTTTTTATCTTCTCGCCTTTTCAGGCATGCGTTCAGGGGAACTATGTGCCTTAAAATGGACGGATATTAATTTTGAAACGAATGAAATTCGAGTGACCAAGACTCTCTATAATGAGCAAAACAATATGAAGCTATATAAACTCACCCCACCTAAAACTAAAGGGTCTATCCGCACTTTCGACTTGGACGAAACCATTATGGACTTGCTTGCCGATTATAGAAATACGCAGCAAAAAATAGTTCAGGAAAACAGAAAAATGTACCCTGACTATCATGACAAGGATTTCGTATTCTGTCGTGACAATGGATATCCATTCATCCAAAAAAATATCTTGATTAGAATGGATAGAATCTTAAAGAAAACATCAATCAAAAAAGAAGCCACTCCCCATATCTTCAGACACACCCACATAAGCATGCTCTCAGAGGCTGGAGTAGACCTAAAAACGATTATGAAGCGCGTTGGACATGATGACCCAGAAACAACTCTAAAGATCTACACACACGTCACAGAAAAGATGAAAAAGGATGCTAATGAGAAAATAAGAATTCACTTTGCAGATATATTGAACTTCAATTTCACGAAAGATCATCTCCCTTTGCAAGAAATGTGATTTTTTCGTGATTTAATGAAGAAAGGCTCCCTCTCGGGAGCCTTTTAAATAGCGGTATTACAGGGTTTTGATACCCTTTGTTACATCATGCCGCCCATTCCACCCATGCCGCCCATATCAGGCATTGCAGCCTTTTCTGGTTCTGGCTTGTCAGCGATAACCGCTTCAGTAGTCAGGAACATGGCTGCTACGGATGCAGCGTTTTGCAATGCATAACGAGTTACTTTCGCAGGGTCAACGATACCAGCGTCGATCATGTTTACCCAGTCGCCAGTAGCTGCGTTGAAACCTACGCCAACTTCTTCGCGTTTCAGACGCTCAACGATTACAGAGCCTTCTTCACCTGCGTTAGCAGCGATTGTACGGATTGGAGCTTCCAGAGCGCGCAACACGATGTTCACGCCTGTTTGCTCGTCACCTTGCAGTTCAACAGCTGCAACTGCTTTGTATACGTTCAGGAGCGCTACACCACCACCGGATACGATACCTTCTTCAACCGCAGCACGGGTTGCGTTCAGGGCATCTTCGATGCGCAGTTTGCGTTCTTTCAATTCTGTTTCAGTAGCCGCACCGACTTTGATTACTGCTACGCCGCCGGACAATTTAGCCAGACGCTCTTGCAGCTTCTCTTTGTCGAACTCGGAAGTGGTTTCTTCCAATTGTGTACGGATTTGGCTAACACGAGCGTCAATGTCGGCTTTGTTTCCAGCACCGTCAACCACAATCGTATTTTCTTTCGTGATACGCACTTGACGTGCTGTACCCAGTTGGTCTACGGAAGCAGATTTCAGGTCCAGACCCAGCTCTTCCGTGATCACTTGACCGCCTGTCAGGGCAGCGATATCTTGCAGCATTGCTTTGCGACGGTCACCAAAGCCTGGAGCTTTAACAGCTACAGCATTGAATGTACCACGCAGTTTGTTGACAACCAGCATCGCCAGCGCTTCGCCTTCGATATCTTCAGCGATCAGAACGAGTGGCTTGCCTTGTTGTACGATTTTTTCAAGCAATGGCAGGATTTCTTGTGTGTTCGTGATTTTTTTGTCTGTGATCAAGATATATGGATTGTCCAGTACAGCTTCCATTTTGTCCGTATCTGTAATCATGTACGGGGAAATGTAGCCACGGTCAAACTGCATACCTTCAACGACTTCCAGCTCTGTTGCAAAACCGCGGGATTCTTCAACAGTGATTACACCGTCTTTGCCCACTTTTTCCATAGCTTCAGCGATCAGTTCGCCTACTTCATCATCAGCAGCGGAAATTCCGGCTACTTGTGCAATGGATTGTTTGCTTTCGATAGGCTTGGAGATGGATTGCAGTTCAGCAACAGCCGCTTTAACCGCTTTGTCGATCCCTTTGCGGATACCGATTGGGCTTGCACCAGCAGTTACGTTTTTCAAACCTTCAGTGATGAGGGCTTGAGCCAATACCGTAGCGGTAGTTGTACCGTCACCAGCCACATCATTTGTTTTGGTTGCTACTTCTTTAACCAGTTGAGCACCCATGTTTTCGAATGCGTCTTCCAGCTCGATTTCTTTTGCAATCGTTACACCGTCATTTGTGATGAGCGGGCTACCGAATTTTTTCTCAAGTACAACGTTACGGCCTTTCGGTCCGAGTGTTACTTTAACAGCGTTAGCCAATGCGTCTACCCCGCGCAGCATGGAGCGGCGAGCGTCTTCACTGAATTTAATGTCTTTAGCCATTTGTGTAAAACCTCCCTATGGATTATGAATGATTTGTTCGATTCCTATATTCAGGTCCTGTCCGGATTCCGGTTAACCGATGATCGCGTGGATATCGCTTTCTTTCATAATCAAATATTCTTTACCTTCATATTTGATTTCCGTTCCAGCGTATTTAGAGAAAATGACACGGTCGCCTTCTTTTACTTCCAGAGGAATACGGGCACCGTCTTTCAATGCGCCTGCGCCAACCGCGATAATTTTGCCTTCTTGCGGCTTTTCCTTGGCAGAGTCAGGAAGTACGATCCCGAAGGAAGTCGTTTGCTCTTGCTCAATTGCTTCCACCAATACGCGTTCACCCAAAGGTTTGATCATGAAAAAATAGCCTCCTTATTAAGTGTTTTATACTGTAATTTGGTTGTTATGTTGTATGTATTAGCACTCGACAGTCGTCAGTGCTAACAACCAACTTTATGATACTCAACTTGAGATTGAATTTCAAGTCCCTAATGTATTTTTTATGGGAATTTTTATGGATAGCCCTTCTCGATTATTTCCATCTGACTTAAAAATAACCGCTGTCTTAGGCAGATGCTTATTTTTCTACATTCATTTGGGCCTCACGTTCCTCCTGTGCACGCAGCTGCCTGCGATACACGACGGATGACAAGTACACGCTCACCTCATATAGCACCAGCAACGGGATTGCCACCAAAAAATCGGATATAAAGTCCGGTGGGGTAATGACAACCGCGACGAATACAAGCAGAAAATAAGAAATTTTCCGCCATTTGCGAAGCCTCATCGGAGTTAAAACATGAATCCCTGTCAGAAACATGATTAGCAACGGGAGTTCAAATAAGAGCGCCACAGGCAGCACAATATTAAACATAAAGGTGAAATACTGTGCAATACCATATGTTTCATGCAAGCCCATGCTCTTGGTGACAGACGACGTAAACTGAATCGCCATCGGGAAAATAATGAAATAAGCAAAAGCTGTGCCCATGATGAACAACAGCAGCACATAAGGCACATAACGCAAAGTCGCACTCCGCTCCTGCGGCCGTAATCCGGGACTGACAAACTTCCATAGCTGATAACATGCAAACGGTAGCGCCACCGCAATCCCGATGATCATAGCGATCTTCATGTAGATACCGATCCCGTCCCAAAAGGAAAATGCATTCAGCTGAAAAGCTTGCGCCGAACCGGAGCGAATAAGCCAGTCATAGACAGGCCCCGCCGCGAACAAGCCGCCAACCAGCGCCAGGAAAAATACAATCAGCACATAAATAATTCTGCGACGAAGCTCGCCCAGATGCTCCACTAGCGACATTTCATGCTCTGATGAGGTCAAACCCACTCCTCCTTTCCGAACGGAATGCTGTACTGTAGAAACGCTAAAAAATAAAGCCCTTCCCTAAAGAAGAGGCTCATGCTCATACTAAAAAATAATTTTACGGCAACCGTTTATCCTCAGGCTGAGTCTGAACTTCTGAAGGCGTCGGCTGGGTTGCCTGAACCACACTATCTTTGGCGCCTTTACGCTCCGTCCGTTCGTCTTCGGATAAAATATCGCGTGCCCCGTTTTTAAACTCACGGAATGTACGGCCCACAGCTCGTCCCAACTCAGGCAGCTTGTTCGGGCCAAATAGCAGCAGGGCCAGAATAATCAACAAAATATAACCCGGTGCTCCAATATTGGGCATGTGTAGCAATCCTCCTTAATCAATCCTTAAGGGTATCATACCACACACAAATGCTGTCTTCTACCGGAACTGACCTGTCACCATAAGAAGCGCCTCCGGGAGCTGATCCATAATAGCCGCCAAATTTTCATGTACGCCTTTGGGCGTTCCCGGCAAATTTACGATCAGTGTGCGCCCACGTATTCCCACAATCCCTCGGAATAGCATAGCCGCCGGATTTTTCTGCATCACGATCATTCTCATAGCTTCCGCCATACCTGGCACTTCCCGTTCCACGACCCGCCGAGTTGCCTCGGGTGTCACATCACGGATCGCCAGTTCGGTTCCGCCTGTAGTCAGTACCAGGTCTGCATGAAAATAATCGGTCATTTCGATTAAAGCCGCAATAATTTCATCCGGTTCATCGGGAACGATCCGGTACTCTACAATCTCTCCGCCCAGTTCTTCTTCGACGAGCTCCCGGATGACCTGTGCGCTTGTATCCTCACGCTCTCCTCTTGCCCCTTTATCACTGGCTGTCAGGATCGCCGTTTTCCACACCATAAGATCACCCTTCTCCTATCATGAAAGAATACTTTCTCTTCTGAAAATCAGAAACAGCCACGCTGCATCCTCCATCACATCACAGTACCCTCTCGGCGACAATGTTATCTATGTCAAGGTTCCCGGTGGTCCTCCCTTTGAAAATCCCCATGCTTGCCGCCTGTTTTCGATTGCAGCATGGTAGGGCCGATGATCATATCTTTTTGCAGCGCCTTGCACATATCATACACGGTTAACGCTGCGGCTGAAGCCGCTGTCAAAGCTTCCATTTCTACACCTGTCTTACCCTCGGTCTTCACTTCAACTTCAATATGGAGCACATCATGCCCATTATCGGAAAAAGTAATATTCACGCCTGTCAGGGCCAGCGGATGACACATCGGAATCCAGTCCGACGTTTTTTTCGCACCTTGAATCCCTGCGACCTGCGCTACAGCGAGTACATCGCCCTTGCCGATCCTGCCTTCTTTCACAGCCGTCAATGTTGCCGGATTCATTGTAATCCGTGTCACAGCGACTGCTGTACGAACCGTCGACGTTTTGCCCGAAATATCCACCATACGAGCCCGTCCCTGTTCGTTAAAATGAGTAAAGGAATCCATGACTCCCTCACAGCTCCTTTCACATGCCAGAACTTCGTTTCATTAGTCATTTGTCAGTTATGCATAATCACAATTTAAAGACCCTTCCGGGGTAAAAAGAACATTCACTCTCAAATCCCCCGGCTCCATGGGCACCTGCTCCAGCAATTGTCCCGGAAGCAGCAGCGAAACATAAAGCGGACCTGCGCAGCCGTTGTTACGCTTCCCTGCCTCAAGCTGTACAGTAAAGCGGTCATAATAGCCCCCGCCGTAGCCGATTCTGCCCCCACGACGATCAAAGGCCAGGCCGGGCACAACAGCCCAATCGATTTGCGCCCACATTTCAGGCGTCCATTCCTTGCATGTGGGTGCAGGCTCAGGAATGTTCCAAATGCCTGACACGATATCCCCGTGCTGATCCATCTCTCTTAGCTCCATGGTCCGGGTTACCGTATCCACTCTCGGAGCCAGAACACGATCCCCCTGTGACCAGCAATGCTCAATGAGGGGAGCTGTCGAAATCTCGCTGCCAAATGAGAGATAGCTAAATAACGTTAGCTTATCTCCGTTTCTGTTTATTCTAAGCTGCTCCCATGCCTCGATTGCATGCCGACAGGCCACAGCCGATGCCTTCTGCCTTGTCAGCGGGTCCATGGAGTCCCGTGCTTCTCGTTGTTGCAAACGGAGCGCGTTCTTTACACTACAGACATCCACATATCCGCCCTCCCGCACAATCGTTGATAATGCTTCAAAACGTTACAATTAACCCATTTGTCAGTAAGTGCTGTACGTTGCAAGTTTCTTTCATTCTTTTTCAGTCCTCATTTAAGTTTATCATTGTTTATACAAATTGACTACACGTGGCTCAAGGGTTTACGAGGTAATAGCAGTGCAATAGTGGGTATTTTCATGTAAACTGGAAGGAAGGCACCTGCAGGGAAAGCAGGGAAACTGTGCAAAATGTAATGGAGGAACGATACGCGATGCTATTGCAAGTAACCGGAATTACAAAATCCTATGGAATTGAGCCCGTTCTCGACGGGATTAACCTTCAAATATTGGAACGTGAACGCATTGGACTGGTAGGTGTGAACGGTGCAGGCAAATCGACCCTACTCAAAATCATTGCTGGTGAAATATCCTATGACAGTGGACAAATTTTCAAAGCAAAGGAGACCAGCATCGGTTATCTGGCACAAAACAGCGGCTTGAATTCCGACCGATCTATCTGGGGAGAAATGATGCTGGTCTTCGCTCCGCTGATTGAGGCTGAGCAGGAGCTGCGGCAAATGGAGCAGGAAATCGCTGACCCGGCCAATGCGCAGAACGAAAAGCGCTATGCTGATCTGCTCGAACGCTATGCACGACGCTCAGACTGGTTCAAGGATCACGGCGGCTACGAAATGGAGACCCGTATTCGCAGCGTGCTGCATGGCATGGGCTTTGGTTCATTTGCACCGGAGACGCCTGTAGCTACACTGAGCGGCGGACAGAAAACACGTCTCGCACTGGCACGCATTCTGCTGCTTGCCCCGGACGTGCTTATGCTCGATGAGCCGACCAACTATCTCGATATCCAGACATTGACCTGGCTGGAAGACTATTTGCGCGGCTACTCCGGCTCCTTGCTGGTCGTATCACATGACCGATATTTTTTGGATCGACTGGTAACGACTATCATTGAAATCGAGCGCCACCGCTCCACCCGCTATACAGGCAACTACAGTTGCTATATGGAGTTGAAGGCTGCCGAGTACGAAACGAATCTCAAGCATTACGAAAAGCAACAAGGGGAAATCGCCCGTATGGAGGCCTTTATACAACGCAATATTGTGCGAGCCTCCACAACCAAACGTGCCCAGAGCCGCCGCAAGCAGCTGGATAAAATGGAGCGTATGGATCGTCCTATGGGCGATTTGAAAAAAGCACATTTTTCCTTTGAAACAGCCTTTATGTCGGGTAAGGAAGTGTTGGAGGTACGCGACCTCTCCGTAGCGTATGAAGGTAAAAAGCCTTTATTCCAGCATGCATCCTTTGACTTAAAACGTGGAGATACGGTGGCACTGATTGGTCCAAACGGGATTGGAAAATCGACGCTGCTCAAGTGCCTGACCGGATCGTTAAAGCCTGCTGCCGGCTCCATTCACTGGGGCACAAAAATTAAAATCGGCCTGTATGACCAAGAGCAAACGAATCTGAACCCGGCCAATACCGTGCTGGAGGAGCTGTGGAGCGAGTACCCTCATATGGAGGAAGCACGGATACGTACGGTACTGGGTAATTTCCTGTTCAGCGGTGACGATGTACTAAAAAAGGTATCTACACTAAGCGGTGGTGAAAAAGCCCGTGTATCTCTGGCCAAGCTGATGCTTCGCGAAGCCAATGTACTGATTCTCGATGAGCCTACCAACCATCTGGATCTGTTCAGCAAGGAAGTGCTGGAAGCTGCTTTGATGGACTATGACGGTACATTGCTATTCATTTCCCATGACCGTTATTTCCTGAATAAAATGGCGGAGCGTGTCATTGAGCTTCATCCTGAAGGGATACAACATTTCCTGGGGAATTATGATGACTATGTAGCCAAAAAACAGGAGCTGGAGGAGATAGCGCTGGAAGCTCTGGAGGCAGGTCAGGCCACCCGCAGCAAAACATCGGCTGCCTCTGCATCCGTAACAGACGAGACTACACCTAAATCACGCGCAGCTACCTATGCAGCAGACAAACAAGCCAAGAGCGAGGAACGCAGCCGTCAGCGTAAGCTGGAAGCCCTGGAAAACCAAATCAAAGTGTTGGAGGAGCAAATTTTAGGGCTAGAGGAGCAAATGACCCTACCCGAGATTTATCAGGATTACGAGGCGCTTCAGGAAATTCAGGCACAACTCGACAACCATAAACAGGAATTGGCTCAAACCTATGCGGCATGGGAAGAACTGTTAGAGGATTAAAAGCTACTGCATAAAATCTCAGCCCTAGAAATTTCACATTTGCCTCTTCCTTCTTTTTGTACACAGAGATATCCACAACTTATGTGTATGAGTGATATTGAAAAATGGCCTTTTAGGCCATTTTTTTATTGTCAAAAAGCCATCTTCAAATGAAAACCAAATTTATCCACCTTTTTATCCACATTATCCACAGTTTTCACAAAAGTCAGAGGTGCAAAATATCCCCTAGCTTGCTACCTCCAAAAAGTCTTGGCCTGCTTGCTTTGAGCATTATTATCCACATTTTCGACGGTATATGTGGATAACTTTGTTCACAACTTGACAAATCATATCATTGTTCGAGGAGTATTAAAATCTCTGAGTTTTTTGGTGAATCATGAAAAACCGTGAACGATTATGACGAACACTGCGGGAGAATAAGATGCTATCATTGATCAGCTAAAAACTCCTGTAATTAGACCACTTGAATTTATGTTGTTTTTATATTAACCAGGATGGAACAAAAAAGACACAGCCTCAACTGTGCCGTGTCTTGCTCATTCTTGTTCAATTAAGATTGGACAGACCATTCCTCCAGAGACAGCCCTGGATCTGCCTTCATGTCGAGTGATGTAAATTCCCCGCGCTTCCACTTGGCGTAGGCCGCAGCACCGATCATGGCTGCATTGTCTGTACAATATTTCATGGACGGTACAAGCAGCTCGATGCCTTCACGCTCGCAGCGCTCACGCAATGCTGAACGCAGTCCACGATTGGCAGCGACACCGCCGCAGAGCAGAAGCTGCTTCGCCCGGTATTCACGCATGGCACGAATCGCCTTTTCCACCAATACCTCTACAACCGACTCTTGAAAGCCTCTTGCGATAGCTCCGGCTTGAACGGTTTCTCCACGCATTTTCGTCTGGTTAATCACATTCAACACCGCAGATTTCAAACCGCTAAAGCTAAAATCATAAGAATCCGGCTCCAGCCAAGCACGCGGCAAAGTGACGACTTCCTTCGATTCATGGGCCACACGATCCACATGCGGACCGCCGGGATACGGAAAGCCAATGGCTCGTGCTACTTTGTCGTAGGCTTCCCCTACTGCATCATCCCTCGTGCGGCCAATGAGTTGAAACTGGCCTTCGGACTCCATCATTACCAGCTCCGTATGTCCTCCTGACACAACGAGTGCGATACACGGATATACGATCTCATGCTCCAGCTGATTGGCATAAATATGTCCCGCAATATGATGCGTCCCAATCAACGGCTTGCCGAACGCCATGGCGGCGCTCTTGGCGGCAACAATACCAACCAGCAACGCGCCGACCAGTCCCGGACCTTGTGTCACGGCAACTGCCGAAAGCTCGCGTGGAGTAATACCAGATGCTTGCATGGCTTCGTCCAGCATGTACGTAATGCTCTCCACATGCTTGCGCGATGCCACCTCTGGCACCACACCGCCAAAGGCTTTGTGTGTTTCAATCTGACTGGAAATGAGATTTGAAAGTACCTCTGTACCATTTTTCACGACGGAAACAGCCGTTTCATCACAGCTCGTTTCCACTGCCAGTATATAGCAAGGCTCACCGGACGCGGTGCCTGTACCTGCTTTTTCCTCTTGCGTCATTGCTCCTGCACGCTTCCTTCCTGTTCATCGGATGCCTTATGCGCGGGAAGATCCGCCCACATGATCACGGCATCCTCGTTATTATCCGAATAATAGCCTTTGCGGACACCTGCGGGCTTAAAACCTTTTTTCTCATACAAACCCTGAGCGATCCGATTCGTTACCCGCACCTCCAGCGTCATGCGTTCCATCCCTAAATATGAGGCGGTCTGCATCAGCTCATCCAATAGCTTGTCACCAAGCTTGCGCCCGCGAAAAGCCTCACGAACTGCAATATTCGTAATATGGGCCTCATCCATAATCGTCCACATGCCCGCGTAGCCAATGGCTTGTCCGTTCAGTTCCATAATCATATATTTGGCGAAATGATTCATTGTCAGCTCATTGCGGAATGCCTCTTCCGTCCACGGCAGCGTGAACGCTTCATGCTCAATCTCCAGCACATCGGGAATATCATCCAGTTGCATCAAGCGAAACTCAAGCTTCTCTTCCCGTTGTATGTTCTTTGCCATGTTGTTCACCGCTCTCTTTAGCGCTGACGAAGCAGATTGGCTTCCGCCTCCGCCAGCTGGGTATAATTCGGAACCAGCGTATGTAGCTCGTCATGTTCCTGACGAAGCAGCTTATCCGCCCCAAGGCGGCCAACCCATCTTCCTTCCAGTTCATAAGGTACAATATGAAGCACGCTCCATGCACGCAGGCGCTCGGCTGTTTCAGCGTGAATCGCTGTCTCACCGACTAACCAAATAGCTGCTGGCCGCTCTTCGGAAGGCAAAGCCTCCAGTCGTTGCAGCAGGTCCTCTGTCCAAGTGGACATCAGCCGAATCGCATCCGGTTCCAGCCGCTGCGGGCTGTCAGTGCCGTTAACTGTATTCACGGCGAACAGCCCCGTGTAGACCTGTCCACGGCGCGCATCCAGCACAGGCACAATCCAGTCTGCTGCCTGCACCCCGGCTGGACTTTCACTCACCGACTCACTTTTCCCTTCTTGCTCCTGTATTACGACACCACGATTCCACCCTCCCCACGCCAAGGCATGCAAAGTGGATATGGATGTCACGGGGATGCCCCAGGCCCAAGCGAGGGTTTTGGCAGCAGTCACCGCAATCCGAATACCGGTATAAGAACCCGGTCCAACACCGACTGCAATACCGTCCACATCATTGCGTGTCAGTCCTTCTTCACCCAGGAGACGTTCCAGCTCGGTAATGACATGCACCGAGTGATTTCGTTCGCCATACACATTACTTTCTCCCAGCAGCTCTCTTCCGTTCATCAGGGCAGCTGCCATTACGGTCGTCGCTGTATCTAACACCAAAAACCGCTCACGCGGCTTTACATTCACATCTGTATGCTCTCTTTGCATGGTTCAAACTCCATTCTCCCGCAAACTGCGGCACCATTGTTCATAAGGCTCGCCATACCCGGTTAGATGAATTAAGCGCTCACCGACATCTGTCGTCTCTATATACATGTGAAGCCGCTGCTTCGGCAATATATCGGGTATAATACTCCCCCATTCCACCAGACATACTCCAGTCCCATAAAAATATTCATCCAGCCCAAGATCCTCTGCCTCATCCTGGGTAATGCGATACACATCCATATGGTACAAGGGCAATCTGCCTTCATACTCCTTGATTAGCGTAAAAGTCGGGCTGTTTACTATACCCGGGACACCCAAATGGCTGGCAAAAGCTTTGGAAAAGGCAGTTTTACCTGCTCCCAGATCTCCGTCCAGCACGATTACCGTGCCGGGAACGGCTTGTGCAGCCAAAAAACCAGCCAAAGCCCCGGTCTGCGCCTCTGCGACAGAACGAAACGTAAACTGTTCCTGCGAAATTGTCATATGTCTTAATCACCTTTCGTCCGATCGGACCGTTCCAACTTGTCCTTTATTATATAGTTCACCTTATGTCGCCGCAAGGCATGAAGACATGCTATTGTATGTTAAGTAAGACACACAAGGAGGGAATCGATTCGATGGGACAAACCGTTTTACTCATTATTGATGCACAGCAGGCTATGTTCATGTATGATGAGAAGCTGTATCGTGAGCAGGAAATTATAGCACATTTACAGCAGCTTTTGGCCAAAGCCAGAGCGGCAGGCACACCGGTGATTTTTGTGCAGCATACTGAGGAAGCGGATGAGGATTTCCGGGAGAACAGTACAGGCTGGGCCATCGCCGACGTGGTGCGTCCTCTTCCTCATGAACGAATTGTGCGTAAATCGTCCTGGGACAGCTTTTATCAAACCGAATTGGGCGATGTGCTGAAGGAACTGGGGGCCGATCAACTCGTAATCGCGGGAATGCAGACTGAGTTCTGCCTCGACACGACTTGCCGAAGCGCCTATAGTCTGGGATACCAGAACAACGTGCTCGTATCGGATGCGCATAGTACATTTGATAGCAAGGTGCTGAGCGGTGAACAAATTGTAGCTCATCACAATGCGATGCTTGGCAATCGTTTTGTGCGTTTGCTTGCGACAGCGGATGTACATTTTTCATGAGTTGTTGAAGTGAAACTTCTACATTCCAAGCCGATTGCCTTCAAGCAAGTCGGCTTCTTTTTTGTTTACCCCAAAAAACCGCAGAATAAAAAAACACTGACGTTATAACGTCAATGCTATTGGTAACTCAGGTATATGGATTCTACATAAGTTTATTCAATATTTTCTTTGGCATTCGGTATGTACTCTAGAAGATCACCCGGAGTTACACCTAATCCTCGACACAATGCACCTAGTGTATCGTAATCTATCCGTTTGGTTGCGTTACCAGCAAGCGAAGTAATGGTGTTTCGACTCACTCCTGTTAAATCCACTACATCTTTGTTTTGCAGTCCCCGCTCTCGCATAATATCACCAAGGCGACAACGTATACTTAAAGGGTTCATAAAATTCCTCCAAAAAATAAGCACAGGATGTTGACATATAAAACAATATTAGATATGTGGCTAAACAATCGTGGAGACATTAAACTTAATTTTATAAAAAGCAGTAAATAAAGCTCTATTTGATTCAATTCACAGGTTTTTTTGCTATCTCGCAAAAGGGTCATCATTTTTATTGGCATTCCAAATGTATTCAATTTGATTGGCAACTTGTTGAGCTTTTTCAAGACCAAATTGGTCAGAAACAAAGCCTAAGGACATATCCATTCCAGCAGATACACCGGATGAAGTATAGAACTTTCCATCTACTACCCATCTTGCGTTTGGAATCCAGTCAACTTCCGTGTCGATAGATTTGACCCAATCAAAGGCTAATTTATTGGATGTGGCACGCCTGTTTTTTAACAAGCCTGTTTTGGCAAGTAGTGCAGAACCTGTACAGACAGTTATACAAAAATAGGACTGTTCGGCAATCTCTTTGACCTGTTTCATAAATTGATCGTCATGGATTAAACTTCTTGTCCCCTGTCCGCCTGGGATCATGAATATACCATCGGGGTTTGCTTGTGCAATGGGGTCTGTAACAATCTTGGTTTTTTGCCGGCTCTCAATAATCCCCCCATCCATAGAGAAATATTTTAAGTCATAAACTTCTGGTAGGCGACCAAAAATCTCAACGGGTCCGAATACATCCAATGTTTCAAAATCATCGAACAAGCATATGTTAAAGTCCATACGGCTCACTTCCCTATAAATATTAATCATACTATACACCCGGTTTCCTGAATTAGACAATATAAAAAAGCACCCTTTCGAGAGACACCGTTAGCAAGAAGCAAGCTGGCACAATTATGACGAAGATCATGAATATTTAAAGGTAAAGCCGTCTTCAGATAATTCTGGAGGGCTTTTTTTTATTTCCCAGCGATGAGTTAGATGCTATTTGCGAAGAAAAGGAAGGACGTGATTAAGAGGAAGGTGTGCAAACTCAACGATTGGCCTCGTTTTTTCACATGTTGATTGGAAATTTCATTTTTAACATAAAATTCAATTAATAATCATTAATTTCAGAAAAGCCAAGAAATTAACAGAAAACATTAGAATGGCCTATTTATTTTGGAGTATATGGCTTTATAAGCATCTGTATATAGATATATGTAAATATTTGAACATTGAGCAAAATTTGCATTAGAACTATGATGAAACTGGTTTTAATTTCCAACGAAAGAAGGCGATCGAACCGTCACACTCACCGTCTTAGGCACCATGATATGCCCGCAAGCAAATGTATCTTGCAGTCGCTGCGTTTCTTAGGTTAAGAGCGGAAATTACGAATTGAAGTGCAGTCATGGATGTATTGTGTCTTGAACACAGCGAAAGGAATGTGAGTTTTTATGAAAAAAGTAGCTTTAGTAAGCCCGTTGAGAACAGCGGTCGGCTCTTTTAACAAAACCCTTGCGCCCCTAAGCGCTCCTGAACTGGGAGCAATTGTGATGACAGCATGCCTTCAGCAAAGTAAATTAGAGCCTTCTTTGATTGATCAAATTTATTTGGGAAATGTTCTTCAGGCGGGCAATGGCCAAAATCCTGCCAGACAGGCGGCACTAAAAGCCGGTATCCCCATTGATGTACCCGAATCAACGATAAACACGGTTTGCGGTTCAGGACTTCATGCCGTCGGTTTAGCCTACAATTCAATATTGGCGGAACAAGGCGACATCGTCTTGGCCGGAGGCATGGAGAGCATGTCGAATGCCCCTTATCTGTTAAGAAATGCAAGAAACGGCTACAAGCTTGGCAACGGTGAATTGGTAGACTCCCTGGTGGCCGACGGCCTAACATGCCCGATCAACCATTACCACATGGGAATTACCGCAGAAAATGTTGCCGAGAAATATGGAATTTCAAGACTTGAGCAAGATGAATTTGCCTATGAAAGCCAGATAAAGGCTGTAGAAGCAAAAAACAATAAGGTTTTTGAAGAGCAGATTGTTCCGGTCATGATTAAAACCAAAAAAGAAACTATGTATTTCACGGAGGACGAACACATAAGAGGAAATACAACGAAAGAAAAACTTTCTCATTTAAAAACTGCGTTTAAGGAGAACGGAACGGTTACCGCCGGAAATTCTTCGGGAATCAATGACGGCGCAGCAGCTATGCTTGTAGTGTCGGAAGACAAATGTAAGGAACATGCGTTAAAGCCGTTGGCATATATCAAGGGTTATTCACTTGTTGGCGTTGACCCTGCATATATGGGAATGGGACCGGTGAAAGCCATTTCGTCACTTCTTAAGCAACAGGGATTATCCATCGATGCCATTGATCTTTTTGAAATTAATGAAGCGTTCGCCGCACAAGCATTAGCTGTATTGAAAGAGCTTGGGGTCAGTCCGGAGAAGGTGAATGTCAATGGCGGCGCGATCGCGATCGGGCATCCTGTCGGTGCAAGCGGTGCTAGGATATTAGTTACGTTGGTTCATGAAATGGTGCGAAGATCTTCACGTTACGGCATAGCCTCGTTATGCATCGGAACGGGAATGGGTATAGCGATGCTGGTTGAAAATGCACTCATTTAAAGTGCGTGTTCAAGATGACTTTTGAACAACCTCTTAAAAGGAAGGAAGATCGCTATGAATCAAAAAGATGTACTTTCACTCCAATCCATGCCTGCGGCCAGCGGCAGTTATGGGCGCCCGCCATGCCGCTTCATCAACCGGGAATTTTTTATCATTACCTATGAATCCGATCCCGCTGCGATTAGACAGGCGGTCCCGGAACCTCTACAGCCGGATGGAAGCAATACGGTTGCCTATGAATGGATCAAGATGCCCGATTCATCCGGTTTAGGAAGCTATGAGGAAAGCGGTATTGTCATTCCCTGTACTTTTCACGGAGAACCCTGTAATTTTGTTGCCCAAATGTATTTGGATAACGCACCTGCTATTCTTGGGGGACGTGAAATCTGGGGATTTCCTAAAAAATGGGCGAAGCCTCGCCTGATCGTTGAGGATACGGAGACGCTGACGGGTACATTGCATTATAATAACGTCCTGGTGGCCATGGGAACCACCCCTTTCAAATATAACATTCTTGATGAAAAGGAAACGGCTAAAGCCATCGCAAAAACGCAAGTTAATTTAAAATTAATTCCTGATGTTGACGGTACCCCTAAAATTGCTCAGTTAGTGGCGTATAATCTCGAAAATATTACTGTAAAAGGCGCCTGGTCAGGGCCTGCCAGATTAAGCCTGATCCCCCATGTCAACGCTCCTGTGGCAGATTTGCCGGTTAAGGCTTATATTGGCGGAAAACATTTTATTGCCGATTTAACGCTTCCATATGGAAGAGTCCTCTACGATTATCTCCAATAAAGTTTACTTTCCTAAAAATAGATATAAGGAGACGGAACCATGAATAACAAAGTAATCTCCGCTGAAGAAGCAGTTAAGAAGGTCAAAGACGGAGACACGGTGATGGTCGGAGGTTTTCTGGCAGGAGGCTTTCCGGAGGACCTGGTGCGTGCGCTTGTCGACACAAATTCCGCAAGCAATCTTACGATTATTTCCAATGATACAGGTACACCGGAATTATCTATCTATAACCTTGTAAAAAGCGGCAGAGTAAAGCGGATTTTTGCATCCTATATCGGCTCCAATCCGGAAACGGGAAGGCTCCTTATGACGAAAGAAGCGGAGGTTCAACTCTTCCCGCAAGGCACGCTCGCTGAAAAAATACGCGCAGGAGGAGCCGGTTTGGGCGGTATTTTAACACCTGTAGGTGTAGGCACCATTGTAGAGGAAGGAAAAAAGAAAATCAAAATTGACGAAAGGGAATATTTGCTCGAACTCCCGCTCAAAGCGGATGTGGCGCTAATCAGAGCCCATAAGGCTGATGAAGCGGGGAATCTTGTCATCAATGGCTCTTCACGCAACTTCAATTTAGTTATGGCTACAGCGGCAGAGTATGTAGTTGCTCAGACAGACGAATACGTAAAGACGGGAGAAATTGACCCCAATCATGTCAATGTTCCCGGAATATTTGTCGACGCAATTGTAAAGGTGGGTGAAAACGCATGAATAACAGAGAATTCATTGCCCGAAGAATAGCCCAGGAATTCAAAAATGGCGAAGTTGTCAACCTTGGTGTTGGAATGCCTACAATGGTAGTGGACTATATCCCCGACAACATTCATATTATGCTGCAGGCTGAGAACGGAATCCTCGGTGTAGGCCCCAAAGCGGCCCAGGGAAAAGAAAGACTCGATTGTATCGATTCAGGCGGAAACTACGTTACAACTGTGGAAGGAGCTTGCTTTTTTGACAGTTCGCTTTCATTTTCCATCATCCGCGGAGGGCATGTGGATATCACTGTTTTGGGCGCACTGGAGGTCGATGAGAAAGGCAACCTTGCAAGCTGGATGATCCCAGGGAAAAAGGTGCCGGGCATGGGGGGAGCCATGGATTTGGTGGTCGGAGCCAAGAGAGTGATTGTAGCCATGGAGCATGTGAACAAAAATGGGGCGCCGAAAATACTAAAACAATGCAAGCTGCCCCTGACTGCTGTAAATGTTGTAAAGACCATAGTAACCGAAAAGGCTGTCATCGATGTTATTCCCGGTAGAGGGCTGATGTTAAAGGAAATTGCTCCAGGTTTAACGGTGGAAGACGTTCAAATGGTAACAGAGGCTGAACTGATAGTTTCACCACATTTGAAGGCCATTGCAGTGTAAACTTGTCGACGAAACTTAATTGATTTGGCAAAGGACACCGTCACGTCTTCAATGGGGGGGCTGCAAGGCCTGTGTGGATTGATCCCTAAGGAGGCTCGAGTTCTCTCGGTTGCATTCATTTTTACAAGTAGGGTTCGCTAATTGCTCATTGAGCAATTGCGAGCCTTTTTTGTTGGAGTGGAACATGAAGCAGTATTCTCCTACTAAAAGCCAATTTGGGAGCCTACTAGGACAGCTTGTCAAGTAAGCTCCCAGATCAAGAGAGAAGCTTTTTGTTAGCGCAGGTGCTTATACCCAGCAAAGATAGAGACGGGCAGACTAAATGTCAGTGAAATATGCTCTACTTCAGCCTTTACGCCGCTTCTTCATTCACACGATGCAAGCCTGCGATCAGCAGATGTTGGGGCCATCTCCTATTGTTCTTCCAGACGATCCACACTGACGGTTTGGGTATTGGTGGGTCTGCTGCCTATCTGTACAGTGGCCATACCGTTCGCTTCGTCTACATGCTCAATCCAGATCGGTTTGCCATCTAATTGTACGGCAATGGTATCGGGCGAATCGTAAATCGCTTTTGCTCGTTCTGCATTCATGCTATTCTCCCCCTGCTGATTGTTTTTGTGCGCATTAATATAGGTGACCTAGTCCTCATCTATAATCCGTTCAACGTCCAATGAAGGGATGCTATGGGAAGGCGCAGTTGAAACCACAGCCTCCAAATCCACATGACCCACAGCTACGGGAAAAGGCGGCCGGATTCCATGGGAAAGGGCAAACTCGGGCGGCAATGCATCCTGTTCGCCTCCGGCGGGCCCCCGAAAGGCGATGTGACTTTGACCCACACGATGACTGATCTGCCGAGGATAGGATTTTCCGGGCATAAATTGTGACCTCCTTTTGAATCGGATATGCCTTACTATGCACCAAAAAAGCAGCAACCATGCGCTAGTGAAAGCAATTCGCAGCCTTCATTTACACCTCATACAATCCTTTGTACGAAGCATACTAAGTGAAAAATGATATGCTCACAGCCGAGCGTTGAGAATCGAATGATGCAAATGCGGATTAAAGAAAAGGAGGACTGGCGGTATGCATACGGTCTGGAAAGGCGCGATCAGCTTCGGGCTGGTTCATGTGCCAGTTAAAATGTTTTCAGCGACGGAGGACAAGGATATTTCCATGCGTTATATTCACAAGGAGTGTGGAAGTCCACTAAGCTATGTACGAAAGTGTCCCGTTTGTGATAAGGAGGTTGAATGGGAGGAAATTGGAAAAGGGTACGAATATGAGAAGGGAAAATTCGTCATGTTCGACAAGGAGGAACTGGAGCAGGTCAGCGGACAAGCGGATAAAAATATCGTCATTTTGGATTTTGTGGATCTGCAGGAAATTGATCCGATTTATTTTCAAAAAACATATTATTTGTCCCCGGATCAGGCTGGCTCGAATGCGTATAAGCTGCTTATGAATGCGATGAAGGATACCGGAAAAATCGGTATTGCCCAAATCGCTATCCGTTCCAAAAGCAGCCTGGCAGCTATTCGAGTGCTGGATGAATGTTTGGCGGTGGAGACGATGTTTTACCCGGATGAGATTCGTCCCATTGCTCAAGTTCCTAATTTACCGGGGCAGGAGGAGGTTAAAGAGAAGGAGCTGACGATGGCAAAAATGCTGATTGAGCAGCTATCTACACCTTTTGACGCAGCCAAGTATACGGATCAGTATCGCGAGCGCCTACTGGATCTCATTCAGCATAAAGTGGCCGGAGAAGAGGTGCGAGTCGCCCCAACACAGCCGCAGACCAATGTCGTGGATTTAATGGCTGCTCTTCAGGCTAGTATTGAGGCCGTGAAGCCCGTCGTTACCGATCCCGGTCCTGCTGCTGCCGCGAAAAAACGCCCTGCGCGTAAACCGGCAGCCCCAACAGCACAGCAGGCGGTGGCAGGCGATAACATCTCTCCGACTCCAGTCAAAAAGAGAAGAAGCACTGCCAAACGTAAAGAAACTTGATGATGAAAGTTGATAATGAAACTTAAGATAAATACTGAGAACTGGCTAAGGGGTGGCGGTGACACTGCTTTGATACGACAGCAGTTGGCTGAACGCCCCCCGCTCCTCTTGTTCCAGCTGCCGATAGTTCCCTTGCTGTATGATCTCGCCTTGCTCCAGTACGACAATTTGATCCGCATGACGAATCGTTGACAGGCGGTGAGCGATGACGATCAGCGTCATTTGACCTTTCATCCGCTCCAGCGCCGCCTGAATTGCGGCTTCATGCTCACCATCAAGCGCACTTGTAGCTTCATCCAATATGAGTACCGGAGGATGATGCAACACAGCCCGTGCTAATACCAATCGCTGACGTTCCCCTCCAGACAGACGAATCCCGCGATCCCCAATGACAGTGTCCAGCCCTTGGGGCAGTCTGGCAACAAAACTGTCTGCGGCAGCAAAATGCAGCGCCTCCCATAGCTGCTTCTCGCTCGCCTCCTTATCCGCCAGCTTCAGATTTTCACGAACGGTGGCATGAAACAGAAAAGGGTCCTGTGATACGTATCCAAAAGATTGCCGCCATTGTGGTAGGAGTTCGTCATCCAAAACACGTCCATCTATTTTAATCTCCCCTTGGGTTGGACGCAGAAAACCCATCAGCACATCGACCAGCGTACTCTTGCCTGCTCCCGATTTTCCCACAATGGCTGTCATCCCTTGGGCAGGTATGAACAGATTAATTTGGCGCAGTGCAGGCTCTGCTGTACCATCATAGCGAAAATCCAGACCATTGCATTCAATCCCGCTACGCAGGAACAAGGGGGGACGTGCAGATGTAGATACATAAAGTCCCGATGCAGCGGATGGAACGCGGGCCGCAGAGGATGTAATTGCAAGCAACGACGGATCTGAGAAAGCTTCGCATTCCTGCTGGACTTTGCTCACACTTTCAAAAGCAGAGATCATGGACATGATATATTCCAAACTCGCTTGAATAAGAGCAAACCTCGGCCATAAGCGGGAAAATATGAGGATCAACACGATTAGCTTTTCAGGTGAGACATGCAGCCATTGCAGGGACGCGAATATAAGGCAAACGACAAATACAGCTGCCGCTGTGCGATGCAAAAACTGCGTGGTGGCATTTTGCCGGACAAATTGGGTCGAATTATCTTCCATACGACGCGTCAGGGAGCGAAACCAATCTATATTGGCAGCCTCCAGCAAATTGCTTTTAATATCCTTCATTCCATTCATATGATCGGTGATGCCGGCAAAATAAATCTGTGAAAGCTCAGTGGTACGGTCACCTAGCTGCTTAGCATTTCGGATGGAGCGGCGGAACACGACAAACAGCCCCAAGCCACTCAGGAATACCAATCCGGTTAAGGAAGGGGACAGCCAAAAAGCCAGTGCAATCTGGATCAGCGTAAACATGACGGCTGTGGTGAGTTGAAGAAGCAAATTGGTTCCCTGACTGACACGAGCCAGTTCGGTCGTCATCACATGGCTGAAATCAGATTTACGCTGGCGCAAATAAAAAGTCCACTGCGCCTTCATAAAGGAGGTATACACGTCTATTCGAAGCGAACGCATAAAACGCTGTTGAATCTGTGAGTTCAGAATAGATTGGTAACGCTGAAGCAAAGCCTGCCCGGTAAGCAGCACCACAAAAAGCAGCAGCATCCCCGGCAATAGCCAGTTTTTAGGAATATATGGCAAGAAATGATCCAATCCACCGGACAGAAACGGTAGCCCTGAATGATCGGCAAATACGCCGATAGCCGCCAGCATAGGCACAAGCATATAAATGCCAAAGCCCTCCAGCAGACTGATGATCATCATACATCCGATATTGAGCAATAACGCACCGCCGTTCACGGTGTACAGCTTGGTTATATACAATCGCAGGTGAACCATAACGCACACTCCTTATCGGGTCAGTGCTTTGAAAATCGCCGTTTCAGCCATAGAAATGGACGTAAAGGGATGTACAAAAAATGCAGCTTGCGAGGCAGCGGCAACATAACCGGATCACCCGTAGAAGGAAACAAGCGGCTGATCAGATAAAGCAATCTGTGTCTTGGCTCCTTTAAGGAAAGCAAGTAAGCTCGGCTAATGGACTGAGAGCTGACCGCTGTAGCTGTAGCTTCAGCAACGCCAGAGCTGGAGGCGATTGTAGTAGCCCCCATGGATCCGGTGAGACTGCTCACAGCAGTGTTCACCGTGTTACCTGTCACGTTGCTGGCATCTTTTTCGATGCTAGTAGCGTGACATACGGCGTGCAGGGTGGCTTCACCAGAAGCACCGCCAGCTACTGCAGCGCCGACTGAGGCAAGGCCACCCGTAGGGGTGTCCTCCATCGGCTGCGTCAAAGCTATGCTGTGCAACAGCTCTGACGCAGCCGTTCCGTTCGTATCCGGCCCGCTGGCAACCGGGTACGGTGCGGGTACGCTGGCCTGCATGAAGGCCAGCGCGCTTAGCGCGAGCCTATGCGCCTGCCGGGTCGCCGATATCGGACGCATCGGCTCCGGTATTGGCGTACCCAGCAGCGCAGCGGCGAGCGTCCAAGCCTGCCCGCCCGCAGGCAGCCCCCCATAGCGGCGCAGCAACAGCAGCAGCGCCTCCCAATCGACAGCACGTACTGCAAGCCTGTCGATGTCGATTAGCCAGCGCAGCCTGAACCAGCCGTGACGGGCCCCATGGGCGCTCAAGTACATGAACTGATCCTCACAGCCGAGTGTGTACGTACTGGTTGCCATCGCCGTCATGTTGTCAGCGGATGTCGACTGTACCCTCCGACTCGCACCTGCAGGTTCACTGAATTGTCGGCGGTTCCACAATTCATCAAATGAGGGTTCCCCGCTCGCATCCGGGTGAAGACGCCAATGCAGCTCCACCTCCACTCGCTTTTGCAAATGCAGGAAGGATGTATGATGATCCTTCCACTTCCAGCTGCCAAGGACACGCGCCTCACCGCTTTTGGACTCATAGCCGGCTTCCCGTATCCAATGCTCGGCTTCATCCATATCATTCGGCGCAATGAGCAAATCTACGTCCTTGGAGGTACGCAGGGAAACATCCCCGTACAATTGCTGCGCCAGTGCAGGCCCCTTGAGTATAAGTACACGGATGCCATGGGCCATAAGTAGCTTGGTCAGACGCACAGCCTCTGCTTGGAGATGGAGCATACGCAGCGTATTTCGATGATATTGCGCCTGAAGACTCCCCAGCAATTGTGAGGGAATGACCGGATGATTCAATTTTTTCAGTTCGAGATATATGAGCGGCACTACCCGATGATGATCTGCCAGACGCAACAGGCGAGCCCAATCCAGCTCATAAATATGGGCAGCAATGAACGTCTGCTGCCATGGAGCAGCGTCTTTTTGCAATAAAGAGAGTAACAGCGTTAATTCCTGATCCTCTTTCCAATGGGCAAGTTCCAGAAGAGACTTGGTGGGCATACTTTCTTCTCCTTCGATTCTTTAAACATCCTTTTGTCTCATCGCATTAAAACAAAGAACGGCGTTTATTCGCCATTTTTGTATTCGTAGCCGCCACAGCTCGTCTCCCGAATAGACCCACCACAGTAAACGCCTCCATCTCCCGTTCACCTGTAACATATATCGGTCCGCTTCGTACCCAAGCATGGGCCGCTAACCGTCCCGCAGCATTTTTGGCTGTACCCAGATACAGCGTGCAGTCCAGTTTTCTACGCCCCAGCAACGTCATTGCGGCGGAGGCCTGTACAAGACAGCTACTGCGCCATGGGGTGTAACGGCTTGCCAGCTCCACAGCGTGTGAAATATGCCGAATGGACTTTTCCTGCTGCGTGTCACATTGCCAAGAGGTTTCTTCCATACGTGTCCCCCATTGGCCTGAGTAATCCTCAAAAGAACGAAGCTGGCGAAGCCTCGCCCAGCCCAGCGCCAGCCAGGCCTCTGGCAATAATCTCCTGACTTCTGGAGCCAGGAGAAGAAGCCGTTGTATCCGCATATTAGAACATCTCCCGCTGGAGTTTTAGCAGTCCTTCCCGTTCCAGCTCAGCCACAAAGGCATGTACCTGCTGTCTGCACTGTTCCTCGTCCACCTCATACTCATCTGTCAGGATAGCTACGATCTCTCCGAGTGAAGGACTGGACTCCGCCAATTCCCAGATACGTCCTCCCGTAAAGCCCAGGTTATAATATTTTCCAGTGTTGATGCTCATCATGACCTTTTCCCCGTCCATGTCACTGACATAGACCTCTTCACTGTACATGACGCGGTGATGGTCCTTGGCTGGATCAGTGGCTGCCATAGCTATCTTCCTCCTTATGAATGAGTTCAAGTACCCGTTGTACAATCTCGGACGCGGTAAAAGCGGAGCTATTCCGAAGCAGCCGCCAGCCCTCCACTTTCCGAGCCATCTGGGCCGACGTTCCAAAATACCATTCACCCAAACCCATTCGCGGAATAGTCACCCTACGATATGTATGCAGTAGTAATGTATGCAAGCACTCCAGTACGTTTAAGGACTGTTCCGTAACTGCGGGTATCTCGCCCTCGCACTGCAATTTACGGCTGTGAGCCTCTGCCACAAGCTCGAATACGCCCGCCAGAGGAAGCGGTTCGTTATAAAATTCGTCTACTATGGGAACGGCATATTTATTCAATTCACCTGTAAGCTTACGCAGATCCCCGTATTGTGGCATCGCAGGATTGCCGTCAGTTAGAACAAGCCTGTTCTTTGGGGAGCGTACATGCTTATTGCCCTGTAAAGTCTCCAGTTGAAGCAAGCTGTCCAGCCCCAACTTTTGCTGCGGATAAGCCGGATAAACAATAGGCGCAGATGCCGTAGTTTTCACAGCAATAACGTCATCGCTAACCATCTGATAGCCTGCCTGTCTAAAAGCAGCCGCCAGCGTCGATTTTCCCGTACCGGATTCGCCTACAAAAGCATAGGCCTTGCCCCCGATGACTATCGCGCTCCCGTGAATAGGCAATATCCGTCTTTGCATCAGAAGAACACCCATGCATGTACCTAGCACAAACAACCGCACAGTTTCCATATCGGCCCCGGAGTGAATGCATACCTCGATCTCTTTGCCTTCCCTGACGGCATATATGGCCGTGCCGGGTATTTGAAACATAAAGCGTTCGCCCTGCATCACAAAATTGGTCTGCTCAAGCCGATCACTCCATGCTGTCAAATCTGCCTGACGAATGACCACATCCTCTACCATCCCGGAAGATGATCGTATCAGCTCAGGAAGCTTCAATTCACTCGCAATCCTAAGTCCAAAGGCTGTATATTGGGCCCAACCGACACTTGCACTCCTGTCATGCACGATAGGACTCACTCCCTCTGCCCTTTAAAAAATCCCGTCTTTATTTCCTTGAGTAGCATCTCTACCTCTACCCCAAGAGAAATAAAGACGGTTAGCAATGTCTATCTTATGACTCCCAGCCCACATAGGCTGTAATGTATGATTTCTGTTAGCTTGGATTATAAAGATCGGCATCGTGATCGGACACCCAATCAATCTGTTTCCAACCTTTACCAGCCATCGTCTGGTTAATATCCAGCACCTCTATCGTCGGTTCCTGCCATTCTTTTTTACTCATCTCATCACCTCCCTTCCAACGGATGACCAACGCTCCGACGGGATCAAATCGAAATCAATTCAATCCACAAAGAAAACGGTACACGATCAGACTGTGCATAAGCAGTCGTATATGGGGATCGGATGCCTGTTCAGGACGGGGATCGCGGAGTTTCGACATGGCCGTCTTTATAAATTCTATATTGAGATATTCGGCGGCTCGTAAATCATGACACATCAATTGAAGCTCCCCCATAAAGGTATCCCAGCAAGGGATCATACGGTGTAACCAATCTGCAGGCTGCACGCCGCGCACACGCTGATTCAACCGAACATCATCAGGCAGATGATCCTGCATAGCTTTACGAATGAGCGCCCGGTCTCGACCGTTTTGCACATATTGCTCAAAAGGTACGGATAAGCAAAAGCGAATCACTCGGCTGTCTCCGGTCGGATCACGTTCCCACAGGCCATAACGCAAAGAAAGTTTGGTCGCAACTACACCATTTTTGTTGGCAATCGCCAGGTTCGAAAATTTCTCTCTTCTCGTCTGATCGGCATTCTTCATCCAGCCTGTTCCGCTTAATACAGGAACATTTTCTACATGCATCCGTTTGGCAAACTCTGGGTGAATCAGCGAAGGAACCGGACTTCGTTGACCACGAAATAACGATGCACGGGAATCGAGCGAAGTCGCCTTTTTCAGCATCATGGGCAATAGACGAGACATACGTCTTCCAGTCAGCCTGCTGTAGTGCCACAAGCCCCGAAAGGATTGCAACCAGTGCAAACGGCGAAACTGACGGGCATAATAGTCCAGTGCAGGGCCCCATGAAACGGTAAAGTTGCCTCGTGCCCCGGTCAGCAGTACACCGACATTGTGTTCCTGTGCTTTTTCATAAAAACCTCTGATCCAGAAGGAATTTTCAAAATATTTGTAGGGAGCTTCCATGAGCTCCAGCCAAATATCAATTTCCGAAAACGGGCTTTTCCCCTCAAAATCCATATAATTTTCGTGAATGTTGCCTACATAGCGAGCCGTAGACTGAATATAGCTTCGCTCGTTCGCCAGCAATGCAGGCGATGTCCAATCCTTAAAATCCTGAACAGGTACATAGCTGTACGCATACAGCGGCTTTTGCTGCAATTGCAGCGATGGTGCGGCAAAGCTGGCAACCGCTCCAGAATCCAATCCCCCGCTCAAGGCAGCCCCTACGGCGCGATGCGTTCGTAATCGGGCAGTGACCGCCTGTGAGAATACCTCGCGGAATGCTTCTATGTACTCGCCTCCCGATTTGAGCCGCAGCGGCTCTACCTCATCCAGACATGCATATTTATGGAGAGTTCGCTTTCCCTCCTCCATCGTGAACCAATGTGCAGGAGGAAGCTGGTTAATATGCTTGTAGACGGTCGTGCCGATATCGACGGATTCCTGCATGGCGCGGATGGACAGAAATTCGGCCAACCACGGTTCATGCAGTTCTCTTCGCAGAGAGGATAAGGCCAAAAGCGGAGCTACAACTGTGCTGAATGCAAAGGCTCGGTCATGTTGATAGGTATACAGCGTACGGCTTCCCGTCATATCTCGTGCGCCGTATAAACGTTGTCGCTTGCCATCCCAAATGACAAAGGCAAAATCACCGATCAAATATTGAGGCGTATTCACCTCCCATTTGTCATATGCCAGTAAAATCAGCTCGCTATCCGTGATTTCCTGCCGCCTTTCCTGTCTGACCCCCAGCCGTTCAAACAACTCGGAACGATTGTCCATAATCGCATCCGCGGTAATAGCCAGATCTCGCTGCTCATCATAAAAGGGAAGATGTTCATGGACAGATTCCGGGGTTACATGCTGGGCATGACATCCTAAAAAAATGGAGCCTTCATACCAGGCACATACACGGTCCGCGGGATATTTACGAAGAGCTTGCATCATTTTACCGCCTTCTTCGGTGCTTACGGACTCATGCCCAAAGCTGTAGATTCCGGCAATTGCACTCACGTTCTCCCCCCTTTATCTTTTCCTATACTTGATAACGCCATAGACGCCCAGCGGCCCAGCTTACGGGCAAACAGGCTACGAGATCGAGGACCTTGATTACTGCCTTGATAGATTTCGAGCTGAGCGATAAGCCGTTTACGTTCCTCATAACTATGGGCCAGCCTGTTTTCCAGTGATTGAATCCGTCGTTCATTCACGATCTGTACCATGTCCATCCTTGCAGGATCAAGAGGGGTAGCATGATGTCTTTCATTCATTGCTTTTATTTCGTTTTTCGTAAGTTCCCTGTTATCTGCACCTTGCTCATCCAGCATTCGATAAGCAGTCTTCCATTCAAAACCGCTCTGCTGGAGAAACTGGTGAGTACGTCGGCTAAGCAGCTCTACATCGGCCTCATCCTCAAAGCGTACTCCAGTAATCTGCTCGGCCTGCTCCAGCGCCTCCGCGTAGCCAAGCTGCCTAAATATTCGAGACCCGATGCTTCTGCAATACGACTCGATTTCCTTTTTACTCAACAGGTGTTGCCAGCTATGTACCGAATCCTGATGCGGCTGTACATGCTCACCAACGAACGGATCACCTGCTCCCATGCTATAAAACAAACCGGATTTGGGAGTATCTTCGAAATTCCCGTATTTTTCCATTCCCGGCTCATAATCGATTCCTAGAAAACCGCACAGCTTCTCGATCTCCAGCGCCGGATTGGTTACGAGCTGTTCATACACAAGCGGGTATGCAAGTGGATGAGGTGTGGAAAAATAATGGGCGTAACGGAGCAGACCAACGGTAATATCCGTCATTTTCATATTAAAATGGGGGCTCTCCAGCTCCTCAAGCAATCGAAAACGCCCACCTCGTAGCTGATTGACCTTTTTGAATGAAGCGGCAATAGCCAAGGGATTGCGAATAAGCCATACCCTGCGGGCTGCCGGAAACAAACGGTCTATAAATTCCAGCACCGCATAGTAACGAGGAGATTTATCAATAAGCATATCTGCCGTTGTGCCTTGAAGCAGACCATTATAGATTTCATGCGCATATGAACGAGAGGCCTGCTCCAATACATGCGGAGGGACCATACCTTTAAAAAATTGCCGAAGAATTCCCGTTCCTCCATACGGTCGTGTATGGGACTGAGGAAGATCATGCAGACTGAGTAAAAACCACATTTCCTGCGTGGCAAACAGGCGTGAATGGTTTTGCAAAATGGTGGTAAGCAGTGAGCTTCCGCTCCGTGGGACACTCAGTAGGAATATCAGACCCCCACCTTGCTTTTCAATCAAGAATACTCCTCCTCTTGCTCTGCTCAAGACACTTTAATAGATACATTTCGTATTTTATTATAAATTTATGATACATAATGTATCTTGTCAATCCCTTTGATGGATAAATTGTGTACATGACGCTCATCCTAATCCATAAGTGCATCTTGTACAGGCGATAGCGGTCGCCACATGTAACTTTTCAGCTCAGCTTATGTGAGGTTAAAGAAGGAGCGTAGCATTATGGGACAAGCTGTTAAAGGTACGATTACCATTGAAGGTCAGGAAATTCCCATCACCAACCCGAATAAACCACTGTGGCCGGAAGCCGGTGTGACCAAAGCGTTATATCTTCGCAAGCTTGCAGTGTTGGCGCCTTTCCTGCTCAAATATTGCCAGCATCGCTTGCTGACCGTCATCCGCTGGCCACATGGCATTCACGGGGATTTTTTTTATCAGAAAAATGCTCCACATCCTCGACCAGATTATATTGAAACCACGTTGCATGACGGTATTGAATATATCGTGCTTAACAAGCTGCCACAATTGCTATGGCTCGGCAATCAAGCTGCGCTGGAATTTCATCCCTCCCTGCATCAAGCGGGAAGCCATTTGCCGTGTGAATGGATGATTGATTTGGACCCGTCCAGAGAAGTAGAGCCACGCATTATGGAGGCTGCCTCCATCGTCGGTGAAGTGCTGGCTTCGCTTGGTTTGGAATCGGTCCCCAAAACATCCGGAGCCACCGGAGTGCAAATTATCGTTCCGATTCGAACAGGCGTAACCTTCGACGAGCTTCGCAGCATCGGACTGCTGGTCGGACAATTTGTGACGGAAAAACACCCGCATCTGTTCACACTGGAACGATTAAAGAAGGATCGTGGAACAGCCATCTATTTTGATTATTTACAGCATTATCAGGGGAAAACGCTGGCTGCTCCCTATACCCCGCGGGCACGCCCCGGTGCAACTGTATCCACTCCGCTAACATGGGAAGAGGTACGGCGGGATGTATCACCGCTTGACTACCATTTGCTGAATATTGAGGAACGGCTAAATCAGATAGGCGACTTGATCGGCAAGGTTCCTCCCCAGCCTGTCGAGGATGTTCTAAAGCATATGCGTGCCAAGGCTGGTCCAATCTGATGGCTGCCTACACAGAACAAAAGAAGGGGACAAATCCTACAACCGTAACGGCCGAGAATTTGTCCCCTTGAGCTAGTGTATTCCTTTTTTCTTAAAGCGTCCGCCCTTCACATCGTGAATGTTACCAATCGCCACAAAAGCGTGGGGGTCCCAGTCTTCAACGATGTTCTTCAGCTTCGCTTCCTCCAGACGGGTGATAACGACGAAAATGACTTTCTTGCTTTCGCCTGTAAAGCCGCCTTCACCTTCCAGATAGGTCACGCCCCGTCCAAGACGGTCTGTCAGAGCATCTCCAATATCGCGGTATTTATCACTAATAATCCAGACCGATTTGGACTGATCCAGACCTTCAATCGTAATATCAATCATTTTCATGGCAATATAATAAGCAATCATGGAATAGAGGGCATTCGGCCAGCCGAATACAAAGCCTGCACTTCCCAGAATGAAGATGTTAACGAAAAGTACGATCTCACCGACCGAAAAAGGAGTTTTTTCACTGACGAGAATAGCTACGATCTCTGTTCCATCCAGCGAGCCGCCGGACCGAATCACAAGCCCGACCCCAACGCCGAGAATAACACCGCCAAAGATAGCGCCGAGCAGCGGTTCGCCAGGAGTCAATGCACTTACATTGTGAAGTAATGCGGTTCCGATGGACATTACAATAATGCCGAATAATGTGGATAAAGCGAAGGTTTTACCGATTTGTTTGTAGCCGATAACCAGAAATGGAAGGTTCAACAGGGTCAGGAAAATACCGAGCGGGTAGCCAGTAATCTTGGAGGCCATAATGGAGATACCTGTAACGCCTCCGTCAATAACGCCGTTGGGAACCAGGAATATTTCCAGGCCCACTGCCATCAGAGCCGCACCAACCACAATCATGGCTGCACGCTGCAACAGGCGTTTTGCTTTGTTCTTCGGATTAGCTGGAATTTTGCTGATCTTGGTCAACTCTCCGGTCACATCTGTGATCTCAGATAAATTTTGGACTTCCTTGCTCACTACACTCATATATAAATCCCCCCGTTACAGTATGATAATATTGGACAAAAAAGGGGCTGCTATCCGCAGCCCCTCTTCTTTACCGCGTTATTTATATATATAGTATATCATAAAATTGTGATTTTGCGTAAAAAAGTTAGTAAAAAGCACATAAATCTCAATAAAGCGGGATTTTATTGATAAAAACGGCGAAAATCGCCTTTAAAGGAGTGGAGAGAGCATGCGAGCTAGAATTTCAGCTGTTTTCTGCGCTCGCGACCGTCTACGGAATACATGTAAATCTATGCGCGAGGAGTTGGAAATGTCCTCTTCAAAATCAGTGGAAAGACGTTCCAGCACTGAATGCGCAAAAAGTACAGCAGTCAGCTCAAAATTATAGAAAAAGCTGCGCATGTCCATATTGGCAGTCCCAACCGAGCCAAGTAAGTCATCCACAATCACCACTTTGGCGTGAATAAATCCTTTTCGATATTGGTAGAACTCCACTCCCGCCTCCAGCAGTTCCTGCACATAGGACACAGACGCCAGATGAACCAGCTTCGAATCTGATTGATATGGAATAATAATCTTCACATCCACACCGCTAACCGCTGCCAGCTTAAGCGCCTCATAAATAGCCGGGTCAGGAATAAAATACGGTGTCGTAATCCAGATCCGCTCCTTGGCAACCGACAGCGCTCCAAAGCACATCTCCTGAATCGTATCCCATACCTGATCGGGACCGCTGCTCAATATCTGTACCTCCTCATCTCCTGAACAGGTATGCGGCGGAAACAAATTTGCATCCATCAGCCTCTCGCCCGAGGCGAGCTTCCAGTCGCTCAGAAATACATTTTGCAGAAAATAGACGCTATCTCCTTCAATCTGCAAATGCGTATCCCTCCAAAATCCTACCTTAGGATATTTACCGAGATAATCGTCGCCTACATTGATTCCGCCCACAAATCCAATGATTCCATCCACCACCAAGATTTTACGGTGATTTCGGTAGTTGATCCGCCGATCCAGCGTAGCAAAAAATGGAGGCAGAAAATAATGAAAATCTACTCCCGCCTCGGTACAAGTGCGGATAAAAGAATAGGGCAAATTGTAGCTTCCCACGCCGTCCACCACAAATCGTACTTTTACTCCCTCACGTGCCTTGCGGATCATGACCTCCTGAAACTTTCTTCCGATTTCGTCCGCCCGGAATATGTAAAACTCCACATGAATATGATGCTGCGCCTGCTCCATCGCGGTCAGCATCGCTTCAAAGGTCTCTTTTCCGTTGGTCAGGACACGCGTACGATTGCATCCAGTCAACGGATTTTCAGACATGCGAATTAACTGGTTAAACAGACGCTCCTGATGTCTGAAATGGGGATTGTGCATTTGTTCCACCTGCTCAATCACCCTCGATTGAGCCCACAGGCGCTCCCGGAATTCACGAAACAGCTGTGATCCTGCTTTTCGAATCATTTTGCGCTTCTTATAATCCTGTGCTACAAAGTAGTACACGACAAAGCCAATAAGCGGAAAGCAGAACAAAATGAATAGCCAGGCTACTGCTTTGGACGGCTTCCGGAATTCAAAGAGCAGGATCGTTCCGGTCTGAAAAATAAAAACGATTAAAACCAACAGCAACCACAGCATGTCCAAGCCTCCTTGTATATCTACGTTTTATACCAAGCTCTCCAATTTTTTTGACATGTTTGCCCCTTTAGCTGAATAGATAGTAACCAAGCACTATAGGAGCGATGTCCGGAAAGGAGCGATTATGAAAAAAGGAAGCCTAAATCGCCGGATGACCTTGCTTGTCATTCGGGATGCACAGCAACCACCCAAGCAGCTGCAATGCTCTACAGCCGCTGTCATTCTCGTCCCGACCCTTGTGATCGCGTCCATCTCTACACTCGTGATCGGGCTGCAAATCCGTTCTTCCCATATTATTTCCCAAATGGAAACGAATCTTGCTGTCCAGAGTTTGCAGATGGAGGTTACAGTAGCAGACAAGGATGCAGCCATCGGGCGACTACGACGCGAGGTCATGGAGCTGACGAATCAAGCGACCAGTATTCGTGAACGCCTCCAGCGCATAACGGAATTGGAACAGCAAATGCAGCAATTTATTCGTAAACACGGAAATTCATCTAGCGCAAGCAGCAATAAATCAACCATAACTCCGCTCTCCTGGGATGCCTCCGGCCATACCGGGGGCGAACTCATTGCAGTTCATGAAAATACAGCCCTGCTGGCTCGCCAGGCCATGGATGATTTTCAGGAGATCGAATCCCTGCTGGACACGGTGGAGCGCACGGTTCCCCGCTCTATTCAGCAGGCAAATGCCGTACAACAAGATCTGGAGCGTAAACAAGCTGCGCAACTACTCCAGACCCGCAGGCTGGCTCTTGCCGAGCAAGGGAGGCCCTCCGTTTGGCCTGTAGGCTCACGCCGAATGTCCTCCAGCTTCGGTTATCGCAGCGATCCAATTACGGGCAAATCAGCTTTCCATTCAGGCGTGGACATCGCCGGACAAACGGGAGATCCCGTCTATGCGGCAGGGGCTGGCACCGTACTGGAGGCCAATTCCAGCGGAGCCCGCGGCAAGTGCATTATCATCCAGCATCCTGACGGACTCCAGAGCTGGTATATGCACCTGAGCGGAATGCAGGTGGCTCCGGGAGATCGTGTCCAAAAAGGACAGACCATCGGCCTGCTGGGAAGCACCGGAAGAAGCACGGGACCTCATCTTCATTTTCAGATCGTCAAGCAAAACCAGCCTGTCGATCCATTACTGTATGTACAATAAAAGATTGGGGGAAACCATCATGTTCAAAGAATCGAAAAAAAAGCTCTCCGCCCCTGTAACAGATACGCTGCTGGCTAACGGCACCAGCTTTGAAGGTACTGTTGAGGCAGAGGCCAATATTCGGATTGACGGCCATTTTCAAGGTGATATCCGCAGCACTCGTACCGTTATCATTGGAGAAACCGCTGTTGTACGCTCAGACATCATTGCACGGGACGTCGTTCTTGCCGGCAAGGTATTCGGCAGCATCACCACAGAGGGACGGCTGACCATTACGCCGACAGGCGAACTATACGGGAATACGGCGGCGACCGCATTAGTCATTTCAGAAGGCGGCGTACTGGACGGCACATCTCAAATGATCCGCACGAAGGATGCTGAGCCGTTGACCTCAGCGAATGATTCGAATGATTCGAACGACGAATCCTTAGCCCGTTCCGACAAAAGTCAGGAAAATAACCAAGCTCCCCTGCAATCAGAAGCGGGATAACAGCTAGCGACATGCCTTTAAATCATCCCCATCCTCTACTCATTCCATGATATCCTCCACTCTGCGCTCCAAAAATAAATGGTATACCTTGCGTATGACAATTTTAGCGCACATATACAGCGGAATAACCAGAATAATACCCAGTATACCAAGCAGGTCACCACCAACCAGCAGTAAAATGACAACAGTCAACGGATGAATATCCAGCTGCTTGCCAAAAACTATAGGAGACAGCCAATTATCCTGAATTTGCTGGGCAGCGATGACAACGACCAATGACCAGAGCGCCATGGAAGGCGATTCGAGGAATCCAATGATAAGCACAGGTATGGAAGCCGCCACTGCCCCCACATAGGGAATAAAATTAAGAAAAATCGAAATAACGGCGAGCAGCAAGGCATAGGGCAAGCCAATCATCAGAAATCCAAGGAACATCATCACACCCAGTGCGACATTGATCAGCACCCGACTGACGATAAAGCTGCTGAGCGCACTATCGATATCCTCCATAACCTCCAGTGCGTCCTTGTGATATTTTTTAGGAAAGAAGTTTAGCATTTTAGGACTAAATTTGCTCCCTTCCTTCAGCATGTAATAAAGCAAAATCGGAAAAGTAGCCAACACGATAAAAAAGTAGGACACGAACGATACCAGCTTGACCGAATAATCGGACAGAGCAGATAAGGCTTCGTTAAGCGTATCCGACAGTCGTGACAGCGGGTCTTCACCCGGAGGCAGCACTTGCCTCAAGGATTGATTATGCCGCCATTGGCTCAATTGATCAACCAGACTTTTAATGAGCTTCGGCGCATTTTCAAATAAATTGGTTACCTGATCCCGCAGCGTAGGCCACACACCCCATGAGAAAATAAAAAGCAGCATAGCAATGACCAAATAAATCAGTAATATGGAGATGGGCCGCTTGATTTTTCTCCGTTCCATCATATCCACTATGGGTCTCAATAAATAATAGAAGAAAAAGGACAGCATCAACGGTACGATCAGCAAGCTGACCAGGGACACGATGGGACTGAATATAAAGCTTACTTTGGTGCCTAAATAAATGATGAGTAATAGCATGACAATACCTGTAGTCAGACGAAAAAAACGATTATTTTGCAGCATATCGCGGGCCCCCTCTGATCTGTTTCTCTCTACCCTTTTAAACGCAAAACGACCCTACTGATTGATTCTTGCTGAAAATAGATTGCAATATACCCTGGCACAAAGAAAATGCCGAAAAAAGGACGTCCAAATGGTAGGCATTTGAACGTCCTTTTTGTGATTTCAGCATTTTGCAAAAATTATGATGTTATGAAAAACAGAACCTCTCAGGTACACGGATTTAGGTTGAAACATCCCGTTTTACGAAAACCACCCAGGCAATGGCTATAAATACCACATAATAAGCGGCCAGCACGGTTAGGGAAAAGGTAAGACCAGAGCTTACCGTCCCCGGCGGCATATCAAGATATTTTTTCAGATCCATATGTGTAAAAAGTACGTATTGGGTCCATGCAAAACGATCGGTGTTAAACAAGCCAATAGAGTTATAGACTGTTTTGGTGAACATCATGAACAGCGACAGCCCAATCGCCAAGGCGCTGGAACGGAAAACAGCGGACAGCATAAAAGCAAAGGCCATCGTCACAAATAAAGCGATATAGCTATACAAGAAGTTCAACGTGACGTAAGATATCGGATCACTGAACAACGGAACAGAACCTGCTGGTGCATCCTTGGATAACATCAGCCAAGAGGACAGCGTAACCATTAAGATCAAAATGATCGTTCCAAGCAAACTGAACAAAATAACGGAAATATACTTGGACAACAGTATTTTGCTGCGAGTCCAGGGCCGGATGAGCAGCAGCTTAATCGTTCCCCAAGTAAATTCACCGGCCACCGAATCAGCGGCTACAATGACCGTAAACGTCGTATTGAGGAAAAATGTAAACAACGTCGTCAACGCAATCCCATCCCACACACTGACCTGATCGGAAACCAGGGAAATCAGCATCGGGATCGCAGCAGTAATGACCGCCAGCAGTCCCAGCATAATCCATGTGCGCACACGCAGGTAAATTTTCAGATTTTCATTATGTACCAGCTTGAAGAAATCAGCCAATGGACCCGCCTCCCGTCACTTCCAAAAATTGATCTTCCAGCGTACGGGCAACCGGGCGAATCGCATATACTTTAACTCCGTTTGCAGCCAGCAGGCTGTTCATCTCTGCGATCTGTTCCCGCTCCAGATGAAGCAGCAGTTGATTGCTTTCGATGCGACCTGCTCCGGCAAGCGTATAGGCTTGCTCGGCATCATTTACTTCAAAAGCAATTTCAGTCGTTTGTACTTCTCCCTGAGCGCTCTTCAGTTGCTTGATGTCAACCAGCCGCCCACTCTGAATAATGGCTACACGGTCACACATCAGTTCCATTTCGGACAACAAATGACTCGATACGAATACGGCAATTCCCTCGGTCCGGCTCAATTGACGCAAATAATCCCGCAGTTCGCGAATACCCTGCGGGTCGAGGCCATTGGTCGGCTCGTCCAGCACAAGCAGCTTCGGTCGATGTAAAATCGCCTGAGCTACTCCGAGTCGCTGCCGCATCCCAAGCGAGTAGGTTTTGACTTTATCGTGAATCCGGTTTTCAAGCCCTACCAAGCGTATCGCCTCATCCACGCGCTTCTGGGTTACCCCCGGAGACATTCGTGCAAAATGCTGCAAATTTTGATAGCCAGTCAAAAACTTATACATCTCCGGATTTTCAACAATCGCACCGACATGAGAAATAGCCTTTTCAAAATCCGTATTTATACTGTCTCCACAAATATGAATATCGCCCTTGCTTATCGAAATCAGCCCCACTATCATACGGATCGTGGTCGTTTTTCCCGCACCGTTGGGTCCGAGAAAACCAAATACCTGTCCTGCCGGAACTTCCAGCGTCAGATTGTCCACAATCGCTTTCGAGGAGATGATTTTACTCACACCCTCCATACGTATGACGGGAACCTGTCCTGTCGCTTGCTGCATCCTATGAAACTCCTTCCATCCGGAGTGAAGCCCAGCGTTTTTTACTGTTCATTTCCGGTTTTGGAAGTATTGTACCATATTTATCCTTTCAGAAACACCTTGTCACGTCTATTCCTTTTCCTTGTATACCCAAAGGACCCGCCACTCCTCACCTTCCTGCGTCACATAACAAGGCTGTACAATATCAAAAATGCCGAATCGGGTCTTGTAATGCTGGGTGACTTTAATACGGTAGGCCTTACCTACCTCTTCTTCCTCCTGATCTGTACGAATATCATATTCAGCCTGCGGCTCTCCCAGCTCAAACGTAAACGTATCCGTCCCCATATCCTGCATAAAAACGTGCGCACGCTGCTGCACATACGTAGACTTCTCGAATTTTTTCTTCATTTGTGAATGAAAAAGCTCCCATGAGCCTCCGAAATTTCCCGCTTGCTCCATGGCGTAAAATTCGTTCAGCACTTTTACCGCTTGTTCATCCTCCCCCGTAGCCATAACTCCACGCAGTCCCAGCCACAGCAGCCATAACAATCCACATATCAATGCAAAATACAGCAGCTTGCGGATGAACATGAACATTGAAGCTGCTCTCCTTCTAAATAACACCCATTGTCCCTCCCTCTGTTGGACGATCTACTGGATACTCTACAGATGTATGTGGGACAAGCTGAGTTTAGAAGAAAATAACGGGTTCGCTCCTTAAAGAGCACCCGCCTTGGATTGAGCTTGCTTAAAGTGATACGGCCGTGGTGAGCAGATGCTTCTCCAGTAGGTCATGAATACGCTGACGTTCCTGATCATCCACGATATAATAATACACTCCGTTGATCTTGCGCCCTTGCCCCTTTAACTCAACCGTATCTGTCTGCTTGAGGGACGGGCCGATCCGGGTCAGGAAGGTTGTCATATCGTCAAAGGTCATATCCGTGCGAATTTGTTCTCCCGCTGCCTCCAGTATCGGTTTTGTCTTCAACAGTCCTTCCTTGCTAACTGACTGTGCAAGAATTTGCTTGAGCAGCTCACGCTGGCGTGCGTTTCTCCCGAGATCCCCACGCGGGTCATCAAAACGCATACGAGCATAGGCCAACGCCTCCGTTCCGCTCAACTTCAGATTTCCCTGTGCAAAATGATGTCCCCCATACTGAAAATCAAGTGGATTGTTAACCGTGACTCCCCCCACCAGATCTACCATTTTTGCAAACCCTTCCATGTTCATCTGTACATAGTAATCTATCGGATGGTTCAAAAAATGCTCTACCGTACGGATCGACATATCCACTCCGCCGAACGCAAAAGCGTGATTGATTTTGTCCTCACGTCCCCTGCCGATCAGCTCTGTTCGCGTATCACGCGGAATGTTGAACATCAGCATAGAGCCTGCGGCCGGATTCACGGACAGAACGATCATGGTATCCGAGCGGCCCGAATCATGAGGACGCCGATCTACGCCCAGCACCAGCACGGTGAACGGCTTGAACTGGGAAATGGCTGCGGGATTGGGTGCACTCATTCCTGTGTCTATACCTGTTGAGCGTACTGCTCCGCCTGTCGCAACAGCAGAGACCACCCCGGGCTGCACAATGCTGCGCGGATGATACATTGCATTGGCCGCCGTTTTAAAGGAATGGTACATATAAGCGGTATAGGCAGCAGCACCTACGAATAACAGCGCCGCAGCACCCAATGTTATTTTCAGCCATCGTTTCATACGGAGCCTCCCCTTTACGGATTCACTACGGACCGCTGATAATCTACATCCATCTTGTTCAATTGCGGCCTGCCGACCGAATAATAGGCAAAGGCGGACTTCCTGATCTGCTCTTCACTGTACACATTGCGTCCGTCGATCATTATAGGATGCTTCATCAGCTCGTTCAGCTCACCGAGCCCCACCTCACCAAACTCCTCCCACTCTGTCAACAGACACAGTGCGTCGCAGCCCTCTGCCGCTTCCCGTGCACTATCCGTCCACGTTACTTCCGAGCTGTCCAGCAGTTTGCGGAAGTTAGCGGTAGCGATCGGATCATATGCACGAATTTGCGCCCCTGCCTCCAGCAGCGACTGCATAATATCCAGCGCCGGGGCATCTCTTACGTCATCTGTATTCGGTTTAAATGCCAGCCCCCATATGCCGATCGTTGCTCCTTCCAGATCACCCAGCGCTTCTTCCAGCTTGCGAATCACATTAAAGCGCTGCCCCTGATTCACTTCCACCACGGATTTCAGCAGCTTGAATTCATAGTCCACATTGCCCGCAATTTGAATCAGCGCTTGTGTATCCTTGGGAAAACAAGAGCCGCCATAGCCAATACCCGCTGACAAAAATGAGGAACCGATCCGCTGATCCAGTCCCATGCCGTGTGCCACGCGTGTAACGTCTGCGCCCACCTTTTCGCAAATGTTTGCAATCTCATTAATAAACGAAATTTTGGTCGCCAAAAAAGCATTCGACGCGTACTTGATCATTTCCGCCGAACGGATATCTGTGGTTAGGATATTGGTGGTGAGCGGCTCGTGCAGCGCAGTCAGCACTGCAGCCACATGCGGGTCGGAAGCTCCGATGATGATGCGATCGGGCTGCAGCGTGTCTATGACTGCCGAGCCTTCACGCAAAAATTCAGGCACCGAGGCTATGCCAAAGGGATAGCTCGTGCGACTCGCAATCCAATTTTGAATACGCTCGTTCGTTCCGACAGGCACCGTACTTTTGGTAACAATCACCTTGTAGCCATTCATGGCATCTGCCACCTCGCAGGCGGCTCCTTCAATATAGGACAGATTGGCTGCACCGTTCGGCAGTGAAGGTGTACCGACCGCCAAAATAATAATCTCCGCGTCCTTCACCGCAGCAATTGTATCTGTTGTAAAGCTCAGTCGGCCCTGCTCGACATTATCTTTGATTAAGGCCTTTAATCCCGGTTCATAAATCGGTACTCCCCCTGTACGCAGCTGACGAATTTTGTCCTCATTCTGATCGATACAGACGACGGTATTGCCGAGTGCAGCAAAACAGACCCCCGACACCAGTCCGACATACCCGGCACCCAATACACATAACTTCAAAGCAATTCCCCCTTTTACATGCTGTCTCACTGCATCATGCTTTTGCCCGCTTCACTTCTCTACGCCTCTCCCTGAATGCTGATTATCATAGAGCGTGAGCCGTTTATTTCGCCGATAGGATTTGAGAAAACGATAGATATACACCGGATTGTTATAGGCGTACCTCTTCCATAAACGCTTTGGCTCACAGATCAGACGGTACAGCCATTCCAGTCCCAGCTTTTGTACCGTTAACGGCGGTCTGCGAACCTTTCCGGTAATATAGTCAAAGGCTGCTCCTACCCCGATCATCACGCCACGAACGCGATCTTTGTTGCGATACATCCATATTTCCTGCTTCGGGCAGCCCAAGCTGACGAATATGATATGTGCGCCTGACGCATTGATTTCATGAATGACCCGTTCCTCCTCTTCCGGCTGGAGCTCTCGAAATGGCGGTGAAAAGCTGCCTGCGATGCGGATTCCAGGGTAATCCTGTCTCATCCTTTCCTTTAAGCTATCCAGCGTATCCGGCGTACTGCCGTAAAAATATACGCTCACCTCCGTCTGTTGCGCACGCTCGCACAACTTGAGCATCAGACTGGGACCATCCACCCGATCCTGACGCTCAAATCCGTACATTTTAAGCGCCCATACCAGCGGCATACCATCCGGAGTACATAAATCTGCACAAGTGAGCGCTTCGTGGAACTCAGGCTGATTCCCCGCCGTGACAATCGAATGCGTGTTGCAAATACAGACATAGCTATTCTTTCGTCCGGCTGCCCATTGCTCCAGCGTGTGCACTGTCTCCTGAAACGTAAGCGCCGCGATTTCTGCGTCTGCGATCCTTCCGACTCTATACTGGGGCAGCTGCTTCATATTTACGCTCCTCCATGGCCTCGCTATATATCGCCATCAACTGCTTAACATTTACTTCCTCCGTATAGCGTGCATTATATATTTCCGATACCTTCTGTCTCATCGCTGTGTAGTTTTCATAGGCTACTGCACGGCGAATCACGGTTTTTATATTTTCCAAATCATCATGTTGAAAATGGAAACCCGTCTCCCCATCCTCTACCACTTCCTCCAGTGCACCGATTCGGCTGCACAGCACCGGAGTTCCGACCGAATAGGACTCTACAATCGTCATGGGAAAGCCTTCATACCAAATGGAAGGCACCATGACATACATGGCCCGACTCATGCAATCCAGCACCGTGTCTCCGTCCTGCTTGCCGAGAAACCGAATATCCTCTTGCGGGTAAGCGGCGGCCAGTTCAGCCTTTTCCGGGCCGTCCCCAATGATGACCAGTCTCAATCCGCCCCGATCTCCCAGCTGTGACCAGGCTTGCAGCAGATTGCGCACCCCTTTTTCCCGTGAGATCCGTCCTACAAATAACAGATAACGATCATTGGGGTCATACTTGGCTTCCATTGTTTTAGGGTGGATAAAATTCGGCTTTACTGCGATGCGGTCCAGCGGAATGCCGCTTTCTGCAAATTTGTCCCGTGCAAACTCCGTCAGCGCAATGTAGCGACTTACCTTGTGCTGCCATGTACCGATCAGCTCGTTGAACTTAATCATCGCCGCCACCGGAATCGTCTGAAGCTGCGAGCCCCGGTAGCATCCATGACGAATGGAGTGCAGCAGGCTGCCGTGCAGGCATTTTTCACAAACCTCATTTCCCCGCATAAAGGTCGCCGCCGGGCAAATCAGCCTGTAATTATGCAGTGTCTGGACAACAGGAATCCCCAGCCGTTCACAGGCATGATAGACCGAAGGAGAAATGACCGGAAAAAAATTGTGCACATGCACCACATCTGGCTTTACCTGCAACAGCAGCTTTTTGATTCTTTTGAATTCCGGTAGGGACCATGCCGCTTCCACTGCCAGCTTTGCCATATTCGCCAGCCCTTTGCTCTGAATGTTGTCGTTATGCACATAATAATGCTCTGTCTCTATGCCTCTGGAACGCAACATGGCCGACTCTTGCTCGACAACTTTGTCTTCTCCTCCGCTTTGCTGATAAAAGTTGTGTATGATTAGCACCTTGCTCACAGGAGGATTCATCCGTCTGCTGACCTGTTCTCTCACGTAGCTGCCCCTCTTTCCTGCGTTGATTGTAGGGGACGTCCAGAATCCACCGGCTTCATCGGCTGATGGCTTAATATTTCATCTGCAATCCGGTCCCACGACATATGCTCAACGGTAAGAAATGCCTGCTCAGCCATGCTTCGTCTCAGCTCAGTGTTGTCCAGCAAAGCAGATATTCGGCCAGCCCATTCCTCCTCCGAGAAGCTCCTTAGCATTACACCGCTCACTCCGTCCTCAATCAAGGTAACCGAACCACCGTTCACCGAAGAAATAATCGGGACGCGAAACAGCATGCTTTCCAGCAGTACCATCCCAAAAATGTCGTAATGCGTCGGAAATAGCATGAGGTCAGCCGCACCGTAAATCTGCCACAGATGACGCTGCTCGACTCTTGAAAAATGCAAAATGCTGTCTGTCAGCCCCAGCCCATGTGCATAGGTCCAGTAGCGATCTGTATCCGCCTTCCGTCCATCCCCGACGATTAGCAAAAGGCAATCGGGATGCTTTTGGAGTAACTCTTTGAACATGCTCAGCATAAAACGTATATTTCTTCGTTCCTCCAGTACGCCGACGTACAGCAGCACAGGGCGATTCCCAATTCGTCTCAGCTCATCCGCGACCTCGTGGTTTTCATCATGTTCGTCGCTACCGTCGTTGTTACTGTTCTCATGGTCGGCACTATTGAATGCTCTCTCTACTTTGCTGCGATCCAGTTTGCTGCGATCCAGTCCGACCCCAATCGTAACCACGTTGTCAAAGCCTTTATTCTCCAGATAACGCTTGGCGAGATCGGATTTGGCGTAGGTACAGCGAACGGACTTTGCTACCTTCGGCAGCAGTAATGCATCGTACAGCTTGCGGACCAGCGCATGTGTATGATCCCGGTATGGGCCGTGATACAGCACCAGCTTCTCGGGACATTTGCGGGAAAGCAGATAGGTCATCATCTGGTTGTATTCTGTGGTGATAACCAAATCATAAGCAGCCAAAAACGAATCTTTGAGGACATCCCGGTAGATGCTGTTGCTCAGGAACTTAAGTCCGTGAAGCCAGATGATGCGCAAGGTGCAGTCTTCATGACAGTAGACCTGTTCCAGACGGGTTTCCTTGTGATCGTTGTAGTAGACAATATCGCAATCGTAGCCTTTACGAACGAGCGCTTTACCCAAGCCGACTTCCTGCAGATTGTATGAGGCTCCGTTCACCTTGCTGGCAAAGTTGCGAAGATACAATATTTTTTGAATCATCATCAGGCTCCTGCCATTACATATTGGGTGAGTTATGGTGTGCGGGGTGAGGGCGCTACATGGATGGATCATTCTTCCGATCGCTGTTACCCCCGGATTTCATCTGATTATATAGACCCTTTAAAGGGTAAAATCCGGGGATAAAGGCGAACGCTATCGCTTCTTCAGAACGATTCCATTCACTCCGCTGCTGACCGCCGTATCCATAAAGTCACCCTATTTTTAAAAAGGGAGCTTTGGCATTAAATGCCCCGCTGCGCGGGTGGCGGGCAGATGTGCGCGGGTATTGACTGCGCCGAACGGCTTGCGAGCTTGCCATAACCCGTACCAAGCTCACAAGCCAGCATGGCATACTATCACCGGGCTGACCAAGTGGCCTTAACTATGCTGGATTGTTGCCTACCGGGAGTGCTATTCATCAAGCTCTGTCACCTTGACAGAGCACTATACCAAGCGTTAACTACGCGGGATGCATGCCCGGCGTGAAGTTCGCGGCGATAGGGCGCAGCTATCGCCGGACGGCTCTTCCCTCCCCCACTTTGTAAGCTGGGGGAAATTCTTTTTGGCGGCGGCAGGACGTAGCGGAGGGTAGGATTTGAATCTGGAGAAGCGGCAGCGTTCGCCTTTGACGGGGGATTCCGCCCTCCTACAGAGCCTATTAATCCAAGGAATCCCACGTCAACAGCATCGGAAGATCAAATCCGTCCCGAAGCGGTCTCCCCCCTCCAAACCGAATGTTCGCCCTGTCGCAGTCTTTCCTCTGTCATCTGCATTCGGAAGTGGTCTGCCCCTTTAAGCTGGGCGGCTGCCATATCCGCCACCAAAGTCACGCTCGCTTCCATCGGCACAAAGCGGTATTTGTAGGCTGTTAGCCGATGATCCGTTTCGTGAAATAAAATGTCCTGTGCATAATTGCCCCAACGATCCTTGGGCATCAGATCAATCGTCATACCAGCATGTGCAGAGGGCAGCAGCATATTGGAGCCATGAATGCCTATGACCAATCGGCTGGCTGCATATACCTTGCATATCCGCAGCTCACTTTCGCGGTCAAAACGTGCAACACGCTCGTCGGCAATCCATGCCGGGAAGCGCCCAGTACGCCCTAGTCCGGCGACTGTAAATCGTTGATCGGGAAAGGATTCCCGCAGTCTGCGGAACAAACGGATGATTTTGCTGCGCTGATGATAAATCAGCGGCTTCAATCCACGCTTGAGCTGCGGAAATTTCTGCACCGCCCTTGCAATATGATGGCTGCCGCTCCACAAGCGGTCTTCCCTCCATACGAAGGTAATGCGTGGCTCTGACTCACGCTCCTCGTCATAGCGGGGGATACCCGTAAACTGCTCAATATCAAACTGATTGGGATGTGAATACGCCGGGCTGACATACACCTCTTCGAAGCGCATCAATTCCTCAATCATCCGATGATGCAGCACAGGATGAAAGTTTCGTGCCTTGCTGAACGGCACATCGACCGTCCAGATTTCCGTCACATAAGCGGGTACCATCCACTCCAGCGGCTTTTGCACAATGACGATGATCCCCAGTTCCGGCGATTGTTCGTATTCACGTTGCACATTGAGCAGCTTGAGCAAAGCATGACCATACAAATAATCCACCGTGTTGACGATGATGACGCGCTCGAAAGCCTTCATTTTATGCACGGTCATGCCGACCGTTAAATCATAGGAAGGATTCATCAACGATTGCCGCAAAGGCTCTCCAAGCCATTTTCTCGACTTCGCATCACCGGTCAGGATATAATCGGGCATTTCCACTCGATAAGGTGAATATGTAGCATGACCGACTCGCATATCCTCGATATACTCACGTCCACAGTCCTCACAGCAAGTGCTGACACATACGTGGATTCCCTGCCACAGCACCTCTCCACCGCGTACCTTGCCTCCACAATGCGGGCACTGATCTTCATGACGAACAAACGGTTTAATGGGTATCATGATCGTTCTCTCCAACTTTCGGTACTGTAATATGAACACGCCAGAAGGTTAGAATGGACTTCATCATCCAACCCAGATTGGCTTTGACCTCTTTAAACAGCACATCTAATAGAAATACAGATATTGTGAAAGACAAGATCGTCGCCACCAACGACCCCCGCACACCGAGCAGCGGGATCAGCGCGTAATTAAAAGCTACATTCGTGCCTGCGCCCACCAGCGAGGTCAGCAGCGTGTATTTGAACAAATTTTCATTGGTAATATACAAGCTTTTGGCAACACTGAAATTGGTAAAAAACAGACGAATCGCAAACAGGGACAGCAGTGAGCCTGCTTCGGTGAATTCCCTCCCGTAGAGCACAATCACCACCCATTGGGATAAAAAAAATAACGGGACCGAGGTCACGAGAAAACAGATAAACATCAGCCGATACACATTAGACAATGTCTGTCTGTATTCGTCGTTTCCTTTCAGCTTGGAACGGGTCACCACCGGTGCATAGGCCGTCGTAAGAACGACCGGAATAAAGCCCAGCACTTCGATAAGTCGGAGCGCAACAGAGTATTGTCCGACTGCCGCATTTCCTAACAGTTCACCGATAATGACCTGGTCAATCCGTGCCTGTACATATACAGCTGAAGATGACAAAATAAGCGGCCAGCTATGACTCATGATCCGCCGGGCTATGGTCAGGCGGAACGTCCACATGTTCATACGCCGTCCTTCCTTGCGGAAGAAATACAGCAGCAGCAGGCTCCCCAGAAGGAACTCTCCATGAGCACACAGCGCCACCACCCAAATCGGAACACCGGTTAACAACAAAATGATTTTGGCGGTCGAGCTGAGGACAAAGGCTGTATTTTTGGCAATGACCGTGTATTTGGACAACATCTGCGCCCGGAACCAGTAGTCGATAATATCAAACAGCTGAAACACCGAGGCCGTGGCCAGGATCAGATTGATCAACCGCACCGAGCTGTCCTCCGGTCTGAGCAGCGAAATAAAGGAATAGGACAGTACGATGGCTACCAGAGTGCCCAATAGCTTCAACAGAACCGCCGTACCCAGCAGCTCGTGCTCATCCTTGGGATCTTTAACGAGATCGCGTACCAATATGGAATCAAAACCAAGGGTCGTGAAAATCAGGAACATCCCAAAAAAGGATTCCGCATAATTCCATTTCCCAAGCTCCTCCGGTCCCAGCACTCTTGCCATGATGATACTGACCGCCAGCCCGAACACCATGCGAATCATTTTGTCACCGAACAACCAGGATGTATTCACCAGCAAACTTCTGCGCGGTTTGGCGCGGTTTTTGACTAATGTCATAAGTTTTACTCCATCTTGAAAAATAACCTTGCGTACGGCTTTACAGCATGCCTACTTGTCGATGAGCTGCAATCATGTACAACGAAGAGACCTCCCGGCTACACGGATGGCCCCTCCATGTCTTACACGACGACGGAAGCTTCGACTGCAGCCTGCCTTTTTACCCGCTCCAGGTCTGTATCCACCATCATATGAATGAGCTGCTCGAAGCCTACTTCCAATCGCCAGTCCAGCTTCTCCTTTGCCTTGGCACAATCGCCGAGCAGCAGGTCTACCTCCGCCGGCCGGACAAATTGCGGATCAATAACGACGTAGTCCTCATAATTTAAACCTACATGAGAAAAGGCAATTTGCAGCAACTCGCGTACCGAATGCATCTCTCCTGTGGAAATGACGTAATCATCCGGTTGATCCTGCTGAAGCATCAGCCACATGGCCTTTACATAATCCCCTGCAAACCCCCAGTCCCGCAGTGAATCCAAATTCCCCATACGCAGCTCCTGCTGCAATCCCAGCTTGATACGGGCTACAGCATCCGATACCTTGCGCGTTACAAATTCCAGTCCCCGACGGGGCGATTCATGATTGAACAAAATACCGGAGCAAGCAAACATATCAAAGCTTTCGCGGTAGTTCACCGTAATCCAATGACCGTACACTTTGGCGACACCGTAAGGACTGCGCGGATAAAACGGTGTTGTTTCCGTCTGTGGTGTCTCCACTACCTTACCGAACATCTCACTGCTCGACGCCTGATAAAACCGCGCTTCCGGCTTGGCAATCCGAACCGCCTCCAGCACATTGGTGACGGATAGCGCTGTGATCTGTCCTGTAGCCAATGGCTGCGGCCATGAAGCCGCTACGAAGGATTGAGCAGCCAGGTTGTAGACCTCATCCGGGTCGGATTGACGGACAGCTTCAATCAGGGAAGCCAGATCGGTCATATCACCGGAAATCCAGTGGATATCATTTTGGATATGGGCTACATTTTCAAAATTCGGCGTGCTGGTGCGTCTGCGTACTCCGTACACCTCATAATCCTTGGACAGCAGCAACTCAGCCAAATAGGATCCGTCTTGTCCGGTAATGCCTGTGATCAGCGCTTTTTTCATTCCAATTCCTCCACCATTTTTTTATTTTCCAACCAGATCTAGACCTTGAAATGCCTGATACACAGACTTTAATCCCGCTTCCAGTGAAATACGCGCCGACCAGCCCAAACCGGAAATTCGAGACACATCTACCAACTTGCGTGGCGTTCCATCGGGAGCGGAGGTATTAAAGGTAATTTCACCCTCATAACCGACCACATCCTTCACCCGTTCAGCCAGCTCACGGATAGAAATATCCTCTCCCACGCCGATGTTTACAATTTCATTTCCTTCATAGTTGTTCATCAGGAACAGGCAGGCATCCGCCAAATCATCAGAGTGAAGGAATTCCCGACGCGGCGTGCCGGAGCCCCATACTTCTACAGTTGGAGATTGATTCAGCTTGGCTTCATGAAATTTGCGAATAAGCGCGGGCAGCACATGAGAGGTCTGGAGGTCAAAATTGTCGCCCGGACCGTATAAATTCGTCGGCATCACCGAAATAAAACGAGTTCCATACTGACGATTGTAGGATTGACACATTTTAATTCCGGCAATTTTAGCAATAGCATAAGCCTCGTTGGTAGGCTCAAGCTCACCGGTAAGCAGATACTCCTCCCGCAAGGGCTGCGGAGCAAATTTGGGATAAATGCATGTGGAGCCGAGAAACAACAGCTTGCTTACATTGGCCCGGTATGCCGCATCAATCACATTCGTTTGTATAAGCAGATTGTCACGGATAAAATCGGCCGGATATTCGTTGTTCGCCAAAATCCCGCCAACCTTGGCCGCTGCGAGAAATACATAATCCACAGGCTCTGTTGCAAAAAAGTGGTCTACGGTCTCCTTGTTGCGTAAATCCAGCTCACGACTGGTGCGAGTAATGATGTGTTGATAACCTGCTCCCTGAAGCGCTCGGACAATAGCGGAACCCACCAGTCCGTTATGCCCTGCTACATATATATTGGAATGAAGATCCATACTTATCCCCTACCCTTCTTCATTAAAAAACTTTAAAACGCATCCTTGGAGCCCAGCAGTACACGAAATGTTTTTAGCATGATGATCATATCCGTGCGTAAGCTGCGTCTGGATATGTACTCCAAATCCAGTTCTACCATCTCGTTAAAGCTCAGATGATTGCGACCGCTGACTTGCCATAGCCCGGTACAGCCCGGCGTAACCGTCAGACGCAGCTTATCCCTCACTGTATAATCGTGGACTTCTCTTGGCAGCGGTGGTCTGGGGCCTACCAGACTCATCTGCCCGCGCAGCACATTGAACAACTGCGGCAGCTCGTCTATGCTCGTTCTACGGAGAAACCGGCCCACACGGGTAATTCGGGGATCGTTCCGCATTTTGAACATTGCACCCTCGATTTCATTTTCCAGCAGTAGTGCAGACAATTTTTCCTCAGCATCCGATACCATGGAACGAAATTTGATCATGCGAAACGGACGCTCATTTTTACCAATACGAATTTGATAAAATAACGCGCTTCCTTTCGGGTCTTCTAGCTTAATCAGCAAAATGACAAGCAGGAATACCGGGCATAACACGATGATGCCGATGAAAGACAATATAATGTCCATGCTGCGCTTCACGAACGGGTATAGGCCCAATCCCTGTCGCCGTTCAAGCCCATGAGCGACTGAATATACATCCACTGACGCGCCCAAAACTTCGGCCTCGTTCGAGCGGGAAGAAGACACGTCTCATCACCTCGATCTCTTATTGATAAGTTTTATTTATACATTGTTAAAAGAATTTTATACTCTTCTCATTCTCCCTCTTTTTAGTTATGTCAGGTTGCGTTCCTCCATACCACGCTGCGTGCGGGGATTCGATCGTTTCACATTGTTGAGTACTACGCCCAAAATGCGCGCCTTGACTCTTTCTAAATTTGCCTTCGCCTTCTTAACGACATCCTTTTTGACCTTCCCTGCCTGCACTACCAAAATGACACCATCACACATGGCGCTAACAATGAGACCATCCGGAAAAGACAGTAATGGTGGCGTATCCATCAGGATCACATCATAATGTTCTTTTAACTCAACCAGTAGAGCCTTCATTCTGCGGGAACTGAGCATCTCGGAAGGATTAGGCGGGTTCGGTCCGGCCGTAATTGTATATAGTTGGTCAATCCCGGTTTCCTGAACTACATCCTGCCACGCCTGTTGATTGGCAAGCACCCGTGTCAGCCCCGTATGATTGCGCAAGCCAAACATATGATGCAAGGAGGAGCGACGCAAATCCATATCCATAACCAGCACCTTTTTTCCCTCTTGCGCATAGGTTACAGCCAAATTGCTAATCGTGACCGTCCTCCCTTCACCTGCCTGGGCAGACGCCACCATCATAACCTCAATCGGCTCATCTATAGAGGAAAACTGGATGTTTGTGCGAAGCATACGATACTCCTCCGAAACGGAAGACTGGGCATGCAGGGATGTGACCAGCTGATTATTGATTAATCGCGGCATATTGTCCTTCACCTACCTGTTTTGGAGTTGTAGTGGAGCTGTCAGAGCGTTTATCTTCTTTTTTCATTTTCGTAATCAGAGACAGGGTAGGCAGACCGAGTTCTTTTTCAATATCCTCTTCATTCTTAAAGGTGTCATCCAATACCTCCAGCAAAAACGCCAAGCCTATACCCAGCAACAAGGAGGTGGCAAAGGCAATAAACATCTGTACAGCGGGATTACTGTTCACGGGAATTGCCGGGTCAGTCAAGCTGGCTTCACTTAGAATTGTGACATTGTCCATTTTCATGATAGAGGGAATTTGTCGTTTGAATACTTTGGCTACCGCATTGACGGTTTTCACAGCCTTCGTATACGATAAGTCGCGGACTGTCACATCCATGACCTGTGAATCACCGGCGGTGTTCACTCTTAATTTTTGCGCCAGAACTGACGGAGTAACCTTAAGATCGGGGAAGCTGGCGACCACTTGATCCATAATCGCCGAGGAGATCATAATTTGCTTATAGGAGTTCGTTAAGGCTATATTCGTTTGTACGACGCTGTAATCGACGACACCTGCCCGATCCGGCCGCGGCGTCTGGTTGATAATGAGCTTTGCGGTCGCTTCATAAACCTGAGGGGTAAAATATACATTTTTTATGCCCATTACAGCACACACCAGCAGCACGATACCACCAATTAACCACATTCTTTTTCGGATCACACGGATATACTCTTTCAACTGCACAAGACCAGACCTCCCCTGATTGACTTGTTTTCGATGTGATAACGCTTGTACTGATCCTCTGCATACCGGGGAAAAGAACGGTGCATGAGCCTCTAATCTATAGTAAAATGTTATATAATAGCGCACAGAAGGTCTAGCCAGCGAATAAGCACAACTGCTTAATTGTCGGTGGCCTGTTAAGGTATATAAACCATGATTTACGTTAAAAATACGAAATATAGATACATTATGTAACTTTTGTAACTTATATAACTTAATTTATGATACAAATCGTATCTTGTCAAGCGTAAAATTGCATCTTTCTTAACCTTGGATTCAGGAGGAAAAACAGATGAATTATGGAACCCGCATCGCTGAATTACGAGAACATAAGGGATTAAAACAAGAGGAACTAGCACAATCCCTCGGAATTACGCGGGCGGCTCTTTCTCACTATGAAAAAAATAGACGCAAACCAGACTTTGAGATCCTGAACAAGCTTGCCGATATTTTCGGGGTAACCATTGATTACTTGGTAGGACGCACAAGCCAGCCTACAGCGATATTGGATTCAGATGTGAGAGAGTTTGTGGATCAGCTGGAACTGTCCGATGAGGATATTCTGCGACGTTTCAACCTGACAATTGACGGACGGACCTTGTCTGAGGAAGAAGCTAAGCGCTTTATCGCGTTTGTGCGTATGGAACGAATGATGGAATAAGAATGGCTGCCGCCACTTCATGTCTTTTCAATAGTGCTTGCAGCCGGAAGGAATTTACACGCGCTTGTCCTTCCGGCACTTGATTTTATCTGGGTCGCTCTCTAGACATTCTGGCATCGTGATGCCGCATTGGAGCAAGATGTCACGGATGTCTAGGTGGATGATTGGTTTATCTGCTCTCCGTGCGTTGTTTCGAAGAAGAGGGCTGTTCCCCCTTGATTCTGTCTCCTTGTTCATTCAGCACTAACCTCACTTTATTATTCTTGGTCAATGGAAAAAGAATTCCCTACAAACCATGTATGTATAGCCATGAACAAACCTATTATATATGAATACATACCTGTAATGTTGTCGTCTTATGGCGAGAATGTTAAAGGATTTTCGTGTTTTTTTCTCCATTATACGTAATGTATTGCCAATTCAGTACGATTTACGAATAAAAAAAGAACCTGTCAGGTCCTATTTTTCCTGATAGGTTCTTTTTTGTTTTTTTGCGACGTCAAAACAGATATTCCTCAGTCAAGGTCCTATACTGCCTGGGGGTGATTAAGCGACCTCGGCAGCCCTGGAAACCTGGGTGCCTCCAGTCGCTCGGACTTTGTATGCGTAGTGGCTACCGACTTTCACCGTACGATCTGTATAGGTGCTTCCCGCTACTTGCGAGGCAATTACCTGATACGCCCCGTCTGTCCCATCCGCACGCAGTACATCATAGGAGGATACGCCTTCTGCCTGAAGCCAGTCAATCTTTACTGCCCCATCCTGAACAGGGACGGCTTCTACCCCTGTTGGGGCTGAAGCTGTAGACTGATCTGTACTCTTTAATTTCAAAATATATTGTACCGATTCACCAGGACCCAGCTTTTCTTCAAAATCAAGGGCAGGTGAAGCCTTGAGTCCTGATATGGAACGCTGTGCCTGGCTGTAGGTAGCCCCGGCTCCAAAACGTTCACCGGTGTACACACCAGCTTTCGGCATCGTTACTCGTACACGAATGGTCTGTGCTGAATCTTCAAAATTCACCAGATTCACCAGCAATTTGTCCGAGGTGGCACCGCTGCCTGCCAGCGGTTTAAGCTTGGACGTGTCCACTGCACGAACATAGACCATCTTATCCTTGGTATCCTCTGGATTCAGCACCGTATAAGTCAGCGGCTTACCATGGGTAGCATACGCCAGACTCAAGCGTCTCATGATCTTTACACGACTATCCTGTCCTTGCCCAAACGGGTAGATTTCGGTGCTAGCCGGGTTGTGGTTTTGCAGATCAAAGCCGGTTTTAAAGAGCGTATAATCCTTATAAAACGCAGCATGCTGGATAAACATATCAACAAATCCGATTTGCGAACGCATAATCCGGTCAAAAGCGGCTGCTTGCGGCTGACTAGCCCCGTAATCCGGGTTGTCCCGATGCGTATCGTTCGTACCGAACTCCGTGTTCAGCATCTTCTTGGCCAGCCCGTTGCTCGAACCGCCAAAGGTTTTCAGATTTTGAACGAAGCTGCCTCCACCCTCTTCGTTATAGGATTCGCCATAGGCATGTCCGTTGGTCAGGTCGGTGACGTCTTCCAGTTGCTTACGCTGAGCCGGATCTCGTTCCCATCCATCCGGGTCACCGCATTTAAGCGTACCTCCGGCTTGATTTTTGCACGCCTTTGTGGAATACGTAGGCCAATAGGCCCATCCCGGCGCTACGGTTTTGAGATGCGGTGCCAATTGCTTGCCTTCCGTATTCAACCACTGAGCCACAGCCAGATTGACTGCCTTCGAGCGATTAAACAATCCGGGTTCGTTATCTACTTCATAATATTGAAGGTATGAACCATATTTTTTTACATAATCGCGCAATTTTTGCTTGGCCGTCTCCGGCAGAGAACCATCCTTTTGCAGCTTGATATCGCCTGTATATAAGTACAAAGCGGACGATTGCATATTATACTGCTTCAGCGTTTGATAGTAATCATCCACGTCTGTACATGCCTTGCCCACATTACTGGCACAGGTGACCCTCATGACATTGCCGCTATAAGCAATTCCCAGCCATTTAAGAACGTATGGTAAATGCTTAACCGCACCCTGATCATAATAGAACTCTTTGTTGTTCACATTTGTTCCGGTCAGTATATATTTACCGTGTATCGGCTCGGTAGCAGGTGAAGCTAACGTCTCCAAGCTCAAGTCATCCCAAGTCCACCACACATTTTTATCTTCTGCAGAGGAGCAGTATAGGCAGCGCGCTGTCTTTAGCTTGAGTACGTTAACACCGCTTTGCAATTGCTCTTTGGGGATATACAGTTCGTAGTTGCTTTTGTAATTATATGCACTGCCCGTACCGGAAACCCCGGCGATTTGAATGATACCGGACAGCTGATAATTTGAAAATACAGCCATTTGTGGAACAGCTTTGCCCGCATCCAAAATCCGTACACGGAATATCACCCCATTGGGAGGAACTTGATCCAGCTTATACTGGAGCGACAGTTCAGGATTCGTGGACGCATTCAAGCCGGGAGGAATATCTCCACTGCTGAGCAATACTGGGGCCGTTGTATTCTCTGCTATGGACGTTGCAGACGATACCCCTTTAGCCGACGACTCGGTAGAAGCAGAGGCTGTAGGAATGTTGATATTGTCTCTACCAACCACTCCTCTAAATTCCGCTGAAGAATCATCCCTCTGTCCCAGCTTCCATACTGGACTGGCTGCCGCTACTTTATCCGTCGGCAGTTCTACGCTCCTTGAAGGCGTGTAAATCAACCAAGCGATCAGCGCTATAGCTACGACCCCCAGCAGCCCGGATAATACTGGCGTATACCTGTGGGTCAACCATTTTTTCATCATATGATCCACCCTCTCTCCTCAAAATTTTTGACCGGGAAAGAGAATCTATTAAGGAAGAAACAAAGCGTTACCGGGAACCACCGCTTTCGCTTCATGCTGACTTTCCCACATCAGACGTGCCATCGCGTCGCCATATTCATCATAGTATTCAACTTTTAAATCTACCATTTTACCTGCTTGCAAGGTGATACTGCCCTTGCGCTCTGTCCAGCTTTGCTTAAACCAGCTATCAATAATCAGCTTGCCGTCTACCCATACCCGGATTCCATCATCGGATATCGTTGTAAACGTATAGGTCTCACTATATTGTGGCTTCATTTTACCTGTCCAGCGAACGGAGAACCGATCAGCGTTCACCCTTGCATCAGCTGCGACAGCACGCCAGTTATAGTCCAGCTTGCTATCTGTACGGGTCAAAGCAGCACTACCATCCAGATTCATGTTGTTAAAATATTCACCCCGCAGCCCATTCGCATAAACCATATCCGGAACAGAAGGAGGAGCCGGAGGTGGGGGAACGATCACTACTGGCGGAGCCGGGATAGGCTCGCTTTGCCCCTCGTCCGGTAGGGTTGGTACATCCGTCCCAGGTTGTTGAACTGCTGCCAATCCATTTTTCACATCATCTCGCGTCAAGCTCCTCGAACCATTCATATAATTCTGAATTTGATCCGTTGTGTTATTCTCGGTCAGCATCTTTCCCCAAGTCATGGAATACACCCATTTGGGCTGAGTCTGTAATACCTCAGAGCTGGGCATCTCACCGTGTTCCCCAATGGCAATCGGCTTATCTCCTGCCAACCCGAGCAGACCTTCATAATGGCTTTGTTCAAAATCATTGTTGTAAATGTCTACAGCCAAAATATCTACTTTGTCATCCCCCGGATATTTAGGGGTATACGGGAAGGTATATGAATTAGGAGCATTCGGGCTCCATACCCACAGCAGATTGTCTAGTTGATGTGTGTTTACAAAACGGTCATACATGATATTCCATAGCTGATTGAAATTGTTTTTGTTTCCCCACCAGAACCAGTCACCGTTCATTTCGTGATAAGGTCTCCATAAAACCGGAACACCCGCATCACGAAGCTGCTTTAGCGATACAGCGACCTTATCCAGATCGGCAATGAGGAGGTTATACTGCGCAGTGCCTGGCGTCACGTATTTATTGAACTCCGTCTGGCTTACTTTCGCCTGCACATTGGCCCAAGTCAGTGGTCTACCCGGCAGCGCTTCATGAAAAGTCATCGTCACAATACCGCCGGATCTGCTCCAGCGGATCGCGCTATCGACAACATTTTTACGTTGTGCTGCTTCCGAAGCGGCAGATTGACCTGAGATGGCTCCCATCTCATAGCCGTGCACACCCACATTCGCCTGACTGATTTTTTGGACCTTGTTACTTAATTCATCCGGACTCTCCAAATAATCATGCTGACCGGTGATTATTTTTTTCCCCGAGATGCTGAGTAAATAGCTGTATAGTTCACGGGCCTGAGTAGAAGCGTCCGAATTAACAGGTTGTAATGCAGCGGCATTCGCCACAGACAGAGATTCACCAAAACCGACGGGCAACAAAGAAAAAAGCATAACTACGGGGAGTGCATGACGTATCAGTCGATACAGAGGAATAAAATTGAATCTCACTTTTTGCTCTTCCTTTCGGTAGCCAGGCTGCCATCCCTGCGGAAGGCCCTTTAGCTTTGCGTACCTGCCTTTCGACAGGGCTGCGTTTATCGTTGGAAGGAGTTTGGATTCCTTCTTACCCTAAGTATCGACTTTCTTTTGCCAAAATTTAATAGGACATGTTCATGGATTTACAGGTTTTCGCGCATTTTCGACATTTCGGGTTATAAACGTTCGTCAATTCGTATTTTTTTTCATTTTTACGAAAAAATTTATGAAATAAATTGGTGACGGGAAATTTCATTCCAATCCATGCAAAAACGTACAATATCCTCTTCGACCAGCTCAGACCCCGTCTGCACTTCAATCAAATCCACATCGGTCACGGCCAAAATGCTATGCTTCGTTCCTTCAGGAATACGCACGACATCACCAGCCTTCACTTTGTGCAGCTTTTCATTCAAAATAATTTCCGCTTCACCACTAATAATGGTCCAAATTTCACTGCGTTTGAAATGCAACTGGTAGCTGATGTTTTTACCTTTCCGCACACGGATTCGTTTGGTCAGCACTTCGTTGCCTTCATCATACTTAACATAATCCACAACCCGATACTGCCCCCAACGACGCTCCTCGTACATCGGCCGCTGATCATGAGCTTTGAGCACTTCCTTAATGCGTGGACTTTCCGCCTTATTAGTGACAAGAATGCCGTCCGGGCTGGCTGCAACAATGAGATCATTGGTCCCGATAATCGCTACAGGAATGTCCAGCTCGTTAATGAGACTTGTGTTGACACAATCCTCCGTCACTACCCCTCTACCCACTTGCTGATGGGACATTTCCTCAGTAAGCGTATTCCAGGTACCCAAGTCCTTCCAGAATCCATCATACGGAAGAACCACGATGTCCTTTTCCTTCTCGACTACTTCATAGTCAAAGCTGATTTTTTCCAGAGATGCGTATTGCTTTTGCATTTCTTCATAGTTCAGCGGCAAGCCCTTGGCTGCCAAAATATCAAGCAAATAGCTTAATTTGAATGCAAAAACCCCGCAGTTCCATAGAGCATTGCGTTCAATTAGACGCTCCGCCTGCTCACGGTCGGGTTTCTCTTGAAAATGGCTTACTTCGCGGTAGCCTGTGCTACCTTGTACGGCATCATTTTTCGGAATAATATAACCATATTTCTCAGATGGATAGGAAGGGACGACCCCAATTAATGCAAGCTTGCCTTCACTCTCCTGCAGTGTGTGCTCCAACTGGGCAACTGTAGCAAAGAAGGCATCCTCTACATAAGGATCTACAGGCAATATAGCAATAACTTCATCAGGCGAAACACCAGCGATGGAATACAGATAAGTCGCTGTCAGCGCAATGGCAGGAAAGGTATCTCTGCGTTCAGGCTCAACGATGATGCGCGTATTCTGTCCGACCTGACTCTGGATCATTTCGACTTGAGCTCTCCCTGTCGCAATAAACGAGGAATGGGATAATTGGTTGTCCCCCAACTGTCTCCATACCCGTTGTACCATAGATTCCGAAACCCCCTCCGGGCTCTCCAGAACCTTCAAAAATTGTTTGGAACGGGAATCATTGGACAAAGGCCATAATCTTTTACCGGAACCACCAGACAAAAGTACGAGCTTCATAACTCTCCACTTCCTCTCTATAATGTGTGTATGATCGTTCTGATGATGAGTTGACTACCCGCTACGGAATGCATTTGATCTTATGATCGCTATTGGACCGGGATTCATTCGATTGTATAAAATCGTATAAAGGTTTGAATCCCGGCCCAAAGGCGAACACTACGCTTCTCCAGATTCAAATCCATCCCTGCGCTACTCAAAAATGCATCATGCCGATCATACCGTTTATTGCAAAAGGCACGACCGGACTATTCATGTCCGGTCAGCCTGTAAAGACATTCGGGAACTCGGCGCTTGCCTGCCGTGCTTGCAAGCTTCAAGTAATCAAGGTTTTTTTATAACGCCTCGCCAAGATTGCCCTCAGCAGCTGCATGGCGTGCTTGATCGTAAGGAGCGCCTTCAGCCGTGCCGCTTCTTACGATACCCTCTTCTACCTCCCCACATAAAGTGGGAGGTTAAAAATCGTGACCCCACGGCGGAAAGCAGCGGAGCGGGCAGAATTGTTCTGAAGAAGCGTCAGCGTTTGCCTTTATCCCCGGATTTTAACCTTTGAATGTTTATACAATCAAGAAAATCCGGGGGTAACAGCAATCGGAAGAACAATCTGCACGCGCAGCGCCTCTAACACCGCCAAAGTCACTTTTTAAGCCTCAACCTTATCTCTGTTCCACCCGCTCATCCGCGGACGACCCACAGAGTAGTATTCCAGCCCGGAGCTTTGAATCTGATCCTCTGTGAATACGTTACGACCGTCAATCAGAACAGGCTTGTGCAACAGGGAAGCCAGTTGTACGAGGTCAACTTTCTTGAACTCTTCCCAATCTGTCAGCAAGCACACGGCATCGCTTCCTTCGGCGGCTTGCTGCGGGGATGAGCACCATACAATATTCGGGTGATCCACACGCTCCTTGAACTTATCCATCGCAATCGGATCATACAGCTTCACAATAGCGCCTGCCTGAATAAGCGTTTCTACAATTTCCAAAGCCGGTGCTTCACGAATGTCATCTGTATTCGGTTTGAAAGCCAAGCCCCAAATACCAATCGGCACGCCATGCAGCTGACCCAGCGATTCACGCAGCTTGGATACGATCATGAAGCGCTGATCGGTGTTAACCTCGACCACTGATTTTAACAATTTAAATTCATAATCTACATTACCCGCAATTTGGATAAGCGCATTGGTATCTTTCGGGAAGCAAGAGCCTCCGTACCCGATACCTGCTTGCAGGAAAGAGGAGCCAATCCGTTTGTCCATCCCCATACCGTCAGCCACGCAGGTAACGTCCGCGCCAACCTTTTCGCAAATATTGGCAATTTCATTGATGAATGAAATTTTGGTTGCCAGAAATGCGTTGGATGCATATTTGATCATTTCAGCGCTGCGGATATCCGTCACATAGATTTTATCTGTGAACACCTGATGCAGCGTAACCATCGTTTCACGTAGCCCTGCGTTGTCCAGACCTATAATGACGCGATCCGGGTGAAGTGTATCGTTGATGGCAGAGCCCTCTCTCAGAAATTCCGGCGCGGATACGATGTCGAAGGACAAATTCGTATGCTGAGCCAACACGCCTTTGATCTTTTCGTTCGTTCCAACAGGTACGGTACTCTTGGTCATAATAATCTTGTACCCGTTCATCGCTTTTCCGACATCGGCAGCCGCCTGCTCAATGTAAGACAGATTTGCCTCACCGTTAGCCAGAGAAGGCGTTCCTACCGCCAAAATGACGATATCCGACCGACGTACCGCATCGGCCAAATCCGAAGTGAACTCCAAACGGCCAGCTTCCAGATTTAGCGAGATCAATTCCTCAATGCCAGGTTCATAAATCGGAGATTCTGCCCGGTTCAGCATGTCGATTTTATACTGCTCCAGATCGACACAAATCACCTCATTACCTTTATGTGCAAAACACACGCCCGAGACGAGCCCAACGTATCCAGTACCGATTACAGCCAGCTTCATTCCGTTCATCCTCCTTTTAGAAAGTTCACATAGGCTTGCTCTACATACTTTTTCAATTGATCCTTGAACGTATTTTCATCAAATTTACGGGCATGGGAGATGATGTCATCCACATTCCATGCATGCTGCTCGACCCTAGCGACTGCCTCTAGCACATCGTCCACCTGATGTTTGCGGAAAAACACACCGTTCACATTAGGGACAATGGTATCCAGCGCGCCTCCGCCCTGAAAAGCGATAACAGGCCTTCCGGCTGCATTCGCCTCCAAAGGCGTAATACCGAAGTCTTCTTCACCCGGAAAAACGAGCGCCCGGCATTCTGCCATCAGCTTGTTAACCTCTTGATCCTCAAGCCTGCCGAGAAACTCAATGTTCGGCGAAGCCATGGCCTCCAGTCTTTTACGGTCCGGTCCTTCACCGACAATGCGTAGCTTGAGACCGTTGCGTTTGAATGCCTCGATCGCCAGATCGATGCGCTTGTAGGACACCAATCGGGATACGATCAGGTAATAATCACCGATGCTTGTAGCACGTTCGAAACGGGATGTATTAATAGGAGGGAAAATGACATCCGCCTCCCGTTGGTAGTAGTGCAGAATTCTCCGCTTGACAACGGAAGAATTGGCGACAAACTGGTCTACGTTGCGAGAAGTTTTGGCATCCCATGTTTTCAACCGATTCATGTACAGCTTTAGCATGCTTTTGAGTAGGTTGGATTTGGACTGCCGGGCCATATATGTATCGTAATCCCAGGCAAACCGCATCGGTGTGTGACAGTAACAAATGTGAAACGTATGTTTAGGTACCTGGATGCTTTTCATAAATGCGCTGCTGGAGCTTAAAACAATGTCGAAATCCCTAAAATCAAAATCACGGATAGCGATGGGATACAGCGGCAGCACTCCTTTGAAATTGGCCTTCACTCCCGGGAGGTTCTGCAGCCAGGTGGCTCTAATATCTGCATCCTTCAAGTTGCTCGACAGGCGTTCGTCGCTGAACACCGTTGTGAAGATCGGAGCCTCCGGATACATATCGTGGAATACCTCTACCACCCTTTCTGCCCCGCCCATTTGGATTAAGTAATCGTGTGCTATCGCTATTTTCATCTGAATCATCCTTTAACGCGAATGTCGGTCAGACTCCTGCCAACAAACCCTTATAGTAATGAACTATATCCTTCACCGTGTTCTCGATGACAAAATGCTGCTTGACCCGTTCCATCCCTTTCTCACCCATTTGCTGACGCTCCTGTGGATGCTCCAGCATCCAGCGGATGGCGGTCTCCAGCTTGGCTGGGTCACCCGGTTCAATAAGTAGTCCGGTTTCGCCCGGTACCACGGTTTCCTTGGGTCCACCCTCATTTGAGGCAATCACCGGCAGTCCTGCCGCCATGCCCTCAATGATGACCTGACCGAATGGTTCCGGCGTAATAGAGGTATGAATCAGCAAATCACAGCGTTGCATCAAACCTTGAATGTCGTCGACGTGTCCCAGCAGATTGACATTATCCAGCCCGTATTCGCGCATCGTGGATTCCAAGCGGCTTTTATATTCCTCTTCACCGAACAATGCATCTCCGGCCAGCCAGAATTTCACCCGCTTATCCGGTAAAAAGGAGCGGGCTGCTTCCAGTAAAATATGCTGCCCCTTCCATTCCGCCAGCCTGCCGACCAGTACGACGTTAAACGAGTCATCATTCCGTGAGCTTGCAGACGCATCACGAGCCGTGATGGCTTTGGCAAAAGCGGAGTAGACGACGAGCGTCTTTTTGTCCGGGGGCAACTCCAACGCACTTAGCGTGGATTTGGAATTGGCAATGACTCCATTGGGCAAAAAACGCGACATCAGCCGAATGCCTTTGGCTACGATCGGCTTCAGGTAAGGCGGACCAATGTGATCACGGATGTGCCAGATCAACGGAAGCTTTGCCGACTTGGCAGCCACTGCACCATACAACGCAGACTTGAGCGAGTTTGTGTGGACACACACGACCTTTTCCTCGCGGAGCAAAGGCGCAAGTTTTCTACCGTAAGCAAGCAGTCGGTAGGCTGCCGCAGGCGCACCCAGATTCACGGCGTTCCGTCCCCGATTACGAATCGAATCGTCCAGTGGAACAATACGCACGTCAATATCACGCTGCCGAAGCCGATCTGCCAAATCGCCCTCCTCCGCCAAAACGACAAGCGGGTCGATATGTTCTCCGATATTCGTCAAAATGTTATACAACGCGACCTCGCCGCCGCTCCATCTTGCCGTATGGTCAATATAAGCCACTCTCATCATTTCGCCGCCGCCTTTCTGTCAAGGACCTGCCGGAACACATCTTCCACCTGCTCCGCTACATGTCCCCACGTATATTTGCTCAGCACATGGTCCCGGCACTCCCTTGCATTCGGAAGCAGCTCAGGATGATCCAGCGCACGCAGTAGTCCCTGAGTAATGGCCTCGCTGTCTGTTCCCTGGAACAATAGCTCGGGACGGAATCCTCTTAAAATCTCCTTGTTGCCGCCCACAGGAGTAGCCATTACCGGCAGCCCTGAAGCCATCGCCTCCACCGTGATCAGGCCGAAGCCCTCCAGCGCCTGTGTCGGCACCACGAATAGATTTGAAGCCTGATGATACAACGGAAGCTCCTCATCTGATACATAACCGAGCAGCCTTACGTGGTTATGAAGATTGTATTCCACTACCTTGGAAGCCAATTCCTCCATCAAGGGGCCCTTCCCCCCAATCAGCAGCAGATGATCAGGATGACGCTCAGTTACCCGTCGCCATGCTTCCAGCAGCTGTAGCAGGCCCATTCGGTTAACAAGACGGCGAACGGTCAGCACAATCGTCGCATTTTGTGGCAAATTCAGCCGTTCCCGCACCGCTCCCCGATCCTCTGCCGGATGGAACCTTTCTACATTCGCCGCACCGGGAATGATATGGATTTTGCTAAGCGGAACCTTATAGTGCTCATGCAAAATATCCCGAAACGTCTCACTCAGCACTATAAATTTGTCCGCCAAACCATAGGCCTTCATCTCAATGGATTTAGCCAATGTCGTTTTCAGCAGATGCTTAAGGCCCTGCCCTTCGATCTTCATTTCCTCTGTCCACGGGCCGTGGAAGGTAGTAACTACGGGAATCCCGCGTTTTTTTGCCTCCAGTGCCGGTCCGACACCATAGGGGGCAAAATGGGAATAAAGCACATCCACAGGCTGCTTGTCGAACAGCTCTGCTGCATATTTTTGCATCAGGTCTCTACGCTTCCAAATGGATTGCTGCTTGCTCCCAATCGAATGAATTCGGATACGTCCTTGCGCCTGCGGCTGCTCGTCAGTACAGATCAAAGCATCCAGCGTATTGCGCTCTGCCGTCAACTGCTCACAGATGGATTTGAAATACGTGTTTAGACCACCTGGCTGCAGGGACGGCCAGCTAAGCCCCGTTGCCGCAATGCGAAATCCGTTATTGTACGACATAGCTGGTTTCTCCTTTCTGGTCGGTCTGTCCGTCATCCACAATCTCTATCTTTTTTCGCCGCTTGGTCAGCTCATAATGCTTGAAGCAGACGAGAAACTCATACATCACCCAGAAGACCGCTACGGCAAAACCTGCCAACCCCTTGCGGTATAAACCCTGAACAAAATACTTCTGCACAAAGCGGGCAGGAGGCCGTAACAGCAGTCTGGTAATCCGAAAGGATTTGCCTTTGTTAAATGCCGTCTCCGCTTCCAGGTCCGTATATTTGTTAAAACGGGTCATATGATCACTGATGCTGCGGAAGCCGTAGTGCCATAGCACCCCGTTCAGATTGATGATCTGTGAAGAAGCAACATCCGGCATTTCATGAACAAGACTGTTCGTAATGCCATAAATACGCCGATTGTACAGACGAACGAGGTACTCGCCTTTGTTCATCCATTTGCCAAGAAAATCGCCAATCCGAAACACGGAATATGCTTTGGCCGGATCATGAAGTGTTTCCTTCACCTTCAGCAAATCTCCAAGCAGCTCTGCATCTACCACTTCGTCCGTATCAATCAGAAAAATCCAATCAAATTCCGCTTTATCAACGCCGAACATGCGCTGCTTTGCATAGCCTGGCCACGGGTTGGAAAACACCCGACAGCCCAATGATTCTGCTACCTGAATCGTATTGTCCTTGCTCCCTCCGTCAATGACGACGATATCGTCCGCAAAGGGCTTGCAGGATTCAATCGCAGCTGAGATGCGAATGCCGTCATCCTGAGCGATAATAACTACGGATATCCGATTGTCCGCGGGAACGCTAGACATGTGGTTCATTAGCGGGTGCCTCCTTCTTTATCTAACCGTTAACTGGCTTTTTCCGGATGTAATGTGACATTGTTGATCGGAGCCATTGAAAATCTTGTTTGGAAATAACCAGTCTTGGAATTTTCATTTTTAGAACGAATCTAACATTGCATAAAATGAAAACGAACCGTAGAATCCCCGAGGACAGCATAGCTATCCCTGCACCCGTCAAACCGTATCTTGGAACAAGTATGGACAACAATGGAATAACGAGCGCCAAGCCGACACCTTGTAAAATGGTCACCAGCTTGGGCTTACCCAGCGCCATAAATTGTTGTGCCAGTACCATAGTTCCTCCACTGATAGCAACCTCAAGCACCAGAAACCGGAATACCGTAAGTGCTTGTTTAAACTCTGGACCATATAACAATGTAAATACGAATGGAGCAATCAGCATCAGCATTCCAGCAGCCAGAACGGTTACTGTCGAAGTCACGCGAAATGCCCGAAACGTGATTGCTACCGCCTCATCCTTATTCAGCCCGGAGGCTTTGGGGAAGAGCACGACAATAATCGAGGTTGAAAATACATTTACCATGCGGGCCAGGCTAACCGCTACCGCATATAAACCGAGATCAGCCGGTCTGAGCAGGCCTGCAATCAGAATCTGATCAATATAAGTAGAAACCTGCCCCATCAGATCGTTTCCGTATGATCCCATACCGTAGGTAAAGAGATTTTTGAATTGTGTCCAGCTGTTCTTTACCTTTGGTTTGTACAGCCGGATCATTCGAATCGTCACTCCGATATAAATCGGCAACCCTGGCAGCAAATAGGCCAGTGCTGAGGTGTACGGACTTATATGACCCGTGAGAATCAGGATCACCAGACCAAGCAGCGTACAGAGCGGTACGAGATAACGAAACAAATTGTACTGCTTGTATTCCGATCGAACTTGTAACAATGCATTATTGATTTGTGAAATCGCAATGAGCGGACACATCATCATGGAGCATTGTGCAAACAGTATGACCGTTGAGGAAAAGGAACGCAGCCAATAAGGAATCAGAAACACCCCGACGAGTGTGGCCAAGCCGCCGAACATCGTAGCCAGCAGCAAGGCGAGTCCATACAGCTTGCCCGTTTCCTCCGGCTTTCTTTTCGCATTGTAGATCAAGGCAGACGGTACACCGAAGCTCATGCAGAAGGCGAGGAACTGGGACCAGTTCACCATTGCGGTCTGTTCCCCGCGTCCGGTAGGCCCCAAGAATCGGGCCGTCAGCACGCCAGTCAGCATATTCACGACGAGAATCAGCATGCTGAATATCATCGTTTTGACTGCTGCCGAACTGTTATCCTTGCTTTTGGCAAAGCGGATCACCGTAGACCATAGTGTCCGGACAGGTGCGGATAATGTTTGTAAGTTTTGCACAGCCTTTACCTTCTTTCCGCGATGACATCTTTCGCCCACAGTCCTATTCCGATCATCATCCAGATCAGATAGCCGCGCATACCGGGAAAACCGTTATCCGATATCAGACTGGCTACAGCTCCGGCCCACGTAGCCAGCGCTAGTCTGATGTAAGGCTGAGTGGAATCTCGCTCGGCAATACGGACAAGGAGGCGCTTGATGATAACGAACAGGCCACCGAAGAAAAAGAATGCTCCGCAAATACCGAAGGTGAGGAAAATGGCAATATAGCCATTATCCATAATCCCAAGTTCGCCGAGATCGCCGCCGTTATCCAGCTTGGTTCCAATTCCTACACTCCCGATCCCCTGTCCAACCGGGTTGCCCACAATTGCCGGAATCATCGTATTTAGCAGATCCAAGCGCTCATTGTACGAATGATCCTCTTGAATATCCGTCAATGTCTGCATGCGGGCCACCAGACCCTCTGCTCCCGGGAGTTTGGGAACAATAATATAGAGAAGAAGACCGACGACAGCTAGTTGAACTAAGGTCTTCCACTTTCCTTTGGAGGATGAACTGAGAATATAAGCCAGCAGCATGACGAATGCAATCAGCCAGGCCGAGCGTACCAGCGTGACCAAGAGACACACGACCGTCAGCAGGACGCCAATCCATCCCAAAGTGCCGCGCCACCGTTTTTCCATCAGCATCGGTACAAGGGCCATCGCCAGGAAAATAGCGCAGGGACCAGGCGAGTTCATGGAAGAGAAAACTCTAATTTGAAGCGGCTCCGGTAAACCAATGGAATTCATTTCTACATGATTCATCCAGAAGGCATCCCAGGGAGGAACCGTCAAATACTGAATAATACCGTAAATCGCCACAAGAACAGCAATATTGGCATATGAATACAGCAGTCGGTCCAGCTCCTTCGCCTTCATAGGCTTAATCGCAAGATAAGGCAGCAGGAGCAAAGGAATCACATAGTTGGCTAAATCATAAGCAAAAACAATACCATTTTTGAATAACCCGACCACACTTCCATAGCCCAATTCTAGGCCAAAGAACACAGCAATCCGGGTCAGGGGTTTTTCCACCTCATGAAGGCCCCGCAGCACGGGAATAATCAACATACTGCTCACCAGCAGTGGTGCCAGGCTCAACAAGGAAACCGAATGATACGTCCCTTCCATCCAGTCCACAATGCGACGGATTTCCGGACCCACCGCCCACACCAGCAATGTGTAAGGAATCAGTAACCGCGATTGAAAGATCGCCAGCAGGAAGGCTGGAAAAACGAGTGCTAGCAATATGGCTCCCTGCTGGCTCATGGTGGGATTCAGCTTGGCGCTGACAAATCCGATGGCGAGTGGCAGCATGCAAGCCAGCAGCCCCACGCCGATCATTCCGATTCCACGCCGATTCCCCAACAACATGGAAATCTGCTGATCTGCCAACCGACTCATATTTCTCACCCCTGACCTCCCTTCATCCGCTCCTGCTTGAACATTTCCTTAAACAGCAGAACAAGAAACTGGGAATCCTCAATCAAATATCTTTTCCACAAACGTCTAGGCTCCTGAGCCAACCGCCAAAACCATTCAAATCCCGTCTTCTGCATCAGCCTCGGTGCCCTCTTCACATTTCCAGACAGAAAATCAAAGGTCGCCCCCACCCCAATCGAAATCGGAGCGCGGTAAGTCTCATAATATCTGTAAATCCATTTTTCCTGTTTAGGTGCACCTACGCCTACAAAAACGATGTCCGGGCGAGCTTCTTGAAGCAAACGGACAATGTGTCTGTTCTCTTCCTCATTTTTCTCAAAGCCATAGGAAGGAGAGTAGCAGCCCACCACATTCATATTCGGATATGATTCTTGGAGATTGCGCATAGCCTTCTCCGGTATACCGTCAGCTGCCCCCAGAAAAAACAGTCGATAGCCGCGATCCTCAAATGCCTCTCCCAGCCGGGTGAACAAATCCGATCCCGACACCTTTTGCTTGAGGGGCTTTTTCAGCAGCTTGGACGCCCATATGATAGGCATTCCATCGGCCACTACAGCTCCTGCGTCCGAATATACCTTGCGGAATTCATCGTCTTTGCGAAGCTTGATTACATGATCGACATTACAGGTCAAAATGTAGGAATGACGCTGATGCACAATCGAAGTATCTATAAATTCGAGTAGATCGTTAAAATCATAATTATCAAAGTTGACATCGAACATGTTCACTCTGCTCATCGTATCACTTCTCTTTGCGAAAATCGGTTTGAGTAGATGTCTGGTATAACGCGTTCAAATACCAGCAAAACGGAATAATCATCTGAACCGTCGACAACGTGTTATCTGAAAACGAATAGATCAGAAAGCCCGCAATTAAGCTTGCAAAATAAGGTTTGATCGATTTGGCAAGCGACCGGTAAATGAGAACGAACACGACCAGCAATGAAAGCATTAATAGCCCGCAGCCGATATATCCCGTGTCAAAATAAAAGCGTATATACTCGTTATGCGGTACAACAAAGCCATTGAATAGCGTCCCGTCGTTCGCGACCGTTACGGCACCAAGCCCTCTGCCTGACCACGGGTAATCATGTACTTTGTTCAAAAAATATTCCCATGCCTCCGAGCGCCCCGACAGGTCAATGCCTGTATCGGTCTCCCGCTCGAAGGAGCGTTTTTTTAAATTGTTCCATTGCAGGGCCACCGCCCCCAGAGCAACCAAAAACGATCCGGCCAGCGGTAGCAAATAATTGACTCTACCCTTGAGGTACTGACGGGCAATATCAAACAGATACACAGCAAACATCAACAGCAATGCCAGAATCGGTCCACGTGTACCGGTGGCGATCAAGATCAGAAAATTCAATGCCAGTACAGTGTAATAAAAGGCAGCCTGCTTCGGTTTGCGCTTGACCTCAATCAGAGAGACGGCAATTCCGAGAAAGGAGAGCATCGCCAGATGCGGCGGTATGTTCGCTCCTTGTATTCTCACCGCGCCCGTAAATTCCACATCGGTAAAGGAATGCAGCCCTACGGTCTGTAAGCCCAATCCAATGATCACACTGATGATTGGCAGTAGACTGATCAGCCGGATATGTTTATCCGCCACATCCTTTTTCCACTGAATCAATAGAAAAATGAAGGGGAGTGATAATCCAACGAACGCCTTCACTGCAATCGAGGTCGTCAGCAAAGGCAGCCATACTGAAAATCCAAATGTAATCCCCAGCATGATTACCAATGCCCAGACCGGATAGCTGAACTTAAGACGTATGCCGTATACGAGCATACAAGGCACCAGCAAAGCCAAAATGCCCAATTTATACAATGACAAAATCTCGATGCCGAACACGCCGCCCTGATACAGGGAATCTACCGATACCGCTGTACTCAATAAAACCGCATAGCTGATGCGCTCCGGGTGATGGATCGAAACGACCAGTAGAAGCAGCAAGCATACCGCAGCAATACTGACTACCGGCTGATAAGTAGCCGCAACTCCTACTGCTAGAGCGCCCAGCAGAAAAATAAAAACATGCTGTATGGTGTTTATTCTGGAAGTCCAAGGATAATTACTCATGTTCAATCTTTCACCCCGCAGCTGACTCGCTTTTCCGGTTGCGCAATGTATCCAGCGTCCCACGAATACTTTCAAATCTGCACCGGTTCAACAGCTTCCTGCCCTCAGTACGTGCCAGCAGGGAATCCACCGTGATGTATAACACTTTGGCTGCCGTCTTTGCCATCAGCACGACGTTGCCGAGCACGCCCACAGCCTGAGCAGCGTTAGACATGCCCTGACAGTAGTAGCGGTTCATGATCCATTCCTTCGTTAACCGTGTAGCCGGAACAAAATGCTTTACAGCCATGTGAGGATGGTACATGATCGTCCCACCATTTTTACGAATTTGCTCAAATACCCACGATTCTTCACCAGACAAAAGGATATCTCCCTTTCTGCCCAAGTGAAGCGGGAACATGACCGCAGCAAAGGCCGTTTTGCGCATAGCCATATTGGCTCCAAATGGATTCAGTCCCACCGGATATTCGCGAACCGCTTTCCCCAGATCAATAATCGTGTAGGGAAGTTCAAGCGGACCTGTTAGCCAACCCGGTCGTTCCGTCTCAAACATAGGCTCAATTTTTCCACCCATAGCCGTCAGCTCGGGATTGTTCCCGAAGGCCGACATAATTGTTTGCAGCCATGTAACACACGGGATCGCATCATCATCCAGAAAAGCAATGACTTCTGCTCTCGATAACGTAATGCCTGCATTACGAGCAGCCGACAATCCTTGTTCGCGCTCATAATGATATCGGAGGTGAATATCCTGACCATGTGCAACACCAAATCGTTTGATCGTTGCCGCTGTATGATCAGTGGATCGATTATCAACCACAATGATCTCAGCCAGTGCAAGGTCCTCCAGCTCCAACAGGGACATTAACGTTTTTTCCAGCAGGTCCGCCCGGTTATAGGTGCAAATAACGACGGACACTGCGGGACATCGCTTGAATGCATCCATCAGTAAGCATCCTTGGAGAACAGCATTTTAACGCCTGTTTTCATGATAATTTTAAGATCGAGCCACGTATTGCGAGCATGAATATACTTCAAATCCATTTGCACCATTTCTTCGAAGCCTACGCTGTTACGTGCGCTCACCTGCCAGTAGCCGGTACATCCCGGCGTTACAATCAGGCGTTGTTTGTCGTAATCGGAGTATTGCTCAACCTCGCTGGGCAGTGGGGGACGAGGACCCACCAACGTCATGTCCCCGACCAATACATTCCACAGCTGCGGGATCTCATCAATACTCGTCTTGCGCAAAAAGCTGCCAATCTTCGTAATCCGAGGGTCGTTTTTAATTTTGAACATGGCGCCGCTCACTTCATTCAGCTCCATTAAGTCCTTTTTCAGTTCCTCGGCATTGGACACCATGGAACGGAATTTATACATGTTGAATAACTTCTCATTCTTGCCCACCCGAATTTGCTTGAAAAACACGCTTCCCTTTGGATCTTCGAGCTTAATTAGTACGCCCACCACCACAAAAAGCGGAAGCAAGATGATCAAGCCCACGAAAGACAGCAGCATATCAAGGAGACGCTTTGTGACCAGGTAAGACGTTTTATCCTGAATTTGTGTATTTCCGTATGGCATGTAAAACGCTTTACCTGACATGACAGCCTCGCCATCCTCCGGTAAATTTTCCATGCTCATGCTGACGTACCTCCTCTCAACCTGCTGTAGTTGCTTTCTCGGTCTTTTTTAACCATTCATTCATGGCCTCCATAACCGGATACTTCAGATCATCGCTGGCGAGTGCAAATTCAAGTGTGGTCAGAATATATCCGAGTCGCTCACCTACGTCGTAACGTGTGCCTTCAAAATCATAGGCGTACACGCGCTCGCTCTGATTCAGCTTTTGGATCGCATCCGTCAACTGAATTTCGCCGCCAGCTCCTTTTTCCTGAAGATCGAGATATTTAAAAATTTTCGGCGAGAACACATAGCGACCCATAATAGCCAAGTCGGATGGTGCTGTGCCTGGAGCCGGTTTTTCTATAAAATTATTCACTCGGTACAACCGTCCGTCCTGCTGATCCGGTTCAATGATGCCGTAGCGGTTCGTGAATTCCTGCGGAACCCGCTGCACACCGATCACGGAATTTTGCGTTTCCTCATACTGATCCATCAATTGGCGCAGGCAAGGCTTCTGACCTGTTACGATATCATCGCCCAGCAATACACCGAACGGCTCGTCCCCGATAAAACGTCTTGCGCACCATACCGCATGTCCAAGACCTTTGGGTTCCTTCTGGCGAATGTAGTGAATTTCCACTCCCGAAGAGCGCTGTACTTCCTCCAGAAGCTTCAGCTTGCCGTCCTCCAAAAGCTTCGATTCCAGCTCAAATGCGTTGTCAAAATGATCCTCAATGGCACGTTTGCCTTTACCCGTAACAATGATAATGTCCTCAATACCAGAAGCAATCGCTTCTTCAACGATATATTGAATCGTGGGTTTATTGATGATCGGAAGCATTTCCTTTGGCATTGCTTTTGTGGCAGGGAGGAAGCGTGTACCCAACCCTGCTGCTGGAATAATAGCTTTTTTCACTCTCTTCATCATCGCACTCATTCTCCTTGCTTCATTTGAATTTTGGTGTTGCTTACTTCACCTGATTCATCACAATTCCAACCAGTGTCGCACTGGCCTGCTCCATGAGTTGCTTTGTTTTGCGTAGATCATCACGTTTGGTCCTGCCATGTTTAGCAACGAGAATCACACCATCCGTCATGCCTGCAATCAGGCGGGCATCCGTGTAGTTCAACGCTGGAGCCGAATCGAGCAGGATCATGTCGTATTCACGTTTAAGCTCTTCCAGCAGATCTGTCATGCGTTCGCTACCCAGCAGATCTGCTGCGTTATACAAGGTGTCTCCACCGGGAATAATCGATAGCTCCAGTCCGCCATGTCTAACGATGGATTTGGAAGAAGCGCCGCCGCGCAAATAAGCCGATAATCCTCCGGTATTCTCCATTCCGAATATCTCGTGCAACGCCGGTTTGTGCAGATTGCAATCCACCAAAGCCACTTTCTTGCCTTCTTGTGCAAAAGTGACTCCGATGTTAGCGAGCAGCGTTGTTTTACCCGCTCCGCTTTCCGGCGAGGTCAGCAGTAGAACCGTTCCACGGTCCTTATGCCCAATTACCTGCTGCCGGATATATGTACGGAGGGAACGAAATGATTCAGAGATATACGATGAAGGATTGCTTTCTGTAATCAACATGTCATTCAATCGCAGCATATTTACGCTCCCCTACCCGTTCTTTAGAGTTTCCGATGGCCCCGTCGGTGTCCTTCTTGCGGATGACAGGTATAGATGCAATCACCGGAAGGCCGATGTCTGCATCTGCCTCTTTTTCCGACCGCAGCGTACCGTTAATGCTTTCCAGGAACACAATCGTACCCAGTGCAATCATCAGCGATACGAGAAAACTAATCGCAATATTCATGAGCGGACTTCCATTAATCGGGTCAGGATTGGCCTGCGGGTCCGCTTCATTCAGAATTTTCACATTATTCAATTCCATCAATCCCGGAACCGTCTGCACGAATTTCTGGGCTACCGCGTTGACAATAGCCGCGGCCTGTGGATAGCTCCCTGCCTCAAACGTCAAGCCGATAACCTGACTTTTATCCGAGGATTTAATCTGGAGCTTCTCTGCCAGCTTTTCCTGCGTCAAATCGAACTCAGGATGAGTCGCTACGACAGCCTCCATAATTTTAGGTGAAGTGAGAATTTGCTTGTAGCTTTCCACCAAATTAAGACTTGTGTTGACGTCATTCAGATTGTTGCTTCCTTGCTTGCCGGAAATATGATTAACCAGCAGCTGGCTTGAAGCAGAGTAGACTGGCTTCACGATATTGTCGCTCACAATATAAGTCGTTACGCATGAGAGGATGACAAAAATCGCTATCAGCCACAATCTTTTTTTGATCAGGACCAGATAATCCAAAATGGTTTTCTCCACAAAAATCCTCCCTCCTATACAATTTCTCTTCTTATTTTAAGTATGACTTTATTGTAACAATTTGCTTTGTGGACGACATGGAACCGAATGGCACTTTCTCCCTCACTACAGGGGAAGGGGATTGTATACTTTTGGCTACGGCATGGTATACTTTTGTACCATGCTTTGTCGATTACGAAAAAAGAAATCGAAAAAAAGCCTCAAAACCACCGGAGTTGGTGATTTTGAGGCTTTTTTCTGCTACTCGCACATGGAAGTGCAGCGCAGCTTATGAAGTCAGCGCATCATCATATTGGTTGGCTCGTACTTCGCCAGACCAATTGCATTGGCATACAACGCTGCTTGCGTACGATCCGCCAGCCGCAGCTTGGCCAGAATCTGACTGACATGTTTTTTGACAGTAAACTCACTGATAAATAACCGGGATGCAATTTCGCGATTGCAGGCACCCTGCCCCAGCTCCACCAACACTTCCTTCTCCTTCGGTGTCAGGTCGTCCGTTAGATTGCCCGCATCCTCGCGCAGCTTGTTTTCGAGAATAGCCGGATCATAATATTTGCGTCCTTTGTTGACAAGGTGAATCGCGTAAATTAGTTCCTCAGGCAAAGCCTCCTTAAGCACATAACCGTCCACGGAAGCTTCCTCCGCTTTCAGAAAATCTTCACGTGTTGCAGAAGAAGTCAGCAAAATAAATTTGCTTTTGAACCCGCGCCCGCGCGCGACCTTGATAATATCCAGACCTGATTCGTCCGCTAGCTTTAAATCCAGCAGCACCAGGTCCGGATCTGTTTCCTCAATCACTACAAGCGCTTCCTGTTGATTCTGGGCCTCTCCCGCAAACTGAACATTGGGCTGCATGGATATAACCGCAGCCAGTCCTTTCCGTACTAAAGGATGATCATCGACAATGACAATTTTCATGATTCGGCCTCCTGTCTACAGTTCAGGATTTGCATAATCCCTATGTATCCGATTGTTACCGCAGATTGTGTATTGCAGAATGTTCACACTATTTTATTCAAGGATTTTGCAAAATCCCTATTCATAAGCATTTACCGGAATGGACAATCGGATTTGTGTTCCCTCTCCGATTCGACTAGAAATATCAAATTCGCCTCCCATCGATTGAGCTAAATATTCCATATTCATCATGCCCAGGCCCCCGCCTGTACTGACAGCCTCACCTCCTGCTACCATTCTCGCCGTCTCAAACCCTACTCCGTCGTCATGAATAGACAGCCTAATCACTTGGGGCGTCAATTTTAACTTCACATCAATTCGTTTGGCTAATCCATGCCGGATTGCGTTCCCCGCCGCCTCGGAAATGATGCGGAACAAAGCCTTTTGGTACAAGTAAGGAAGAGAATAATGATCACCATGAATATCAAAGTCGATTTGTACATGGTTCAGCTTGGAGAGCGTATGCAGATGGCTTTTCACCGTCCCTAACCAAGTTGAGCCTCCGCTTTTTTTCGAGCTTAGGCTATGAATTGCCCCCTTCAGCTCCCTGACCGCTTGATTGGCCGATTGCTGAATTAGCTCGATTTGCTCCTCCACCTGTTCCTTAGGCTGATGACACCAGGTTTGCCGGAGAGAATGCGTTGCGTACACAATGCCAAACAGACTTTGTGACACATTATCATGCATCTCATTCGCAATCCGGTTTTGCTCGTTCGTCACAATCAGCTGATTTTCAATACGCTCCAGCTCGTAGCGCTCCAGAAACACAGCACTCAGCTCGGCCAAGAAAATCAGTTGCTGCACAAGCCAGCGTCTTCCTGTCAGACTTTGATCCGGACCCAGCTGGAGACCAATCGTTGCCACAAAACGGGTCGTCATCGGTACTGTGATCATCAGAAAATCGCCCCATTCCGGCAAGTGTTTGAAAAATGGTTCACGCTCTTCCCTGAATTCCTCCCGATAATTCCCCAGCACCTCGAACAGCTGCTCCTCTTCCTCTACCGTCCAGCCAGTCTGGCTGCTTTCCGGCGCATCCTCCTCCTGACTATCTAACCAGAAGAAGGCACGGCTCTGCTTCGTCAGCTTAACGGTATAGTCCGAGATGACTTGCCCCAGATTCAATGCCTCATTGTGACTGGTCGTCTCCATGATGTGGTAAATCGACTTGATATGATCCATCGTCTCATTGGCTTGTTCCTTTGCCACCTTCAGTTCGTCTTTCATGACACCGACAACCTGCATGGCCATCATAGTCACAATCAGTACTAAAAACAAATTGATGTTTTGCAGTACAAGATCCCATAAAAAATATTGACCTGGCGTAAAAAAGATATAACAAAATGTGAGCACCAAGCCGATATAAGAAAGGAGAAGGGTCCAACTATACCTCATAGATAGGTGGGCGCAAGCCACCAACATAGGGGTAATAACATACCATTTGAATGGACTACCCATCCCTCCCGTCGGAAACAGCAACAAAATGATCCCTGCGGTTTCTAACGCAATACTGCACTTCAAGACCATATTATGAAGCCTGAACTTGCGGTAAATCCACGTAAATAATGTAACAGAAAAAAATAGAAACACAATCAGTAATAACTTCTGCCACACGATTAATCTGGATTGTTCGAACAGAAAAACAAGTGACGTTAAAGATAATGATACATAACGGTACAAAAAAATCATTTTGTCTTCTGCTGACTTCTTCAACTTCATCCTGTCACCCTATTCTGTGTTTTGAAGGGACGATGGGCGTATTGGGTTTGATTTGTGCACTATAAAAAAATCATAACCAATCCAAAAATAAATAACAAGACATAAACTCTAACGTAAACGGTTACATTCTAAAAAATTTGGTACTATTTATAACATACTTACCGTTTCAGGAAAACATTTTCGGGGTAATGTCAGAATTTATGACGTTTGTCAAGGGAATAAATCACATTTTTGATTAAACTAAAAAAGGGACTTGCTGGTACCACCGTAATTATAACAGCGGTATTCAACAAGTCCTTTTTCAATAAACTGGGAGCTTCATTAACCTCCGGCACGCGCCAATTCACGCATATTGGCTTCAAACGCTGCCAGCAGAGCTTCATCCCCGCTCAAACCAGTTGCTTCTTCTTTTTGTATCTGTTCAATCATACGCTTGTAGTCCTTTGGAATTACCCGCACAAACTGCTGAACCGCAGTCTGCCAGTCATCCAAAATACGCTGTCCCGCCTCACTGCCCGTATAAGTGACATGGCGCTGAATCAAGCCACGAAGCTCCGCTGCTTCCGCAGGGTCTTCCACGCCTTCCAGCAACACCATTTCCAGATTACAACGGTTCAGGAATGTCCCCTCAGGGTCATAGACATATGCAATTCCTCCAGACATCCCGGCTCCAAAATTCCGTCCGGTTCCGCCCAGTACAACTACACGTCCGCCCGTCATATATTCGCAGCCATGATCGCCGACACCCTCGACAACAATACGTGCTCCGGAATTCCGAACGGCAAAGCGCTCTCCAGCAATTCCGCTAATATAAGCTTCCCCGCTGGTCGCTCCATACAAGGCTGTATTTCCAATGATAATATTCTCTTCTGCCTTAAAGGTCGCTTGGTGAGATTTTCTCACAATGACCTTACCGCCAGATAGCCCTTTACCGACATAGTCATTGCTGTCGCCTTCCACACTCAGCGTAATGCCTTTCGGAATAAAGGCCCCGAAGCTCTGACCTGCCGATCCAATGAAGTTAAAGCGAATCGTATCTTCAGGCAGACCCGCTGCGCCATACTTACGGGTGACCTCGCTGCCCAGAATTGTACCTACCGCCCGATTCACGTTCGTTATAGGCAGGGTACCTTCTACAGGCGTTCCGTTCTCCAGCGCCTCCACAGCCATCGGTACGAGCTTCTGCATATCAAGCGTTTCTTCCAGACCGTGATTTTGGCGTTGTACACGGTAACGCACGCTTCCATCTTCCAGCTCAGGAACATGCAGCAGCAGGCTTAGATCTATGCCCTTCTTCTTCCAGTGTGAATCGGCGTTCACGGTATCCAGACAATCCGTGCGTCCGATCATTTCCTGAATCGTGCGGAAGCCAAGCTCCGCCATAATTTCACGGACATCTTCTGCGATAAAACGCATAAAATTCACCACATGGGCAGGATCACCCATATAATTTTTGCGCAGCTCCGGATTCTGCGTAGCCACACCAACCGGACATGTATCCATTTGGCATACCCGCATCATAATACAGCCCAGTGCCACGAGTGGCGCTGTAGAGAAACCGTATTCTTCTGCACCCAGCAGGGCAGCTACCACCAAATCACGGCCAGACAGCATCTTGCCGTCTGTCTCCAGTACCACACGGTCGCGCAGGTTGTTCAGCATCAGCGTCTGATGCGTCTCGGCCAGACCCAGCTCCCAAGGCATACCCGCATGACGGATGGAGCCTTGCGGAGAAGCACCTGTACCGCCGTCGTAGCCGCTGACCAGAATAATGTCAGCACGGCCCTTCGCTACCCCCGTAGCAATCGTGCCTACACCTACCTCTGACACCAGCTTCACGTTAATATCAGCACGCGGGTTGGCGTTTTTGAGATCATAGATCAGCTCTGCCAAATCCTCGATCGAATAAATATCGTGATGCGGCGGTGGCGAAATCAAGCCTACACCTGGCGTAGAACCGCGTACCTCAGCGACCCAAGGATACACCTTACGTCCTGGCAACTGTCCGCCTTCGCCCGGCTTCGCGCCTTGCGCCATTTTGATCTGAATTTCGTCGGCATTCACCAAGTAATTTGACGTTACACCGAATCGGCCAGATGCCACCTGCTTGATCGAACTACGACGCGAATCACCATTGGCATCCGGTATGAAACGTGCAGGGTTCTCCCCACCCTCACCCGTGTTGCTCTTGCCACCGATACGGTTCATCGCGATCGCCATATCTTCATGCGCTTCCTGACTGATCGAGCCGAAAGACATAGCTCCTGTTTTAAAGCGGCGCATAATCGATGCAGCAGATTCCACTTCGTCCAGCGGCACAGGCTCACCGGCAGGCTTCAATTGAAGCATGGAGCGGATTGTCAAATGCTGTTCAGATTCACCCTGCACCAGCTTGGTGTATTTCTTGTAAAGCTGGTAGTCTCCCGAGCGAACCGACTGCTGGAGCAAATGCACCGTTTGCGGGTTAAACAAATGCTCTTCCCCGTCGTTACGCCATTGGTATTCACCGCCCGAATCCAGCACCTTGTCGTTGCCATCCTTGTCGGTAAAAGCACGGTTGTGGTGGGCCAGTGCTTCCGTAGTCACTTCCTCCAGACCAATACCGCCAATACGGGAAGGCGTCCAGGTAAAGTAACGGTCAACAAAATCCTGCTTCAGACCTACGGCCTCGAAAATTTGGGCCCCACGGTACGACTGAATCGTGGAAATACCCATTTTGGACAATATTTTTACGACACCCTTGGTGGCTGCCTTAATATAATTTTTAACTGCTTTTTCATGCGAGATGCCACGCAGCAAGCCCTGCTGAATCATCACATCCAGCGTTTCGAAAGCCAGATACGGGTTAACCGCGCTCACGCCGTAGCCAAGCAGCACCGCATAATGGTGAACATCCCTTGGCTCTCCGGACTCCAGCAAAATGCTTACACGTGTGCGTGTACCCTGTTTAATCAGATGGTGATGCAGGCTGGAAACAGCCAGCAACGCCGGAATGGCCGCATTGTCTGCATCCACCCCACGGTCGGACAGAATCAGGATGTTATGGCCCTTTTCAATGACACGGTCAGCCGCTTCAAACAGTCCTTCCAGTGCCTTACGCAAGCCTTCTGCGCCTTCCTTTGCTTCAAAGAAGATCGGAATCGTCATCGACTTGAAGCCTGGACGGTGTACATGGCGGATTTTAGCAAATTCCTCATTGGACAGCACCGGTGAGTCCAAACGAATCTGACGACAGCTTTCCGGCTCCGGATACAGCAAGTTGCGCTCTGGTCCAATCGTAGTTGCCGTAGATGTTACAATCTCCTCACGAATGGCATCAATCGGTGGATTGGTAACTTGCGCGAACATTTGTTTAAAATAATTGTACAGACGTTGCGGACGATCAGACAGCACCGCGAGTGGAGCATCGTACCCCATCGAGCCAATCGGCTCCGCACCTGTGAGTGCCATCGGCTCCAGAATCTTGCGCAGTTCTTCAAACGTATATCCAAAAGCGAGCTGAAGCTGGTTAACATTTTCGTGTTTCGGCTCCGGCTGCTCCAATGCCTCCGGCAGTTCATCCAGATCAACCAAGTGCTCATCCAGCCATTGCTGGTAAGGCTCCTCGGAAGCGATGCGTTCTTTCAGCTCTTCGTCAGAAACGATGCGTCCTTCCTGGGTATCCACCAGCAGCATCCGGCCCGGACGTAGACGATCCTTATACAGCACATTTTCAGGAGCGATATCCAGTACACCTGCCTCAGAAGACAGTGCGATCAGATCATCTTTGGTCACATAGTAACGCGCAGGACGCAGGCCGTTACGGTCGAGAATCGCCCCGATTTGAATACCGTCCGTAAACGCCATCGCAGCCGGGCCGTCCCACGGCTCCATCATGGTACTGTGATATTCATAGAATGCCCGCTTTTTCGGGTCCATCGTCTCATGCTTGTTCCAAGGCTCCGGCACCATCATCATAGCTACATGCGGCAAGGAACGTCCGCTCAGATACAGAAATTCCAGCGTGTTATCAAACATGGCTGTATCTGAACCATCCGGGTTAATGACTGGTTTTACCTTCGCGATATCTACGCCAAACGCTTCACTTTCAAATTGCGCCTGACGCGCATGCATCCAGTTCACGTTGCCGCGCATGGTGTTAATTTCACCGTTGTGAATCATAAAACGGTATGGATGCGCACGATCCCAGCTCGGGAACGTATTCGTACTAAAACGGGAATGGACCAGCGCAATCGCCGATGTCACCCGCTCATCCTGCAAATCCAAGTAAAATTTGCCCACCTGCTCGGTTGTCAGCATTCCCTTGTATACAACCTTGCGGCATGACAAGCTCGGAATATAGAACGATTCGCCGTTCTGCTCCTCTTGGTTATAACGAATAGCTAGCTCTGCACGTTTACGAATGATATACAGCTTCCGTTCAAAGTCCAGCTCTTCCTTCAAATCGCTACTGCGGCCGATGAACACCTGACGCACGCCCGGTTTAGCCGCTTTTGCCGATTTGCCTAGCATTTCGTCATAAGTTGGAACATCGCGGAAGCCCAAACAATTTTGACCTTCGTCCACAATGATCTCTCTTAGCTTCTGCTCATGTGCCTCACGTACCTCTGGATCATTGGATACAAAAAGCATACCTACACCGTAATGTCCGGCCTTAGGCAGCTTGAAACCCAATCGCTCCGCTTCCTCTTGAAAAAACAGATGGGGCACCTGAATCATAATCCCCGCTCCGTCACCGGAGTTTGGTTCACTTCCCTGACCGCCCCGATGCTCCATATTGACGAGCATGGTCAAAGCCTGACTTACAATATCGTGCGATGGTTTTCCCTTGATGTGGGCAACAAAGCCCATGCCGCAGGCGTCTTTTTCGAATTGGGGATCATATAGTCCCTGTTTGGGTGGTAAACCTGTCTGTCTCATGGAACGCAACCTTTCTGTTATAAAGTCATGCTGGCCTGAAATACAGGCGGCCGAATAGAAGACAGTGGCAACAAGAGGTAAATCAAAGAACAACAACGAGGAATGGGGGATAAAACATATGACGTATTCAAGGCGGTACGGTCCGCCGAATGCACATGTTTTTCAATAATTATGCAATGGCTTGACTTGAAAAATACGTCGATTCCACTGATGAATCTAATTAGTTCTATCATTTTATCATTGACCTACCATGTTAGCAATTCAAAGTTTTTATAATTGTGATAATAAATCTTTTACATCACAGCATCAACGTATCAATGCAAAAAGATATCATTTTTATGTATAAATATTCATTTTTTTAAAAAAATCAGCCTCTTCCATTCCCACCAGGGAACAGAAAAGGCTGACAAAGGATATCTGATAGAGATGCTGACGATCAGGCGTATACTAGGAACTCAGTCGATGCGAATTAAAATTCAAGACTTTCACCGGGCTTTAAGGCTTTCCCTTCAATTCCTTCTTTGTGCAGACGGTCACAGAAGGCGTCTCCGTCCTGCTCAATCCCCGGGAATGTATTGTAATGCACCGGTATCACGCGGCTTGCACGCAACCATTTTGCTGCCAGCAATGCGTCCTCCGGTCCCATCGTATACCCATCTCCAATAGGCAATACTGCAGCATCGATGGAGTTGGTTTCTCCAATGAGACGCATATCGCCAAACAAGCCAGTATCCCCTGCATGGAAAAATGTTTTGCCTCCCATGGTCAATAAAATCCCTGCTGGCTCTCCCATGTATATCGTTTGTCCGTCCACCGTTAAAGAGGAGCTGTGGAACGCAAGTGTGAATTTTACATGGAAGCCGTCAAATTGGTGACCACCGCCAAGGTTCATACCGTGAGCCTTGGCCCCCAGGGATGAACAATAGTCAGCCAGTTCCGCCACTGCAATCACAGGGCAATCATTGCGCTTGGCAATTTCAACAGCATCTCCAAAATGATCGGCATGACCGTGTGTCAATAGCACCGCATCCACCTGAATATCCTCAGCTTGTACGGTTGCTTTAGGATTACCGGTCAAAAAAGGATCGATAATAATGCGTTTTCCCTCTTCTTCCACCAGCACAACTGAATGTCCGTAATAGGTGATTTTCATATCGTCTGCGCCTCCATTGTCACTTTCATTATTTAGGTTACTTTCCTTTATCCATTATACCACTTTTTTCATGCAAGCTTCACCTGTATGTAAAATACGCTCACAAAGCTGGACCCTGTTGTTTAGAAAGGACTGTTATTTGTAGAAAGCCGCTTTTATTTATAAAAGGTATGATGACCAATTGTTTTCACCTTAGTCCGCGAATGATGAACCGTAAGGTCCTGGGCCAACGTAAGCGACAGGAAAAAACAGGTATTGTCAGGTACAGCTTTATGGCCGTTCAAAGCAGCGTTAACCGCACGGATGCTGTCCTGGTTCGGTTGGACACGACGAAGACGCCCGTTCGCGACCGGACTAAATTGCGCTTTTTGATAAATGACTGCCTGAATCGTATCGGGAAATGAGGCTGACCGCAGCCGGTTTAAGACAACGTTGGCAACTGCCACTTTGCCTTCGTACGGTTCGCCTTCTGCTTCTGCCATCACTATTTTTTGCAGCAGGAGCACTTCTTTAGCGGAGACAGGATAGCTCCAGGTAGACAACGCCTTGTCATCCTGAGTGAGCATTTTTGTCTTCGTAAAGTAGATGGTTGTAGGAGGGGTTAGGATTGCGGACTTGCTGTGCTGGACTTCAGGCTTTTTCAAGCCTGCGGCAACATTATTCCGTGCTTGTTCCATCTGCTTCATCTGAGAAGCGGGCAACGGAGTCGGCATGATATCTTTCCAGCTTGGCTGCCCATGAGCCGTGACAAAGACGGGGCTTGTCCTGTTTGACCCGTAATGGGTCCCCATCCTGTCGCCATGTGAAGGAGTCGAAGAGTTCCCTGACCAGCTCAGAGATTGCATAGGTGCATTTTTATGATTTTTCTGTGTTTGCTGAACCTCAGCGTAGAGGCCTATCCCCAATATACAAACAAGCAGCACACTCAAAAGAGGTGCAAACCAACGATATTCTTTAACAATTTCCATAATGTTCCTCCCGTTAACTTTAAGCACATTCCTCAGATATGTAACCTAAAATGCGCTTTTTGAATAACGCTGAAACACTATATCACTAAATTCGCTGATAGATCAAGGGTTTCACCTTAATAATGGGAAGGTTTGTATTATTTGGTACATCGGTTTTTGCCCCAATCGGGTTGCGTATAAAACAAATTCCCCCACTTCCCACGGCTCGGCAATTCGATCATTGGGCTGCCAAACTGACGACGGAGCAGGCTGTTGCCCTGTGTATGAACGCGCTACGGTAATATGGGGCCGATAAGGTCGTTCCTCGGGTTTAAAGCCGAGTGGTTCGGTAGCTCGAAGTATGGAATGAAACAACTGATCCAGTGACTCTCGCTGCCCGGTAACTCCCCTCCACAATACACGTGGAAATTGTTCTCGGCCAAAAAAGCCTGCTTCTCCAATCCCAAGCGTGAACGGGGCATGCTCAGCTGTTGCTTGAACTAAGGCCTGCTCCAGCTTGGGTATATCCGAAGTCGCTACATCACCCAAAAACTGAAGTGTCACATGGTAGTCTCTGTAATCACTCCATTTTCGAAAGGACAGTTCCTTCAAATCCTGCTCCGCCCATTGACGCAGCTTCTGCTTATGCCCATCTGGAAGGGCAATAGCCGTAAAAAGTCTTTGCGCCTGCGTTTTTGATGATATAGGTCTATTTGATAATTTATCGTTCTCCATCTACTTGCGACTCCTTTCCTGTATGTCCCCCGACAAGTTGCTGTTTGGAACGTCCTACATTTGGGTAAAGCCATTTGTTGTTATTTATAGTGACGTTGATATTTATAGTGACACGGAAAGTCGGTTTCTACCCCGCTTTATGCAATTTTTCCGACAATCTGTTATCCTTGAAAGGATGGTTCGCAGAAGATATTGGAAGCTTCAAGCTCAATCAAAAGTCGAGGAGGCTATGAGTCATGGGAAACATCTTAAGTTTACACCAGCTAACTGAAGAACAAGAAAAACAAGTTCGTACAGCAGCTCCGGGCTATGAATTGGTCATTGGCAAAGCCCAGGAATTAGGGGCTGATCAAATCCGGGAGGCCGAGATTATTTTAGGCTGGTCCAAGCATATTGCCGAGGAGGCACTGCATCCGGACAGCAAGCTGAAGTGGATACAAACCTGGTCGGCAGGAATTGACAAGCTGCCTCTTACCGAGCTGGAAAAGCGCAATATTTTACTTACGAATACAAGTGGTGTACATGCAATTCCGATAACAGAGCAGATTTTCGGCATGCTGCTGTCGCATACACGTTATTTACAGCAAGCAGCTATCTTGCAGCGTCAGAAAACATGGCAGCCACCGGAAGGTCAACTGACGGAATTACGTGGTAAAACACTGCTGATTACAGGTGTTGGCGAAATTGGCCGTGAAACAGCCCGGCTTGCACAAGCCTTTGGCATGCGGGTGATCGGGGTTCGACGTTCCGGCAAGGAAGCTCCCCATGTAGAGCGCATGTACACAAATGAACAATTACATGATGCGTTGGGAGCTGCGGATATCGTGGTGAACATTTTGCCACTCACGGAGGAAACCCGTCACTTCTTTGACGAAAAAGCATTTGCAGCCATGCGTAAGGGCGCTTTCTTCATTAATGTAGGCCGTGGCGGCACCGTCCATACGGATGCGCTTGTACACTCACTAGAGCAAAAGCATATTGCCTTTGCCGGACTGGACGTATTTGAGGAAGAACCGCTGCCTGCGTCGCATCCATTATGGAGTCTGGAGCATGTCCTGATCACACCGCATATTGCAGGCGACACAGATCGGTATGCTGAACGAGCGGTAGATATATTTCTTACCAACTTGAAAGCCTATGCTGCTAAGCAGGAGCTGCCGCTGAATCTGGTAAACTACAAAGCTCAGTATTAACAAAACAACTTACTCACAGACCCATATTTCTCGGCTCATACTTGTCTTGTGTATGCGGCATTGCTCCGTAAGGGTCCAACCTGACTCGGATAGCAATGCTTCCATCGGCTCCGTGCTCACAATCACCGCTCTTGCGGCCAGGCGTCTTAAGCTGCGCAGCATCTGCTTTTGATCATCAGCAGGGAGCACGGAGCACAGATTATAGGGCATATCTAATATAGCCGCATCGTATGTGCCCTCCAGCATATTCATATCCCCGAGCTTCACCAGCTCCTCTTCGTAGCCAAAATGACGTAAATTGACGCGTGCTCCACGTACCGCCAACGGGTTGATATCATAACCATGAATATGTTTCCCCATGCTTAATGCTTCAATCATCACATTGCCCATACCGCAACACGGGTCCAGCAGCTTCAGTCTGCCAGCATCTGCCTTATGCACAGCTGCATGACCAACTGCCAAATTAACAAGTGCTTTGGCTACGAACACCGGCAATCCCGTAGAATAGTTCTGCGGTTTCTGGCGGCGCTCCAGCCAGGAACGGTCACTATACACGCATTGGCCCAGGAGCCACCGTTGTCCTGTCCTTATCACACCCATAGTAATATCCGGTTCCTTCATTTGCGCCTGTCCCTGAATACGTGCGCCAATCCGGCGTTCTATCCTGCGCCGCTCGTCATAGTCGGCTTCGTTGTCGCCTTCCTTGAGACACAGTACCTTGAAGGTTTTTCCCTCTTCAAGCTGCAGCGTGGAGGCTGCTTCGCATAGCTCTTCCAGCGTACCTGCATCCACGGCTATATCCAGCCGAAGATGGATAAATGGGCTGGTCCCCGGCTCCAGCCGCCGCTCTGACAACAGAATGGAGTCATGCATAGGCGGCTGACCGAACAAGCATTTTAATTCCAGAAGACAAAGCTCTCGCTCCGTTTCATGACAAGCATAGGTGTATATGTACTTTGGTTTCGTTTCGTTCGTGTTCATTTCATATTTGTTCATGTAAGATCTCTTTTCATTTAGAATGACAACTAGCATGTACGGCCTCTGCTATAAGTCGGTAGGATTCAAGCCGTTGTTCATAATCGGGAATCGGTGTGACCAACAGGAACGCATCATTATCGTATTCAACCTGCAGACTATGCAGGCGTTCGACAATATCCGATGACGTTCCCACCAGCCAACTCGCTCGCATCGCTGGATCACCCAATGAAATCTGGGAAGCCCATTGCTGCGCCTGCTCATTCGTCGAGGCACATACCGCCCCTACAGCAACCATGACATGGCTTGTCCATACGTTTGGACGGCTGAAAGCCGGAACGGTAAATGTTCAGCATGTCTACCGTTTGCTGCTCACTCATAAATTGACCGAATACATAGCCCGTTGAATAACGGGCGGCATATTCGGCGCTTTTACGGTTCGTACCCAGCATCCACAGTGCTGGCGGCTGCTCAGGCATCGGCCGGGCAAACACAGGCACCTGCTCATACGCATAGGTACCTTCCAGCAAAGCTAGCAGAGCTTCCATCTTCTGTGGCAGTTCAGCCACATGCTGAAGAAAGTTGCCGCTCAATGCCATCGAAGCATGAGGTCCTCCACCCGGCGCTCTCCCAAGGCCCAGCTCGATCCTGCCCGGATATAGAGCAGCCAGCAGGTGGAACCATTCCGCTACCTTGACCGGACTATAATGCGGGAGCAAAATAGCACCTGCACCCAGTTTGATTGTGTTCGTCACCGCCCCGATATGCGACAGCAGCACTTCTGGGCTGGAGGAAGCCAGCCCCTCTATATCATGGTGCTCCGAGGTCCAATAGCGTGTATCCCCCCAAGCTTCTGCCTGTCTCGCTAGTTTACCAGCTCGTTGAACCGCTTGCTCGGGACGGTTGCCAGGTAGCAACGGCACCATATCGAGCACACCGAGATTCAACGATTTTATAGATAAAGTTTGAGATTGCATAGACATTCCTCCCTCCCTGCTATCAATTACAAACCAGTTCCTTCTACTATATAGGGGTAAATTAAAGGTCAGTCCAGATCGTAAATGGAACCCACCTTCAGGCCATATAACTCATTATAGATTTTTTCAGCAAAAGCGTCGGTCATGCCTGCAATATAGTCTATGACCATATGCTCCCATGTCCAGATCGGTTTCGTCTTGGCCTGGTCACGCTCATAGCGCTGGAGCCAGTCGGTCGGAATAATGGACTTGGACGTCTCAGGGTCCAGAAAAGCCAACCATAGCCGTCTGAGCATCCATTCACTTCGTTTTTGCAGCCGCTGTACGCGCAGATCGCGAATCATCGTAACCCAGGCAAAGCTTTTTAACACACTCACCGTGCGGAGCATATCCAAATCCTCGCTTCCTTCCCGTACAAAGGTCACCTTTTTCCAAGTCCCGTCATCTATTACACCCAGACTGCTAACAAACAAGCTGACCCAATATGCCTTTACTTCTCGACGGGTACGGGAATAATCGTGTTCACATATCGGCATTTTGCCATTCCATACCTTCAAAAACTCGCTCAGCACTACTGCCACCTTCTGCTCAATCTCAGCCAGCTGCCAGCCTTGCCAGAAGCTATCCTCCAGGGTAGTGATTTTTTCCGTAATCAGACGAATCAAATACGGATCATATAAAAAATGCTCGTGCACCTCAATTTTGCCTGCCTTAATCCCATCCTCCAGATCATGCGCGGAATAAGCAATATCGTCACACAGGTCCATCAGCTGGGCTTCCAGCGTTTTTTTACCGTCCGGGATTCCCCAATCCTGGCGAATGGAACGAATGTATTCCCACTCATGCAGGTACATCCCTTTTTTATTCAATATCCCCGGATACGGGTACTTGTTAATCCCCAATAATACAGCGTCCGACAAATTCAGACCGTCCACATTCTCCCGCTTCTCCAAAAACATAATTAGGCGAAAATTGTGCGCGTTCCCTTCAAAATGTTCATAGATTTGACGCTCGCGTGCATATGCCTGCAGCCCCTGCTTGGACTCCGGTGCGAAGCCTCCTGCGGCGGATATTTTTTCCACCTTCGTCTCAATGAGCTGATCCAAAATCCCGTCTAGCACCTCTTCGCCCTTATGCCCGAAGGGTGGATGTCCAAAATCATGCGCAATCGAAGCGCATTCCACCACTTCGGGGTCAATGATCAGTCCGGCGTTATCCGCCTGCTCCAACTCTACCTCAGGATGGCGGCGCAGCAAGCTACGGGCTGCTTCGCGCGCAATTTGTGCTACCTCCAGAGAATGCGTCAGTCGTGTGCGGTAATAATCACCCGTGCCTGCACCAAATACCTGTGATTTGCCCTGTAGCCGACGAAAGGTTGGTGAATGGATTAATCGGGAGTAATCCCGTTCATACGCTGCCCGCGAAGCGTCGGTTCGTGTCTGTTCTGCGAATTGCCGATGCTCTCTCTTGTTTTGCCATGTCATAAAGCTCACTCCCTACGTACTCAATTGGAGTGATTATACATTTTTTTCACGTCACAGGAAAGTTTACATGACTTTCAGCTATATAAGCTGTATGTAAAAGTTACTTTTAGCTCCACTGCGCAGTCGGATGGTCCTTCCCATCGCCATCGCCACCGCCCCCGGATTTCTAGAATAAAAAAAGGTGTCCCTCAGCCATTAGGATGGTATTATCCCCTTCAAGTAGACACTCAAAAAAGTCCGCATGGTATCATGAGGATTGAGTGAACTTGAAGGGGATATTTGTATGGCTAAAAAAGGACAGAAAT
>NZ_JAIVEM010000032.1 GCF_020404765.1 Paenibacillus sp. BJ-4
CGGAGGGGTTCCACACGTACCCATCCCGAACACGACCGTTAAGCCCTCCAGCGCCGATGGTACTTGGACCGCAGGGTCCTGGGAGAGTAGGACGCCGCCAAGCAATGTCCTTTAAAGGATAATAAAGTTGTAAAGATTAGGGCCTTTAGCTCAGCTGGTTAGAGCGCACCCCTGATAAGGGTGAGGTCGGTGGTTCGAGTCCACTAAGGCCCACCACTTCTTAATTAGTATAAAATGATTGGGGCCATAGCTCAGCTGGGAGAGCGCCTGCCTTGCACGCAGGAGGTCAGCGGTTCGATCCCGCTTGGCTCCACCAATATTCCCTGATAGCTCAGTTGGTAGAGCACTCGACTGTTAATCGAGTTGTCACAGGTTCGAGTCCTGTTCGGGGAGCCATATTTCGAATATTTCTGTCTTTTATATATAAGGTGGCGGCGTAGCTCAGCTGGCTAGAGCGTACGGTTCATACCCGTGAGGTCGGGGGTTCGATCCCCTCTGCCGCTACTCGGAGAGATACCCAAGTGGCTATAAGGGGACCCTCTGCTAAGGGGTTAGACTGCGAAAGTGGTGCGAGGGTTCGAATCCCTCTCTCTCCGCCACACCTTTAAAATTTCAGAACTTATTTTATGAGGCCCGTTGGTCAAGGGGTTAAGACACCTCCCTTTCACGGAGGTAACAGGGGTTCGAATCCCCTACGGGTCATAATATGGAGGCTTAGCTCAGCTGGGAGAGCATCTGCCTTACAAGCAGAGGGTCGGGGGTTCGATNTAATTTAGAAGAAATTCCTTTTACTGTCGCGGGGTGGAGCAGTTCGGTAGCTCGTCGGGCTCATAACCCGAAGGTCGTAGGTTCAAATCCTGCCCCCGCAATTAATTTCCTGATGGAAATGAATGCCTCTGGAACTGTGGTGTAGAGGCCTAACATGCCTGCCTGTCACGCAGGAGATCGCGGGTTCGAATCCCGTCAGTTCCGCCATTTTAGTATGTATAATACTGTAATAAAACATAATATGGCTCGGTAGCTCAGTCGGTAGAGCAGAGGACTGAAAATCCTCGTGTCGGCGGTTCGATTCCGTCCCGAGCCACCTTTCAAGTGGGAATGAGTAATGTGCCGGTGTAGCTCAACTGGTAGAGCAACTGACTTGTAATCAGTAGGTTGGGGGTTCAAGTCCTCTCGCCGGCACCATTTTGGAGGATTAGCGAAGTGGCCAAACGCATCAGACTGTAAATCTGCTCCCTTACGGGTTCGGTGGTTCGAATCCATCATCCTCCACCAGTCTTTTTTAATCATATGGCGGTCGTGGCGAAGTGGTTAACGCACCGGACTGTGACTCCGGCATTCGTGGGTTCAAGCCCCATCGGCCGCCCTTTATTCTTATTGTTGGGGATTAGCCAAGCGGTAAGGCAACGGACTTTGACTCCGTCATGCATAGGTTCAAATCCTATATCCCCAGCCATTAAGAGCCATTAGCTCAGTTGGTAGAGCACCTGACTTTTAATCAGGGTGTCGAAGGTTCGAGTCCTTCATGGCTCACCATTTATAATTATTTGCGGTCGTGGCGGAATTGGCAGACGCGCACGGTTCAGGTCCGTGTGGGCTAACCCCCCGTGGAGGTTCGAGTCCTCTCGACCGCACCATATTTGCGGACGTGGCTCAGCGGTAGAGCATCGCCTTGCCAAGGCGAGGGTCGCGGGTTCGATTCCCGTCGTCCGCTCCATTATCCATACGGCGCCATAGCCAAGTGGTAAGGCAAAGCTCTGCAAAAGCTTCATCCCCAGTTCAAATCTGGGTGGCGCCTTAACTGCTCATTATGGATTAAATTATGCGCCCTTAGCTCAGCTGGATAGAGCGTTTGACTACGAATCAAAAGGCCGGGAGTTCGAATCTCTCAGGGCGCGCCATTTCTTTTAAAAAGTGTATAATATCGGGATGTAGCTCAGCTTGGTAGAGCACCTGGTTTGGGACCAGGGGGTCGCATGTTCAAATCGTGTCATCCCGATACTGATTTGCGGGTGTAGTTCAATGGTAGAACTCCAGCCTTCCAAGCTGGTAGCGTGGGTTCGATTCCCATCACCCGCTTTTTGCTATAGCGGATTCTTGTTGCCTCAGTGGTGACACCTTATAAATAAAGAGAGCCTGTCTGGGGACAGTGCTCTCTCTTTTTTTATACTGTTTTCTCTACATAACGATAGGATGATTTTACCGATCCGACGGCCGATTTTACACGGGAATGATAAGCTGGATGGAAGTTCCTTGATCTGGCGCGGAGGTCATGCTCATATATCCTCCTGCCCCTCTAGCCCGTTCTTCCATGCTAAATAATCCAACGCCCTCTCCTTGAGATTCTTTAGAGAATCCGATCCCTTCATCCCAAATGTTCACTTGTATGATTTCACCCTGATCTTCTACGTCGACATGTGCTTCTGCTACGTCTGCGTACTTGGCTACATTCGTTAATGCTTCCTGTACAATCCGATAAATAGCTATTTCCTTGCGGATATCAAGGCGTTTACGTAGATTACACTGAAAATGGACCTCAATGCCGTAATGCGAGCAAAAGTTTTCAATATAGGTTCGTATGGCTGGTACGACACCTAAATCATCCAAAACTGAGGGACGTAGTTCCCATGCCAGTCCGCGGACGTCTTTAATGATGTTGGTTACCTGTGAACGCAGATTTTCGAGAACAGGACTAGGTTGTTCAGCAAGCTGGCTATCCAGTTGAATAACTAGAGAAAACAAGCTTTGTCCGATCCCGTCATGCAGTTCTCTTGAAAAACGCTTGCGTTCTTCCTCCTGAATTTGCATTACTTGCGTCATCATCGTCTGGAGCTCCGCCTCGACTTTTTTCAGTTTGGTGACCTCATTACGGATCGCTAAATACTGATAGGGCTTACCTTCCTCGTCCATGAACGGAACGATCGTGGTATTCACCCAGTAATAGCTGTTATCTTTAGCACGATTGCGTATTTCTCCTTGCCATACCTGGCCTGAACGTATGGTGGTCCACAGGTTTTTCATGAATGCGGGGGTATGATAACCTGAATTAATGACGCGATGATCTCGACCGATCAATTCTTCACGACTGTACTGCGAAATCTCACAAAACTTGTCGTTCACGTACTGAATAATGCCCCGATGATCGGTCAAGGCAACGATAGAGGAAGTATCTAGTGCAAGCTTTAGGTTGGATAGCTGGTGAAGTGAGTTACGCAGTTCATCGAGAAAAGAGGACTCTGGAATATAAGCTTCCAAATCATTTAGTAGCTTATCAGCCGACTCATCAAACACATGCTGAAGTAAAGGATTAGAAGGTTCATTCATAGTGCAGCAGCCCCTTTTTAAGTGCAAATTTGACCAGCTCGGGCCGTGTTTTCAGGTTAAGCTTCTCCATAAGGTTACTTTTGTGAGACTCTACGGTTTTGACGCTAATCACCAGGTGCTCGGCAATTTCCTTATTGGCATATCCTTTTGCTATCCATGACAGAATTTCCTTTTCACGCTCGGAAAGGGACTCATAGGGTCCGGCAATGCCTTCCTGTTTGATCTTGTCCAGATATTCACTCATCAGTCGTTTGGTCGCATTTGGGTACAGATAGGCGCTGCCTTCGGCCACAGACTGAATGGCAGCGAGTAATTCCTCATGAGGTGCGCTTTTTAAAATGTATCCCGATGCCCCGGCCTGAATTGCCCGGAATAGGTATTCCTCGTCATCATGCATCGTTAGAATAAGAACTTCAGTATCAGGCAACCGTTTTTTTAATTCAGTGGTTGCTGTTAGACCGTCTTTGCCAGGTGGCATACTAAAATCCATGAGCACCACATTAGGTTGCAGCTCGACCGCCTTGCGGATCGCCTCATCACCGTCTGCAGCATCTCCTACCACCTTAATGCCGTTTTTGCCGTCCAATAGGGCCATAAGGCCGGAACGTACGACAACATGATCATCCACTACAAGTATACGAATCAATTTGTCATCCCCTCGAACGGTAAAAAACCGTACGTTTTCTCATAATCATAGCAAATTTTAGGGATTTCAATCAATATAGACAGTTGGGTATAGCCATATTCAGCAAATATCTATTGTCACATCTATAAAAGCATAAAGTATCTTATGGAGTAAGGGGGTGAGCACATAGCTGACCCAGCCGCTGAGCGACTTGAGTGGCCTCTGATACTTCGGAATCGGTGAATGTTCTTACATCACGGTTACCAAGAAGCAGTACACCATTCGGCAAATTACCTGTGCTGGAAAAGGGAATAGCCACAGCAGAATGAAGCTGCTCAGCCAGCATCAGCGCACATTCCTGACGTAGACGTATGCTGCCAGGCAGCAAAGCACTCACAATCACGGTACGTCCCAAACGAACAGCCAGCCCGGCAATGCCGTGTCCCACTTTAAAAGAAATAAGGCGATAACGATTGCTTCGGCTGCCAGAGGCGTAATACCAATGTAACTTACCTCCTCCTGACTTGGACATGAATGCAAGGGCAGTAAGATCTCCATAGATGCGATCCCTTAACTGGTTCAGTTCTTTTCGCATTTCATCCGTTATTTGTAGCATAGAAGACACATCCTTTTTCTTAACAAAACTGTAGCTCTAATTCATTGTAGTTCCGACAGTTACAAAAGTAAGTCAGGGAACCCCCTGATCTATAGGCGCAGGAAACACTGACTTTTCATAAGACGGGGGGATGAGTAAGAGGAAAGCCGGTAAATGGGGCACTAGCCTGCCTGAGAAGTGATATATATCACAGCAAATCAGGGAGTAGGAAGGTACAAAATCAGGTGTTCTCCCGATAACAACCCATGTGTTCAACCATTATGATATAGATATCAGGTAAACACGAGGAGGACGCTAACATGCAAGCCACTTGTATGGAACGGTTTGGGGACGAGGCGGAACGCACGGGGATTCAGCTTTTTTTGACGGCGGAGCATTTTGAACTGCTGAAAGAAATTATGTCTTGGAAAAAGGTAAAGGCAGGCGTTATGCTTTTCCGAGAGGGCGAGGATGCGGAGCAGCTTTATTATATCCATTCAGGCCATGTAAAACTTCGTAAGTCGACAGAAGACGGTAAAGAATTGATTTTGACCATTCAGCATCAGGGCGATCTGATCGGGGAATTCAGTGGGATAGATGGGGAAGAGTATAGCTGCACTGCGGAGACAGCCGATGTGTGTGAGTTAGGCGTCGTGCTTGTTAAGGATTTGGAGTCGCTCCTGTCCAAAAATGGAGAAATGGCGCTGCAGTTTATTCAATGGATGGCGATGAAACAACGAATTACACAATCGCGTTTTCGTGATTTGCTGTTGTATGGTAAAACAGGAGCGCTCGCGTCTACACTGATTCGTGCGAGCAACACATGCGGCGTAGCAGTGAAGGATGGCATTTTATTGAATATGAAGCTGAGTCACTCCGAACTGGGTGAGATGATTGGAGCGACACGGGAAAGTGTGAACCGGATGCTGAGCTCGTTGAAGGAGCAGGGCACTCTGGATACTCGAGATGGAAAAATCGTTATTCATGATCTCAAGGTATTGCGTGCCATGTGCTGCTGCCCTTCGTATGGCCAATGTGCCCATGAAATTTGCCGACTCTAAAAATATATAAATAAGGCGGAGTCTCTGGGACCCGCCTTGCTTCATGTCTTCTGACAATCTGAGCCTATGGGCATTTGAAGAACGTGGACAATAAAAGAGCGCATCAACGCCGGATAGCAAAGTTCTTATGATTTCACTGTCTACCTTATAAAGTAAGACAATTCAGCCTTCACACCAAGGCGAATGTTGGATCAGCCTACAATCAGGATACATGATAGACGTTCTTTAGTAGCGTGCGAGACTTATGATTGGAACTAAATTCATATAGATTTTATAAACTAGGCGTGTTAAAGTAAACCTCCAGCCCAATATGGCTGACAAAATGGTTGAATAGATTTCCTCTCTAACATTAGGGAATATTTACAAGTTGATTTCCCTGGCTAAAAATGATATATTATTCTAGCTGACAACAAAACAGCAATTTCAAAAGTGAAAAGCTTGGGTCGGAATGATCTTGATAAAAAAAAGAAAAAAATAACCCTTGCATTTTTGAAACGAACATGATATGATCTTATAGCTGCTGAAAAACGCGGCGAAAAAGAAATGTTTGATCTTTGAAAACTGA